>CAYWHP010000023.1:8944-46838 GCA_964457845.1 uncultured Porphyromonadaceae bacterium | reverse complement strand
TGAAGGGTACCCACCTCCCGGCCGCCGGTGACTGAAGGGTACCCACCTCCCGGCCTCCTCCCTGCCAGCAGGGAGGAGGTGCCCATCATGACAACTTACCTGGAATTCGGGAAGGAATTCTTCCGTCTGTAGCATTTCCTATTTCAGACCTATCCTAACGGTACTATCTTCAAACTTACCTGGAATTTATGCTGGAGGGCACCTCCTCCCTGCCAGCAGGGAGGAGGCCGGGAGGTGGGTACTCTTCAGACACCGGCGGCCGGGAGGTGGGTCCCCTTCTTCCGCGTCACGTGTCACGCGTCACGCGTCACGCATCACGATTCCCCCGCGTCACGCGTCACGACCATCACGATTCTTCTCCCCCCCGCCTTCACCCCCACCTTCTCCCAGCCCAGGAACGCAAAAGGGGCCATGGGCTTCTGCGAGCGGGCCCGGCTCTCAACCATCACCGAGACCTCCGCGTCGAACGGGGTGGGGTTGGTGATTTCGAGCTCCACGCCGCCGGCGGAACGGCTCAGCACGCGGGCGGTTAGGTGATCGAGCACGTACAGTACTTCGCTGTCGGTTTGCACATAGATGCCCGGCAGCTCGATGGCCATGAGGGCGCCGTTCAGCTCGTTCCAGCCCGTTTTCCAGCCGGTGCCACGCGATCCCCGGCTGTCGGCATCACAGTAGGTGAGCCTTTCGGAGATGCGGCCGTCGGGCTGAACCCCCTCGGCCCAGGCATGCACGATGTCGTTTAGAAGGTCGGCATACCGGCGGTCGCCGGTGCCGCGGAATATTTTAAACAGGGCATCCCCCGAGGAGGTGCAGAGCCCGGGTGCGCCATGCTTGTTCTGGGTGCTGGCCCAAACGGCACCGGCCAGATGTGCTCCCAGCTGGGCCAGCTCGGTTTCCGGCGGGAGCTCGTAATCGTACGATACCACCCATGTGGCCAGCAGGTTGGCCAGGTTACGCGATTTCTCGAGCCATTGCCTGTCGCCGGTGATCTCATACAGCACCATCAGCGAGTTCATCAGCGCGGTGGCCGACTCGGCATCTGCATTCTGCAGGATATCCGCACAGGCTCCGGTGGTCATCCCGGCAGCAAGGAAATCATTTCGATAGTAATAGTCGGCCGCCTCCACGGCAATCTTCATGTATGCCGGTTCCCCGTAATAAACGGATGCCATGGCCATGCCCGCAACGGCACTTGCGCCGCTGCTGGTATTGTACACGGCCACCTGACCGGTATCGATATTCACGAAATTCCCCCACTGGCCGTACGTTTTCCAGGTGCCGGCAAAGGCGTCCGCCAGGCGCCTGATGTTCAACTCCCAGGCCGGCCGGATAAAATCTGCCCGGCCCATGGCCTTCAGCAGGCCGAACTGCTTCACCATCCAGAGCAGCACATCGCCGTTCTTCCGGGTGAGGGTGATCCACGGAAACTCGTCGTATCCCTCCCGGCCGAAACACTTCCCGTCGAAATTGAGCGCCCCGTAAAAATAGCCTGCCTTGCCCTGCGCGCGCGGAATGGCAAAATCAAAGGTCGAGGCTACCCGCTCCAGGCGCTTTTCATCGCCCTTGAGAATCATCGGATAGGTATTCATCAGCCCGCCCACCCAGCCGAACGATATCCAGTCGGCATTTTCGGGGCAATAGAACCGGAACGGGTTCCCTTCGTAAAACCGGGTGTCAATATTGGCGGTCATCAGGCGATTGGCCTCACTCAGAGGCATCAGGTTGCGCGGTGAACTGGCACCCGTCACCCCTTTCCGCACCGTCATAAAACGGTTGAGCAACCCGGGAATGCCTTGCGATTTAAACGAATACACCTGCAGCCGCAGCGTCACCGAATCACCCTCCTTCCAGTTGATTCCCCTGTCGGGACTCGGACTGAACCCGATGAATTCCGGTTTGCGTGAGCGCACGCCCGGCGCGGTCACCAGGATCACGGCCCTCGTTCGGTCGGCGTTCTCCTCCACGATCAGTCCGTTATCGATCAGCTGTCCATTGTGCCGGATGCCCTGCTCCGCGAGCAGGATGAAGCCGCGCCCGGTTGACGGGCTGAAGAAGCATACCGCCGGGGTGGTGGCATTGCAGGCGGTCACCTCGATTTTCGACGGCTGCCCTGCCTCGGGCGACAGCTGCGGCAAAGGCACCGTGGTGAGCGGCAGGTCACGCCGGTAGAGGTCAGCCCGGTCGAGCCCGGTGGCATAACTCCTGTCCACAACCCGGTTTCGGTTTCCATTGTACACCGATGCCGGGATCATCACATAATTGCCGGTGCTCCAGCCGGTGAAATCAAAAGCCGCCGCAACCCCTGATGAAGGCGCGGCACCTTTTTCAAGTGTAAATTTTATTTCCATGCTGATGGCATCCGGGGAGCCGGGAACGTCCCGGTAAGTAACCGAAGACGACCATTCGCCGCCGCCCGTCACCAGGCGGCCCTCCCGGAATACAGACTTCTCCTTCATCACGGCGCCGTCATAGGTGCACACCGAAAGGCTTACCGACCCGCCCAGCGGCTCCAGCAGGTTGTGGAGCCCGCGCGAAGAGGTTCCGGCAGTTTGGGCAGAAAGCGGCATTGCGAGAAGAATAATCAGGAAAGAACAGTATAGCCGTTGTTTCATTTCATTGTCCATTTTGCGGAAAAATGGTTGCGTCCGTAAAGTTTTCAGTGCGCAGGACCACAAGATATAGGAAATCAAAGTAATTTGAGGCAGTGAATTGCGGGTATGGGCACGTGGATGTTAAGAAAGTATAAATGAGAATGTTACGGATTCCGGCAGGATTGTTCTTCATCGCATTGCTGTTTTGTCAGATGAGGGCTTTCCCGCAAAGTATTATGGAGGATAGCATGCCCATGGCCGTGCGGGATACGATTGTGGTTGGGGTTGAAACCGAATACCCGCCATTCAGCATGCTGAATGCGCGGGGTGAAGCCGATGGCTTTGCCGTTGAGCTTTTTCGTGCCGCTGCCGACAAGATGGGAAGCCATGTTGTTTTAAGGCCGATGGGATGGGATAGGCTGGTGAGCGATCTGGCTGCGGGTGCCATTGATGCCATTCCTTTTGTGGTAAAAAGAAGCGATCGGGAAAACTTGTTCGACCTCACAGTTCCCTATCTTAAAGGGCATGCCGGGGTTTTTATGCGGATAGGCGATGAACCTGTAACCAAGCTGGCTGAGCTCGAAGGCAAGGAGATCATCGTACTGAAAGAGGGATATATTCAAAACTTTCTGGGTGCAAGCGGTAAGTCGAAGCTCATTAAGGTGCCTACCGTTGCCGAGGGGCTGAAGCTGCTGGCATCCGGCAGGCATGATGTTATGGTCACCCAGCGGCTGGTGGCAGCGGGGGTGATGAACCGCGAGGGTATTACCGGCCTGCGGGCCATTGATCTGCCGGTGCCCGGCTTTAATCAGAGTTACTGCTTTGCCACTGCTGAAGGCAACGGTGCACTGCTCGATCAGCTCAACGACGGGCTCGCGATAGTGATAAGCGACGGAACGCTCCGCAAGCTGCAGGACAAATGGTTTGGCAGCAATGAACAGGTTGATTTCAGACGAAGCAGGATATGGGTGGGCGGAGATTCTGGTTTCCCTCCTTTTGAGTTTCTCGATGAGAACGGCGAACCGGTCGGATTCAATATCGAGCTGATCAGGGCTATCGCAAGAGTGGAAAACCTTTCAATCGATATCCAGCTGGAGCCACTTGACGAGCTGGCGGAATCCCTCGAAAATGACAGGATCGATGTCGTTACGGGAATGTACTATTCAGAAAGCAGCGATGCCATTTTCGACTTTTCGGCCATGCACAATATGGTGATGCAGGAGGTTATTTACCGCAAAACGGATCACGAACCGGCAGCGCTGGCCGACCTGAAAGGCAAGTCGATCCTGGTGGCTTCGGGGGATAAGCTGGCGGAAGAGTTCGCATCGGAAGCCGAACCGGGATCGATAATAAAACTAAAATCGCAGCTTGATGTTCTGCGCTACCTTGCCGCTGGTGAGGCGGATTTTGCCATTGTGCCCGGGCGCCTGGCGCAATATTATCTGGATCGGTTACCGCTCGGAAACCTGCGGATTTCACATAATTGCCGCGTTGAGCGGGAGTACTGCTTTGCCGTGCTCGACGGGAACCCCGAGATTCTTGAGAAGCTGGATGAAGGTTATCAGAAGCTGAAAAACACCGAGGAGTACCGTGAGATCTATCAAAAGTGGCTCGGAAATACAGAGGAACAATCTTACCTTTTCCGGAGTTTCATTAAATACTCACTTTTTATCCTCTTGCCTTTGCTGGTGCTGCTGGTTGGCACCATCGCCTGGTCGAGGACGCTTAAACGGGAGGTGAACAGGCGCACCGAGAAGCTGGTGGAGAGCGAAAGCCGGTTCCGGCAGCTCACGGAAAACAGTCACCAGGTGTTCTGGCTCACCGACTGGATTACCAGGAAGCTCCTCTATGTAAGTCCTGCCTACGAGGAAATTTATGGTATGAGCGTTGAAAGTGCATACACCGACAGGCTTGGCTGGAAAAAGCCGATACATCCCGACGATATCGAGATGGTGAATGAGGTGTTCAATGCGAGCCGCGACCGCGGTATAGCTGTATCGGCAGAATACCGGATCATCCGGAACGACGGGGATATTCGCTGGATACTCGACCGCTCCTATCCGGTTTTCGACCAGCAGGGGACGCTGTATCGTTTCGTAAGCATCAGCGAGGATATCACGGCACGGAAAACAGCCGAGCTTCGCCTGCTGGAAACCAACCAGCTCCTGGCGGCAGCCAAGGAGAAGGCTGAGGAGAGCGACCGGCTTAAATCCTCTTTCCTCGCCAATATGAGCCACGAGATCCGGACGCCGATGAACGGTATCCTCGGCTTTGCGGAACTGCTGGAAGACCCGCACCTTACGGGCGACGAACAGAAACGTTACGTCGGTATTATTCAGCAGAGCGGTGAGCGGATGCTGGCACTGATCAACGACCTCATCGACATTTCGAAAATCGAGGCCGGCCAGATGAGCGTAAATATCCGCGAAACTTTCCCGGCCGCCATCATGAATGACCTTTATGCCTTTTTCCTGGCCGAAACAAACCGGAAGGGACTTGTGCTGACACTGGTGAAGGATAACGAGTCGGAATGCCGCACCATCATGTCGGATCCCGACAAGCTGAACCAGGTGATGGTTAACCTGATCAAGAATGCCATCAAGTTCACCAGCAAGGGCCGGATCACCTTCGGATTTAACTGCCTGTCCGATTCGATTGAGTTTTTTGTTACGGATACCGGTTCCGGAATTGCCCCGGAAAACCACCTGAAAATCTTCGACCGGTTCATCCGCGAGCAGGGCCAGCACGTCAGGGAAATTGAAGGAACCGGGCTGGGGCTCAGCATTTCAAAGGCATACGTGGAGATGATGGGTGGCCATATCATGGTGGAATCAGCGCCCGGTAAGGGAAGCACCTTTACTTTTATTTTGCCGGTCTGAAGTAAATTTGTTACTTCACCTGCCTTTTACCTTTTGCATCATACCCAACAGTAACAGTATCAGACCATGAGAACCTACATCCGTATCCTGCTTTTTCTGGGGCTCAGCTTCATCGCTTCGGGTGCCCCCGCACAGATCCTCGACGTCCGGCGTGCCGTCAGGAACAAGGTTATTAATAAGGTGAACAACAACATCGATCAGGCAATCGACAAGCAGTTGAATAAGGTGGAGAGTGCCGTTGTCGACAGTATTAACAAAAAAAATGGCACAGCCGTTGAAGCCGCCAGCCGTGACAGTACAATTGCCGAGGCTGCCGCCGTAGCCGCAGAAGCCGCCGAGGTGGCGCAGGTTGCACAGCAGCAGGCTCCATCGCTGCAGACATTCTCGAAATACGATTTTGTACCGGGGGAGAAGGTCCTCTTTTTCGATGATTTCAGTCAGGACGAAACCGGTGATTTTCCTGCACAATGGAATACAAACGGCTCCGGTGAGGTGGTTACGGCCAACCTATTTCCGGGCAAGTGGTTTCAGCCCAACGGCGAGGGCTTCTACATCCCTGAAACCAAGGGGAATTTTCCTGAAAACTTTACGGTGGAGTTCGACTGGGTCACCCTGGTTACCCCGGAAAAGGAATACCTCAACCTCGGGTTTTACCTGGTTGCGGGCGACCTGAAAAACCCGCAGGAGGGTGGTGCCATCCCGGGCACTGCCGGAATAAAGACGGATATTACCGCTACCGCATCGTCTTTCACCAACTACAGCGAAGGACAGTATGTCCTTTCCGGAAGCAAGGATTTTGAGGTGAAAGAGAATACCCGTTACCATGTGGCCTTCTGGATTCAGAAACAGCGGCTGAGAATGTATATTAATGAATCAAAGGTTTTTGATGTACCCAGGGGAATACCCGAGGGCATCGCTATCAACATGCTTCGGTTTGAAATGTCGGACGGTTCTGCGCCGCTTATCGGCAATTTCAGGCTGGCCGCCGGGTTGCCCGATATGCGGAATAAGCTGCTCACCGAGGGTAAACTGGTGACGTACGGGATCTATTTCGATTCGAATTCCGATAAAGTGAAGCCGGAATCATACGGCACGCTCAAGGGAATCGCTTCCATTCTCACCGACAACCCGGGTGTCAGGATTAAAATCGTTGGTCATACCGATGGTGATGGTGCTGATGCCGCCAATCTCGATCTCTCGAAGCGGCGCGGAGCTTCGGTTAAGAATGAACTGGTGAAGAGTTTCGCCATTGATGCCTCACGAATCGAGACCGACGGGAAGGGCGAAAGTCAGCCGGTTGCGCCTAACGATACGCCTACCAACAAGGCACTCAACCGGCGGGTTGAACTCCTGAAACTCTGATCATGAAATTCGGGCGCGCACCCGCCTGGTTGTCAGCCGTCATCATAGCCGGCTGCCTGTTGCTGGCCTGCGCATGCCGGAAGGATGACTTTACAGGTGATTCCGGATGGTTCACCGATACCCGCGACGCGCGGGAATACCGGTGGATCCGGATCGGAACGCAGATCGTGATGGCGGAAAATCTTGACTGGCTGCCGTCCGTATATCCTTCAGCAGAGGGCTCTGATACCCTTTCTTTATATTATGTATACAAATATGAGGGTCGCACGGCGGCTGAAGCTGCCAATACCAGAGAATATCGCGACTACGGGGTATTCTACAACTGGACGGCTGCCATGATGGCCTGTCCCGAAGGATGGCACATCCCCGACGATGGCGAGTGGGACATTCTGGTGAACAGCCTTGGCGGGGAATATACCGCAGGTAAATCCATGAAGTCGGGAAGAGGTTGGGAAAAGTTCGAAGGCAATACGGGCAACGGAACAAATTCAAGCGGATTTAGCGGTATCCCCGCAGGTGGAAGGCAGGCCGCCGGCGGTTTCTACGAAAAGGGATTCAATGCCTTTTTCTGGACCTCCTCCCCCAGCAGCGATCACAGTGCCTGGTATCGCTACCTGGGCTATTTTCATAATGGGGTGTACCGGTATTTCTCCAATGTGGAGGCGGGGTTTTCCGTCCGCTGCATCAAAGGAGGTTAGGAGGTTAGAATTCAAAAATGAGGAAGTCGGAGATTCGAAGGCCAGTTTTGAATTCAGAAATTACAAGTTCAAAGTCGAGCTTCGGCGACAGCACCTTGGTTTTGATTTTTGAATTATAAGGAACAAGTAACCTTCTGCGGTACTTTATCCTGAAACTTCAAAATTCAAAATTGGAATTCGAATCTCCGACCTCAGCATTCAAACCTTCTCACCTGGGAGAGTCTATCCTTTGCGGGAAATGGAGTTCATCTTCTCGAAATCCAGTATCTCCACCATCCGGTCCTCAATCTCAATAAGCCCCTCCTCCTTGAATTCCTTCAGGATCCGGCTTACCGACTCCTTGGTCATCCCGGTGAACTCGGCAAGCTCCTGCCGGGTAAGGATCATTTCGAACGGGTTGGTTTCGAAAATGGATTTCTGAAGCACCAGGAGTGCCTCAGAGATTCTCCCTGCCATATTTTTCTGGTTCAGGCTGCGGATGCGATTGTACAGCTGGATGGCCTTCTCACCGACATTTTTGTAAAAACGCCTGGCAAATTCGGAATTGGTGTCGATCAGCCGGTGCAGCTGCTGAATCTCCAGATAGCACGTACGGCATTCCGACAGCGCGATTACGGAGAAATGATATCGGTTGTCGACGAACAGACCGGGTCCGGTGAGTATGAAAACAGGTTTTTCCAGTGATATGATGATGTCCTGTTCGCCGGGCGTTTCAAGAACCACCTTAACGAGCCCTTCGTTCAAACTTACCAGGTGCGATATCGGTGCCCCCTGCTTGGCGATTACTTCACCGGTGCGGTATACGGTATCGTACTTCGCTTCGTGAAGGATTTCCATCTCGTTCGAGTTAAGCGCCTGAAAAGCATCGCATTTCTGGAGGCAATGCAGGCAGGAGTCCGGCGTCGTGGGTTCTGTCATCCGTTGTTCCAATCAGATATTAAGCACTAAGATATCAATTATTGATTTATATCAAAGATTAGTTGATTTTAATCAGGCCAACAAAGATATAAATCAGTTGGATAATGAAAAATTTCATAGCAGAGATGTATACATATCAATATATCAAATAGTGCTGTTCAGCAATTAACAGGTACTTTCGAATCAAACTATCAACAAAAATTCTCTTTTATGAAAAATCGAATTTACTCACTACTGTTCAGCGGATTAGCGCTGTTCTCCCTGGTGGTTCTTTTCCCCGCGTGCGAAGGACCCGTAGGTCCGGCAGGAAAAGATGGTACTAACGGTACCAACGGTACCAACGGTACAAACGGCAAGGATGCCAATGCATTCTGCGTGAAGTGCCACAATACGGCTACATTCAGCGCCGTTGAAGCACAGTTCGAAACTTCACTTCACGGTGAAGGTGAATACTGGGCTGAAGAAGGCAACCGCAACCCTTGCGGTATGTGCCACTCCTACCAGGGTTATAAGGAAACCAAACTGACCGGACGGGATACCCTGACTATGATTCCTGCCGCCCCGGTTGCCCTGCAGTGCGATGCCTGCCATGATTTCCACGGCACCCTTGACTCGGTTGATTTCCCGAATTATGCACTGGGACATGCAGAACCGGTTAGCCTGATCTACAACAACCATGCTTCGACGATCGACTTCGGCAATTCATCCAACGCCTGCACTTACTGCCACCAGGCCCGCCCGCGCGGAACCGACTTCCCGGTACCGGTTACAGGTGAGAAGGAATACAAGGTTACCACAAGCCGCTGGGGACCACACTACGGAACCCAGTCACACATCCTCAACGGTTCTGACGGTTGGGAATATGCAGGAACACTGCCGTACACCAACACCAACCACAAAGGTGTTGCTACCTGCTCATCCTGCCACATGGCTAAGGGTGAAGGCACCGAAACCGGCGGCCATACCTGGAGGATCAAGAGCGAAGACGGTTCAAAGGTCAACCTCAATGCCTGCAAAAAATGCCATGCCGATGCTACATCGTTGGACATCAACGGCAAGCAGACTGAAATCGCCGGCTTGTACAAGCAGCTGGAAGACCGCCTGATCGCACTCAAACTCCTCAACCCGACCGACCACTTAGCCCTTGTTTACAATAAGGAACCGGGTAAAATGAGCCCATGGACAGCCAAGGAAGCGGGCGCTTTCTTCAACTACAAACTGATCTATGGCGACCGCAGTCTGGGTGCACACAACTATAAGTACGCCAAGGCCCTCCTGGTTAACTCCCTGGATGCGATCAAATAGTCGTCTATCATACTAAATCAAAAGGCTCTAACTCGTTTAGAGCCTTTTGTTTTTTCTTATATTGCTAACTAAATCACAAGACACATATTATGAAAATCACAAAAATCGCAACCCTGCTAGCAGGTATGATGATCGTCGGTCTCGTGGGATGTGAATACGTCACCATCGAGCCGAAAGATGTGGTCATTCCGGATACCCCGGTTGACTTTGTAACGGAAATAGAGCCGATTTTCAGCCAGGCCGGATGCACCATGTGCCATACTTCGTCGAACAAACTGAACCTCACAGCCGGAAAAGCCTATACCGCAATTATGAACCTCAGTATGGTCGATACCGTAACGCCCGCCAACAGCAAACTGCTCAAGCAGATCAACGACGGCCATAACTCAGCCTCCGTAACGGAAGCGCAGAAAACGCTCATCCTGAAATGGATTACCGAAGGCGCCGTGGGCGAGATCGTGCCCGTAAGCTATGCAACCGAAGTGGAACCGATCTGGGCAAAATACAATTGTACCATGTGCCACGGCGGTTCAACAGCCCCCGACCTGAGAAAGGATAAATCATACGATGCCATGATATCCAAAGGTTCGGTGGTTGCCAAAAACCTCGCCAGCCCGCTGGTGCAGAAAATCGACGAAAAACATAACGGTGCCGGCAGCTTTACCCCGGCCGAAAAGGACCTTATCAAAACCTGGATTCTCCAGGGTGCACTGAAAAATTAACCGGAGGAATAATCATGAAAAATACTATCAATATGCTTCGCATCACAGTTTTGGGTATTTGCCTGGCCTTCAGCGCTCAGGTATTCTCACAGGATGATCAGGCCGCCGGTCCCGACCGACGCCCGGTTACCGAAACATTCAACTCATCGCTCCTGATCGACCAGAATACGAACATGGGTCCATACAAAGGAGGCCTCGAGCTGCTCATCCACCACAGGTTCGGTACCATGAACAATGGTTTTACCGATCTGGCAGGTATCTATGCCGCTTCGAACATCCGCCTCGGCCTCAACTACGGCATCTCCGAACGATTGTCAGTAGGGTTCGGTACCGAACGGTACAATAAGATGCAGGACATCTATGCCAAATACATCATCCTGCAGCAGAAGCGCACCGGAATGCCCGTATCGGTCGGCTTTCAGACGCAAATGGCCATCGACGCCCGTGACAAGGGTGTTTTCGGTAAGGACACGGCTTTTGTAAACCGTATCTCCTACTTCAATCAGGTGATCATCTCCCGGAAATTCAACAGCAAACTGAGCCTGCAGGTTTCCCCCTCGTTCAGTCACTTTAATGCTGTCGACAGCACCAAACGGAACGATTACGCCGGTATTTCAATAGGAGGCCGCTACAAGGTCTACAACGAAATGTCGATCATCGCCACCTATGACCAGGGATTTGCCATTCTCGGCGATGTGGAATACGATGGCGAAAAGGTAGGAACCCCGAAACCCAGCTATGGCCTTGGTCTCGAGATCGGTTCACCAACCCACTGCTTTATGGTGTTTGTTTCGAACTCAACCGAGATCACCCAGCAGAAAAACTTTGCTTATAACAAGTACGGGGTTTCTGAAGGACTGAAGGGGATACGCTTGGGATTTAACCTTACCGTGAGGTTTTAAATGATGAAGGTTGAAGTCAGAGATTCGAGGACCAGTTTTGAATTTTGAAGTTCCAAAACCAGGGGCTCTTGCAGGAGTTCCCTGATTATTCAATTTCAAAATTCAAAACTGGTCCTCGAATCTCCGACCTCAAAATTCCCTCCTTCTATAGTTAAGGCTCATGATTTCAATTAATTAGCCCATGAAATACAAAACCATATTATTAATTCTCCTCCTGGCATGCGGATTGGCGGTCCAGGCCCAGGACAGCATCCCCCCCTATGAGCCGAATCCGGCAAACGACCTCTGCTTCAGCTGCCATGGCAAGCGGTGGTATACATACTCCAACCTGGATTCCAGTCAGGTGATCAAACACAAGATGTTTAAGGACCTGATCATCGATACACTGGCATTCTACCATAACAACCATAAATCGCTCACCTGCACCGACTGTCACTCATCGGAGTATTCAACCCTTCCGCACAAGTCCGACCTCAAGCTCGAAACGATGCTGGCCTGCACCGACTGTCACAGTGATACGGAGGATACCCCGCCGATAAACTTTACCGGCATTACCGAGGAGTATAACAAGAGCGTCCACGCCACCAGCAAGAGCGCAAACGCCACCTGCTGGTCGTGCCATAACCCGCACAGCTATAACATCACCACCCGGAGCCGGGAAACCCTTAGCCACGTGGTGGCCTACGACAACTCCATCTGTCTGGAGTGCCATTCCGGAATGGGGAAGTTCGACATCCTTTACGGCGATCCGAAATCATCCCTGATTTCCAAACACGAGTGGCTGCCGAATCCCATAAACCATTTCCGCAATGTCAGATGCATCGAATGCCACGCCGAAATTCGGGAGGACGTTCTTGTGGCGCACAACATCCGGCCAAAGGAAGAAGCCGTCAGAATGTGTGCACAATGCCATTCAGCAAACTCCAGGCTCAAACAGTCCCTCTATAAGTACCAGCTGGCCCAGGCCCGCGAGGGGAAAAGCCTGCTTAGCTCCATCGTGAGCAACCAGGATTTTGCCGTCGGCACAAACCCCAGCCCGCTGCTTAACCTGCTCAGTTTCATTATCCTTGGACTGGCCGTTGCAGGTATAGGGATCCACACCATAATCAGAATAATCAAGAAATAATATGAGCGGAAAAGTTTATTTATATCCCATCTGGATCCGGCTCTGGCACTGGACCAATGCCCTGCTCTGCCTGATCCTTATCGTATCGGGCATCAGTATGCACTTTGCCACCCCTGATGCAACCCGCATCCGTTTCGATATCGCCGTTTCGATGCACAATATTTCAGGGGTCATCCTCTCGCTGAGCTATATCTTCTTTATCCTCGGCAACCTCTTTACCGGAAACGGTCTCAACTATGTAATCCAGTTCCGCGGTTTTCGCCAGCGCCTCTGGAAACAGATGTATTACTACACTATCGGATTTTTCAAAAAAGAGGAGGCCCCGTTCCCAATCGGCAGCGCCCGCAAGTTCAACCCGCTCCAGCAGGTAACCTATGCAGGCCTGATGTATTTCCTCGTTCCGGTAATCATAGTAACAGGCTGGGCCCTGCTATTCCCGGAAGTTATCGTTGAAGAGTGGCTCGGCATCAACGGGTTCGCCGCTACCGATTTCCTACATATCCTCGGCGGATTCGGCGTTTCCATCTTCCTCCTCATTCACCTCTATTTTGCCACCATGGGCAAGAAACCAACCGACCACTACAAGGCCATGGTTACCGGGTATCATGAGGATGAGTCGGCGCATGAAAATAAGGAATCGTAGAGACGCATACATGCGTCTCTGTAGAGACGCATAAATGCGTCTCTCTTAAGATTATAAGGCAAAAGGCATGTAATACGTAATAACAAGTAAGAGAGAGGAGCCATATGCATACGTTTCGGGTGAGGTTGGTGGTGATTACTGCGGTGCTGATAATGGCTGCCATTCCAGCCACTGCCCAGCAGCAGGCCGCCGGGCCCTGGCATACTCCGGAGGCCATCGCGGCAAAACTTGCTGCTTTTTCTGCCGGTAATCCCGGCCTTGTTAAAGTTCACCAGCTTGGTAAAACATACCAGGGCTCCGACTATCAGCTTATTGAAATAGGACGGGAAACCGGGTCGGCCAAAAAAACCAGCCCGGCAATCCTGGTGGTCGCCAACCTCGAGGGCACCGCGCCACTGGCCAGTGAAGCGGCCCTCTGGCTGATCGGCGATCTGCTCGGCAAACCGGATCAAACCACCAATCTTACCTGGTATATCCTGGCCTGCGGCAATCCCGACGGGGCAGGGAGCATCTTCCGCAAACCCCTGCTGGCCGACGGACGAAACGCCAGGCCATGGAACGACGACATGGACGAGCTTACCGATGAGGATGGCCCCGATGACCTGAACGGCGACGGATTCATTACCCAGATGCGCGTGAAGGACCCCGACGGCACGATGATAGCGGATGATAAAGACCCCCGGCTTATGAAACGCGCCGATCCCCTGAAAGGCGAAAAAGGCATCTGGAAAACGTATCCCGAGGGACTCGATAACGACGGCGACGGGCAATACAACGAGGATGGCCGCGGCGGCACCAACGTGGGGATCACCTTCCCCTTCCTCTATGGCTACAATCAGCCGGGCACCGGTGCCTGGTGCGGCTCCGAAACCGAAACATACAGCCTTATGCAGTTCATGACCGCCCATCCTGAAATCGCGATGACAATGACCTACGGCTCCACCAACTTCTGCCTGGTGCCGCCGAAAGGGGGGCGTAAATCAACCCTCAACCTCAGCGCCATCCGGCTTCCCCAGCGATACGCACAGATGCTGAATGCTGATCCTGAAAAAACATATTCCCTCGAAGAAGTAAAGGAAATGCTCCGCTCGACCATGCCTCCCGGTGCCACCGTAGATGATGCCATGGTGGCCGGCATGCTCGACATGGGCGCCGTGGTGAATCCCATTGATGCCGATGCCAAACTGTATACCGCCCTGGCCGATCAGTACAAAAAATACCTGAAAGAGAAGCGCTGGACAGCCAAACGCACCGATCCGCAGCGCGAAAAGGACGGCACATTCGAGCTCTGGTCGCTCTACCAGCTCGGCCTGCCAACCTTCAGCATGGACCTGTGGGCGCTGCCAAAACCCAAGGATTCGCTTAAAAACGCATTCATGGTATGGAACGATTCCCTCCTCGGTGCCAAAGGCTTCGTACCCTGGAAAGAATTCAGCCACCCCGTGCTGGGCAAGGTGGAAATCGGCGGAAACGTTCCTTTTGCGGAAACACTGCCGCTTGCCGGGCAGGTGGATTCCCTCCTTACCGTGCAGGTTCCATGGATCTACGAGCTCGCCTCAAAGATCCCCCGGCTCGAGATCGAAGAGCTCCGGTCGGAGCCTCAGGGTGCCGGCCTCTACCGCCTTACCGCCTGGATCCGGAACACCAGGCAACTCCCGTTCCCCCTCGCCATCGGCCAGCGCACCAAAGTGCCGCCTCCCGCAATCCTCACCGTTACCGGCAGCAACATTTCCTTTATCTCCGGCCGCGAGCGAACACCCCTCGAGGGGCTCGGCGGTTTCGAGCAGCGAAAAATCACCTGGATTGTCCGCGCCGAAAAACCTTCGGATATACAGGTTCGTGTGGCTCCCGTAAATGCTTTCGGCAGTGAAAAAACAATCAGGATAGGAGGTAATTGATTATGAAAACGATACTGCTCGCGGCCCTAACCCTGACCCTCTCCCTCGCTACGCTAACGTCTCCGGCACAAAACGCCCAGGTAGTGGTGCCACTGCGTTTCGACCGCTATTACACCTACGATGAGGTAAACGAAGCCCTCCGGGCACTCAATAAGGCATACCCCAAACTCACGCGGCTGGAACTCGTGGGCAAAAGCGATGAGGGACGCGATATCTGGTCGCTCACTGTTAACAACCCTGCCACCGGTGCCGAGCAGGACAAGCCGGCCATGTATGTGGATGGCAACATCCACGGCAACGAGGTGCAGGCAACCGAAGTATGCCTCTATTTCCTCAATTACATTCTCACTGAATACGGCAAACTCGACCGCGTAACCAAAACCGTCGACCGCAGCGTGATCTATTGTATTCCCACCGTGAATGTCGACGGCCGCTGGCACTGGTTCGCCGATGCCGGTAACGCCGGCTCGGGAAGGGGTATCCGCATACCTAAGGATGACGACCGTGATGGACTGATCGATGAAGACAGAGCAGAGGACCTCGACGGCGATGGGTTTATCACCCAGATGCGCATCCGCGATACCCTCGGCGAATACCGCGCCGACCCGAAAGATTCCAGGCTCATGATACGTGTTGAGAAGGGCGAGAAAGGCGAATACACGCAGCTGGGCACCGAAGGTATCGATAACGACAACGATGGCCGTGTGAATGAGGATGAACCCGGATACATCGATCCCAACCGGAATTTCCCATACAACTGGCAGCCCGGTTACGTGCAGGGCGGCGCCGGCAGTTTCCCGCTCGAGGGAAAAGGCCTTAAGGCACTGGCAGATTATCTGTATGCAAGGAAAAACATCATCGTCGCCTGGGCTTTCCACAATTCCGGCGGAATGATCCTGCGCGGACCCACCAGCAAAAGCCAGCCCGAATATGACCGCCGCGATATCGAGGTGTTCGATTACCTCGGTAAAAACGGTGAAAAAATGATCCCGGGCTATAACTATTTGATTTCATGGAAAGACCTCTATACAACATGGGGTGATTTCGGTGATTTTACCGATGATGTGGTTGGCGCATTCACCCTCGTCGGGGAACTGTTCCAGTCGAACACCGAGTCCTACCGCGCCGATACTACAAAACCTGCATCCGCCGAAGAGCGCTCTACCGAACGCATTAAGTTCAGCGACTACCTCACCAACGGTGCCATGTATTCCAACTGGAAACCCTATAAACACCCGCTTTACGGCGATGTGGAGGTGGGAGGATGGAGCAAGTTCAATTCACGGCTGCCACAGCCTTTCATGCTCATGGATCTCGTGCACCGAAATGCAATGGCCGTTTTCCTGAGCGCCTACCAGCTGCCCGAAATCCGGCTTGAAGTATTTGCAAAGGAGAAGATTGGCGACAATCTTTGGCGAATCAAAGTCCGCCTGTCCAATTCCAGGGCCGTGTCATCCATCACTTCCCAGTCGGTGCGGCTGCGGATCAACCCCATGGACTGGCTGAAAGTCAGCGGTAAGGATTGTAAAGTGGCAGCCGGTGGTCCGGTTACCGACCTTTACCGCAACGAGGCTGCCTATAAACAGTACAAGCCTGAAATACAGTTCTTCCAGATCCCCTCCTTCGGAAGGGTGGAATACCAGTTCCTGGTGTCGGGCAAGGGGAAGGTGAAGCTTGAATATCATGCCGAAAAGGCAACCGACCGTACAATCGAAATCGATTTATAATCAGTATTTTGATAATTAAACTGTTCGAAGAAGCAAACTAAATTTAAAACAATGTCAGGAATACAAGGAATCAGAAGCGTAACGAGGTTTGCCGTTGTGGTGACGGTGCTCCTCTTCGCAAGCTACCTTCCCGCCCTGGCTCAGTCGAACGAAGATTGCCTGATGTGCCACGATGATCCCGGCCTCTCCGTGGATAAGGGTGGCAAAAAGGTTTCACTCTACGTTACGGCCAAGAGCCTCGGGGGATCGGTACACAAGGATCTCACCTGCGTGGCCTGCCATGAGGATGCTGCCGTCGCGGAGTTTCCGCATCCGGAGGGACTCCAGCCGGTTACCTGCGCCAAGTGCCACACCGAACCGGAAAAGCAGTTCGAAGCTGGCGTGCACGGCCAGGCGAAAAGGCTGAAGTCACTCTATGCCCCCGACTGCAAGGAGTGCCACGGATCGCACGACATCCTCAACAAGACCAACCCGCAGTCGAGGACCTACAAGATGAACGTTCCTGTCCTCTGCGGCAAGTGCCACCGCGAAGGTGCCCCTGTCGCCAGAATTTACAACATCTCGGAGCACAACATTCTCGAAAATTACAGCTCCGACGTGCACGGGATCGGCCTTTTCAAAAAAGGACTCATCGTTTCGGCCACCTGCAACGACTGCCATGGCAATCACCTGGTTCTTCCGCATACCAGTCCCAATTCAACGATCTCGGCCAACAACATCGCCAAAACCTGCATGCAGTGTCACACACGCATCGAGCAGGTCCACACCAAGATAATCAAAGGGGCGCTGTGGGAAGAAAAGCCGGGTGCCATCCCGGTTTGCACAACCTGCCACATTCCGCACCGGGTGAGTACACAGAACATCGTGGCAAACATCTCCGACCGCGAATGCATCAAGTGCCACGAAAACAGCACTGCCAGCATAATGGTAGGCGATTCACTCGTGTCAATGAAGGTGGATACCAAGGACCTGAGCAACTCGGTCCATAAAAACATCGCCTGTGTTAAATGCCATTCCGATGTGTCATCAAACCGCACCCGACCCTGCGAAACGGCTGGCAAAATCGATTGCTCCACCTGCCATGCCGAAGTGGCGAACCTGTATGCCGGAAGCGGTCACGGACAGGCCTATGAGCGGAAGGATTCCAATGCACCCTACTGCACCGACTGCCATGGCTCGCACAAGGCAAAGTCACGGTACGACGATACGTCGCCCACCTATCGCGGCAATATCCCAACCATGTGCGGCAATTGCCACCGGACTAACGGTAAGGCAAATGCCACAACCGACCTTCATCAGAAAAATACCCTTGTCGATTATTCATCAAGTATCCACGGCAAGGGACTGATTGAAAAGGGGTTAACAGTAAGTGCCGTTTGCACCGACTGCCACTCAACCCACAATATTCTTAAGGAAACCGATGAACGGTCGACGATTTTCCCCAAGAATGTTCCGGCAACCTGTGCAACGTGTCATAAGGGCATATTCGACGACTACATCAAGAGTGATCATGCCATAACAAAGGATACGGGCGAAGAGAAATACCCGACATGCGTGGAGTGCCATACCTCCCACGATATCGGCTCAACCGGAGGCGACCAGTTCATGAACGAGGTCACCCAGCAGTGCGGCAAATGCCACAAGGAGACCGCCGAAACCTATATGCTCACCTACCACGGCAAGGCTCATACACTGGGTTATGCCAAGGCGGCCAAGTGTTCCGACTGCCACGGCTCGCATACCATCCTTAAAGTGAGCAACCCCAATTCATCCGTGGCCAGCAACAACATCGTGGTAACCTGCCAGAAGTGCCACCCCGATGCCAACAAGCGGTTTACCGGATACCTTACCCACGCCACCCACCACAACAAGCAGAAATACGGTGTGCTCTTCTATACCTTCTGGGCAATGACCAGCCTGCTGATCGGCGTGTTCCTGTTTTTCGGCGTTCACCTCATCCTCTGGTTCCCGCGCTCGCTGAAAACACTCAGGGAACGGAAAAAACGGGATGCCTCGCTCACCGACAAGTACTTCGTTAAGCGTTTTTCAAGAAGTCAGCGGCTTACCCACCTGTTTGTCATCATCAGTTTCCTCATGCTGGCCTTCACCGGCATGATCCTGAAGTTCTCGAACATGGAGTGGGCCAGCTTCTTCGCCAAGCTGCTCGGCGGTGCACAGGTGGCCGGCAAAATCCACCGGTTTGGTGCGTTTATCACCTTCTGCTATTTCGCTTTCCACCTCTTCTCGCTGATACGCACCAAGATTAAAAAGCGCATTCCGATAGGGAAATTCGTATTCGGCAAAAACTCCCTCATGTTCAATGCCCAGGATCTCCGCGATTTTGGCGCAACCATCAAGTGGTTCATCGGCCGTGGCCCGAAACCCAACTACGGAAGATGGACATACTGGGAAAAATTCGACTACATGGCCGTATTCTGGGGTGTTGCCGTGATCGGCTTCTCAGGGCTCATCCTCTGGTTCCCCGAAACCTTCACCAAGTTCCTCCCGGGCTGGCTCATCAACGTTGCCCAGATCATCCACAGCGATGAGGCGCTCCTCGCGGTAGGGTTCATCTTTACCATCCATTTCTTCAATACGCACCTGCGCCCGGATGCTTTCCCGATGGATACCGTCATTTTCACCGGCCTTGTTCCGTTCGAAGACTTCAAGCACGACCGCCCGCGGGAGTACGATGAACTCAAGGAGAGCGGACGCCTGAAGAAGGTGATGGTAAAAAAGGAAGGCAAAAGCTGGTATTACAACATCATCAGGGGATTCGGATTCCTGTTCGTGGCATTCGGCCTTACCCTGGTGGCATTCATTATCTATTCGATGCTCTTCGGATATAAGTAGAGACGTTTATAAACGTCTCTGCGTGATGCGCGTAGAGACGCATGATAATGCGTCTCTACAACCCAACGACGTAAGGTTAATGCATAAAAAAAAACACCCCGGCAATCGCCGGGGTGTTTTTTTATATCCAACCGAATGGATTAATTGCCTTTGGCCGGATTCGGATGAGCAATCTTAGCCGAATACGTTTTGTAATCAAACCCTTTGAAAGTGGGGCTCTCGGCATTGTGGCACTTCTTGCAGAGCTTCTCGTCAGGAATGATCAAACCGTTGGCAATCGATTTAGCCTGATCTTTCATAACGGTTGGCGATTTGTAGGCACTGCCCGGTCCATGGCAGGATTCGCAGGAAACACCTTCAGCAACGGTGATGGTCTGCGTATCGCTCAGCGTAAGGCCGAAAGCGGTGGAATGGCACTTGAGGCACTTCGGGTTCTTGGCATCTTCGCCCTTCAGCGACTGCATGGCTTTAGCATGTGCACTGGAAGCCCACTTGTTGTACTGTTCCCCCTGTGGTGGCTTGTTGTGGCACATTTTACACTTGGCGGCGCCAATGTACTCAAACTTGCCCTGGGCGTTTGCCGGGGTCGTTGACAGAACCAGGCCCAAAACCAAAACGAACGATAAAAATTTAGTTAACATAGATCCTCCTTATTAAGTTGTTTTTAAGTGGAAATTTCACGAAAGAACGCCAATATATAAAAATATCTGTATACATGATAACAACCATTTGTTTTTGCCCTTTCTTGACGGACGAATCCAAAAGAGTGCCAAATGTTTACTTTTGAAGAACTGTTTTACGAAAAGGTTTCACCATGAGCATAAAAAGCTACTTCACGGGCCGTTACAGCCTGAGCAAGCCCTGGCCGCTGATATCGGATTTTCTGTTTGCCGTGCTGATCGTGATGCTTGTCATCCCCTCAACACGTAGCCTCATCCTTTCGGGTGTGGCAGGGGTAAGAACGCTGTTCAGCAGCGATGGCTCCAAAGGCCCCGCTGCACCGCTCGATGCGGAGGACTGGTCATGGCAGCTCACCGACATGCAGGGACGGACGGTCCCTTTCAGCGAATTCCGCGGTGAAGTGATCTTTCTTAACCAGTGGGCCACCTGGTGCCCGCCGTGCCGCGCCGAAATGCCTTCTATAGAAAAGCTCTTCAGGGAATACGGGAACCGTGCAACATTCGTTATGCTTACCAGTGAGGATCCCGCCAAAGTACGGGAGTATATGAACAGGCATGGGTACACCTTTCCGGTGTGGTTAGGGGCCGTAAGGGGTGCCGGCCTTCGAACGGGCACCATTCCGGCTACCGCCGTTATCAGCCGCAAAGGGGAATTGGTAATGGCCAGAAAGGGAGCCTTCAACTGGCATGCGCGAAAAGTACGGAAACTGATGGACAGGCTTATTGGCGAACCCCGCTGATTTAGATACGTTTAACGATTGTTTATGGACCGCACCAGAAACGAACTGGAACAATTTTATGCCGGGAGGGCACACCGATTCGAACAGGAAAAGATCCGGCTCGAGATCCGCTCAACCTGGATCGCGTCGGGCCGTTTCGTCCTCTTTGTTGCTGTTGTGACCGCACTATGGTGCTCCATCCGGTTCCGGCTGCCGCTGTTGCTGCTTCCCGCTGTGGCGGCCCTCGCAGGATTTCTTGCCCTGCTCAAAACAGCAGTGGCCCTCCGGCGCACAATAAGTTTCCTCGAAACGCTGGTTACCATCAACAACGAGGAGATCCGGGCCGTGAAGGGCGACCATTCCGCGTTCGACGCGGGCACCGATTTTATCGATTTTCATCATGATTTCAGCTACGATCTTGATATTTTCGGCGAGCACAGCCTGTTCCGAATGGTTAACCGCACGGCTACCCTGCGCGGAAGGCAAATGCTTGCCGCTCGTTTGATGCAGCCCGAAAGGGATGCTGCTTCCATCCGGCTTCGTCAGGAGGCCATCGCGGAGCTGGCCGGCAAAACGGCGTGGAGGCAGGATTTTCAGGCTACCGCCCGTGAATCGGACCGCGAAAGTTCGCAGGAACCCGATTTCAGCGGCTGGCTCAACGCAACCGACCGTTTTTCCGGTAAACTCTTTTACACGGCAGCCATTTACCTGAACGCCTTCATCACGGTAACCATCGCCCTGGTTTCCCTGCTGCATGCGCTCTTCCCGGAGGCATTCCCATGGTCGATCCCTTCAGCCGCGTATGTATACTTCCTCCTTCCGGTTGCCCTCATTGTGAGCCGAACCCGGATCATTAACAGAGAACAGCTGAAGCTCGAGAAACTGCTGGGCCTTTTCCGAAAATACAGCTCCCTGCTGAAACGTATCGAGGAGGAAAAATTCGAGACCGCACATCTGCAGGCCATACAGAAAAGCCTTGAAACCCGAAGCCTGAGGTCGAGCCGCGTACTCGACCGGCTGGCAGCCATTCTCTGGGGCCTCGAGGTGAGGGGCAACCTGATTGTCAGCTTCTTCCTGAACTCCTTTTTCCTGTGGGATATCCTCCAGATGATCCGCCTCGAGCGGTGGAGAAAAATGTATGGCGGCGAAATGGACAAGTGGATCGCCGCAATCGGGGAGCTTGAGGTGCTGAATTCCCTCGCCACGCTGGCTCATAATCGCCCCGATCTGGTCAGGCCCGAGATTCTGGAGGGCACCTTTTCGATGAATATCTCGGATGGAGGCCATCTCCTGATCGATCCGGCACGCCGGGTGGATAACTCCCTCTCCTTTACCGGTGAGGGGCGCATTTACCTCATTACAGGTGCCAATATGGCCGGCAAATCAACCCTGCTGCGTATGGTGGGTACCAACATGGTGCTCGCCATGGCCGGCGCTCCGGTTTGCGCACGCACATTCTCCATGGTGCCGGTGGCCATCCATACCAGCGTGCGAACCAACGATTCCCTGGGCGACGATGAATCCTATTTCTATGCCGAGCTGAAGCGGCTGAGTGCAATCATCCGGCGCGCTGAAACAGGTGATAAGCCTTTTATCATCATCGATGAGATGCTCAAGGGCACTAACTCCCGCGATAAGCACACCGGATCAGCTGCCCTGATCAGGAGGCTTATCCACCTCGGTGCCTCCGGACTGGCGGCCACCCACGATGTGGAACTCGGTGAACTCGAAACAGAATACCCCAACAGGCTCCTCAACCGCTGCTTCGAGGTGGATACACACGAAGGTCAGCTGAATTTTGATTACCTCCTCCGCCCGGGTGTAAGTAAGAACCTGAACGCCACCTTTTTAATGAAGAAGATGGGAATTATCCCGGAAACACTTTAATATTGTCGTGATAACGATTGATCTTCAACCATGAAAAAATTCCTTTTCTCGATAGTACTGTTCGGTACTTTTACCTGCCTCCCGGGGCAGCAGGCCACGGAAAGCGCGCTCACCACAGATGACCGGGCACTGGCCTCGCTGAAGCGGATCACCCTGCCGGCAGGCTATGCCACCCGGCCACTGCCATACAAGCGTGACAATACCCGCCAGATCTACTTCCCCGAAATTTACAGCCAGGATGTCTGGAATTGCAACCAGGCCAGCTCTATATGGACCATGTTTACGTACGAGATCAATTACCTCCGTAACCTGAGCTCCAAGGAGACTGCCAACCAGTACAGCCCGATGGCGGTGTATAACTACCTGAATTTTGCCAATGCCGGCCAGGGCGTCTCCTATTTCGACAGCTGGAACCTGGTGAAAGCCAACGGCATCGCCGCTAACCCCGATTTTTCAGCCTACAGCCAAAATTACACCCACTGGATGGATGGCTACGATAAATACTACCGGGGCATGAAAAACCGTGTTGATGAGGTATTTGCCATCGATGTTGCCACACCGGACGGGCTCCTTACCCTGAAACACTGGCTCAATGATCACCTCAACGGTTCGCAGATCGGCGGCCTCGCCAATTTCCAGATCGGTTCGGGCGACATGGTTATCCCAACCATTCCGCTCGACAAGAACCTCGATGAAGAGGGGCAGTATATTGTCATCCGTTACGGTCCCTATGTGGGCCACGCCATGACTTTCGCCGGCTGGAACGATTCGGTGCGCTACGATTACAATGCCGACGGCCGCTATACGAATAACATCGACATCAACGGCGATGGGGTGGTGAACATGAAAGACTGGGAAATCGGTGCCATGCTCGTGGTGAACTCCTGGAGCGCCGGATGGGGCAATGCCGGAAAAGTGTGGGTGATGTACCGCCTGCTGGCCGAAACCACAGCCAGAGGGGGTATCTGGAACAATGCCGCCATGATTGTGAAACCGAAAAAGACGTATGAGCCTCAGCTTACCATAAAAACCACCATCCGCTACAACCACCGGAAACGAATCAAAATTCAGGCCGGTGTGGCATCCGATCCGAACGCCACAGCACCCGAGCATACCATTGATTTCCCCTGCTTTAATTTCCAGGGAGATACCCTGCCGATGCGGGGCGATATCCTGACGGGTTCCGATGAGATAGAGATCGGCCTTGATATTACCCCGTTGATCAATCATCTCCCCGCCAACGGTCAGGGGAAAATTTTCCTGGAGGTGGTGCAGCGCTCATCCGCCACCTCCGACAGCGGCGAGATCCGGAAATTTTCGGTGATCGACTATACTTCCGGTGCCGTTGAAACAACCTGTCCGCAGGTAAATGTCGCCATAACCAAAAATTCCGTGACCCGCCTTTCAGTGCCTGTAAAGATCAAGGTGATGCGGCCCTACCTGCTCAATGAGACACTCGATGATGCACAGGTTGGTTCCGAATACCGGTCGCAGCTTGTGGCCGACGGATCCGTGGGCCCGTACCGTTTTGAAAACCCCGCCGCCTGGTTCAATGAATCAACAGACATTTCCCCGGTGAGCTTCACCGGAGGCACCGCCGTATTCACTCAGCCGGGGACCACCTCGAGGGTTGTGGACATTCCCTTTGCCTTCCCGTTCTATGGCCAGACCTACACGCAGGTGACCATCCTGGCCGATGGCGGAATCGCAATGGGCTCAAACGTAGTTGTTTACCCCTATGTAATCGACAACCGTCTCCGTTTTTACCAGAACAGGGGCATTTTCCCATTCCTGAGCACACTTTGGTATCCTACAAGTAACCAAACAGTTACATGGGAGTCCGCTGCTTCCGAGTTGATCGTGCGCTGGCAGGCAACCACCGATCCCGATGGCCGGATCCCTGTTGAGTTTGCCGCCCGACTGCGGGCTGACGGAACCATGACGGCCTTTTACGGTAACATGGCCACCACACCCGATATGGAATGGATTTCCGGGATCTCGGCCGGAGATAACCTGATGTTCCAGCTTCTCAGCCACAACTATACCGGTATAACCAAGAATACCGCCTACAGCCTGGCACACCCGGTCTGGCCGGCCTGGCTAAGTTTGGGCGCCAATGGCGACCTTCACGGAACACCCGATAAACCGGGCGTCTATACTTTGCCTTTGCGTTTTACAGATTGGGCCGGCATTACCGGTTATCAGGAAATGACTCTTACCGTGACAGGAGGAAGCGGTATCGGGAGTGAAGGAACTGAAGCAGTAACCATGATTTATCCGAATCCTTCTACCGGCAGCGTCAGGCTTAGCGGTAATGCCCTGCAGTCCGGAATGGCAACGATAATTCTTTACGGTGCGGCCGGTAATCAGGTTTTTTCGCGAAACCTTCAATTGGCTGCCGGCACGGTGAATCTTGAAATTGCTGAAACGGCAAGCCTCCCCCCGGGTATGTACATGTACCGGGTAACCGGAGCCCTCGAAGGATTCGGGAAGTTTATTCGACAATAATCTTGCGGTAGCTGACGCTTGTACCGTCGATCAGACGCACGAAGTAAGCCCCGTGATTTTTGTCGGGAACCTGCAGCTGCTCCGAAAGCGGCTGCCCCCCCTCATACAGGTGATCAAAGACCACCCTGCCGGTCACTTCAATGATCGATACACGTATCGGGTTGCGCCCAACCGTCTTGTAATCGAACGTGAAGGTTCCGTTGTTGGGGTTCGGATAAACGGTGAGGTTATTCTCCTGTGAACCGTCGTCAATCCCGCTCGAACCATAGCTGATAAACAGCTGATAAGCAGCGATTGTGAGCCTGTCCTCGGCTGTTACCCTGATGGTTGCCGTCCCCGGAAAAACATTCGGCATGCTGATTTCAACGATGGCGTTGTTGTCGCTGGCGATGGCGATAATCGAAGGGGGTATGGTATCGTTGGCGGGCAGTGTAATGGCATAGGTGAGACCGGTTTTCTGGAATCCCGGAATGGGTATCCCGTTTACATGGATATTGGCGAGCGAGGCGTCACTGTTTTTAGCTACTCCGAAATAAATTGAGTAGGTATTTCGCGTGCTTCCGTTCTGTGCGGTCACCTGCACCGTTGTGAGTCCCGGCAGCGACTGCGCCCGCAGATAAACCACGGTTGCATGGGTTTCGCCGGTGAATGCCTGAACATCGGGTACGCGGGTGGTCCCGTATGGCAGAACAACAGTATAGGAGAAGGTGCCTGAATTAAAACCCTGGATCTCCTGTCCGTCAACCTGAAGGCTCGCAAGCGAGGCATCGGCGGAGGCTGGCGACATAACGAAATTTACTGTATAGTTCACTGCGGTGATGCCGTCTTCAGCAACCACATGAACGATGGCTGTTCCCGGAATGCCGGGAGCCTGGCTCACCGTGGCCAAAGCGCCGGCGTGGCTGGTGGTGGCGGTTACTGCCGGAACGGCGGTAGTGCCAAAGGGGAGGGTCACCGAATACACAAAGGTGCTGCGCGCAAATCCCGCCAGCGTGGCTCCATCAACCCGAAGGTCGGCCAGCATGGCATCATTGCTCCTGGCTACCGTTAAATACACCGTGTAGGTTTTTGTCGTTCCGTCCTGGGCGGTTACCACTACGATAGCCTGGCCCGGAAGACCGGCCGCCTGCGTTATCGCACGGGTAGCCGAACTGCTCGTTGGGTTGCCGGTTACGAGGGGAACGGCAGTGGTACCATACGGAAGTGTAACGTTATACACGGTTACGGTGGGATTGAATCCTGCAACGGTGATGCCGTCAACCTTAAGGTCAGAAAGGGTGGCTTCCGACGAGCCGGATTCCACACTGAACTGAATAGTGTAGGTTTGTGTGGTAACCCCGTTTTCGGCGGTCACCAGAATCGACGTTGTCCCCGGGAGGGCAGCGGCAGCCGTAATCAGCTGTGCGGCACGCGAATCGTTGAGTGTGGCTGAAACCTGGGGTACAGTTGTGGTGCCGAATGGAAGGATTATGTTGTAAACCAATGTTGTACGGGCAAATCCGGTTATTGTTGTACCCGAAACTTTAAGGTCGGACAGGCTTGCATCGTCATTTTTGGCCAGCGTGAAATTCACCGAATAACTCTTTCTGGTGGTGCCGTCCTGTGCAGTAACCTGTATCGAAGCGGTGCCGGGAAGCGTTGCACTGTTCTGGATGGCCATTGTGGCGAATGAACAGGCGGTGTTCGCGGCCACAACCGGTACGGCAGCGGTTCCGGCCGGCAATTCTACCGAATAAACGGTCACTGCCGGATTGAAACCAGCCAGACTGGTCCCGTTCACTTTCAGGTCGGACAGGGAGGCGTCGGTGGAGGCTGGCTGCAACGTGAAGAATACTGTATACGTTTGAACGGTGGTTCTGTTTTCAGCTGTTACCACTACCGTGGTGGAGCCCGGCAGCGATGTGGCAGGGGTGATCACACGGGTGGCATTTGCATCTGAGGTGGTGGCGGTAACAGCCGGCACCGCAGTTGTTCCAAATGGCAGGACAACCGCATAGGTGAGCGTGCTCTTTGAGAAACCGGTTACCGTGCTGCCTGAAACACCAAGATCGGAAAGAGTGGCATCATTGTTTTTTGCAACACTGAATGCAATGGTGTAGGTTTTTCGGCTCGTGCCGTCCTGTGCGGTCACAAGCACGGATGTGGTGCCCGGAAGCGAGGCTGCCGGGGTTATTGCTGCAGTTGCCGAGGCATGTGTGGTTGTTGCCGAAACGGCTGGAACCGAAACGGTGCCCAATGGGAGTTCCACCTGATAGGCAAGTGTGGAAGCGTTGAATCCGGTGACGGTGGCGCCGCCTGCCCTCAGGTCGGAGAGGGTGGCATCGGAGGAGACCAGCGTCACGGTGAAATTAATGGTGTAGGTAATCCGGGTTGTGCCGTCTTCTGCCGTAACAACCACGGTAGCAGTGCCGGGAAGGGCAGGGGCCTGTGTAATCACCCTGGTGGCATTGGCATCCGAGGTGGAGGCTGATACGGGTGGAACCGCAGTGGTTCCTGCCGGGAGCTGAATGCTGTAGGTGAGTACGGTCTTGCTGAATCCGGTTACCGTAGTCCCCGAAACAGTCAGATCCGATAAGGTTGCATCACTGCTTTTCGTTACAGTGAAATGAACCGTGTATGTTTTGATTGTGGCTCCGTCCTGCGCTGTTACAACAACGGAAGTTGTTCCGGGCAGCGAGGTTGCCGCAGTAATCACTTTGGTGGCATTGGCATCGGATGTGGTGGCGGTTACTGTGGGAACGGCGACCGTGCCCTTTGGCAGTACCACCTCATAGGCCATTGTTGTGGATGAAAATCCGCTCACCGTGGTGCCGCTCACCTTAAGGTCGGAAAGTGTTGCAATGTTGTTTACCTGCGTCGCGGTAAAGTCCTGATTGATCAGGCTGGCCGACTGGTTCGAATAAGTGTGGCTTGCCAGGTTAAACGTATATCCGGCCTTCACGGGAGTGATGGTGCCGCTCCATCCGATCTGCACCTCACCGGAATAGAAGCCGGAGGCATCAGTCTGGGTATTCGACGGGAAACCGTTCATCACAACCGATGAAACAGCGGCTCCTGCAGCCGTCTTTACGTAACCGGAGATCGTTGCCGATTCGGCCGCACCGTATATCCAAAGCATTCCGGCATAATCATCGGCATGCGGAGTCCTGCGGTACTGGCCAAGGTAGTACAATCCGTACATGGCTTTTCCCTGGTCATACACGCCATCCGACGAGCTGCCGTAAAGATCCCTCAGGTTGAGCCAGTGGCCCATTTCATGAAGCGCTATCGACTCAATATCAACACCGCCTGAAGTGTTCCAGGAGAGGGAATTATTGAAAACGATATCTGTTTCGATGATGGTGGAGCCGCTGTACCATATCGAGGCCTGACCAATTACTCCGCTGGTGGCGATAGTGCCCCAGCAAATGTCGTTGTTGCCGTTACTGGCCAGTGCCGTATTGGTGGTTGATCCGCCATATACAAATTTGAAATCGGCCGGGGAATTGTTCCAGGAGCTGGCCGCATTCTGTACGCTCATCCCCTCACCGGTTATCGAAGAAAGGTTTTCGTTGATCCGGTAAGTAACGGAGTTTGTTGCCCATTTCGTTCCCCCGTAGCCAAAGGAAACTTTATACAGGTATTCTCCGCTCATCTGTCCGGCATTGTTGGTCACCGTAACGCCGCCACTCCCGGCGGATGCAGGGTAGTTGTTGATGATTGTGGTGGGAACCGTGCACACGATCTCCGTATCCGACCAGGCGCTCACCGGAGCCTGTATCCTGGGCTGCCCGTCGCGGTAGAAAAATTCCACCTTGCCCGTACCCTGTGTGCTTCCGAAACTGCTTCCATAAAGGGTTACTTCACTTCCGGTTCCGGCCGACTGAAAACCGGGCGTGATGGAGGTGATCGTAAGAGCAGCTGCAACGGGTCCTTCAACCTTAATCACACTCCCGGTAACATCACTGTCGGTTGCCAGCACGTTTGTCTTGGAAGCGTCAAGCATCTCCACGGTAAATTCGAGCTCAGTGGGTTCTGTGAACTTACCTGCAAAATGGGTGTTGTTCATCGTGTAGGAATGGTAATCCACTGCACTTCCGGTAACCGTGGAACTCACCGAGGATGTCCACGATTGCCCGGTATTGTTACATACCCAGCGAAAATAGACCGTGGCAGGGCCGGGA
This sequence comes from uncultured Porphyromonadaceae bacterium, assembly GCA_964457845.1. Taxonomy (GTDB): domain Bacteria; phylum Bacteroidota; class Bacteroidia; order Bacteroidales; family UBA12481; genus UBA12481. The sequence continues at coordinate 17,257 of CAYWHP010000023.1, read as the reverse complement.
TCGGCATCCCCGTTAATCTGAATGCTGAAGGAATAGGTTTCGTAAAACCCGTTCCCGTCGGCATCCACACCGCCAACAAAGTTGGCCTTGATGCCGGTTACCGCATAGGTGTCGGTGGTTGAATTGCCTGATTTCAAACGAACAGGTGCAGCACCTTCCCAAACCTTCAGGGGCTCACTACGGATTGTCTTCAGAAAATCCACCAGGCTTTCCGGACTAACCACCGAAGCCTTCAGGGTTTCGGTAAATATTTTTGTACTGACAGGCTGATTATCAATGTAAACAGTCTCACCCGTTACCGAAAACTTGCCCTGGGTGCTGCCCGTTACTGTGGTACCGTTGGCCTGTAAAAAGAGGATCGACTCCTCACCGGTGGTGAAATAAACCGATGACGAAACATATTGTGTGGTATCCCCAACCCGTCCGCCGGGCATTTCAAGGGTATACAGCTGATTCTTCGAAAGACCTCCCTTAATACAGTCGATCACCCGAAACCGGGTGGTGGTAATGATGTTCTTGCCCTCCGGGCCGGAAACCCATTTCGAGTCCGATGATTCGGCCCGAACCTGAAGGATCATGTCCGATTGCCTGTTTATTTCTTCAAGGCTCAGCAGAAGCTGCTGGCTATATACGGGTAGGAAGGTGAAGATTGTTAACCCGATAACGATAATCGTTCTGAGACTAGTTTTCATACAATGCCACGTTCGCTTTACAAAAGGTTAAGGGCTGATGTCCCTTTTTTAGATGCAGTAACACATTTTCGCCGCTATAAATGTAAACGCGCATTAATGTATATAGCAAAAACAGGGGCAATTATTTGACGAAACGCCATTATTCACGGGCGTTTCAACGCATCTGCAAATATAATAATTGATAAAACCGGCCTTTTTTTTAATCTAATGGCTGGCCGATGTTTATGGAGAGTTGGATGAGATGACTGGAATATCGGGCGGGGATGTCGCCGGTAAACGGAATCTCGAAGATGTAACGGAAGGAAAGGTTGTCGAGCCGGGCACCGAGGAAGGCTGAAACCCCGCGTTTGTAAGCATAGGAAAGGCCGCCGCTGAGCAGGTCGCGGAGGTGAACCGTGCCGCTGATATCGAAACGGAATCCGTCAACGGCATTCAGCTTGATGAGCGCCATGGGTTCCACCTTGAGGTTCAACGAGCGGTTCACGGTGAAATAGTACCCTCCGTAGGCATAAACGGAACGGGCCAGATCGGGATTCAGCGAGGGACTCTCCGTACCCGGATACCCGTAATTGCCAAACCGTACCACCCCATTGAGCAGCTGCACCAGCGAAATACCCCCGTACCAGGTCTTGCTGAAGTAATGCGCCCCGGCATTTGCATCAAAAAAATTGCTGCGTACCGGATTGTCCAGCCATGGATCGCCCGGATCGGTCATGGTAACGGATGAGGTCCCTATATGATAGAGCGTCGGGCCCAAACCGAACGACAGCCTGCCTTTGGTAAGGAACACGTGATAGGAGTAGTCGAGGTGCATGCCGGTGAGGTTGAACACTCCGTATGATTCATGAAAGAAGCCTGCCCCTGCACCAACCTTGCTGTAGGAATTCTTTCCCTTATTGATGAAACCCAGCGGGTTGAACCGGTCGTTCGCCCTGGCAAACTTGGTATGGTACGTGATGCTCTGGCTTGCCGGAGCACCGCTCCAGCCGGCCCACTGCTGACGCGAAGCAACCGTGAGGCTGCCGAACTGCCCCGTGCCGGCAACTGCCGGGTTGAGCAAAAACAGATTAACCAGGTACTGGTCCGACAGGCTGTTTACCTGTGCACCGGCAGGCAGCGCCGGTAGCAGAAAGGCTGCCAGCAGGCTGCAGATTGCAGCAATCCGCACGCGCCCTGCGGCCTGTTTTATGGTTGCGGATAACTTCTTCATTTCAGGATGGAGACCGATCCTTTCAGCGGCTTCATTTCAGCCTCCAGGAGGATGAGGTAATAGTACGCTCCCATCGGCAGCATCCTGCCGGTAAGGTCCCTTCCGTCCCACGCAACGGGATAGCCGGGTTCCGACCGCCAGACCAGCCGACCCGTCCGGTCGAATACCTGCACCGTCGCCTCCGGAAAATCCCTGAGCGACGGAAGCTTCCACGTTTCATTAAACGCATCCCCGTTGGGCGTAAAGGCATTGGGTATCTGAAACGGCGGATAGTCCATGTTGAGGTCGATAAGGGCATTCTGCCGGCAGCCGGCAGCATCCGTCACCCAAACCAGGTATTTGCCCATGGCCATGTTCCGTAAAAGCAATACGGTATCCATCGTCGACCAAAGGATCGAGTAGGGTGCCGTGCCGCCGCCCACAACAAGCCTGATCTCCCCGTCGGGACATGTTTCGCAGCTCGGGGAAAGGAGCCTCGATCGGATCCGTATGCTGTCAGGTTCGGCAAAGGTTATCGACTGATTGTACCTGACCGTACAAACCTTGTCTTCCCTTACCACCACACGAAAATCATTCTCACCATAGAGGCCCTGGAATACCGGGCTTTCCGACCAGCTGTCACCGTTGTCAACACTGTATTCATAGTCATTGCCGGTGCCGTGAACGTAGATCCGCAGACTGCCGTCGCGCATGCCCGGACAGGTTACCTGCGAGGTATTTACCGAATCGATTATAAGCAGGGAAGGATCGTTTACCTGGATGTTTACCGTATCCGAAGCCGAACAACCGTCTTTGGTGATCTGCAGGCTGTATTCGCCGGTCGTTTCTACGGTAAGACGCTGTGTGACGGACCCCGTGTTCCAAAGGTAGGAATCACCGGTACCTCCCGAAAGAACGATCGGATTGGATTTGCAGAAAATGGAGTCCTTACCGAGGTCGACTTCAGGCAATGGCCTTATAGTCAGATTAATAGTATCACTGTTGGTACAGCCGTCAAGGCTTATCGTAAGCCGGTAACTCCCCGTTTCGGTTGCCTGGATCTCCCGCGTGGTTTCGTTGGTGCTCCAAAGGTAGGAGTCGCCCCGGCCTCCGTAGAGGGTTACGGGTTCCGAAACGCAAACCGTTGTGTCGCGGCCCAGGTTCACCTCGGGCAGATCCCGCAGGGTGACCAGCACGCTGTCGCTGCTGCTGCAGCCATTTTTCCGGATACTGAGTATGAAGAGGTCGGAATAGGTTACCCGGATGGCCTGCACCGTGTCGCCCGTACTCCATGAATAGGAGTCGCCGGTTCCGCCCGACAGCTCAACGGGGCTCCCCTTGCAGAGGTTAATATCTTCTCCCAGATCCACCTTCGGAAGCGGCTTCACCACAATGCCAATGGTATCGGAGAGAACGCAGCGGTCATTGAAGGTGGCATAAAGGATCAGCTCCGGGTCCGAACGGGTGATCTCAATAACCCGGGTTGAGGCGCCGTTGCTCCAGTTCCAGGCCGAGAAGGTCGACCCGCCGTCGAGCTTTATGGTATCGCCCTCACAGCCCACACGGTCGGCACCCAGTTGGGGGAGTGCATAATTATATACATTGATTGTTATCTCGCTGTAATCCGAACACTCTTTCTGTGTTTCCGGATCCACGGAAAAGCCCTTAACCCGGTAGGTGGTGGTGGTCCATGGCGCCACCTCAACCGAGGCGGTGGTATTACCCGAGGGGTTGTCCCAGAGGTAGTTGGCAGCGCCCGTTGCGGTAAGTGTGAGCTTTGCACCGGGGCATACGGTTCCCGGAATGGAAGGCATGATGGTCACCTCCGGGGCATTCTCCTCCGAGATGCTCAGCTTGGATAAAAGCGTGCAGCCCGTGCCGGTATCGGTGATCTTCACCTCGTAAAATCCGCCGGGCAGGCCGATGGCCCTGTTAGTATGGTTGTCCGGATAACCGGTCCATTCAAAGGTGTATGCACTGAGCGCCTTCTCCATTTCCATGGTGATCGACCCGTTTGACGAGCCGCAGGCCGCCGGCGAAATCACCGTATCGCGAATGAGCGGTAGCGGCTTCTGGATCACCACGGTGGTATCGCTGTTCGAACAGCCATTGTAGTGGGTCACCCTTACAACATAGCGGCCGGGATTGAAAATATTGCGGTAGCGCTCAACATTCAGGTTGGGGTTGTCGAGCCAGCTGTAAAAAGCCCCGTCGCCGGCATCCAGCCGCGCGGCGCTTCCCTTGCAAAGGCTCGTTGTATCGGGGAAGTTAAGCTCTGGAAGCTGGTTGATGGTAATTTCCCGCTTCGGTTCGATCATAGAACCGAATTGCGTGATGCGCATGCGCACCTCATAAACGCCGGGTGCCGGGAAAGTGAAGGTGCCCTGCCAGGTAACCGGATCGGTTTCGGCCTGCCCCACATATACACCATTCTTATAGATGGTGAACAGCGGCGGCCCGTCAACACCAATGCGGGTGGAGGGATAAAAGATCGTTTTATCGAGGTAACAGGTGTTTTCGAAGTAGAATTCAGCCGCCTTGAAGAAGTCGGAAAGGAAAGTAGGCAACCCGAAATAGCCCTTGCCGCCCGTCTGGGTGGAGTTGTCGATGAGGCTCGCCCCGTGCTCGATGTAGTTGCAGGCCTCCTGGATCGGTGAATTGATCACCCCCAGGTAGGGCTGGCCCCCCAGCGAAACATAGATCTTGCCGTTGAAGGCCAGCTGCAGCGCTCCGCACAGCGTGGAGGGATTGTCGCGGAGTATTTTTACGCTTCTTACAATATCCAGGGGATTGGCGTTTTCAAGGCTCCACTGGTATAAGAGCCCCCCCTTGCGGGTTGATCCGTACAGGAAATTGCTCGTCGGCGAGAATTCCACCCCATAGGCATTGCTCACCTCGGCATACGGATTCTGGGTATTGCCTGCCGGAAGCTTGGCCAGCAGGCTGATGTCACCACTCGCATTGTTGAAACTGAAAAGCTCGAAAAAGTGAAGCCCCTCAATGGCCGCCGCCAGGTAGTCGCCCTTTGGCGATGACTTGAGGTAGCCCGTGGCTCCCCGGTTGTCGCGGTCGTCGGGATCGAACTTGTGCTCACTTCCGGCGCCAACCTGGTCGTGCAGGGTGATCCCCGTTTTGTTGAGCAGGAACGTGTAAAATACCCACGTGCCGAACTCGTGGGCGATCACCCAGTACGATTCGCCGTCTTTGTGCTTCACCACGGTGATCTTTTCCGTAAAAAGGACCGATGAATTATTGATCAGCTTGATGTTCTTCTGGAAAACGGATCCGCTGCCACCGTTCAACGAAATATCCACTATACTGTAATTGAGGCCGTTACCCGGATTACTCGGGGTGCCCGCCTTGTCAACCGTAAATACATAATATTGTGTTGTTGACCCCGGTCGGGGTACTACAATCGACGACTGGGTGGAGGAGGCATCGCCAAGCAGCCCGTCGCCGTTGTCCATCACCACATGGTGCTTGTTGTAAATGGTCTGGCCGTCGGTGTAGAAAAGCAACTTCCCGTCTTTGTCGCATATGGTGGCCACCCCTTCGCGGGTGTCGATCTGCCCGTCGGTTAACGGCTTGGGATACTGAAGGTTAAAGTCAAGGCCGGCGTGATTCCCGAAATACCACACGGCCCCCTCTTTTTGGGCAAGGAGGGGTTGCATGATCATAAGAAGAAAACCGCCGAGAACTGCTAATAACCGCTTGTGCACTACTTCCGATAAATTTAAGTCGTCAAAGATGCTAAAAAATGGGCCATTGGGCAAATGGCCGAAAGGGTTAACGGTTTGCAATAGGGCAATAGTATCCGGTGCATTATTAAAATTAGGCATTATATTTGCTCCGTCCAATCTACTGAAGATGAGAAAACTGTTAATCCCGATATTCCTCCTCCTTGCCGTGATTCCGGGCGTTGCCCAGACAATCGCGGATTACCCGCCTTATCCGGTACCGGAACACTACCGCCTGAAAGCCGGAGCCGGCCTGCCGTATAAGGTCGACAACTCGAAGAAGCCCTCGTTCCCCGCGGTTTTCGACCAGTACGGGTACAGTTGCAACCAGGCCAGCAGCATCGGTTACGTGTTCACCCATGAGATCAACCGGCTGCGCAATATGTCGTCCGATACGCCCGAGACCATCTATACCCCCGGATTTACATGGAACCTGCTGAACAGCAGCAACTGGGGCGTGGGGGTGAGTTACTTCGACAGCTGGGAAATCGTTAAGGCGGCCGGATGCCCCAACTATGCCGACTATCCTTTCTACCTCCAGGGAACCGGCATCTGGATGTCGGGCTACGAAAAGTACTATCGGTCTATGCAGAACCGTATTTCGGTAAACTATTCGATGTCTGTCGGTACGCCGGACGGCCTTGCCATCTTTAAACAATACCTGTACGACCATTTGGAAGGCTCCCCGGTGGGCGGTGTGGGCAGTTTCCAGATCTCGTCCGATCGTATGGATACGCGTTCGTGGAAGGATCCCGAAACCAATGAAAACTGGCCCGTGATCTGGACTTTCGGGGAAAATGTTGGGCATGCCATGACGTTTGCCGGTTACAATGATTCTGTAAAGATCGACCTGAACCGCGACGGCCGCTTCACCAATAACGAAGACATCACCAATGACGGCATCGTGGATATGAGAGACTGGGAGGTCGGCGCACTGCTGGCCGTAAACAGCTGGGGACAAGGCTGGAACAAGGGCGGCAAAGCGTACGTATTGTATAGTGTGGTGGCGCGCGAAGGCAACGACGGCGGCATCTGGAACCGTTCGGTACATGTGGTGAAGGCCATGAAGACGTATAATCCCGAACTCACCATGCGCGTGGTGATGCGGCACGACCATCGCAACCGGTTTCGCGTGCTGGCTGGATTTTCAACCGATACAACAGCCACCAGGCCCCAGCAGACGCTCAGCTTCCCGATCTTCAACCATCAGGGCGACGACAGCCCGCTGCAGGATCCCGAAAATACAGCCGATCCTGACCGGTTCGAGTTTGGTCTCGATATCACGCCGTTCATCAGTTCGCTTGAACCCGGGGTGCCGGCCAAATTTTTCATCGTGGTGGAGGAGAAGGATCCCTTGGGTACCGCGGAAGGAAGGGTGGAGGAGTTTTCAGTTATCCACTACCTCACCGGCGCCAGAGAAACCGTGTCGCGCCTGAAAAGCGTGGCCATGGTGAATAACGGAACCACCTGCCTTGGCGTAACCGCTTCGCTCGATTTCAACAAGCTCAAGGTGGAAAAACCCGCCGTTACCAATATCAAGGTGGGAATGCCCTTCTATGCCCAGCTGGCTGCCAGCGGCGGACAGCCTCCTTACCAGTGGGAGCTCGTGAAGGATTACGGCGAGAAAACCGCCAGCACACCCTACCAAACGATCTCCGGCGATACGTTGTCGGCATTTGGCAGCGAAAAGGAGTACCAGCGGGTAACCCTCCCGTTCGAATTTCCCTTCTATGGAAACAAGTACAAAAGCCTGGTGGCCGATATCAAAGGCTCCCTCTATTTTGAAAATGAGTACATCCAGTACCCCTACGTGATCGATCCGGAGCTGATCTTCCGCGTTCGCAAAAGCATTGTTCCTTTCGGCGCCGCCATCGCGGTGAATGAACCGGGCGATCTCTTCCTCTGGAAAGCCACCGATTCGGTGGTCACTTTCGAGTGGAGGGCATCGGTGTATCACCAGCTGAAAGTTTACCCCCTGCAGCTGACCGCCAGCCTCTATCCCGATGGTCGCATCGTGTACCGTTACGGCAGGCGCAGCATCCCTTCGCAAACGGATTACCCCTGGCAGATAGGCATTTGCAACGGCGACCAGAGTTTGTATAAATATGCAACCATCAGTGCCAGCCAACTCCTGTTCGAAGATTATTCCATCACCTTCACCCCGTCGGACTACCCGGCCAACCTCACCCTCAGCAACGACGGCACGCTCAGCGGTCTTGCCAGCGCAGAGGACCACCTGTGGAACATCCTGGTAAAGGTGACCGATTCCTACAATCAGGTGAAATACTCGTCGATCCCCATCAGCACGGTCGCTGCCGACACGGTAGCCCGCGAGAGCCGTACCTTTCCCAACCCCTTCCGCCGATCGACAGGCATCTCCTTCAAGGTCATCCAGGATTCACCGGTTACCCTCGATATTTACGATTTTGCCGGCCGCCACGTGCAGCAGATCCTCAACAAAACGCTCACTGCGGGCGATTTTACCTACTACTGGAACGCCCGCGATGCCTCCAACCGCGATGTCAACCCCGGAACCTATATTTACCGGCTCCGCATCGGCGGACATGTGGAATCAGGGAAGATGGTGCTGGTGAGGTAGGCATTTGGGGAGTGCGGTGTAAGGGACGGGGTCCCGGCTTGCGCCGGGATGACAAAAGAGGGTCATGCGAAGAGGATGACGCATTTGGGGAGTGTG
>CAYWHP010000023.1:3294-8844 GCA_964457845.1 uncultured Porphyromonadaceae bacterium | reverse complement strand
CGCCGGGATGACAAAAGAGGGTCATGCGAAGAGGATGACGCATTTGCGGAGTGTGGGGTAAGGGACGGGGTCCCGGCTTTCGCCGGGATGACAAAAGAGGGTCATGCGAAGAGGATGACGCATTTGCGGAGTGTGGGGTAAGGGACGGGGTCCCGGCTTTCGCCGGGATGACAAAAGAGGGTCATGCGAAGAGGATGACGCATTTGGGGAGTGTGGGGTAAGGGACGGGGTCCCGGCTTTCGCCGGGATGACAAAAGAGGCTTTATGGTAGTGCTGAGTTAGAGGGTTGGAAATAGGTCATGCCAATCTGGATTTGACGCATTAACCAGTTCGTTCTTCCAGGCCCGACGCCATTCCTTTAATTGCTTTTCACGCAAAATTGCGTTGTTGACATATTTAAACCTTTCGACGTAAACAAGTTTTGTTACGTTGTACAAATAGGTAAACCCTTTGTGCACACCTTCACGATGTTCAATAACCCGCTGCCTGATGTTGTTGGTTATCCCGATATATAATACCCGATTGTTATCGTTTGTCATGATGTAGACATAAAAATGGTACTTTTTCATTTGACCTTTTCTAGGAATAGATGCATTAATGGCATCCAAATGGAAAATCCGGTAACGTTTTTTAATTTGCCCCATCTCCCCAAAAGGCCTCTTTTGTCATCCCGGCGTAAGCCGGGACCCCGTCCCTTACCCCGCACTCCCCAAATGCGACAACAATTTCGCTTTACCCTCTTTTGTCATCCCGGCGAAAGCCGGGACCCCGTCCCTTACACCGCACTCCGCAAATGCGATAACATTTTCGCTTTACCCTCTTTTGTCATCCCGGCGAAAGCCGGGACCCCGTCCCTTACCCCGCACTCCCCAAATGCGACAACAATTTCGCTTTACCCTCTTTTGTCATCCCGGCGCAAGCCGGGACCCCGTCCCTCACCGTGATCTCCCCAAAAGAAAAAAGGGCCGCACCTCCCGGTCCGCCCCTTTCTCCTTCTCATTCAGAATTCAAAACTGGTCTTCGAATCTCAGACTTCCGTCGTCCTCCTTTTCGGCGTGAAATAGATCTTCATCTGCTGCCCAACCTGATACATCACCGGCACAATAACCAGCGTAAGGAAGGTGGAGAACACCAGACCAAAGATGATCGCCTGCGACATCGGTCCCCAGAAGAGAACGTTGTCGCCGCCGAAATAGATGTTAGGCTTGAAATCGGTGAACAGGCCGATCAGGTCGATGTTGAGCCCTACAGCCAGCGGGAGCATACCCAGCATGGTGGTGAGCGCTGTCATCAGTACCGGACGGAGCCTCGTTTGCCCGCCTTCAACAATGCAATCCTGTGCTTCTGCCTTCAGCATGGGCGCCCCTTCGGGAAGCCCAAGCTCAAGCCGCTTGCGGGCCTTGAGCAACGTAATGTAGTCAACCATAACGATCCCGTTCTTCACCACAATACCGGCAAGGGCTATGATGCCGATACCCGTCATGATGATGATGAAATCGAGCTTGAAGATCGCCAGCCCAAAGAATACCCCGATGATGCTGAAGAAGATACCCGTGAGAATAATCAGCGTTTTCCCGAAGGAGTTGAACTGGGTCACCAGAATCATGAAGATGAGCGCCAGCACGAGCAGCAATGCATAAAGCATGAACGAAGTGCTGCTTTCGGTTTGTTCCTGCTCACCCGTGAAGTGGATCGAATAGCCATCCGGCAGAGGCATCTCTTTCAGCAGGGCCATCAGCTCCCGGTTGATCGTGGTGGCGTTGTACCCGGCTTCGGCATTGGAAAACAAGGTCACCACACGCTCAACATCTTTACGGTTTACCGAGCCGAAAGTGGTTCCGTACGTAAAGTCGGCAACTGCCGATATGGGCACCTGAACCATCTGGCCCGTAGCCATGTTCATCGATGTCACTTTCTGGTTCATCAGGCTGCTCAGGTCGTAGCGGTACCCTTCGGCCAACCGGATCTCGATGGGGTATTCATCCTCTCCGATTTTGAAATTCGATATCTCCTTGCCATACAGTGCAGTACGAATAGTAGCGGCAATCACCATCGTCGACAGGCCATATCGCTGTGCCTTGTCGCGGTCGATTTTAACCAGCAGTTCCGGCTTGCCAAGCTCTATATCAGTTTTGAGCCCTTCGATACCCTGGATGCCGGAGTTCGCAATCTTCTCGCGAACCGTGTCGGCATAGGCCAGCAGCCGGTCAAACTCTTTGCCTGCTATTTCAATATTGATGGGGTTACCGGTGGGAGGGCCGCCTTCCTGTTTTTCGAGATAAAACTCTATTCCGGGATACTGACCAATGAAGGCTTTGCTGAGGTCCGCCATTATGTTATTGGTATTCACCCCATCGCGGAATTCGTAATCAATAAAGTTGAGTTGAACCTGTGCACGGTTTGGCGTTTCACCGGTGGCGAATTCGTTATCCCGCCGTACGCCTGTCCCAACCATGGTCAGCATCGATTTTACCAGCTTCATGTTGTCACCAAGTACCTCCCGGGTCTTCGACTCCATCACACGGGCTACCGAGTCGGTGAGCACAATGTCGGTGCCCAGCGGCATCTCGGCAAACACATTGATCATGGCAGGTTCGCCGTCAGGGAAGAGGCGGGTTTCACCATGACGGGCCCCGAAGAGCATCATTGTTAAAACCAGAAGAACCAGAGTGCCCACAAGAAACCACGCCGGACGCTTTCCTCCGAGGGAGTACCGAATGAAGCGGAGGTAGACTTTTTCAAGTTTTACCATGAATACCTCGCTGAACCAGTAAGCAACCTGTTTCATGAACAACTGGTGCATTACCATCAGGATTGCGGCAAGGCTCAGCAGGTTTGCCAGCCACGTGATCCGGGTCACGTAAAACAGCACAGCTACCGCTGCCACTACGGCTGCTCTCAGGTATACCTTGCGGCTGCTGTGCGGCTTATTATGGTCGTGGGATTCAAACGATTCGGTAAAAACCGGAACGAAAACGAGCGCCACCAGCAGCGATGCCCCAAGCACCACCATCAGCGTGATCGGCATGTATTTCATGAATTCACCCATCATCCCGCCCCAGAAAATCAGCGGGAGAAAAGCGACTACCGTGGTTAGCGTCGATGTGATGACCGGGATGGCAATCTCACCGGTCGCCAGCCGCGCCGCCTCAAACTTGGAGTACCCCTTCTCCCGGAATCGCGTGATGACCTCCATCACCACAATCGCATCGTCGACCAGCATCCCGAGCGCGAGAATTAATGAGAAAAGAACAATCATGTTTATCTGGGCCCCCTGAAGCGTGAGCACCACAAAGGTGATCAGCAGCGACAAGGGAATGGCCAGGCCTACAATGATGGCATTGCGGAGTCCGAGGAAGAGGAACAGTACCGTGATAACAAGGAGGATCCCCATCACGATGCTGTTTTCAAGTTCACCCAGCTGCCGCTTGATGGCCTCCGACTGATCCATCGTATAATCAACACGAAGGTCGGAAGGCACCGATCCGTCATGGATGGCAGCATCCACTGCGGCAAAGGTTGATTCGGTTGCCGTTATCAGGTTCTCCCCTGATTTTTTAACCACGTTGAGTGTCACAACCGGATGGCCGTCGAGGCGCGAATAGGATTTCTTGTCGCCAAAACCATCACGAACCGTGGCAATGTCTTTCAGATACACCGTGTTGGTCGGATCCTGGCGCACAATGATGTTCCGGATGTCGTCGATGCTGTTGAATTCCCCAACGGTACGAACTGTACGGCGGGTTTTTCCGATTTTAATCTCGCCACCCGCCATCGACATGTTTTCCATCCGCATGATGTTTTCCACCGCGGTGAAACTGATCCCGAGAGCCTCCATCTTCGGAAGGTCCATCTCCACAAGAATCTTGCGGTCGTCGACACCCGATACGTCAACTTTCGACACCTCATTGATCCGCTCGATCTCATCTTTCAGATATTCGGCGTAATCCTTGAGCTGTGTGAGCGAGTAGTCGCCCGAAATGTTCACGTTAAGAATCGGCAGCGAATTGAAGTCGAAGTTCATGGCCGCCGGATCCGAGATCATATCGGTCGGCAGCTTGCTCTTGGCCTTATCAATGGCATCCTTCACGTCGAGCAGCGCCTCCTTGATGTCGACATTTGTCTGGAATTCAACAAATATCATCGAAAAGTCCTGCAGTGAATTGGATTTCAGTGTCTTGATCCCCTTTACCGTCTGCAATTCATTTTCCAGCGGACGGCTGATCAGGTTCTCGATGTCCTCCGGAGAGTTCCCCGGATAAACCGTCTGAACGAAAACGGTAGGGTAATTGATCTCGGGAAAGAGCTCCTTCGGCATGGTCACATAGGCGATCACGCCAAACACCAGCAGCATCACCGTAATCAGGTATACGGTGTTCTTGTTCTTCAAGGCAAGCGTTGTGAGCTTGAAGTCCTTGATAAGCAGTTTATCTTGATTTTCCATCTGATGAATCAGTTCAGTTGTTGATTAGTTCCACGATACGAGGGAACCGGATTTCACGTGGTTGTACCCCTGCGTGATGATCATTTCGCCTCCGCTGAGGCCGCTTTCGATTACGGTAATGCTTCCATCGGAACTGCCTGTTTTCACATAGGTTTTGGCAGCTCTGGGTGATGCAGCCGATGCAATGGTGAAAACATACGAGCCTTCCACATCCTGGCGGATCAGTGCCGTAGGAACGACAACGGCATCCTTCAGGCTGATTACCCGTATTTTCATGTTAGCCAGCATGTTGGGCTTTATTTCCTGACCCGGGTTCGGCATTTCCACCCGTACGGTGAAGGTCCGGCTCTGCGGGTTGATGACGTCACCCTTATAGGTGATGGTCGTATTCTTAACCTTGCCCGGGAGGCTCGGAAAATCGATGCTCACCGAGTCACCACGGTTAACCGTCTGCATAAAGGCTTCCGAAACCTCTGTATTTACATAGAGGCCCGAAAGGTTTACAATGTCGATGATACCGCGACCGGGTGATGCCAGTTCGCCGATTTTCGGTAGGATCTTCTCCACACGGCCGTCGAACGGTGCGTATATCTTCGTCATCTCGAGCTGCGATTTCAGGGTGGCGAGCTTGCCCTCCATCGATTCCTTGCGGTTCTTGATTTCAAGGTACTGCATCTCCGATCCGATGCCCTGGTCCCACAACTCTTTCTGCTTGGCATACGTTGTGTTGATGAGGTCGAGACCCTTCACCAGTTCGGCGATCCCGTTTTCCATCACTTTCGAATCCAGGCTGATGAGCAGCTGGCCTTTGCGAACCTGCTGCCCAACTTTAACCGGAATGGCATCAATCTTGCCCGACATCTCGGGACTGATGGAGGCCGCCTTCACGGCTTCAACCATACCGTTCGACTGGATATAGTCGCTGAAATCGATTTTTTTAACCGACTCAACACCCACTTTAACCACTTTCTCTTCTTTTACCGGCTGCTTGACGGCCAGTTCTGCCTCCAGCACGGTGAGCTGCTCGGTGAGCTTCACAATTTCACTCTTCGTTTTGGCCACCTCACCGGCGATTTGCTCCACAGTGCGCTCTTTCGGTGCACATG
>CAYWHP010000023.1:0-3194 GCA_964457845.1 uncultured Porphyromonadaceae bacterium | reverse complement strand
GCTTTCTGCAATTCAATTTTCTTCGTAAACAAATCCATGATCGACCCCAGATACGCCCCCTGCGCCTGCAGAAGGGAGTTGTAGGTCTGATTAAGATCGGTGGTGGAGGCAACACCCGATTTGTAACGGATCTGGTCCTTGCCGTAAATCTTCTTGGCCAGATCGAAGTTGTCGCGCTTGTTGCGGAACGTTTCCACCGATACCTGGAAGTTATTCCGGGCGGTGAGGGCTCCGAGTGCCAGGCTCTCGTTTACCTGACGGTTGGTGTTCAGGGCCTTCTGATAATCGAGGTTGGCCTGCTGAACTTTGTAGTACCGGGCTCCCGAACTGAAAATCGGAATGGCAATGTTTACGCCGAAAATGCTGGTTGGGTACCACTTTTCTTTAAAGTTGAAAAAGGTGAATGCGTCGCGCTGAGCATTCTCGGTTTGCGACAGAAAGGCCGAAACGGTAGGCTGATAGGCCGCTTTGGCCAGGTTAATCTGCAGTTTCGTCATTTCCGATTGTGCCAGCATCAGCTTGTGGGTCACGTTGTTGCCGATCTCGAATTTCTCGGCCAGCAAACCTTCCGGATCGGTCTGCATCAGAAGCAGATCGAGGTTGTCGGTAAGCTTTACCTCATCGGTAAAGGTGAGGCCCATGTTGAATTTCAACAGCGAATAGGCGTTGCGGATGCTGTTCTCGGCATTCAGGCGATTCGTTTTCAGGTCACCGAGCAGCAGGCTCAGCTTGTCAACATCGGTTTCCTGCATGAATCCACTGCCCAGCAAGGCCTTCGAGTCCTTTACCAGCGATTCCATCGTGGCAAGCGTTTCGATCATCAGGTCACGGTTCTTTTCGGCAACCAGACATAATATATATGCCGATGAAATGGCCTGCCGTACATCCTGTTTTACCTTTTCGAGCTGCAGGTTTGTGAGCTCTTTGCCAACTTTGGCCGCTTTCAGCCCCACGAAATACGAGCCGCTGTATACCAGCTGACTCAGCTGAACCTGGGCGTTAACGTTGTTCTTGGTACCGAACTGCAATTCCATGAATTCACCGGGTGCGCCGCCGAAGAATTCGGCAGGGACCAGCATGGTGGCAAGGTTGATGTAGTTCATGTAACCAACCGAGGCCTGTGCCTGCGGCAGGCCGGTGGCGGTGGTCTCCCGTATCTTCTTTAATGCCAGTTCAATATCGATAATGGCATTCTTGGCCTGGTAGTTATGCATCACGGCATATTCCTGGGCCTGTTTCAGCGAGTATTCCTGCGACTGGGGCTTTGCCTGAACAGGCAGGAGCAGCGCCAGAAGAAGAGGAATAGTGAATTTACTTGGTTTTATCATTTTCATGAATTAATAATTGTTCGTTTAAAAACTTGATGCCATTCTCATTGGCAATTCCGTGAAGGTGATAGATGAAAATTTCACGCATCACATCCCGTGCATCAATATCTTCCGGAAGGAATTCATCGGGCCTGTATTTGTATTCCATACGGGTCATGTGCAGCCGGGCAATAACCTCCACGTGCATGTCTTTCCGGTAAAGGCCCTGCTCGATGCCCTTGATCAGGTTCTCACGGATCGCTTCGTGCATGCGGGTTTTCTGCTCCAGCATAAGCGCCTGGTGCAGTTCAGGGTAATATTTCTGGAGGTCGTACAGGAGCGTAGGATTCTGCTCCTTCACCATGCGCGTCATGTAGCGGTTTACTTCAAACAGCTCCTCGATGGCATTGAGCCCTCTGGTGGTGATTTCCAGGAGTTTCTCCCCATGGTGCGTGTACGCCATCCGCATCACCATTCGGATCAGGTCGGTTTTGTCCTCGATGCACTCGTAAAGTGTTTTTTTTGATATACCCAGTTCGCGCGATACATCATCCATCGTTACGCTCTTGATGCCGTAACGGTTGTAGAGTTCGTAAACCCTGATAAAAAAATTGCCGTGCTTTTCGTCCATACGCTGTCAGTTTACCAATTGCTCTGCAAAGGTAAATCTGAAAACGTTTGGAAACTAAAAAAGTTTAGAAAGTTTTTAAAGTTTTTTCATCTGACCCGAAAAAGATCCTTTTCGGGTTCCCGCTTAATGTTGAGCTTCCAGATAAGATCGGCCACAGGGAAGATAAAAAAGCGCCCCTGATTGGTCACCGGGAGGCTGGCCGGGTAGGGGTAGTTTCCATAAATCATCTTATAACCGATGAGTGCGGCGAACTTTACGCTCTTATTCCAGATGAAGTAACCCCGGTGCTCAACGGCCCAGTGCTCCATATCGAAACCCGATGAGGTGAAGTCCACCTCTGCCATGATGTTGAAATCCTTGTACAGGTTGTGGTCGAGCCGCAGGCCGGCAAAGAGCAGCACCTTTTTATTGAGGGTGGTGGAGTGCATGTAAAACTGGGGGTAGGTGAGCGGGGGCAGCGAGTCGCCTTTGGTTTTCAAACTCACCTCAAACCCAAGCCTGGCGGTGAGGAGGGTCTCTTTGGCCAGGCGCCGGGTAGCCATGAACTGGTTGCGCAGCGTAAAAACGTAAGGAATCCGCAAGGAATCAGCAAAAGTGAGGGTATCTCTTTTAATTATGTTGGTAAACAGGCTGTCCTGCATGGCGTGCAGCAGCATCGACGGCATCATGTAGGTATGCTGCGAGGCGAACATCCAGGGCCCCGCGTTGTAGCGGTACTTCAGCGAAAGGTTCGGCACCAGCGTGAGGCCCGCCAGCGGGCTGGCCGATAGTTCCAGCTTGTCGGTAAGGCCGATCTGGAACGGCTGAATGATCCCGAACTCCTGCTGGCCTTTTGCCAGCGTTCGGGCGTTGCCGGTGGTCCACAGGGTTTTCTGGGCGGCGGCGGTGATGCTTACCGAGATAAGGACCAATAAGATAATGTGTTTGCGCATAGCTGTAATTCTATAGTGTCATGTCCATTTTCGATCCGTTGACCTCCCCACCACCCCCTGCGTCCGGACCACCCCCTGCCCCCTCCTTGTGAAGGAGGGGGTGCGCTTCTGCGTTCCCTCCTCCGTAAGGCTGGCAGTGGAGTCCGCCTGTGTCCGGACCTCCCCCTGCGTCCGGACCACCCCCTGCCCCCTCCTTGTGAAGGAGGGGGTGCGCTTCTGCGTTCCCTCCTCCGTAAGGCTGGCAGTGGAGTCCGCCTGTGTCCGGACCTCCCCCTGCGTCCGGACCACCCCCTGCCCCCTCCTTGTGAAGGAGGGGGTGCGCTT
>CAYWHP010000022.1:44831-47648 GCA_964457845.1 uncultured Porphyromonadaceae bacterium | reverse complement strand
CGCCGGGATGACAAAAGAGGCTTTCGCCGGGATGACAAAAGAGGCTTTCGCCGGGGGCGATTGTCCACTACTGTTCTATCTCGAGTGTTTTGGCATTGACCTGAACTATCAGGCCCTGGTCTTACAGGTTCAGCCAGATCTTCCCCTTACCGTCGGTTACCGAATACTGCGGCATTCCGTTGAGATCGATGGTACCGGCAAGATATCCGAACGAAGCGTTAATAATCAGCAAATCTCCCGGATTCAAAATTACGGGCCTCCACTTCATAAGGCACATTGCGGAAAGCGGTTGCGAAATTGCCCGATCGGGCATAGTTCAGAGGCAGGTGGTACAGGTAATGCATCAGGACCCTGAGTCTGCCGTATTTCCTGAACTGGGCAACATGCAGGTATTCATGTGCGGGCAGCTTTTCCATGCGACCGCTGAAATACATGGTTTTCCCGAAAACGAAAACGGCGGCTCCCATCTTCCGGGGAAGCCAGTGGTTTTCGCAAATCCTGAAATCCACTCCCGGTTTCAGGTCCAGGTTGTATTTATTCCGGTAGTCCATTTGATATCAGATCTTTCGTTTCTCAACCCTGATTTTTTTATACAAGTCGGCAGGCTCCATCTCCGTAAAGGCGGGCCAGAGCTCCAGCGTATCGGCAGCGGACAGCAGGTGCCCCTCCGTGCTGTTGATCCTTTCGCTCAGGGTATGGACAATGCATTCCCGGACCGGATGTTCACACAGTGGAATGAACCGGTTCCAGATGTCGGCAAACGACTCCTCCCGGATGTTCCCGATGCCGGCGTTCAGCAGCACACAGGGCTGAACATGCCCGTCGGAGTTGATGTACACGTTCTGGCCCGAGGTGGCCATACATCCGAACAGCGATGGATCTTCATTGTACCAAGGCATCACGATGGCGATCTTCCGGCGGCTCCTGTTCTGTTGCTTGTAATAGGATATGAGGATCTCCTTGTCTTCCGGCGACAGGAAAATATCGGAATCGCCCTGTTCGATCGCCCTTCCGACAGGCCTGATCTCATTGATCTGAATGGAGTGGGCCCCGAGCGATTCGGCAAGGTCAACGACCTTCTCATACTCACCTGAGCGGGCCATTTTGCCGGTGGTGCAGCAGACCGCCGACACATAGAAACCTATCCGCGATGCCTCGGCGATGGTGAAACAGGCGCCTTTATAGGCCTGGATGTTTCGCCGCTGCGCATTGTGGATCTTCTCGTCGAAATGGTCGAGGCTCACGCAAATGCCTTCGAGACCTGCTTCCTTCAGGATCATCAGGCGCTCCAGCGTAACCCCGACCCCGGAGGTAAAGATCCTGGTATCCATGGTTCTGGCCGATCGCCTGACGAATTCGACCAGGTCGCTGAACCGGCTCATGGGCTCCCCGCCGACAAAAAATATCACTGGAAAATCAGCCTCACTGATCTGATCGATCGCTTCCATGACCTTTTCCCGGGGGAGGTCGGCACTCCTGTCCTGCGTATTCTGCACATGGCAGTGGTAACATTCGCACGGGCAGACATTGGTGATGGAGATCTGCGCGTAATTGGGTTTAAGCGGATACTGCCGCACACTGTTGTTGTTGAGCACTTTCCTGAAAAACTTTCCGGGAAAATATGGGATGAAGGGATTAACGAAATACTTCTTCCCCACCCTCACCTGTTTCGCATCCTTTAAGAGTGAAGAAAGGATCATTTGCTTCCGGATGGTGTATGCGAATCTCCCAGGCGACATTTTAAACCTGAGCAGCAGGGTAAGGTTATGACCGAGAACGAAGAGGATCATTCGGAACTTAAGGAGTGCTTTATCCATGGTTTTCAGTGTATTCGTTGCTCTTACAGGTTACTTCATTTCGCAGACAACGGTCTGCATCGACAGGTTCAGGTATTTCCCGAAGATCAGGAACGGGGTCAGGATCAGCTGCCCGATAAAATAGGGGACGATCACCTTGTTCAGGTTGATTCCCTTGCCAAACAGCCTGAAACGCGTACCGGCGAAAATGTAAAAGTAGGGAGGAAAGGCTCCGTAAGGCAGGTATCGCACGATCCGGAAACCGTTCTGCTCCACCATGCGTTTGAGCGAAGCCCTGGTATACAGAACCGTATGCTGAGGCGCCTGCACGCCGGGCCATTTCCGACCGAAAAGCCGGTAGGTGAAGCTGTCGAGACGGGGAACCTCAATCACCAGTTTTCCGTTCTTTGCGAGCACCCTTCCCGCCATGGCCAACGATCTTTCCGGATCGTAGCAGTGCTCGAGAAAATGCCACATGGTGACCAGGTCAAAATGCCCTTCCGGCAGGTCCTGCTCGTAGAACAGCCCCTGATGGAACCGGATCCGGTCGAATCCGGGATAATCAAGGTTTTCCGCGAAATCCACACCGCTGATCCGGCACCTGTACTTATCGTTCAGGTAAAGGAGGAAAGTCCCGACCGCACAACCGACATCCAGCACTTCGCTTCCCGGGTTCAGGTCAACGTATTGACGCACGATTTTCTCCTTATCCCGGTCGTGCTTGCTCATTGCCCGCTCATAGAGGGGAGTCAGAACCCCCCAGTTGGTTTTCTTGCGGTGGGCAATGTATTCACTGTCGTAGAACGCCTTGATCTGACCGACAGGTATCCTCGGATTCTGGTAAACCAAACCGCAGCGGTTGCATTTCACGTATTGAAAATTGCCATCCTTACCGGTCAGGTCCTCCTCCCCGATGAGGAAAAAGCTGTAGTCATCGGCGTGGCAGCTTAAACAGGTAACCTTTTCAAATTGGTAGTGCTCCGGATTTGCAACGTCTTTCAGAAATAGTTGATTCATAATC
>CAYWHP010000022.1:37361-44821 GCA_964457845.1 uncultured Porphyromonadaceae bacterium | reverse complement strand
ATGCTGTTAAGAGGATAAGATGGATCAGCGGATAAATCACCGCAGGGGCAAACCGCAAGGCCTTATGGCGGAAGGCCATCACGAAAACGGCAGGCAGTATAATGAATACTGCATTAATCCAGATGTGCCTGCTTCCCGTCCAGGGCTGTGTCACCAGCAGCCCGGTGATTAAAAGGAACAGCAGTTTCAGGATGGCACGAATCGATATTAGGTCCCGATCATGGGTTAAATCCACACAAACCATCATGAAAAAGGAGGCAGCCATCAGGCATAAAACCTCATCCGACACGGAGAATCCGGACAGGCACCAGATCAGGACCGGGTATTTCAGCAGTGGAATAGCGGCCATGACGAGCCGGATGCGGTAAAAAGCCAGGCAGAGCAGATTGGAGGCCAATGCCAGCCCAAAGATGGTGACCGCCCAACTGAGCGACCAGGCGAAGAGGACCAGCTGGAAAAGTGCATACACAACAAGGGATCCAACTGCGAAAGTCCGGATATTATCCGGACTCAGATAGGTTCTTTCCGGATGGTCGATACGGTCGGAATGAAACGACCAGGCATCATCCATCATTCTGAATACCAGAAGAAAAAAGAAAGTAACCACCAGATTTTCAAAAGCTGCGGGCAGATCCGTTCCCGGTTGGGCAGCCAGGATGACCAGCAATATGGCGAAGCCGGCATACCTGGGTATCCCGAACCGGGTTGCCAGGTACGACTGCCAGAGTTTTCTATATGAGGTGAATTTTCCCATGGTTTCCATCTAAAAGAACTTCATCGCCATCATGCAGGATTTCCGTAATCCGCTCCACACCAACCACAGCCGGGATACCGAACTCCCTGGCAACGATTGCTCCGTGCGAAAGGGCGCCTCCTCGCTCAACGATCAGTCCGCCGATGATCGGGAAGGCCATGGCCCATCCGGGATCGGTTTGTTCGGTAACGAGGATTTCACCTTTCAGGAGCTTGCCGGTTTCAAGCACCGAAGTGAGCACCTTTACCTTTGCCTGCTTTTTGCCGCCGCTTGCAGCAAGTCCCAAGAAGATCCGCCCGCCCGGGATGATTAGCTCAGCAGGGTCAGCCGCCGAAGGACGTTCGCCGAATTTGGTTTCAAAGCTGGCCGGGAACCGCTGCAGAGACTCCCTTTCGAATGCCTCCCTCCTCGCCTTCACCAGTTCCCGGTATTCTCCCGCAAACATGTCGGATGACGAAAGGAGACTTCCTATTTCCTTGTAATTCAAATATATGACATCACCTTCCATATCGAGCAGCCCCTGGCCGGCAAATATCCCGCCGATCCGGAAAACGGTATTCCTGAAATGATAATACATCTGGGCCTGCTTATAGCGGACCCTTTCGCGGCACATGATGGCTTGCCGGCATAAACGGGCAAGTAGGTTCATCAGGCCGGCCTCGACGATGGCCAAGGGAAAAAGCAGATGCCGCTTCCGAAAAATCTTTCCGGTGGCGTCGGCCAGAAGGCGCTTCCGTTCATTGTCCATGCTGTTTACCACCGATTCCGGATCCGAATGACCACTCTGCATATAAGACTGCAGCAAGGCCATATATTTTTCAGGAGATACGATGTAATTATCGTATGTCAGCATCAGTTCACCAGAACAGCGGAACCCCCATTCTGCCAGATATTTGTCGATCAGGGCGACCACCTCCTCCCATCCATGGAGGCTCCTGATCTCAAGTAGCAGCTGAGCGGGATCGGCCTTCAGAAAAAACTCCGCTCCGCCGGGAATTCCTTCGATTTTCCGGATAATCTTCCAGGAGGCGATCAGTGGCTGGCTGCTGATCAGACCCGGGATAGCCTGAATGAGTGTGTTCTGCACCCCCGTATGGCCATCCCCGTAAATACACCTGGTAAACGAGCCCAGCAGCTTGTAATGGACCATGCTGAAAAGGTCGGCCAAACCGGCATGATACCACTGGTTGAACCGCAGGTCGAGGAATTCGTAAAAGCATCCGGCCAGCGCCTTCAGGTCCTTTGCCTCACCGGCCCTGCCGGAGAACGCGGTAACTTTTGCTTCGATGCTCCGCACATGCGAAGACAGTGAAAGGTTGAGATAAACCAGTCGGGCCGCCAGCCTGAGCAATGAGGGCTTGTCCCCGAATCCCTTTGTGGAGGCATCGGAAACCCGGTATCCGACGAAATTATTGAAGGCATCCTGAAAATAGGCCTGGTAGGGGGAAGCCGCGATGATATTGTGGATGCTGGTCATGTTGTAATAGATCCGGTTTCCGAAAATCCCCACCGAATTGCTGAAATCATATTCCAGGCTTCGCATCGGCTCCTCGCGCATCCTGAGCAGCCGGGCCAGGTTCTTGAAATAGTGGTAATACGCGTCGCGCGCAATGGAGTAGAGCAACGGGGAAACCGGCCCGGGATAGTTTTCATTGAGGTTGGTATTCGTCCAGCAGCATTTACTATCCGACCGTATCGTTATGGGCCGGGCCTGAACAAAATAGAAGCTACCGCCGCTGTAAAGCCATTCAATATCCAGGTGCTTCCCGAATTGTTCCTTCAGATATAAAGATTTATTTATCAGTATCTTATGATCAAATGGCAATACCTTTTCCGGAACCATCTCCGATTCCGGATTCGTATAGAAGGAGTGCGGGGTTACCTTTCCGGAAACCAGCGGTTCGGAACCGCCCTGAACATATTCGGTATAGGTGAGGTCCTGCGAATCCGGTGACCGTGTAAACAGGACACCCGCGTATTCGGCTTCAACGAACTGCTGGATCACAACCCCCATGTTTAAAAGATCCGTGCCCGAGATGGCCTGATAGGCTCCGGCCCGATCATTGCCGAGGCTTGCCCAGCATTTCAGGATTCCCTCTGTGACAGGTCCGACCGAATTTTCAACCACAAAGGAATCGAGCTGACCGGCATAGGAAAACGTATCGGAATCTTCGCCGATGGCGGAGCTCCTTACGATCAACCGGCTGCCGGAAAAATGGCTCAGTGCGCCGGGCAGTTCACGCGCAAGCTTCGGGGGGAACTTTCCGTGGCGGATATAAAGCTGATGGGCCGACTTTGCAACCGCATATCCTGCAGGGACATTTATTCCCAGCGACAGCATGCGCGAAAGGCCGGCGGCTTTACCGCCAAAATCCCTTTCGTGCAACTTTTCTGTCAGGGAGCGTATGAGCATATCTAAATTGATTTTTTCAGTTTGGCGAGCACCAGCAGCCAGGAAATAAAAGCATGTAAAACCAGACATACCGAGAATAGCAGCAGCATTTCGAGCAAGCCGGTGCCTGTAACCAGACCGTAAAAAAGGCAGGCACCCACCAGGGAATCCGACTTGTCGATGATGAGCTGGAGCAACGGATGACTTCCGGAAGACTCTCCCGACCCGATGCCCATCCTCCGCTTGAAAAAAGAGTTGGGCAGCTCGGCAATCATATAAGCCAGCCCCATTCCCAGCCCCGCCAGAAGGTCGGCTGCATGGGAGGCCAGAAACGGCCCGCGGAACAGGCTCGACACGGTACATAAGGATCCCATGGCAACCGGCAGGTACAGGAAACCCCGCCAGGTTTTATTCCTGCCGAAGATCGGCTCGGAAACAGGAATGCTGAGCATCGCAAACAGGTTCCTTTTCACCACCAGCATATGGCTGACATTGGCCAGCATTCCGGGGATGATAAACATCCAGATGTGCTGGTTAATCCCGTTCATAGAAGGATCTGGCGTTGCTGATGATCCGGTTGGAAGTGATGAATACCCTCTTGATGAAAGGATAGTTCAGCAGGGTATTCCCGGCCAGGTAAAACGAGGCGCGGGTGATCAGGAACTCATAGCCCGAAAGGGTGAAATCATCGATATAGTCGTTCCATCCATACTCGTTTCCGTTGATATCGCGGATCAGATCAAAATGTCCGGCCATCAGGCTGCGCAGACGATCCTCCGGGAAATCCGGATCCAGGGTAAACGAGAGGAATTCAAAAACATCCCGCTGAGGGATGTTGATCATCGCCAGTTCCCAGTCGTAGATGCAAACCCTGCCGTTTTTGCGCAGGCCAACATTTCTGGAATTGAAATCATTGTGGACCAGCGTAACCTTTGATTTTTTAACAGGCGGCTCCCGCTCCCATCCTTCCATCACGTCAGACAGTTCCCCAAACAGGTGGTCCAGCTCCCATTCCCTGTAATCCTGCCTGTTAACCTGATTGCACTCCTGATAAAACGGCAGGCCCATAGAGACATCGAACCGCTGTATGTAAGCCAGATGCTCCTTGTTGCTGCCGTTCAGGTAGGCCTTATGAACGACATCGATCGAGCGTATTGCTGAGATGATGAGATCATCCGTCCATATATCCGTGTTGTTCTCCGAATTGATGACCTCCATGAAATCCGCCTCAAGATATTCGATCATGAACAGGTAAATCTCCCGTTTCTCATCCCTGATATCCCCGAAATATTCCGGCATAAAAGGGTATGATATGCTGTTTAGGTACTTGTACACATCGACCTCCTTCAGGTGCGAATCCGTGTATTCGAGGAATTTCCTATACTTCAAAAGGTTGTCGGCAAGCTTCGTATTCAGGCAGGAGGCCATGAAATGAAGGCCAAGGATAAGCTCCTCATCCAGCGGTTTGCTTTTCAGGAGCACCTTCCGGCTTGCCCCGTCAAGGGAATCAACCCGGAGGGCAAGAAAGCCGATCATCTTCCTGGTCACCCGTGCGGCCAGGTCATTGAGGATCCCGTTGGTCAGGCTGTCGGTGCTGAGCCATTCCACGGAAGCCAGTTCATCCCTGTCGGCGCGGTTCATGTGCCGGTTGAGGAAACGGGTATCGATTTCCGATTTCAGCAGCCAGTTGACCGACTTGTTCTTCCCCAGTTTCTGGTGGGCCCGGGCGAACTGCCCGCTGGCCATCGCCGCCAGCGTGGAAATTTCCAGCGCCAGTGCAAAGCCGGCAATGAGTTTGGCAAACCGTTCGAGTTTCCCCCTGCCGAAGCAGCCCATCAGCTCGAGTGCGACTTTCGGCCCGGGCAGCTGGGTTCCGCCGCCTACGGTTCCGATCACCAGCGCCGGGACCGACAAGGACAGGTACAGCCCTTCGTCTAGCAAATCCAGCTGGATAATCCCAACCGATGATTCGTGAATGCAGGCAAGGTCCTGACCTGTGGCGGCAAATATCCCCGCAATGGCATTGGCAATATTCATGGTGCCCCCGACGATCCCGTCGAACCTGACAATGGCCATGGCATGGTTATAGAGCCGAAACATCTCTTTGGCCGTTGTACGAAGGGTTTTTACGATGACTTCATTGGTGAGGAAGCACTCGCTGATCACGTGAACACCCCTGCCGTTCATCAGGGAATAGAATGAGACTTTCTTGTCCGACGAACCGTTTCCGTCGACAACGAAACTCAATATTGCGATACCGGTTTCTTCACTAAAAAATTCATTGATCCATTCGCACAGTTTCCATGTGCAATAGGTGACCATATTCTGGCCGGAGGCGTCAGCCGTGGTATAAATGAATTTCAGGTTAACCAGTTTCCCGATCACATAATACTTGATTTCAATAAGCTCTGCATGGTTTGAGTACTTGCATACCAAACACCTGATCTTTTCGAAATTCGCCCGGATCCAATTTTCGAAACGGACGGCTTCGGCCATATTTTTAAAGGTAAACAGGGGAGTGCGGAGCATTTTCTGATGCACGAAATGGGCCGAAAAACCGCCGCACTCGCTGATGGCTCTGGCACCGCGGTTGATGCTGGCCACCAGGGCTCCTTCGGAAGTACAAATCCCGGTGTATACCCACTCGGGTTTGCCGGGCTCCGCCAGGAAAAGCAGGGGCCCGGCCAGTCCCATGGGGATCTCGGCCGATCCGATGAAGCTTTCGATATTGTTTTGAACCTGCTCCAGCGTGAGCCGTGTTGAAGTGATGGTTTCCGAATCCCTGACGAGCGTCTTCAGAAATTCCAGACGCATTTCGTGTGCCGACGGCGTCATGAGTCCCCTCCCGGGAGCGCCTGTGTACTTCAGCTGTTCAGGGTCCATCGTAGTCATTCGATATGCGTATTGTGAACCTTGTTGAAATGGTCGACGTACACCTTCCTTACCGCGCCGATGTGTTCCCAGATTGTTTCCAGCTTCCAGGAAGAAGTGCCGATCTCATCCAGTACTTCCAGCGTGATGGTTCCCGAATCCGAGTATTGCCCCTTGTAGGGGTTTATGGATTCAGGAATGTTCAGGAAAAGCGGCACGATCGGAATTCCGGCAGCCATCGCCATGTGAAAAATACCTTTATTGAAGGGATTGATGCCGTGTACATATGGACTGACTCCCTCAGGCGATGCGAAAACCGAATAACTGGTCCGCCGGAGGAATGAGGCCATCCGGATAAAGTACCGAAGCCTTCGTTCAGCATGCTTTTTCTGCGGGATGTAGAATGTCCCGACGGCCTTTGCGCAGATGGTAAGCGGGATGTATTTCAGCGTAACCTCTGAAAGGATATTCCGGACATTGGGGAGCCCGAGCGACATCAGGACGAAAATATCCAGATAGGAGTTGTGGTTCAGGGTAAACATCACCTGATGCCGGGGAAAGTTTATAAACGGTGGCAATTTGACCCTGTAACCGTTTGCGAAAAGAGTAAACCGCGCGGCGTAGCGGAACACGTACCTGACGAAGAAATTCCTGAGGTACCCGAGACTCAGGAAAATGGGAACAATGCTGATGGTTCCGACAATTAACATAAAGGTCATCGGGACCACCCACCTGTATATCTGCACAAATTTCCGGTACATAGCGGCGGAATTTAAAGGTTAGAGCAGCCGGACCCGTTCCGGCTGTTAAATGCATAACACTGTGTTGTAATTCAGAAAGTTGCGGTTAGTTTCAATCAAAGTTATTTAATTAAAACCAAAAGCTGATAACCCTTGACCAATATTCATGAAATCGGGTGGCACGATTCCCCGGAATGGTAATAATCCGCAAGAACGCCGTTTATTTTCCCGGACCTCCAAAGTTGTAGCGGAGCCCAAGCGTTGCGAAAGCCTTGTTGATCACGTAGATGCCCGGTTTCAGGGTTAAACCGTTTTTGAGCGGAAAATCACCGGCCAGATAAAGGTGGAACCCGTCGTCATCGGTCATGTTGCTGCCGAACAGCCAGTTGGTTTCCGGGCCGAGCGACATGCCGAAACGCAGAGTGCTGCCAGGCAGATTGCGGAGCCCGGTGCCGAGTCCGAACTGGAGTACATTCGGCTTGCCGGTCATGAGCATGTCGTTGGAAAATCCTGCATCCGCAAAAAATACGTCCTTTGGACCGAGCCGAAGGTAAAAATTGGGGAACCAATGGCTTGATGATACCAAGGAATCGGTTGGGGAATAATTAACCCCGGCCATGATTTCGAGCCAGTTGTGCTGCCGGGTTGTGAGGTTATACCGGATAAAGGGAGCGACACCCCAATTCAGGTAGTTATCGAGGTT
>CAYWHP010000022.1:34091-37351 GCA_964457845.1 uncultured Porphyromonadaceae bacterium | reverse complement strand
ATTTGTTGCGGTAAAGCCAGGTATTCAATCCGTAATCAAACTGGTGGGTATCGGAAGGCCGGTAATGGAGGGTTACATCCGCGCTGGCTGCGAGCTGGCCTTTATGCATGCGGCCGGTTTCGGTACCGTCGCAGTCGCGGGTGACCTCGTCATAGCGCCCGCCACTGCCCCGAAGACCGGCACTTACCCAGAAATTTCCCCTGGATTTGCTAATGGAATCCGTTTCCTCGCGGATCACCTGCTGGCTCATGGTGGTAAAGGCGATGAGCAGGATTGCGGGTGCCGCATAACGGTAAACCGGTGGCATAGCAGCCGAAAAGTACCGGACCAGATTGACCGCAACGGCGGCAAGGAGCAGCGTACAGACCAGTACCAGTTCGGAGAACTCGAACAGCCGGCTGCCGTTCCATATCAGCAGCATCAACACCAGAAGGGCCGCAGCGTTCCTGATTGGGATTTCGGCCGGGATGACCGCTGCGGCTTCCGGTCGTGGCCGGCGCTCCCGGATGACCAGCATGGTGGTGCAGGCTGCGGCCACGGTAAGGATGATCCACTGGAGGGCATTCAGACCCAGAAACCCGGGAGCATACCATTTCCCGAAATCCGATTCCCGGAAGAATTCCATGGTGAACCGCAGGGCCATCAGGAGGATTATCCCGAACAGCGCGCGCCCGCCCGGCGATTTCCACGTATCCCGGAACCGGAAGAGGATCAAGAAGACCAGCAGGGCGCCGGCGAGGGTGTACAGCTGTGCCGGGTGGATCCCGCAGCTCACTGCATCACCGGGCTGCACCAGTCCGGATGCCAGGTAATGGTTATAGGCGGATGTCCCCGGTTCGTAGTGAACGGCCCAGGGCAGGCCGGTTGGTTTGCCGTAGCAGCATCCGTTGATGAAGCATCCGACGCGCTGCACCGCCAGGATGAGCGGTACCGCAAGGATCAGTCCGTCAGTTACCGGCGCCCGGAAATTCAGCATCCCGCGTATCAGGCCGAGTCCGATGACGAAAAAGAGCACCCCGCCCGGAACGAACTTCAAATAAACCGGTTCATCACCCGCCGTAAACAGGATCCGGCCCCATTCGGCCAAGGGAAAGTTCATGAGCTTGAGGCCCATGATGAAAAAGACCATCAGCCAGGCGACCACGGTGAGCCAGGTTGAGAGGGGATATTTTTTCCGCACTCCATAAACCAGCAGCACGGTTGCCAGCAAGGCCAGGGCTATGGTATAAAACCAGCCAAACGGAATGTGAGAATGCATGATGCCTGGATATTAGGTTAGAGGCCAGGAGGTTAAAAGGCTAATCGCTGAACGTTTATACGATCAACGCCCGATTTTGTTCCGGAAAGGCGATTATTGGATAACTTCGGGGACCAACAAACTCCCAACCGATGAAGAGCCGTACTTTACTGGCCCTTGTGCTGAGTGTTCAGATCCTGACCGCAGTGCCTGCCGGAGCCTGGCAGCTGCCCGAACCGCAATACAGCCTGCGGCCGCTCTTTGAACAATACGGGCTCACCGTGCGCGACCAGTCGGGGCGCGGCACCTGCTCCGTATTTGCTGTCGTCGGCGTGATGGAATTCGAGTATGCCCACCTGCTTGGTGAGAAAACCGCTCTTTCAGTGGAGTACCTCAACTGGGCATCCAACCGGGTGACCGGCGTGAACGAGGATGGATCCTTCTTCAGCGATGCGCTGGAGGGCATCTTGCGGTACGGTTTGTGCGAGGATACACTGTTCCCTTATTATGCAAGGAATTACACCCCGAAGGTGACCCCACCGGAGGCGGCACTTAAGGACGCCAAAAAACGGCGTAAGGCGGAGATCGTGTGGATCAAGGAGTGGAACCCCGACTATGGCATGACGCATGACCAGATCGAGCAGGTGAAGGCGCAGATACGGCTGCAGCACCCGGTGGCCATCGGCTTCCAGTGGCCGAAGGGCGAGGAGCGCTGGCGGAGGGTCGAGAACGGCATCATGACGGTTCCGCCGCGCGAGGGGGTGTTTGATGGGCACAGCATCATCATGACCGGCTACCGCGATGACCCGTCGGTGCCGGGCGGAGGCTGGTTCGAGTTCCGGAACTCACACGGCACCGGTTTCAGCGACAAGGGATACGGCAGGATGCCCTATGAATACCTGGCAAAATATGCGAATGACGGGGTCTGGGTGAAGGTGGGCCGGTATGCGGGTCAAAAAGAGGGCATGTACCTCAGCAGCCTCGACTCCTCGAAAATCGAATACGGCCGGGGTACAGCGAAAGATGCGCTCAGCAGGTGGCTGATCACGCTCGACGGAAGGGGGGAGGAGTTTACGGCGGAGGTGGGTGATAGGTATTGGGTATCAGGTGTCGGGTATCGGGTATCAGGTATCGGGTATCAGGTATCGGGTGATGAGATGATTGAGTATATCGTGATGGGGGATAAGAAGGTGCTTTGGTCGAGCGGGGTTTTGAAAAAAGGTGAGGAGGTTAGGAAAGGTGAGGAGGTTAGGACGGTTAGGGTAAATTTGAAGGGGGTGCGGAAGTTAGGCTTGCTGGTGATGAACCGGGGTAAGGTTTATCCTGATGTTGTTCCCGGTTGGGGGAACGGTACGATCACCTACCGGGGATGTGCGCCGTTTGCCTCCGACAACCGGGTGGTGCCGGGGCCGGAAGAGATTCTGACGCCAGCGCCGCCGGCCACGCCGGTGATCAATTCACCGGCGGTGTACGGCACCCATCCGGGATCGCCGTTCCTGTACCGGATCCCGTGCACGGGTGAACGGCCGGTGCGCTTCAGCATGCAGGGATTGCCGGAGGGCCTGTCATTGGACCCGGTTACGGGAATCGTGACGGGGAGCATCGCTGCGGCAGGAAGGTATGTCACTCAAATCATTGCAGAGAACAGCAAGGGAAGCTTCAGCAAGGAGTTCACCATTGTGGCCGGTCCAACGCTGGCGCTCACCCCGCCGATGGGCTGGAACAGCTGGTACATCTACTATTCGCGGGTGAGCGACGCCATCATGCGGCGGTCGGCCGACAAGATGATCGAATCAGGGATGGCGGATTTCGGGTACCAGTACGTGAACATCGACGACTGCTGGGCCATCCGGCTGAACTCGAAGGATTACGAAACCGGCGGTCCGCTGCGCAACCCCGACAGCACCATGCGGTCGAACCTGCGGTTCCCGGTTATGCGGGGGCTTACGGATTACATCCATGCCAAAGGGCTGAAGGCGGGCATTTACGGAACGCCCGGGAAGAAGACCTGCGCGGGGTACAC
>CAYWHP010000022.1:0-33991 GCA_964457845.1 uncultured Porphyromonadaceae bacterium | reverse complement strand
ACGCCCGACGAGCAGTACGCCTACATGAGCATGTGGTCGGTGATGGCGGCTCCACTGATCTACAGCGGCGAGATGAGCCTCCTCGACCCGTTCACGCTGAACATCCTGTGCAACAACGAGGTGATCGCCATCAACCAGGATGTGGCAGGCAGGCAGGCCCGTATCGTGCGGAAGACCAAGGACGAGCTGGTGATGGTGAAGGATCTGGCAGATGGCTCAAAGGCCGTGGCGATGTTCCGCGTGAGCGGCGATGCCAACACCTCCAACCCCGACCTGGTGGATGAGCAGGCGGCGGGCATGGGGGATGTGACCATGGGCCCGCAGGACCCGGCCGATTTGTTTATCTGGGATAACCAGCCGGCGGCGGTAGAGATGACGGTGACGCCGGAGGAGATGGGAATCACAGGTTCATACAGGGTGAGGGATGTTTGGAGGCATGTAGAGACGGATCATGATCCGTCTCCTCTCAAGGCAATGGTGAACTGGCATGGAGTGGCGTTGTTTAGAGTGACGAGTGCCAAGTGACGTGAGTAGAGACGCATATTTGAGTCTCCATCCAATCGGATTTTTTCATTTTGCCTTTGATTTTTTCATTTTTTGATGGATTATTGCCTTTGACTTTTGTCAAATCTATCTGAATCGCTTCATCGACAAGGTTTTGCTTAACCGTATGCCTCATTTGATTTCTTTCATGATGGTGGATCGACCCTCCCATCTAATTCTTGCCAAATCCCGAAGTAAATTCTAGCCAAATCGGGAAGTAAAACACTGCCAAATCAGGAAGTAAAACATTGCCAAATCAGGAAATTTGTTGATATTTGTGTGGCGAATTACAATATAGATTATGAATGAAATGTCTTATTTGCCGCGCTTGTGTGATCAGGAATTACAATTAGCCCTGCAATCTTCGGGTGCAGTCTTGATCGAGGGAGCCAAATGGTGTGGAAAAACACGCACTGCCTCAAATGCTGCAAAAAGCATACTGTATATGCAAGATCCGGATCATACGGCATCATACCAGGCAATGGCCGACACCAAGCCTTCATTGCTACTCAAAGGTGAAACACCAAGATTAATAGATGAATGGCAAATGGCTCCGGTTCTTTGGGATGCGGTTCGGTTTGAATTGGATAAGAGCGGAGAAGCCGGTCGGTTTATTTTGACAGGCTCTGCCGTTCCTGCCGATCATGTAACTGCACATACCGGTACCGGACGATTTTCCCGTATGCTGATGCGTCCCATGAGTCTGTTTGAATCGCTTGAATCGAATGGCACCGTATCGTTAGGTGATCTGTTTGATGATAATAATGGTATCGAGGCGATGTCGGAATTAACCATAGAAAAAATAGCATTTGCCATATGCAGAGGCGGATGGCCAGCCAGTGTCAGGAAAAGTGAAACACCAGCGTTGCGCATTTCAAGAGATTATGTGGAGGCGGTGATTAATCAGGATGTTTCGCGAGTTGATGAAGTGGAAAAAAATCCCGAAAGAGTTCGGTTATTGTTGCGATCCCTGGCGAGAAATGTAGCTACTTCAGCCACCATACAGACAATTAAAAAGGATATCGAAGCAACAGACTTTTCCGTTTCAGATAAAACCATCAGTTCGTACCTTATTGCGTTACGGAGAATTTTTGTTGTGGAGGATTTGCCCGCCTGGTTGCCGTCAATGCGTTCTCAAACGGCAATTCGCACTTCACCAAAAAGACATTTTGTTGATCCATCAATTGCTACAGCCGTGATGCGGACAAATCCTGATGGTTTGTTGAATGACTTCAAGACCTTTGGTTTCCTGTTTGAATCCTTGTGTACCAGGGATATTCGGGTTTATGCTCAGGCAATCGATGCTGATGTCTTCCATTACCGGGATAAAAGCGGTTTAGAATCCGATTTAATTGTGCGGCTGAGAGATGGTCGCTGGGCAGCGGTCGAGGTGAAACTGGGGAATAAGCAGATTGAGGAAGCTGCGCAGAATTTATTGTCGCTAAAGGCAAAAATTAATGAAGAGAAGATGGGCCTGGCATCATTCTTAATGGTCATTACCGGCGGCCAATATGCTTATCGTCGTCCTGATGGTGTATTGGTAGTTCCAATCGGATGCCTGAGGAATTAGAATCGTGACGCGTGACGCGTTACGCGGGGGAATCGCGACACGTGACGCGTGACGCGTGACGCGGAGGTTCTAGGTGGAAGCGGGGGATCGCAGCTTCAACGTGATATTCAACCCTTCCGCCATTGCAGTCAGCCGATCCCTCACCAGCCTGTTTCGGGCTTTTATATCCAGATCGTCCGGCAAACTGCGCATCCATTCCTGAAGCTCAGCCAGCCGGTCCACCGGCAACAGCGCGCAGGCGAGGCAAAAGAAACTCTTCGAACGGCCGTCATCGGCGTTTTGAAGAAGCCAGGTAAGGATTTCCATCCGGATTTTCTGCTGTGCGATGAAGGGTCCGATCCCCTGAGCCCGGATCTCATCAAGATTGGCAAAAACCCGCTGATGGGTGACAAACGAATCATAGCCCGCCTTCTCCGGTTCGAAGCGTTTGCAGGGGTAATCCTCGCAGCCGGCACAAACTTCAAGCCCCCTTTTAGTGACACAGCAGGTGACGAAGCCGCAGGATGGATGCTTATCGCGGAAATTCTCCCCGTGGCAGCCCGGACAGGCCGACGGGCCGCTGGAATGGAAGCGGGGGCAGAGGCCGCAATCGATCCCGCAGCAGCCGATGGTGGGGTGGTTTTTCATGTCGTTACCTCGTTCTTGCAGCTAAATTCAAGCAAACCGGTGAAAAGGCCTTACCATGATCTCCAATCCATCTTCCTTGATGAATTCCTCCTGCCCGAAGGTGACTATCTCTCCTTGCGAAAGATTGAAAAAACGCATTGCTTCGCGCAATCCGTTCAGTTCCCGATCCATATTGTCGGCCGTCAACTGGTAACAGACCTGGATTAGTCTGCCGACTTTACCCTTTTCCATGATCACAAAATCGCATTCTCCAAGACCGGAAAAATAAAAGATCTCGCCGGGTTTTCGTCTCAGGCTCAGGAAAACGGCATTCTCCAGGTATCGGCCCGAGTCCTCGCTGAAGGAGATGGAATTGTGATAGGCCAGTCCGGGATCGACGGCGTAGGGTTTTCGGGGATTGTGGACCTGCTCCTTGTACGAATAACTGAATTTCCTCACAAATGAAAACAGGTAGGTCTGTTCAAAGTATGACATGTACTCCGAAATCGTGCTGGCAGCGCTGACATTCAGCAGCTTGCGCAGGCTGTTTGCCGTAACAGGTCGTGCAATATTGCTGAACAGATGGACGGCCAGTTGCTCAATCGCCCCATGATTGCGAACGCCATAACGAACACTGATATCACGATATAGAATATCTTTCAGGACGGCAGTCAGGATTTCAGGATTTTGGGATAGAATGAAATCTGGAAACCCTCCGGTCTTCATGTATGCTCTGGTGGCATCCTGATCGTGTGGAATATCTTGAAAATCAGCAAACTCATTAAAACTGAACGGGAACAACTCCTTCGAGAGATGCCTTCCCGTGAGATGAGTTCCCATTTCCCTGCTTAGCATTTCAGCGTTGGATCCGGTGAGGACAATTCTGACCTGTTTCTGATCAACCAGCTGCCGTATGAATCGCTCCCAATTCGGAACCAACTGAATCTCATCCAGGAAGAGGCTTTCGGCGCCCGATTCTTCGCTGATTTCCCTGAGCCTTTCGAAATCTGCCAATGCAAATCCGAAGAGCCGTGGGTCGTCAAAATTGAGATAGAGCGAGCCTCCTGCCCATCGGTTCATAAGCTGATGCAGCAGGGTGCTTTTACCACATCGTCGGATACCGGTAATGATCAGGGCATGTGACCGGATATCCGGGATTTCCCACTCCAACTGGCGAATCAATCCCGGATTCTTGCGGTCGAGATATTCCCGCTGCGACTTAACGACCTCTTGTATAACCGATTTCAGGATCATTTGGCAAAGATAGAATAGTTTTGTTTACTAAACAAAATTAGTTTTGTTTGGTAAACTCAACCCTCCTGACTGATTTAAAATGCTTGTGCTGCAGGCGGTCCGGGTTAAGGTTGCGATTCCCGCGTTCGCGGGAATGACACCCCTCTTGGGTCCCTCAGGGCGGTGTCATCCCCGCGGGTTTTTGTCATCCCCGCGAAAGCGGGGATCGCGACCCTAAAACGAGCTGCTCACACATACCTCTTCTTCAAATACTCAATCGCCCCCCCATCAGTTTCTTCAGTACTTCCTGATCGATGTCGGCCAATTTCTTTACGTAAATGCACCCCTTCCCCATTTTGAATTTTCCGAGCCCGCTCAACAGGTCTTCCTGTCCGGCGGCCCCGCTGTACACGTAAAGCGAAATGGCCGCCTTGCGCGGCGAAAAACCCACCAGCGGCCAGTCGCCCTCCTGCCGGCTCCGCTCCGATTTGTAATGGTACATGCCAAATCCGATGATCGACGGGCCCCACATTTTGGGTTCGCAACCGGTAAAATCCTGCATGAGCTTCACCAGCTCAAAACTATCCTTTCGCTTTTGATCGGTGTCGGCAAATGCGTTGATAAACTCACTCACATCTGCGCTGGTCTGCTTTGTTTTCAATTCTGCCATGGCTTCTGTTCTTTATATCCATTCTATTGGTGCTGGGATAAAACCCCCAGACTGAAGTCTGGGGTTAATGATCTTTTCATTGTAAAATATTGCGTACAATCTATCATGATTTTTTATACGAAGGCATCAGTAACCCCGCACTTTAGTGTGGGGGTATTGTCCCGACCCCCAATTCATTTTAATGGCAAATTACCCCTGGGTTCCAAATTACCCTGCAATACCCTGATAAAGCTCTCCGTGTATACCAGCTGGTTCCCATACCAGCCGCGCTCGCCATACCCAAGGAGGAACGCCGTAACGTTGGGGATCTTTGCCAGAATATAGGGGTTGCCGTACGACAGGGCGATCACTTTGCCCGGCTTTGAGGCAATGAGGCCGTTAACCAGCTTCAGCTGATCGGCCGGCACCGGGGCCGCATCGCCGAAACGGGTGCGCTGGACGAAAAAGGAGAGGATCACCAGGCCGGCCTTCTGGCAGGCGGCCTCCGCCTGCCGGAAGTATTCCGCGCCGCAGCCCGGCTTCAGGCTGAAAGTGACCATTCCCGGGAAAGCTGCGGTCATTTTAAGGATGGCATCCTGTACACCCAACTGGTTGTCCTCCTTCTGAATCGTGATATGTACGGTATTTTTCGGATCGATGGCCTTCAGCGGCAGGAGGCCCTCGTTCCGCATCAGCGTAACCGACCGGTCGGCCACCTCCTGCACAACCTGTTGGTGGGCCACGGTGCCGACAAGCTGATTTACTTTCTCCGGATCGGTATAACGGTTTTTATCGAGGCCGAGCCGGGCTTTCAGGGTGAGGAGCTTCATCACGGAAGTGTTGATCCGCTCCTCGCTGATCCTGCCCGAGCGGACGGCTGCAGCGATCGCCTCGATGGTTGCGATCGGATCCTTTGGCTTCAGCACGATATCGTGGCCGGCCTCCATGGCCTTGACGGCGGCCTCCTCGGCGCCGAAACGGGCCACCACATGGGGATAGAAGAGGTCGTCGGTAGTGAGGATACCTTTGAAACCCAGCTTGTCGCGGATGATGCCGGTAGCCAGTTTCGGCTCCATGCTGGCCGGCAGGGGTGAGCCCCCGGTAACGGCCGGAACGGCCAGATGTTCGGTCATGATGAAATCCACTCCCGCATCAACTGCATATTTAAAGGCCTTGAATTCATTCTGCTCCAGCGATTCAGCAGAGGCCGGGAGATAGTTGAAACCCGGATATTCCGGAAAAGCTTGTTGGTTGCCCCGGCCGGGAAAATGTTTGGCAGTGCAGAGCATGCCGGCATCATGAATGCCGCGCACGTAAGCCCGAAGCAGTTGCCCGTTCAGGTCGATGTTACTGCCCAGCGACCGTACACTCTCCTGCGGATTGCCGGCTATGGTGGAGACATCGGTCACCGGCGAATAGGTGAGGTGGATCCCCATGGCAAGCCCCTCCTCCCCCATGATCCGGGCGGCCCTGTACATCAGTCCCGTATCGCCGACGGCGGCAAAGGCCTGGTGCCCGGGAAATTCGCTGGCGCCGGTCACCTGCTGGCCCGGCCCCCCCTCGAAGTCGCACGACATCAGCAGCGGCACGGCGGCCTCCTTCTGGAGGCGGTTGAGGAGACGGGTCACCTCGGCCGGGGTGCCGCCGTAAAGCACAAAGCCCCCCACCCCCTCACGGGCGAGTTGCAGCCACGACTGGAATTTCGGGTCATCTTCGGGGAGGTAGGCTCCGGAGATGTCGGTGCACACAAGCTGGGCTACTTTCTGCTCCAGTGTCATGCCTGACAGCGTGGTGCGGGCCCATTCCGCAGCGCCCGGGATGGATGGGGCGGGCGCCTTGGTGCACGCGGGGAGGAGAGACAGGAGACAGAAGACGGGAGACAGGAGACGGGAGACGGGAGACAGGAGACGGGAGACGGGAGACAGGAGACGGGATGCGTGACGCGTGACGCGTGACACGGAAGACAGGGAGAGGAGCACGGTTGTTCGTTTCATACCCGAAATTTAGATAAATTGAAGGGGTTGAGCTATATTTGTTGGAAGTCAATTGCACTTGCCTACAGGTAATTTTCCGGAGATGAACAGGTTGGAACAAAATAGCGATGAGGTGCTCATGCTGGAGATCAGGTCCGGAAACATGCTGGCATTTGACATATTGTATCGGAAATACAGCGCCCGTCTCTACAAGTTTGCCTTTTCCCTTTTGAAGACCAATGAGGACGCAGAAAACATCGTTCAGGATGTGTTCCTGAAACTATGGCTCAACCGCGAAAAAGTGGATAAGGCCGCGTCCGTTAAATACTTTGTGTTCACCATTGCTTATCATTCATCGATCTCGCTGATCCGCAAGAAACTTAAGGAATCTGAATTTGCAGAATACCTCCTCAGCCGGCAAGGAAGTGAACAGGAACCGGAAATGCTTCTGGCCGAATACAACGAGCTGGATGAGAAGCTTAACCAGGTTATTGCCTCACTTCCTGAAAGGCAAAGGGACATTTACCGCCTTCACATGATCGATGGATTAAAGTATTCTGAAATCGCCGGGCGCCTCGGCATTTCGGAAAACACGATTCAGAACCACATGTCGAGGGCCATTAAAACCATCCGTACAAAAATGGGCGATTATTCGCTTGCAGCTCTACTTTTCATTTATTTATTTTCCTGACAATCAGGAAGTTTAATAAATTTTTCAAAAAAAGAATAAATATCCGGTTTTCCGGTAGTGGCGACCGGGGGATACTGCGTCTCACTTATAGGATCAGTAATTTGCTTTGAGAAATTGAAGTGGTTTAGATTAGCTAGGTGATAGATTAGTTTTGGTTCTTGATTGTCAGGAGCACTCCCCTGCTACGGGAGTGTTCCTGTATTTTTACAAACATGAAAAAGGAGCTTTTAACCCGATACATTGCCGGCACTTGCGACGAATCCGAGTTGAACGAAGTAATTGAATGGTTCAGGGAAAGGGCCGGCAGTGAAAGCAGCAAAGCATTGCTTCACCAGATCTGGGAAGAAACCGGTGAACAGGATGATTCCGGAACCGATTTTGATGCTGTTCTCAGCCGCATTCATCATCAGATAAATATCCGGCAGACTGAACAGGCGATCGGGCGCACCGGAGGCAGCCTAATCGGGTACAAAAGAAGACTGACTTTTCTTAAATGGTTACGCAACATTGCCGCAATCCTGCTCATACCGGTTGCCGGCTTCTCCCTGTACATGATTTTGCAGGCTCCTGCCGGCCTCGATCGCCAGGCTTCTCTGGCACCCCAATACGAGTTAACCGCTTCGGTAGATGCCATTGCAAAGGCAACCCTGCCAGACGGGTCCGAGGTATGGCTCAACCATGGCAGCACCATACGGTATCCTGCTGTTTTTCAAAAAGATACCAGGCAAATGGAGCTTATCGGTGAAGGGTATTTCAAAGTCGCTCACCATCCGGATGTTCCATTTATTGTAAATGTTGGTGCGCTAAAGGCAGTTGCCCGTGGTACCGAGTTCAACCTTCAGGCCTATCCGGGCGACAGCACCATCGAGGCTTCGCTGGCCGAAGGCCGGGTGGATCTTCTCAAAACCAGGAAAGAAGAGGGGGACCTTTTCCTCATGGAAATGAAGCCATCCGAACGGGCTTCATTCGATACCAAAACCAACAAAATGGTGGTGAGCGGTATAAACGACGAGCGGTACTGGTCATGGAAGGAAGGCAAACTCATATTTATCAATGAAAACATGGATGTGGTGGTCCGGAAACTGAGCAGGTGGTTTAATGTGGACATCGAGATCAGGGACAAATCACTCCTCCATCTTTCCTATACGGCAACATTTGTGAATGAATCGCTTACGCAGGTAATGGAGCTCATGGCCATGGCCACACCCATCCGCTATTCCGTTGCCGAGCGCCGTGAAATCAGCGAAGGGCTCTTCAGCAAAAGAAAAGTAATTATCAGGAGCAGAAATAAATAACACATCAAAAAACCTAAAACGTATTTGCCTATGGAAGAGAAGGAAGTGTGACAGCGCAGCGGGAACAAGTTGGTCGGCCTCCCGCATGGCTATAAAAAAGCTAACCGAAAATGATTTGCAACCAAAACCTTATTGTTACTATGAAAAAATTCAAAGACATTTATGAAAGAAACCCTTTGGAGTTCTTATCACGAAGAATCATAAGAATTATGAAACTATCCATGTTCTTGTCCCTGTTTGCCATTTTACAGCTTTCCGCAACGGAGTCCTACTCCCAGCTGACAAAGCTGACATTAAACCTGGAAAACAGCACGGTGGCCGATGCACTGAAAGAGATAGAAAATCACAGTGATTTCTATTTCCTTTACAGCCCCCGGCTGATTGATGTTGAAAGAAAAGTTAACGTTTCGGCCGAGAATGAACCCATCAGGGAAATTTTGACCGACATCTTCAAGGAAGAGGTGGAATTCAAGGTATTCGACAAGCAGATAATCCTGACGCCCAGGGAAGAAGGATCATCCTACAGCATTGTCGCCATGCGCCGGATAACAGGGAAAGTCACCGACAAATCGGGAGCTCCGCTTCCGGGCGTGAACGTCACGGTTCCCGGAACGGCCAATGTTGGAACAACAACGGATGCCGGCGGCAGTTACAGCATTGAATTTCCGACAAACGCCAGATCCCTCCTGTTTTCGTATGTAGGGATGGTACCGCAGACCATTGCGGTGGATGATCAGACGGTGATCAACGTTGTTCTGGAAGAGTCTTCAATCGGCTTGGGCGAGGTTGTGGTAACCGCCCTTGGCCGCTCGAAGGAGTCGAAAAAACTCGGCTTCTCGGCTGACCAGATCAAAGGTACCGACCTGGCTGAAACCCGCCAGTTAAACCCGGTTAACGCCCTTCAGGGCAAGGTTGCCGGTTTGCAGATTGACCAGGGTGTTGGAGGTCCCTTCGGCAGTTCGCGTATTGTGATCAGGGGTAACTCCACACTGGGAAAAAACAACCAGCCTATTTTCGTAGTGGATGGTGTGATCGTCGACAACGACGCCTACACCGGTGGAAAAGACTGGGGCAACGACCTGAAGAACCTGAATTCCGAAGATTTCGAAAGCGTTACCGTTCTTAAGGGATCTGCTGCGGCTGCCCTTTACGGATCACGCGCCATCAACGGTGTGATCCTCATCAACACCAAAAAGGGTAAGAAAACCCAGGGTCTGGGCATCGACTTTTCGCAGTCGTTCATGATGTATGATCCGTATGCAGGACCCGAA
Source organism: uncultured Porphyromonadaceae bacterium (assembly GCA_964457845.1). Taxonomy (GTDB): domain Bacteria; phylum Bacteroidota; class Bacteroidia; order Bacteroidales; family UBA12481; genus UBA12481. The sequence continues at coordinate 24,160 of CAYWHP010000022.1, read as the reverse complement.
TTCCAGAATGAATTCGGCGGTGGTACGGTAGGTGCCTTCTTTACGGACACCCGTGAACCCAACTACAAGCCCAACGAAAGCTGGTATACTAAAATATTCCCGACTGACCCGATCACCGGAGATCAGTATATCGATCGCCAGATCGGCCGTGAAGGTGAAAACTGGGGTCCGCGCATGTTAGGCCAAAGGGTCCGCAACTACGACGGAACCTGGACAACCTATTCGCCGCAGCCCAACAACTTCCTCGATGCCTATCAGCAGGGCGCCCTTAACACTACCAACCTGGCCTTTCAGGGTGCAACCGACAAGGCTACTTTCCGTTTCTCCTACAGCCGTGATGAGCAAAAAGGTATTATTGCCAATAACGGGTTGATTAAGAACGGATTTAACCTGAGGACCACCTACGACTTCACCAAATTCCTGAGCGCCGACATCAGCATGGATTATGCCAGTACGGATATGGAAAACGCAATGGATGGCGGTATTGGCTGGCAGTACATGTGGACAGCACCAAGGAACTATGAAACCAATTACTGGCAACAGCGCAGCAATTACATCAGTAAGCTTGGTGGTGCACCAAACGCCTGGGATCCTCTGGAAACCAACAAAGATCCCCTCTCCGGCATATGGTTCGGTTTGTATGAAAACAGCATTACCCACAAGGACCAGAGCGTAAGGGGCCGTGTAGCCCTGACCGCCAAGCTGACCGACTGGTCGAACCTGATCCTTGAAGGCAACCTGAGCAACATCTTTGGAAAGCAGGAAAGCAAGATGCTGGGTACCGGCCGGAACTTCGACGGTGGTGCATACAGCTTAGGCCACTCCGAGAAAAACAGCAACTTCCTGAAATGGATGTGGACATTTAATAACATCAAGCTATCGGACGATTTCCGCTTCAACGGGTTTGTCGGGGGTGAAAGCCAGCGCATTCACCGTACCTACACCTCCGGTTCAACCAACGGTGGCCTTCTGATTCCGGGCAACTATTTTATCGCCAACTCGAAAAATGCTCCTTATGTCAGCGGCGGCGTCTCCTATAACAAGGTGATCAACTCCCTGTACGGCAGTGCCGACCTCGAATGGCGTAATCAATTGTTCCTCACGGGTACCTGGCGTGGTGACTGGTCGTCGGCCCTTACCTATGCCGACGGTTCCGGTAACAATTTCTACAACTATCCCGCAGGCAGTCTTGCATGGCTCTTCACTGAAACCTTCAAGCTCCCGAAGGCTATCACTTTTGGTAAGCTTCGCGCCAGCCTCGCGGCTCTGGGTAAGGACACCGATCCTTTCATCCTGAACCCGGGCTATTACTTCTCCGGTGCGATTACCGGCCAGGAAGGCGACCCGTCGTCGGCAACCTTCAGTTCCAGCACAACGTTGTCACCAAACATCAAACCCGAGCGCAAGATCGCCCAGGAAATTGGTTTGGAAATGCGTTTCCTGAATAACCGGGTTGGTTTCGATGTGTCTCTTTACAAGGACAATACCTACAACCAGATTATCGATATCTCCACCCCGATCGAATCCGGTGTAACCGGCATCAAGATCAATGCAGGGAACATCCAGAACAAGGGTGTTGAGATTACCTTCGATGCAACACCTGTGGCTACCAAGAATTTCAAATGGTATTCAAGGGCTATCTGGTCGAGGAACCGCAACCTGATCGTTGAGCTTTCAGACGGACGCACAGAGTATCCGCTGGGCGGCGATGCAGCCGAAGTCAGCTCATGGGCCGTTGTCGGCAAATCCTACGGGATCATCCGCTCGACCATTGCAGCTGAGCGTTATAACAACACCGAGGATGCCGCCGACGTGAAGAACGGAATGCCGATTCTTTCATGGAGGAGTGATGCACGCGCAGCCTTCCCGGCCCGCAGCAACAAGTGGAAAGACCTGGGCGATATCAATGCCAAGTTCCGTGCCGGCTGGACCAACGATTTCAGCTACAAAAACTGGTCACTGAGTGTTCTGATCGACGCCAAGGTTGGCGGCGACATGGCCATTACCGCACTGCGTTTCGGTTTGCATACCGGCGCACTTCCCAGCACCCTCAACGGCCGCGATGCCGATCACGGTGGCATCACATGGACCAGCAAGTATGACGGACAGACCTATGATGACGGCCTTATTGTTGACGGAGTATTCGCTCCGGGACAGCAGATCACCCAGGCCGACGGATCCAAGGTTGCTGTTGGCGGAATGACCTTCAAGGAAGCTTACGACAAGGGCTTTGTTGAACCGACCCATGCCCCGCAGTTCTACTATCGCTATGGTTCATCCTCCACCGGTGTAATCGATTACGCCATTGTGGAGAGCACCTGGATCAACCTCCGTCAGCTGGCGCTGGCGTACAACCTGCCAAAAGGCCTGTGCGAAAAGCTGAAGCTGAATTCGGTTACCCTGAGCCTGATTGGAAGAGACCTCTTCTACCTCTACAATTCGCTGCCATACAACATCAACCCTGCTTCCCTGAACAGCACGTACACTTCTGCTGTTGGCGAACTGGGTGTGGCACCGATGGTTCGCTCCTTAGGTGGCTCCATCAAGGTTAGCTTCTAGTGTATGGGTCCTTATTATTAATGATAAATGCTTAAACAATGAAAAAGAACATCATATACATCATGCTGGCGACCTTGACCGGCCTGTTTTCCGCCTCGTGCACCAAGGATTTTGAGAACATCAATGTCGACAAAAGTGTTGTGAGCGACATCGATGTTAAATATCTCTTCACCTACTCTTGCGAATGGTTGCAGAATTATCGCGAAGGTGAGTGGGTATGGGAAGATGCCGAGCAATGGCTGAGGGCTGCCCAACTGCTTACTGCAGAGAACTATGAACTTTCGGGAAGCGTTAACTCCCGTTACGGAACGTTTTACCAGCGCATCCTGCCGAACCTTTTCGAGATGAGGAAGCTCATCGATGCGAAGTCTGACAAGGAGAATTACCAGAACATGGTAGCTGCTACCTACATCGTCCAGATCTTCCAGGGCCTCAAGGTGACCGACATGAACGGTTCGATCCCCTATACCGAAGCCAATATGGGAAGGGAAAACGGCAAGTACAATCCGGTTTACGACTCACAGAAAACGCTCTTCGACACCTGGATCACTGAGTTGAACTCCTCTATTGCGGTGCTTGAGTCAAACCTGCAAAATCAGGAGTCGCTCGGCAATAACGATGTATTTTACCGCGGCGACTGGTCAAACTGGGTCCGTCTGGCAAATGCCCTCAAGCTGAGGATTGCTGCCCGCTACCAGAACCAGGATGTTGCCAAGGCGAAGGAGATCTTCCAGCAGGTAATGGCTAACAGTACCGGCGTTTTCCGTTCGACCCTCGACCAGATGACGTACAACAACTCCGATTATGGCGGGTTTGTTGAGATCGACTACCGCAGCCGCCGGTTCGCCATGGAAACGGTTGTGAATTTCATGAAATCCACCGGCGATCCGCGCCTGGGGATTTATTATGAGAAGAATACACTGGTTGGCGCCTTCAGGGACAGTCTCACCAAATACAATGTGACCCTTCCCTCCTTTATCGATGTCAACGATCCGAATATCCAGTGGCAGGGCGGTCCCGCCGACTGGCAGGGCAATCCCGACAGGAGCAACTGGTTCTATAACCAGTTCCTGGTAGGAAACACCAAGTATTCGCTCATCTCGGGCATCAACCGCCGGTTCTTCCACCCGCGCATCGATGGTGCCAGCGGCAAGGTTATTGACGTTCTCGTTTCCTATGCAGAAGTTTGCCTGCAGATCGCTGAATTCATTCAGAAAGGCTATGGCACAGGCATCGATACCAAAGGTTCAGTGGCCGACTGGTACAACAACGGTGTTCGCGCGTCGATCGAAACCATGAACAACATCGCCATCGCAGCAGGTTCCTATTCGGTTACCGATGCCAATGCATTGGCAGGTGCCTATCTGGAGCAGTCCAAGGTGAAGCTCGACGGAAGCAACAACCTCGAGAAGATCTACATCCAGCAGCTCTTCAACTTCTACAAGCAGGGCAACGAGGCTTTCGCTCTGGTTCGCCGTACCGGATTCCCGAAATACGGTTCAACACTTCTTGCACGGCAAACAACTCCCGATATGATAGCACGCCGCTACTGGCTGCTCGATCCGGGCGAAGTTAACCGCGCCAACTGGCTGTCGGCCATGACCGAGCAGGGATTCACCCCCGGCGACCGGACCATGGATAAGCTCAGCACCGAAAAAGTGTGGTGGGATAAACCATCACCGGCCTTCGGCGAAGGGAAGTAGGTACTGATCGTATCAAACCTTTATTAAAAAATGCTTCCTGTGTTCTCCGGAATTACAGGAAGCATTTTTTTTAAAACCTTAACAACTAACGAATTGAAATCGATGAAGAACCAGTTCGACCGCAGGTCCTTCCTGCGCATTTCCGCACTCACGGGAGCTTTCATGGGCATCCCCCAATTCCTTGGTGCACGGAGCAAGGCAGATGTTGACGGCCTGCTTGGCCGCATCGCCCGGGTCCCGGACAGCACAGGCAAATCCGTAATCGGGTTGAAGGTCGCACCGATCAAACAGGTCAGGGTGGGAATCATCGGTCTGGGCGCCCGCGGCTCCTTTCTAACGATGACCGTGGCAGCCCTCTGCCCCGACAAGGCAAAGATTGTGGCCATCTGCGATCTCCGGGAGAGTTCGGCGGATGCCATGGCCGAAGCGCTGAAGGCCAAAGGGCAGCACCCGGTTGTTTACAAGGGAAGCGAAGATATCTGGAAACAGATGGTTGCCCGCGACGATCTCGACCTGGTGCTGGTATGCACACCCTGGGAATTGCATGCCCCCATGGCCATTGAAGCCATGCGGTGCGGCAAGCATACCGCTGTGGAGGTACCGGCGGCCATCAACCTGCAGGAGTGCTGGGACATGGTGAACACCGCCGAGGAAACACAGCGCAACTGCATGATACTCGAAAACTGCTGTTATGGCGACGAGGAGCTGTGGGTGCTGAACATGGTGCGCGCCGGGGTGTTCGGAACGATTACCTACGGAGAGGCGGCCTATATCCACCGGCTCCGCATGATGCTGTTCGGCCATGATTACTACAACCAGTGGCGGATGCGGCACAACCTGGCGCGCGACGGGAACCTCTATCCGACCCACGGCCTCGGTCCGGTGGCGCAATACATGGATATCCAGCGGGGTGACCGGTTTGACTACCTTGTTTCCCAAAGCTCGCTGCAGGCCACCCTTTCGGAATACTCCAAAACGGTTTCACCGGACAATGAATTTTACAACCGTACCGACTTCAAACATGGCGACATGAATACGTGCCTGATCAAGACGGCAAAGGGAAGAATGATCCACCTCTACCATGATGTGGTTACCCCGCGGCCCTATTCCCGCAAGAATTCACTGGCAGGAACCCATGCCTATCATGAAGGATACACCAGCAGGCTATGCCTGAGCGAAAGCGATGAGAAATGGATGGCGGAGGAGGAATATCAGGCTTACCGTACAAAGTACCGGCACCCGGTGTGGGACCGGCTAAAGGATCAGATCGCCAGGAACAACGGCCACGGCGGAATGGACTTCGTCGAAATATACCGGCTCATCGACAATCTAAACCGCGGTGTTCCGCTCGATATGGATGTGTATGATGCAGCCGCATGGAGCGTGGTGACACCCCTCTCCGAAATATCTGTCGAGCTTGGATCGGTGCCGGTAAAGTTTCCCGATTTCACCCGGGGGAGGTGGAAAGAGGAAAGGGAGCTTCAGATCCTGATCGATTAGATTATTCAGCAAATTGCCGGACAGCTATCGGATTCATATTACGAAACGGAAGGCCTGTCTGATTACTACCAACTCAATGAATACAACTGACAGTAAAACCTGAGGAGGCTAAACAGCATGCAATCAAACAGAAGGGATTTTATCAGGAAAGCCGGGCTGGCATCGGCGGGACTGGTTGTGTTGCCGACGATCATCAAGGCATCCGTCATGGGGGGCGATGGCAGAATCGCGCCCGGCGACCGGATCAACATGGCCGTAATTGGCTGCGGGGGGAGGGCAAACGACAACATGTCGGCCTTCCTGCCCCAGAATGATGTACGCATTGTCGCGGTGTGCGATGTGGACGACAGCCACGCACTGGCCGCCAAGCAGCTGATCGACAAGCATTACGGAAACGGCGACTGCCGCATGTACCGGGATTTTCGCGAACTGCTGGCAAAAGAAACCATTGATGCGGCCGTCCTCTGCCTGCCCGACCACTGGCACGCCCTCATCGCCTGCGCGTTTGCCGACAAAAAGATCCATGTGTATGGGGAGAAGCCGCTGGCCCGCTCCCTTGCCGAAAGCAGGGCGATTGTGAACGCCGTAAAGCGAAACGGGATCACCTGGCAGACGGGCAGCCAGCAGCGTTCATCGGGGGAGTTCCGCCATGCCTGTGAACTGGTCCGGAACGGGAGGATCGGTAAGGTGGACTATGTGGAGGTGAGCCTTCACAATGGGACGAGCTATTTCGGCAATCCGGCGGTACGGCCCGTACCGGAAGGCGTCGACTGGGACATGTGGCTCGGACCGGCACCATTGGTTCCCTATCGGGGAGTGATGCATGGTGAATGGCGGAGCGTATCGGATTACGGGGGCGGGCAGCTCGAGGACTGGGCCGGGCACCACATCGACATTGCCAACTGGGGGCTCGGCATCGATAACACAGGACCCGCTACAATAGAAGGCACCGGCAGGTCAAACGTTGACGGCATTTACGATGTTCCGGTCGAGTACGATTTCACCTGCCTGTATGAAAACGGTTTGAAGATGCGCGTAACCAGCCGGTACCGCATGGTGGAGGTGAATCCGGCCTGGACGGGCAAAGATATCGGAATCATGTTCCACGGGCCGAAAGAGTGGATCCATGTTTCGAGAGGCCGCCTGAGCGCTTCGGATCCGGAAATCCTGCGGGAGCCGATCGGCAGGAATGAGATAAGGCTCTACAAGAGTGATGATCATTACAGGAACTTTCTCGATTGCATACGGTCAGGCAGGGAGACCATAGCGCCTGCTGAAGCCGGCCACCGGGCGATCAGTGTGGGCCATCTCGGCGAGATCGCCATCCGAACCGGCCAGAAGCTTCACTGGGATCCGGTGGCGGAAAAATTCACCGACGGAAATGTCTATGCCACCCGACTGCTGCGGAAACCCTACCGGGAGCCCTGGCAGTTTCCGGTATAATCTCCAAAACGGTCATACCATCAGAAAATGAAAAGAATCTTTCAGATAATCCTTATCATGAGCCTGATGCCGGGCTACCTGGCACTGGAATCATGCCGGCGCGAAGTGCATATCAAGGCCCTGCTGCTCACCGGTCAGAATGCCAACTGGAACAGGAATTATGTTGCCCTGTCCACCATCCTGCGCAACACCGGGATATTTGAGGTTGAAATCAGGGTCTCGCCACCCGCTGGTCAGGACATGTCGGGTTTCCTAGTGGATTTCACCCCTTATGACGTGGTGGTCCTGGATTATGCCGGCGATCCCTGGCCTCAGCAGACCCGGGACAATTTCGTGCGGTATGTCCGCGAAGGCGGAGGGGTGGTGGTCTACCATGCCGATAACAACGCTTTCCCCGACTGGCCGGAATACAACGAGATGATCGGGATCGGGGGCTTTGGCAACCGGGATGAGAAATCGGGGCCTTATGTTTACGTAAAGGACGGCCGCGTAGTGACGGATGACACCCCGGGTAAGGCCGGCTCGCACGGGTACATGCACGAGTTCAAGGTTCGCGCAATTAAACCGGAACATCCCATTCTCAGGGGGCTGCCGGTAACCTGGATGCACGGCCCGGATGAGCTGTACGACCGTTTGCGCGGTCCCGCAAAAAACCTGGAGGTGCTGGCCTTTGCGCATTCCGACACGGCCATGCTCGGATCGGGCCGTGACGAACCGGTCCTGATGACTATCCGTTACGGAAAAGGCCGTGTCTTCCATACCACCCTCGGTCACACCTGGGAAGAGTTATTCTCTGCTCCGCTGGAGTGCGCAGGGTTCATCACCACCTTTCAGCGGGGGACTGAGTGGGCGGCCACCGGAAAGGTTACGCAAAAAGTTCCGGACGAGTTCCCCGATTCAACCAAAAGCGTGCGGTGGGAATTCTATGAATATGTTTCGAAAGACATGGCCTCGCTGGCAAACAAAATGCAGGTCTATACAACCGGAAAATCGACCGGCTGCTTCACGATTTTTCAGAAAATAATCCGTGACGATATAAAAAATCCGGACAAGCTCCGCGAATACAACCGGATCATCCGGGAGCTGCTCGGATCCGGAGCAACAAGTATCGATTGTAAAAAATTGCTGCTGAGGGATTTTGCATGGATGTCGGATGAATCCATGACACCAGTTTATGAAATCCTGGCCAGGGATTCCGTGCTGGCCACTGATGCCCTTTACGCCTTGCAGCTGACCCATACCCGGCAATAAGTTCAGCCAATTTTTTGTAATTTGAAGCCTTTACCAGGCACCTATGAAACTGAAAACAATACTTGCAAACATGGCCATCCTGTGGGCCTGCACCGCCCCTGCACAGGACTTTTCCACCCACCTGGCAAGTCCCGGCGGGATCAAGCCTCCTCGGATCGGGTACGGCAACCAATCCGTCATCCCGGTTCAGAAATCAACCCGATACGATCTGCTCACCGGAATACGGGAGACCACGTATGAGACTTCCGAACCGTCCAGCCTGAAAATCAGGGTGGTATCCCAACTTACCTTTAACGGCAGGTATCCGCAGCTCCGGCACGAGGTCGAACTCTCCTCCTCAAAAAAACTGACGGAGGACCTCACCATCCATTTCCCGGTAGGATCACTGGAGAATCTGAAAGCTGCGACTATTCCGCGAAAAAACGGTCTCATCGGCCATCTGTCGGAACTGACCGGCAGCAAGATCGCCAGCTACCGGTGTGCCGGCAGGCCGGAGAAATATCCCAACGACCTGGCGCTGCCTCTGGTGCTCGTGGGCGAAGGGCAGGAAAAAACAGCCGTCATGACCGATCCCTTCTTCACCTCGCTCTTCGATACAGGGGAGATCCGGTGGACCTACCCGAAGGAGGTGGGCCTGGAGGATGCGGTTGAGCGGCGGACCATTATTGAGATGGCGGGCATCACCAATATGGATGAAGGCATGAACGGCTACTACCAGACCATCCTCAGGGATGTGCCACCCGGTCCCGAATGGATGAAGGAGATCGCGATGATCAGCTACGATTACATGAGCGACATGGGCAGGGGCTGGTACAACGACATCGACACACTGGCAACCCTGATTGCACCGGCCGACCGGCACAAGGTGGCACTCTGCCTGCACGGCTGGTATGATGTGGTTGGCAGGTATTGCTTTAATGAAAAGACCGGCAAACTGGACCCGACCTGGACAAACCGTATCCGGGGCATTGACCTAAGTCTCGAAAACCTGCATCACCGCATCAGATATGCCAAAGACAGGGGGTTTACCGTGCTGATGTATTTCGCCGACGGCCTTCTTTCCAGCAAGGGGCTGCCCGGTTTCGATCCGGAGAATGTTTTCCGCGAGGGGGGCTGGAACGGTCCGGATGTCGTTGGCGGGCCCTACAGCCAGAACCTGGCACAGCCGGCCGTGGGTGACTTTTACCGGAACTACGCCCGTGCGCTGTTCACCGAGTTCGCCGGTGAGGTATCCGGATTCGTCTGGGATGAGACATTCTATATCCAGACCGGCACGCTCGGGGTACCGAAGCATCCCGGCTACCTCGACAGGGCCCATATGAGGCTCATCCGGGAAGTGGCGGCCATCCTGCATTCCATTGCTCCCGACCGGGCCTTTTTCGCATCGGACTGCATCGGTGAAAAGTCGGGAACCGGCGATGTGCCGCCGTATGCCCTGATGGCCGACGGCTGCTACCAGGATTCCTGGAGCGAGCCCTCCTACTGGTCATACGGCATCTTCCCCAACTACCGGAATGTCATCTGGTCGTGCAACTGGCGGCCGATCACCAATTTCAAGTATACCGTTTTCGGTGTTTTGGCCTACAACACCCCGGTGGTGTTTACCAACGGCTGGGAAAACGACCGCGGGTTCTCGGAGATGACATCCGCCGAACGGAACGATTTCATCAGCCTTTTCAATTACCGCAGGCAGAAGCGGACCCATCTGCAGGGGCTCGAGGCATTGCCCCCCTATTACGAGTTCCAGCTGCCCCTCTGGTCGACCTTCCAGCGTACGGCAACCATGCAGGAAGCGCTGGTCATGAAAACCGACAGCGAAGTAGCCGGTTTTGAAGGATCGAAAGCCATCGACGGGGATCCCGGCACATTCTGGCACACCCCCTGGTCGGGTGAAATTCCGGGCTATCCGCATCTGCTCGACATCGACCTGGGCCGGGAAACCGCCATCAAGGGGTACCGGCTTCTGCCGCGTTCCGATGGTATTACGGGGGGTTGGATTTCCAAAGCCTCGATTTCCGTAAGCAACGATGGAAAGTCGTGGGGGGAGCCTGTCGTCACCAGCACCTTCCCGAAAGATCAGGCGGAAAAGCAGGTCCTGTTGCGCACCACGGTGCGCGCCCGCTATGTACGCCTTACAGCGATCAATGGATTCGACGGTCAGCCTTTTGCCTCCGTTGCCGAGTTCCGTATTATCGCTGAAGGAGAGGATTAATTCCGATGGCAGTGCCGGAATCCGGCAACCGGATTTATCAGATCGCCAATCCATTCTTGAAGTGGTGGAGTCCGGGCCTGAGAGCGTCTTACAATCAGAAGGAAACCGATCATCAGAATAAACTAAACCAAAAGAAATGAAGAAGAATATTGGAACCATTTTGTGCATGATCATCGCAGTAAGCCTGGCCGGCAGGCTGCCTGCCCAGCATGTTTTCAAAACGGCCGGATTCAGCATGGAGATCAACGACCGGTCACAGGTGGTTGGCCTGACGGATCTGAAGAATAACATCAATTATATCCCCGAAGGGAAACCCGGGTATCTGGTCAGGATTAAAAGCGGAGGCCGGGAACTGGCTCCATTATCGGTTAAATTTCAGAAAAACCTGATTCAACTGACCTTCGAGGGCGGATCGGAACTGCAGGTGGCTGCCAGCCAGAATGCGGATTACCTGAAGTTCGAACTAAAAAAAACCATTAAGCCGGAAAAGATTGAGGCCGTTTTATGGGGTCCCTTCAACACAACCATCAACCAGACAATCGGTGAGGTGGTTGGGGTGGTTCGCAACACCGGTTTTGCCATCGGCATCCAGTCGCTGAACCCGAAAACAAACGGAGGCAAAGTACTGAATGCAGAGGGCAGCGGCGGTGAATCCACCACGGCCTCAAAAGAGGATTTCGGATCGGCCCTGCAGGCCAACTGCATGAACCATGCACTCAGCCGCGTGATGCTGGTCTGGAACAATTACAAGAATACACCGGTCGGCCCGATAAAGGGCTATACGCTGGAGGGGAGTGCCATAGCGCTCTTCGGCACCACCCCTTCCGATGCACTGCCCATGATCGGCCGCATCGAGCTGGCGGAGAAACTCCCCCACCCTATGATCGACGGGCAATGGATAAAAACATCCAAAGTCACCGGCAAGCCTTACCTGATTGCATCCTTCAGCGAGGAGAACTTCGATGAGATGCTCGATTACACCGCCCGGCTCGGTTTCTATTCGATCTACCACAGCCATCCCTTTGATACATGGGGCCATTTCGACCTTCTTAAAAACCTCTTCCCCAACGGCTGGGACGGGATGAAAAACTGCGTGGAGAAAGCCAGCGCGAAAAACATCCGTGTAGGCGCCCATACCCTTACCAACTTCATTACCACGAACGATCCGTTTGTTACCACCGAAGCCAACAGCGGGCTCATGGCCGCCGGGTTCTCGCCGCTGCAGAACGACATCGATGGCACCACAACGGAGATTGTGGTTGAGAAGCCCGATCATTTTGAACAGGTCACCACGCTCAACAGTGTACGGATCGGCAACGAAATCATCCGGTACCAGGAAGTGACCAAAGAGGCGCCCTACCGGCTGCTGAACTGTATCCGCGGGGAATTCGGAACAAAGGCGGCAGCGCACAAAAAGGGGGAGCCGGTAAGCAAACTGATGGATTACCCCTACAACACGCTATTCCCCGACTGGGAAATGATGGACCAGATGATCCGGAACATGGCCGCCTTCTTTAACGCAACGGGGGTATCCCACATGGATTTCGACGGTCATGAGGGCACCGGCTATACGGGTCGAGGCGATTACGGCCGCAGCTATTTCGCCGAACAGTTCACGAAGCAGGCCGACCACCTGGTGGTGAACGGATCGAGCAATATGGGCCATTATTACTGGCACATCAACAGCTACATCAACTGGGGAGAGCCCTGGTACGCCAGCTTCCGCGAGAGCCAGTCGAAGCACCGGTTCGACAACCAGGCCTTTCTGGAACGCAACTACCTGCCCAACATGCTGGGCTGGTTCCTGATGACGCCGAGCACCCTGGTTGAGGACATTGAGTGGATGATGGCCAGGGCATGCGGGTACAACGCAGGGTATGCCTTTGTATGTGATTACGAGTCCTTTAAAAAGAACCCGAACACCGACGTCATCATCGATTGCATCCACACCTGGGAGGAGGCCAAAAGCCTCGGCATTTTCTCGGATGAGCAGCGGGTGCGGCTGAAGGTGCTGGAAAGTGATTTTCACCTCGAGAAAGCCGGAGCCGGCCTGTGGAAGCTGCAAAGCTTCGACAAGTCCGCCTTCAGCCACCCGAGAAAGGTGCTGCAGCCGGGCGAGCCCACCCATTCCACCTGGGAGTTCACCAACAAGGGAGATGCACAGCCCCTGCACCTGCAGCTGCTGATTACCGGCGATGATGCGAGCGCCGTTACCGACCCGCAGATCGAGATCGACCGCTTTTTGAAAGTAAAGATCCCCGGCACGTTCAAAAAGGGACAGACCCTCCTGTGGGATACCTCCGGACAGGTAAAGCTGTACAACGACAAAGGGCAATTGCTCCGGGCCATTGAAATCAGCCAGAACCTTCCCGAGCTGAAGAACGGGAAGCATGTGATCACCGTTGATGCCGCTAAAATGGACGGGGAGGAGCCGGTCATAAAGGGAACGGTCAAGCTTAAGGCCGGTGTGGAAGAGATCCGGAAATAAGGGCAAGGGTTTGTGCAACAGTCTGATTAATATATCGATATAAATTATTGATTATGAATCGAATAGTACTTATTATCGCAATTGCCGGATTCATGCTGCCCGTTACGGCCCAGGAAAAGTCGGCAACCGGAATTTTTGGAGCCTTCAAACCCAGCAAAGAGTGGGTAATGCCGGATGACCCGGCCGTGTTGAAAAAACTGGCGGAGTGGCAGGACCGGAAGCTGGGCCTGCTCATTACGTTCGGCACTTACAGCCAGTGGGGAATCGTGGAATCGTGGAGCCTGGTCACCACCCGGCACCCCTGGAACAACCGGCCGAAGGAGTATGCCGGCCTCGACGACAAGGCGTACGTGAAAGAATATGAAAAGCTGGCTACCACCCTTAATCCGACAGGCTTTGATCCCGCCAGGTGGGCCAAAGCGGCAAAGGAGGGCGGCGTTAAATATGTGATGGTGATGTCGAAGCATCACGACGGGTTCTGCATGTGGGACACGCGCACCACGGATTACCGCATTACTTCGGAGAGTTGCCCGTACCACGCCAATCCGAAGGCGGATGTGACGCGTGAGATGAGCAATGCCTTCCGCAGCCAGGGTCTCAGCACCGGAATCTATTTTTCGAAAGCCGACTGGAACAGTCCGTATTACTGGGCTCCCGAGCTGGGTCCCGGAACCGGCCAGGGGCCAAATTTCAAGCCCGCCGACCGGCCGGATGACTGGGAAAAGTTCAGGGCATTCACCTGGAACCAGGTGGAGGAGCTCATGCGGGATTACGGCCCACAGGATGTACTGTGGCTCGACGGCGGCTCTGTGCGTCCGCCCGAGGCCGCCATCAACATGGACGGCATGGCCGCCATGGCGCGGAAATACCAGCCCGGGTTGATCGTGGTCGACCGCACGGTGAGCGGTGTGAATGAAAACTACATCACGCCCGAAGGGGAGATCCCCGACCATTATCTGCCCTATCCCTGGGAGACCTGCATGACGATGGGAACATCCTGGGCCTGGAAGAAGGATGAGGATTTTAAAAGCACCGGAACCCTGATACGTAACCTGTGCCGGATTGTTGCGCGGAACGGCAACTACCTGATCGGCATCGGGCCCGACGGATCGGGCCGGTTTGATCCGGTTGTATACGAGCGGCTGAAGGAGATGGGGGACTGGCTGAAGACCAATGGTGAGGCTATTTACGAAACACGTCCGATAAGTCCTTATGAGACGGCTGATTGCGTATTCACTGCGAAACGCGACGGAACCGTTTACGCGATCGCACTTGCCTCGGACGACCTCGCAGGCCTCCCCGAAAAAGTCTTTGTACCCTCGGAACTGGCAGAAAAGGCATCCAAAGTGGAGCTTTTGGGTTTTGGCAAACTGAAAAAAGGCGAAACCAGGAATGGTCTGACCACCATTCTCATTCCGCCTGCGGCGCGGATGAAACCACCTTGCGGCCATGCCTGGTCGATACGGCTCAGCAACTGAATCATTCCGGTTCACGCATAAAAAAGAGATCCAGATGAAAAAAAGTCCTTCCCGCCCGGTCCTTTCATCAACACACAGGCTTGTCAGGGTTCTTGCGTGGGCAGCCATCGCGGTTCCGGTGTTGTTCTCCTGCCAAAAGGTGCCCGACGCGAAGCCGGCGGACACCCTGGCAACATTCACGGGCCGGTTTGCCGATCCGCCGGCCGAATACAGGGCCATTCCGTTCTGGGTGTGGAACGAGCAGATTTCCGCCGAAGGCATCGACTTTCAGCTGGAAAAGTTTAAGGAAGCCGGCATCGGCGGGGTTTTCGTACATCCGCGGCCCGGTTTGATGACCGAGTACCTCTCCACGGACTGGCACAGTATGTTCGACCATGCTGTAAGGAAGGGCAAGGAGCTTGGCATGCAGGTGTGGATATACGACGAGAACTCCTACCCTTCCGGTTTTGCCGGCGGCAAGGTGCCGGCACAGATGCCCGATTCGTACCGCCACGGCGCCGGTCTGGCACTGGAGATACAGCCTGTTCTGAAAACGGTTCCGGCAGATACGACGGAGGTTATCCTTCTGAAGGAAGGAGATCAGTTTAAAGATGTAACCAAAGAGGCTGCACAACTTACGGGCCGGAAAGGCCCCTGGTATGTGTACCGGAAAACGTATCCGGGGAAATCCTGGTGGTACGGCGGGTTCAGCTATGTCGACCTGTTGTATCCCGGGGTGACGCAGAAGTTCCTGGAGATCACCATGAAGGGGTACGAAGCGCGCAACCGTGCGGATTTCGGTCAGACGCTGGCGGGGGTCTTCACCGACGAGCCCAACCTGGAGGCAGCTTTATCCGATGGGGCGATCATGCGGTGGACGCCCGACCTGTGGGACGCCTTCCTGCAGCGGTGGGGCTACGACCTGCGCACCAGCCTGCCCTCGCTGACCGACGAAACCGGCAACTGGCGCAAGGTGAGGCACGACTATTACGAATTGCTGCTCGAGCTGTTCATCGACCGCTGGTCGAAGCCCTGGTTTGAATATTGCAAGGCCAACGGTCTCACCTGGACCGGCCACTACTGGGAACACGGCTGGCCGGTGCCCACCGACGGGATCGATGAGCTGGCCTTTTACACCTGGCACCAGATGCCGGGGGTTGACATGCTCGGGTTCCGGCTCGACAGTGCCGGGTTGGGCGGGCAGTTCGGGAACGACCGGGCCATACGGGAGCTGCTGAGCGCCGCCAACCAGGCCGGTTGGAAGCGCACCATGAGCGAGACGTATGGCGGGGGCGGCTGGGACATGACCTTCTCCGAACAGAAGCGGCTGGCCGACTGGCAGTTTGCCCTTGGCGTGAACTGCGTGAACCTCTGTTTGTCGTTTTATTCCCTGAACGGTGTACGCAAGTTCGATTACCCGCTCTCGTTCACCTACCACGAGCCGTGGTGGAAGGAGTACCGGTGGATGGCCGATTATCTCGGGCGGATAAGCATGGCCATGGCATCCGGCGAGCAGATCAATAAAACCATTGTCCTGCAGCCCAATACGTCAGCCTGGATGTATTTCTCGCGGCAGAAGGGCAATTCCCGTCTGGACGAGATCCGCGACGGGTTCAAGAAATTTGTGTACCTCCTCGAGCAGGAGCAGGTGGAATACGACCTTGGCTCGGAAAATGTGATCCGGCAGATGGGTCGGGTGGCAGGCAGCCGGCTGGTGGTAGGGCAGCGCGATTATGACCTGGTGGTCATCCCGGCCGAAATGGACAATATCGACGCGTCGACGCTGGCCCTGCTGGCGGAATACCTTGGCAAAGGCGGCCGGGTGCTGGCCTTCCGGGAAACCATTCCGCTGGTCGACGGCGATTCATCGGCGGCTGTCGGGGACCTGGCCGGACGGTTCGGCAGGCAGTGGACGCGGGCCGACAGCGCGGAAGATCCGGCGGCGCTGGAGCTGCTGAAAAGGCCCGAATTCAGTATGACCGACCATTCGCGCAACGGCAGCCTTTATCACCAGCGGAGGGTTTTTGCCGACGGGCAGCTGCTGTTTGTTGCCAACCCTGATAAAACCCGGCCGGCGGAGATTTCGGTTACCATGACCGGAAAATACGTGGCCCGGCTCGATGCCCTCACCGGCCGGATATACCGGTATCCCTCCACACGAGAAAAAGATGGAATTGCCTTTACCATACGGCTGGAACCCGCCGGCAGCGCCCTGTTTGCCGTCACCGGCAGCCGGATGGGAGAACCGGAGGAGAGGCCCCTCACCGGCGGTTTACGCGAAGCCGAAAGCACCGGGCCGATGCGCGTTCAACGGGAATCCGACAATGTGATGGTAATTGATTATCTGGACCTTAAGACTCCCCTGGCTGAAAAGAAAGACATCTATTTCATGGAGGCCGCCATCGGTTTGTACAAGGAGTATGGACTGGAACTGGGCAATCCCTGGCAGCACAAGATCCAGTACGAAAAGAAATACCTCGAAATGGACACCCTTTTCGAAGGCAGGCCCGGGTTTGAGGCCACCTACCGGTTTACGCTGAAGGAGGATGTCAGTACCGACGTGATGAGCCGGATCCGCGCCGTGGCCGAGCGTCCGGGTTTGTGGGAGGTGAGCATCAACGGCCATGCCGTTAGCCCGTCGGCCGGGGAGTACTGGATCGATCGGGATTTCGCCGTTTATGCGGTTGGGGAGTACCTGCGGCACGGGGAGAACACCCTGATGCTGAAGGCCCCCCGGATGCACATTCTGGCAGAGCTCATGCCCGTTTACCTGCTGGGTGATTTCCTCGTGAAGCCCGCCGGCCGCGGATTTGAAATTACCGGCGGAACACTGGCTGCAGCCGGATCCTGGCAGCGCGAAGGCATGCCCTTTTATGCGGGGAAAGTAAGCTATTCGCAAACCTTTAAGCCGGTAACGGAGAAGCAAATGTCGTACCGGGTGTCCATGCCCGAATGGAAAGGGGTGGTGGCGGAGGTCGCCGTAAACGGGCAGCCGGCCGGTATCATCGCCTTCCCGGGGGATGAACCGGATGTGACATCGCTGCTGAAGCGGGGCGAAAATGAAATCACCGTAACGGTTTGCGGAAGCCTCAAAAACACCTTCGGGCCCTTTCATGACAACTCCGACACCTGGATCACCGGTCCCCATTCGTGGATCCGGGCCCCCGGCCACCAGCCGCCCGGACAATCCTATTTTCTCAATGATTACGGTCTGAAGGGACCCTTCCGGCTGTTATACGGTAAAAAATCAAAATGACAACCATGCAAAAAATACGCACAATCGCCGGCCGCCCGGCCGGGAAAACCGGTTTATTCGCAACCGCCCTGATCGGACTGACCCTCATTTTTCCGGCTTACCGCATATATGCCCAGAACGACTGTGGCCTTACATTCGATTGCTTCTCCATCGTAGTGGGCAGGAGTGCCTCCGCCGACGGATCGGTCATCGTCGCTCACAACGAAGATACCGGAACCAAGCTGGTAAATTATTACAAGGTCCCGGCAAAGGATCATCAGCCCGGTGAGGAGATCCTGTTTGAAACAGGCGGAAAAACAAAGCAGGTGAGCCACACCCTCGGGTACTTCTGGATCAACCTGCCGGTTTGCGATGTTTGCGACACCTACATCAATGATTCAGGCGTGTTTGTGGGGTCCGACGGTTGCCCGTCGCGGGAGGACAAGCCCGAAATCACCAACGGGGGCATCGTATTCTGGCTTCGGAGGATCGTAGCCGAACGGGCCCGCACCGCCAGAGAGGGCGTTGAAATCGCCGGGAAACTGATTGATGAATATGGATATGCCTCATCCGGCAGGACCTATATCATAGCTGATTCCAGGGAGTGCTGGATAATGAATGTGGTAAAAGGGAAACACTGGGTGGCGGCCCGATTGCCCGACAATGCCATTGCAGTAATCCCCAACAGTTTCACCATCAGGGAGGTAAACCTGTCGGATACCGCTAATTTCATGGGGTCACCCGACCTGGTGGACTACGCCATCCGTCGCGGCTGGTATGACCCGGCCACCGAGGGGCCGTTCATATTCACCAAAGCCTATTCCAACCCGGGATCGCTTACCCATCCCGACAACATCAACCGTATGTGGAGGGGAACGGAGATCCTTTCGGGGCGGAAATACGATGTTAAGGGAGTCCTCCCCTTTTCATTTGAATCAGCAAAAAAAACAACCTGCCAGGATGTTATGCAGGTTCTGCGGGATCACTACGAAGGAACCGAACTCGACAAATCAAAACTGTATGCAGCCGGCAATCCGCACCGGATGAACAGCGGAACGATCTGCTCCGGCGGGAGCCAATACTCCACAGTGGCGCTCCTCCGCTCCTGGCTGCCGGTGGACATCGGCACGCTGGTCTGGATTGCACCATTCCGTCCATGCACCCAGGCCTTCACCGCCTGGTATCCTTCCATAACCTCCATCCCTGACAGATATGCACAGGGTGACTTTGAATCAGCCTTGAAAAATCACTTTGATCCTGCCATGAGTAAAGGCACCGATAAGCGGCATGCATTCAGGGTATTTGTCTCTCTTGTTGACGCAGTTGACAAGGATTACGGTAAATTCATCCCGCAGGTTAAGGAGGCCTGGTGTTCTTTCGAGGCGAAGAATTTCAGGGATCAGGAACGGGTGGAAAAAGAGGCGCTCGAGATGTATAAAATTGATCCGCAAAAAGCCTTAAAGCATCTCACCGGAAATACATCCGCGAAAGCCATGGAGGTATACCGGATGGCTGACAAGATGCGCAAACAATTGAATTAAAAAGATATGACACGAACGGGATTGATGCTTGCAGTCCTTGTTGCCGGACTGTCGGTCGGCATAAACGCCCAGGAAATCAAGCTGGCTTCGCCGCTTGATTATGAGGTCATCCAGCGGTTCAGCCGTGACCGTGGTTTGGTTCGGATAGCGGGTTCGCTTGACGACGGGATTCCCGGATCCGTTGAGATCAGGATCGACAGTGCCGGGCATGCCGGAGAATGGAGGCGGATCCCGGCTACCATCGAAGGGCCATCGTTCCAAGCTGCCGTCGTTTTGCCTGCGGGGGGCTGGTATAAGCTGAACGTAAGGGCATTAAACGGTAAAAAAACCATCGGGCAGGGTTCTGTCGAGCACTTTGGGATCGGCGAGCTCTTCATTGTGGCCGGTCAGTCGAACTCGGCCAATTACGGCGAGGAGCGGCAGCTCACCAGTACGGGAAAGGTATCTGCTTTTAACGGCTCCGGCTGGCAGCTGGCCGCGGATCCGCAGCCGGGGGCCGACGGTGGCGGCGGCAGTTTCCTGCCGCCGTTCGGCGATGCTATGGCGGAAAAATTCAATGTCCCCGTTGGCATGGTTGCCTGCGGGATCGGCGCCACCAGTGTACGGGAGTGGCTGCCCGAAGGCACCCGGTTTCCCGATCCCCCGACCCTCACGGGCAGGGTACGTAAGTTGCCCGACGGATCGTGGGAAAGCGACGGACGGGCATATAACAAGCTGGTTGCCATCATGAAAAAGCTTGGTCCTGAAGGCTTCCGGGCGGTTTTGTGGCACCAGGGAGAATCGGATGCCAACCAGCCCGATCCTTCGCGGACCCTACCGGGGCACCGGTACTGGGAGTTCATGGAACTCCTGATCAGCTCCTCATCGAAGGAAGCCGGGTGGGATATTCCCTGGATAACCGCGCTGGTCTCCTACCATGTTCCGGGGGATGAAGCCTCCCCGGACATACGGGCGGCGCAGCGTGCACTATGGGAATCAGGATTGTGCATCGAAGGTCCGGATACGGACGCCCTGGGCGGATTATTGCGTGAGAACAAGGGTCAGGGCGTGCATTTCAGCGCGGAAGGCCTGGGGGCGCATGCAGCTGCCTGGGCCGGAAAGGTATCCCCGTGGCTCGGGAAGCAATTGGACGGGAAAAAATACAGCAAAGCCCTGCCGCTGCCGGGCGAAGTATTTCCGGTGGAAGGCAGGGATGCCTTTGTCATCCTGCCGGAAAAGATTTCCGGGATGGTTCCGTGGGTATGGTACGCCCCCACCCTGCCCGGCCTGCCTGGCATCGAAGAAAAATGGATGTTTGAACGGTTCCTCAAAGCAGGGATCGCCGTAGCCGGAATCGATGCCGGTGAATCGTACGGATCACCTGATGGAAATAAATTATATACAGCCCTTTACAGGGAGCTCACGGAAAACAGGGGATTCTCCGCAAAACCGGTGATGCTCGGCCGGAGCCGCGGCGGGCTGATGACCCTCTCGTGGATGGCCGAAAATCCGGACAAAACCGGCGGCTTCGCCGGGATCTACCCGGTGTGCGATCTCACCAGCTACCCGGGTCTGGATAAGGCATGCGGGGCTTACGGCCTTACCGCCGAACAGCTGGAGACAAAGCTGGCGGAATTCAATCCCGTTGCAAAGCTTGCTCCGCTGGCCGTGAAAGGAGTGCCTCTTTTCGCCATTCATGGCGACCGGGATGATCTGGTCCCTCTGGAAAGGAACTCCGGCGAGATGAAGAAGCGCTATGATGCCCTCGGGGGAAAGATGAAACTGATTGTCCCCGCCGGTCAGGGGCACAACATGTGGGACGGATTCTTCCAATCGGAGGAACTGGTCCGCTTCGTCCTAAAAAATGCGAGATGAAGAATAAAACCTGATCAACCCATTCCCTATGAGCAAGTTCCTGTCCATCATCCTGCTCGCCGCAGCAATGGCCTCCTGCGCCGGCCGGCAGGAGCAACGGGATACTGACCTTGCCGCTGCATTCGACAATCCCCCGATGTCGGCCCGGCCCTCCTGTTTCTGGTGGTGGTTCAACTCCCTTGTCAACAAGGAGGGGATCACGCGCGATCTTGAAGAGTTTAAGGCCCGGGGGATGGGCGGGGTAACGCTGGTTTGCTCGGGCAACGATTACGGCGTGGCCGAGATGCCGCGCGGGCCCGTATTCCTTTCCGCAGAATGGTTTAAACTGTACCGTTTTGCCCTCGACGAAGCGGCCCGTCTGGGCCTCGAGGTAGGCGTCAATTTCGGCGGCGGGGGCTGGTGCATCGGCGGGGCCTGGATCACTCCGGAATACAACTGCAGATGGTTTGTTCAGTCGGATACCACACTGGTGGGGCCCGCGGCCTTCTCAGGTCTGCTGCCCGCACCGCATCCCCGCGATGGCTACAAGCCGCCCCATTATGGCAACGTAACGCATTACATGACCTGGCCTGCCGATAAAATGGATTACCGGACCAGCGCCGTGGTGGCCTTCCGGGTCAGCGGCAACCGCGACCAGCAGCTTGCTGACGACCGGCTGGGTCTGCTCGATGCCAAGAGCAACCGGAAAGATGCCCCCATCGACATCGCACCCGATGCCGTGATGGGCGTTCCGCTCACACCATGGGCCACCCGCCCGGGCGATAAACCCGTTCCTGCTGTTGAGGTAGTCGATCTGACCGGACGGCTGAAGGCCGATGGCACCCTCGACTGGACGGTTCCCGACGGCCAGTGGAAAGTGATCACCACCGGTCATGTGGCCACCGGCGCCGATGTGCGATGCGTGCTGCCCGAGGTAGGCTACGTGCTGGAGGTCGACTGGCTCAGCAAGGCGGCCATGGAGATCCAGTTCCGGAACCTGGGGGAGCAGCTGATCAGGGAGGCGGGACCCCATGCCGGAAAAACACTGAAATTCTTCCACTCCGACAGTTTCGAGGACGGTTTTCCCAACTGGACCGACAGCCTGCTGCAGAAATTCATGATCTACCGGGGATATGACCCGGTGCCTTACCTGCCGGTCCTAAGGGGCTACCTGGTGGGCAGTGCGGAAATGTCCGACCGCTTCCTGTACGATTACCGAAAGACCGTGGCCGACTGCTTTGCCGACGGCAGCTACGGCCGGCTGGCGGAACTCTCCCATGCCCGGGGTATTCTGCTCCAGAGCGAGGCCGCCGGCCCCAGCTGGTCGGGGACCGTCTGCTTTGATGCCCTCAAAAACCTCGGCCGCTGCGACTATCCCATGGGTGAATTCTGGGTGAACAGCTGGCCCGATGCACTCAAGCGCAACGGCCAGAATTTTGTCGGCAAGCAGACGGCCTCCGCTGCACACATTTACGGCCGGGCAACCGCCTCCGCCGAATCGTTCACCGGCGGCGGCCACTGGCAGGAATCGCCGGGCATGCTCAAGCCGTATGCCGATATGGCCTTCTGCGAAGGGATCAACCGGCTGGTCTTCCATACCATGACCTCCACCCGGCCGGCCGACGGTCTGCCGGGTTACGAATACGGGGCAGGCACCCACTTCAATCCCAATGTCACCTGGTGGGACCAGGCGGCCGCGCCCTGGCTCGCCTACATCAACCGGTGCCAGACCCTGCTTCAGAGCGGGCTCTTTGTGGCCGATGTGCTGTACTACAATGGCGACGGGGCTCCAAATGTGGTGGAAGTGAAGCATGCTGACAGTCTGCTGGGCCGTGGGTACGACTACGACGTCTGCAACACGGAAGTATTGCTTACCCGCCTGAAAGTGACCGATGGACGCCTCACCCTGCCCGACGGCATGAGCTACCGGCTGCTCGTGCTGCCCGAAAGTGAAACCATGCCGGTGGAGGTGATCCGCCGGCTCCGGGAGCTCGTGGAACAGGGGGCTACTGTCGTCGGACCAAAACCGCTGCGCGATCCCGGTCTCCGGAATTACCCGGTGAGCGACCGGGAGGTGCAGGAAACGGCAGCCATCCTTTGGGGAACAGCCGACAGTATTATTGTCGACCGAGAAGTTGGCCGGGGCCGGGTCGTCACCGGCAAATCACTCCGAGAACTGCTGACTGCCGATGGCATCATGCCCGATATCGGCATACGCTCATCCGATTCTTCTGATTTTATCGATTTTATCCACCGCACCACCCCGGAAGCCGAAATCTGGTTCCTCGCCAACCGGCTCAACCGCCCGGCACAGATAACGGCCACCTTCCGGATCTCCGGCCGCCGGCCCGAATGCTGGGACCCGGTCACCGGCGTACGCCGCAGCCTGCCCGAATACACGGCCGGCGACGGAGCAACCGCGGTCCCGCTGCAGTTCGGGCCCTACGGATCGATGTTTATCGTCTTTCCGAAACGCACATCCTCCGGACTCACAACCAGCCGGGTGAACTTCGAGGCGCCGGCAGCCGTTCAGGAGATCGGCGGCCCGTGGGAGGTGAGCTTCAATCAGGCGTGGTTCTACCCCACCTCCGGACTCTCCGGTGAGGAAGCCGCCGGCACCTTCCGGTTCACCAACCTCGAAGACTGGGCATCGCGGCCCGAGCCGGCCATCCGTCACTTCAGCGGAACCGCCGTCTACCGCACTTCCTTTGTATGGGATGGCCCTAAAGGCAAGCCTGCGGGGGCAATCTGGATCGATATGGGTACCGTTCACGAAACCGCCCGGGTTCTGCTCAACGGCCGCGACCTGGGGGTAGCCTGGCACAAGCCCTGGCGGCTGGATGCCACCGATGCCCTCGTGAAGGGGAAAAACCGCCTCGAGGTCGAGGTGGTCAACCTGTGGCCCAACCGCCTCATCGGCGATGCGAACCTGCCGGAA
>CAYWHP010000021.1:23433-47657 GCA_964457845.1 uncultured Porphyromonadaceae bacterium | reverse complement strand
CCGTCGGGCAGGCTGTCAATAAAAAAATACCCGGCTGCATCGGTCCTGATGGTTCCGGAAGCCTCGAAATTCGCCGGATCAATCGCCACGGTTGCAAAATCGACGGTGTCCCATATCCTGGCAATGACAACGGGAACGGAATCCAGATTTTCCCGGCTCATATCCTGGCCCGGGCTGAGTGTCCCTTCGATGCGGTTGTACTTTACTTCCTTTTCGCAGCTCCAGGCCAGCAGGGCCAGGAACAGAACGATGGTGATCCGATGTACATTGTTCATGGTGTGTTTTGTTTATTTAGATTTGATCCGGGCATGCCGCCGGCTTCCGAAAGGGCGCTACCACCCCGGATTGCCATGTTTGACCCTGGATATTGCAATTATGTGCCCGAAAAACCAGGACTTCTTGAATATCAGATCCGTAAGCTCCTCCTGCCCGTCAACCCATCGGGAATAGGTAAAAAGGGTTAATTCATAACAGACGAATATGCTGTGAAAAAATGGCATCCAGGGGGTTTGAACCGCGGTGCCCATATTATCATCCAGGGTTAGCTGAAAGTAGGGATTCACATCCGGGTCAAGCAGGATATCACACGATCCCTGCTGCAGGCAATAATAGCATTCGATGGGATTTGAATTTAATGGAACGTCGACAGTCCACCGCGACAGGTCGTTGACAAAAAACTCGAGCCGTGTGATATCAAAACGCGTATAGTTGCTGAAGTCAACCGAATAGATTTCCGGACCGTTCTTCAGGGGCACCCGGTTTACGGTTTTGTTCACCTGGTTAACGGAGCCATCTGATGCAGAAACCTTCACATAATCCACATCGGCAAAGGTAAACCCTTCGCCGGCTGCAACAAGGTAGTTCCCGTCGGGTAGGCTGTCGAAATGGAAATACCCGCCCGCATCGGGGACCGCAGAAAAATGGTGTTCGAAATTTCGGGGCTCAAGCGTTACGCTTGCAAAATCGAGTGTGTCCCAGATTTTGACCATAACGACCGGAACGGAATCCAGGTTCTCCCGGCTCATATCCTGGCCCGGGCTGAGCGTGCCTGTTATGGTGTTGAATTTTGCTTCCTTTTCGCAGCTCCAGGCTAACAGGGCCAGGAACAATACGGTGATCAGCTGTTGTGCGTATTTCATGTTGTGAATGGTTGGTCAGTTTTGAATTTGCTATAACGGCCGGCCTGGTGAAGGGCGGCTAATTAGGTAAAACCTTACCGCTCCCACCCCCCTGAGCAATCGAGAAATAGTGCCCGAAAAACCAGCCCTTACTGAGGTACAGTTTCGAGTCGTACCATTGGTCATAGATCTTCAGTTTATAGTTTAGGATATAACATTCATAAACCCTCCAGCAGTCGAAAAAGGGTAATCGCATGGAGGTCGCTATTGTGTCATTTCTTGTAACGGTTACCCGGAAATCAGTGTATAGATCGGAATCCAGAAGAATATCAAAAGAGCCGGACTTTTCGGTATCCAACCCTCTTGGCTCAAGGATCATGGGAAAGGTAGCCACCGGCATGTCGTTGATAAAAAACTCAACATTCGTTATATCAAAGCGTGTTTTGTTGTACACTCGTACCCAAAAAATTTCGGGCCCGTTCTGGAGCGGCATCCGGTTTACGGTTTTGTTCACCTGGTTCACGGAACCATCGGATGCCGTAATCTTCACGTAATCCACGTCGGCAAACTTAAACCCTTCGCCGGCGGCAACCAGGTAGTTCCCGTCGGGCAGGCTGTCGATAAAAAAATACCCGGATGCATCGGTCATGATGATGCCTGTAGCCTCGAAATTCGCGGGGTCAATGGCCATAGTTGCAAAATCGACCGTGTCCCAGATTTTGGCAATAACCACGGGAACGGAGTCCAGCTTTCCCTGGCTCATATCCTGGCCCGGGCTGAGTGTCCCTGCTATGGTGTTGTACTTTACTTCCTTTTCGCAGCTCCACATAAAAACGGTGATGTACAGCACGACCAAGGTCTGCAATAATTTTTTCATGGTACTTTCCTTTTGCGTAAATAGATTCCGGAATAAAATTATGCAGATTGCCTGACAGCGAGGGTGAAACGGAATGACTCATCAGGCCCGAAAATGTGCTGTTAGTCAAATAGCAGAAGCATTTCGGCCTCCTTTTTTGGCTGGTTGCGTATTTTAACGCTTTACTCAGGAAATTACGCTGCTAACATTCAGTATTCATGACCCGACTGTTGCTCTATATAAATATTGTACTGCTGGCTGTCCTCGTTTCGGGTACCGGGTGTACGAAAGACGATGAAGGCCTGTCGGGAGCGCCGCTGCAGATCGGGGTGATGCTGCCGCTTTCGGGGGAGTTTGCCGCCGGATATGACATTTCGCTCGACTGGGCGGTGGAGAACATCAACCGCACCGGTGGTGTGGCAGGGCGGAGGCTCGAACTGGTGAAGCGCGACCTGCGCGCGGGCGAGGAGGTGGAGGCGATTTCCGATGAGCTGATCGCCGATACCGCCGTCAAAGCCGTGATCGGGCCCTTTACCACCACCCAGGTATTTAAGGTGGCGCCAAAGTTTATTAACGGCAAAAAGGTGTTTATTGCCCCGGTGGCCTCTGCGGCCAGCCTGTCGAGGGCATTCAGCGGATACGATTACTTCTGGCGGCTCACGGAGCCCGACATTTCCCAGACCAAAACACTGCTCCTTCTTGCCCAGAAGGGCGGAGCGCACAGGGTGGGCCTCATCACCGAGGAATCGGAGTACGGGTCGTCGTTTGAAGACTGGTTCGGCTATTTTGCCACCGAGCTCGGGCTTGAGGTTTCGGCCATCCGGGTGCTGAACCCGGGAGATACGGCTGTTTGCAGTCAGGCCTGGCACGACATGGCCGACACCAACCCGGATGCCGTGGTCTCCACGCTTATCCTGCCGGCGCAGAATATCGCCCTGGTGAGGGCTTTCCGGGCCGACGGGCGCCAGATCCGGCTGCTGATGTCGGATTTCAGCGTATTCCCGGCCATCACCGAGCAGCTGGGGCCGCTGGCCGAGAATCTTGAAGGAACCACTTTTTCGTCGGATCCCTCTGCGGGTTTCGATGTTTCGTACCGGGCCCGTTACGGCGAGAACCCGGGTTTCTTTCAGGCAGCCATGTACGATGCGGTGATGCTGATCGCCCTGGCCCTGGAATCCTCCGATGGTGAAGGCGGCGCCGCACTGGCCGATGCCCTCAAAAAGGTGGTGTCGGGCAGGGCAGGGGAGTGCCGGTGGCACCGCGACGGGTTGCGGGCCGCACTCGACCTGATCAGTGAAGGAACCTATCCCGATATCCTCGGGGCCAGCGGGTCGCTCGACTTTGACGAACAGAAGTATACCGACGTGAGATCCACCACCTACGGGCACTGGCGGGTCGACGACGGGGAATTTGTTGTAACCGACTACTACACTTCCGACGGAGGCGGAAGGATAAGCTCCACCTCTGCTGCTTACCAGGTGATTGCGAACAAGCGGCAGGAGTTTTCCGGTACCGGAAACTGGCCGGTTCCCGCAGCCCGCACCGGCCTGAAGGCCTTTCTGATGGCAGGCTCACAGGGCTATAGCAACTACCGGCACCAGAGCGATGTGCTGAAGGCCTACCAGACACTGAAATCGAGGGGTGTGAGCGATAACGACATTATACTGGTGATGGCCGATGACATCGCCGGATCGTCGCTTAACAAGAAACCGGGAAGCCTGTTTAATGACCCCGGCGGTGAAAACCTTTACATCAACGTTCAGATCGACTACCATCTGGATGAAATCACCAGCGGAATGCTGGCCGATATATTGCTGGGAAACCGTACCGCAGCCACTCCGGTTGTACTCGAGTCAACTGTTTCGGATAATGTGTTTTTCTTCACCGCAGGGCACGGCACGCCCGACGGAATGGTGTTCGACGGCATGGAGAGCGAGAAACTGACGCCTGCCTGGTGGAGCGGCATCTTCAGCCAGATGAGGGAAGGCGGGCGCTTCCGCCGGATATTCTGGTCGGTGGAGTCGTGTTACTCGGGCAAGATCGGTGAGGTGATCACCACACCGGGAGTGCTGCTGATGACCGGCGCAAACCCCTTCGAAACATCCAAGGCCTATCAGTACGACAGCGGGCTCGGGATATGGCTCGGCGACAAGTTTGCCTGGGCGATCAACCATGCCATGACCACCACGCCCGGCATCGCCTTCAGCCAGCTGTATGAGCAGACCTTTTCGTTTGTTAACGGGTCGCATATCTCCTTCTACAATTATCAGAATTTCGGAAACATATACGAGATCCGCCTCAACGAATTCATCACGCCATGAAAAGAGTCACCCTGCCGCTCCTGCTGCTGTTTTTCATGGTTGCCTGCGATAAAACAGGCGATATCGAACCGTTCGCACCCGCCTTTGAGGTGTATGCCCTTTTCCCGCCCAGCGGGTTTGGCGACCGCAGCTACATGGACCTGGTTTACGAAGGGATCGAAACGGCGGCATCCGACCAGGAGTTTACGATAAATTACATTATACCTGAAAGCACCGGGGCCGGGATGGAATGGATTGCGGGCATCCCCGGCCTTAAACCGGATCATGGTGAATCCGCACTCATCATTGTCGCAGGCAGGGAATACTCCCCTTCGGTTGATTCGCTGAACGGCAGCTTCGGCAGGCATAAGGTGTTTCTGCTCGACGGGGGCCTCCGGCCGCAGGAGGGACTGGCCACACACAGCTACCGGTCATACGCCCCTTCCTACCTTGCCGGCTATCTTTCGGCCAGCCTGGTGAAAAACTGCCGGGCCGCTATGATCGGGCCCTTTGATGCGCCCTTTCTTTCAGAAAACCAGCTTGGCTTTCGCCAGGGGGTGGAGGATGCCGGCGGGTCGGTTTCCCCCACCGTTTACCTCAGCAGCGGTTTCGAAGGGTTCGATATGATTGACTCTGCCTACCGGACATCCCAGGCGCTGGCCGGCAGTCACGATCTCATCTTTGCCCTCGCCTCCGGCTCCAATATCGGGGTTATCGATGCCTTGCGGAATTACCCGGAGAAGCGGTATGTGGTGGGCATCGATGCGGATCAGAGCTGGATGGGCCTGAAGGTGGTTACCGGATCCGTTGTCAGCCGCATAGATGAGGATATCCGTGAAGGAATCAGCAGCTTTGCCGCCGGCAGCTTCGTGTCGGGCCATTTTGTCCGTTCGATGGAGGATGGCCGTTCCGATTTCATCATCAACACACGTGTGCTGGGTACCGCCCCGGTTCCGCAATCGCTTATTGATACGGCCATACGGAAAGAGAAAGGGTTGTTCCCCGGCAACTGAACGGGGATGTCGCCCCAGCGCACTTCAGATGAGTACAGCAGCTGATGCTGCCTGAAATCTCAATACGGTTTTCAACTTATCGGGTGCCACTCTTCGGGCGTCGGACAGGTAGATTTCCCGGTGGGTCAGGCTCATCCGTGCCAGGCTTTCGTGCCGGGCGAATTCCTCCATTTGCCTGAAACTCGCGGGCTCACTGTCATAGCTGCCATGGTGCATCATCTGCACGCAAAGACCTTCTTCCAGCCGAACGAACGTAACGCCGGCCAGCAGCGGATGCGGCTTTTTCCTTTTTGTCCGTTCGATGATTTCGGCAGCAAAACCGGGGGTTACAAAATCGGGTTGACGCATCATCAGTTTAAAAACAAGGGAGTTCTTGTCGAGCTGGCCGGTATTGCGGCTTTTTGCTTCGTCATCAATATCCCAGACCCCCTCCAGAGGATAAACGGCATATTCATGGTAGTTCTCCGGTGCGCAGCCCTGTTTCGGGCTCATTTTCACCGCATAAGAGAGGGAATACAATACCCCGATGTATTCTGCGAAATGGTCATCGTTGGGGTTTCCCCTGCCTTCCACCATAAAAAAACCGAATTCAGGTACCATTATCTTTTCCGGCTGGTTTTTGGGAAGATAGAACCGTTTGTCAATTATTTTCCAATCCTGTTTCATCTGTATAAATGGTAGCAGGTCAGCTACTTTTTTACCGCCTCATAAAATTTACGGAAGTCGCCCCCGCACGAATCGAGCGTGGCCTGAAATCCGGCGATAAGCGAATGGTAGGTGCTCACCGGCACCAGTGCGGCGTTGCTGAGCCTGCCGCTTTTCAGGCCGAGTTCGCCTTCCAGCGCGCGGAGGATCGAATCCTTCCGCACGCTCATGAACGAAGTGTCGCGGCCGCTGTCATACAGCACGGCCAGTTCATTCCGCACCGCCAGCATGCGGTCGACCCGCCTGTCATAAGCCTCCCAGTCGCGGATGGCCCTGGCTGCCTGATCGTTGTGGCCCAGCTCCTTCAGCCAGCGGAGCACGCCGGCCCGCTCCACCGTCATAGCGAAGCCTTCACTGAATTGCGAGTCTCCGGATTTGTAATATTTCTGATGGGCCATCTCGTGGATGATCAATCCGGCCAGATCAACGGAATCGTCACGCAGATTGCTGCTCAGGATGGGATCGCTGAACCAGCCCAGGGTGGAATAGGCGCTGAAAGGGGAGATGTACACATCGAACCCCTCCTTCTTCATTTTTTCAGCAAACTCAACGGCCTTCTCCTTCTTGAAATACCCATGATAAACCACGCATCCGGCCACCGGGTAGCACCATGTTTTCGGTTCCACCGAGAATTCCGGGGCGCAGAACACGTTCCAGCCGGGGTAGTCGCCCGGGATCTCCGCCAGTTGCGTGTAGCTCCTGCTGTCGGGCAGGCCGAGCTCCCTGATGGCAAAAGCCCTGACAGCCTGCACCATCTCCAGCTTTTCCCTTCGCTCCGGCGAAAGGGTATCGGTGGCAAGCAGCTTCACAATCGGATGCCGGGCATGCATGATCCGCATATGGCCGGATACAGCCTGCGCCAGGTACGATACCTGGCAGGAGCCGGTGGCAGCCAGCAGCAGCACTACCGCCATGATAACCGCAACGACGGGAAAGGTGAGTTTTCGTTTGAATTTTGCAAGCTGCATGTGTCAAAAATAGGCGTAAATTGTCATATCCATCTTACAAAATTTACCTTTGGGAGAACTGACAAAAGCAACCCGATAAATCCGCAACCGAATCATGCAATCCTCACGACGCGACTTTCTCAAAACGCTGGCCCCGCTGGTAGCGGTGCCGTACCTCCTTCCTTCGTGCATCTCCTCCAAATCCCCGGGCAGCCGGCTCACCATGGGGTTTGTGGGCATGGGCATACAATCGCGCTACCTGCTTTCGCGGTTTGCGCCAGAGGTGCAGGTGCTGGCGGTGTGCGATGTTGATACCACGCGGCGGACGAACGCACAGCAGTGGGTTGACAAGTTTTATACGGAGAACCCCGATAAGGGAAGCGCTGGCTGCAAGGCCTATACGGATTACCGGGAGCTGCTGGAGCGCAGGGATATCGATACGGTATGCATTGCAACGCCCGACCACTGGCATGCCACGGTGATCCTGGAGGCGCTGCGGAGGGGCAAGGACGTGTTTTGTGAAAAGCCGCTCACACACAATATCCAGGAGGCCATCGACGTGATGGAGACAGCTGGCAGGAAGGGGCGCATACTGCAGACCGGATCGATGCAGCGTTCGAGCCGGGAGTTCCGGATCGCCTGCGAGCTGGTACGAAACGGCTGCATCGGCAAAATCGATCATGTGGATGCCACTTTCAGCGGCCCCCCGGTACCCTGTGATCTGCCCGAAGAGGAGATGGAGCCGGGTTTGGACTGGAACTTCTGGCTCGGTCCGGCCCCCATGCGGCCCTACAATTCGATTCTCAGCCCGCGCGGCATACACGGTCATTTCCCCGCCTGGCGCAACTACCGCGAATATGGCACCGGCGGCGTAGGCGACTGGGGAGCGCACCATCTGGATATTGCCCAGTGGGGGCTGGGCATGGACGACAGCGGCCCCGTTGAAGCAAAGTTTGTAAACGGAGAAGCCACCCTGATTTACCCGAACGGCGTTCCCGTTGTGCGAAAGGATAACGGTTTCGGTGTTCACTTTTTCGGCAGCGACGGGGAGGTTCTGGTGAACAGGGGACGGATAAAGATGATCCTGAAAGGGGAAACCACGGTGGCCTGGCTTGGAAACGATACTCCGGGCACCACGCTGGAGGCAGAGCTGCAGAAAGCGGAACAGTTGTACCTGAAAGAGGCAAAAGTTAAACTCTACGACAGTCCGTCGCACTACCTCGATTTCACCGAATGCGTTAAAAGCCGCAAGAAGCCTATAGCCAACGAACAGGTGGGCGGCCGTACCGTCATCAGCTGCCACTTGCTGAATCAGCTCTACTACCATAATCAACCCATCAAATGGGATCCGGCAAAACTCAGGTTTGCCGATGGTACAGGGGATCCCGCGTGGCTCACAAACGAGGTCCGCAACTGGAGCCGGGCCGTGAAAAGTTGACCTTGCAGGGCCCGTAAAGTTCCATTGGTCAAATTGTTCTCTGTTATCTTAATAACGGTTTGATTTACCGGAGATTTCGTTATCTTAGCTTCCTTACGCAACGAAAGAGCCACCTGCACCCATCGATTGCCTGTATCCTGAAGCGTATGGAAACTGCATATAAGGATATTAAGGGATTCAAATATTTCGACCGGTTTTTCCGGTTGATACATTTTATTGTTCCGGCAACCATGTTCATCTTCTTCATTTACGACATTCGGCGCGAGAAGGAGCATCAGCTGGAATCGCTCAACGAAATAGCCCTGGCGTTATACAAGCAGGATGCCGACTACATGACCTCACTTGCCGCCTATGGGGGTGTTTATGTAATGGTTACCGACGAGGTAAAACCCGATCCCTTCCTGGGGAATCTTAAAGAGCGGGACATAACGGCCATATCCGGAAAACTGCTGACGCTGGTTCATCCTTCGTTTCTTGCGCGTAAACCGGATCCCGGCATGGTAGGCATCTCCGAGGTAACACGGAAGTTTACCAGCCTGCGGCCGCTGGACCCACTGCATAGCGCCGATGAATGGGAAAGGTCAGCCATGGAGGGTTTCGAAGGCGGGGATGGCACCACGTACAGTGCTATCGACAGCCTTGGTGGGGAGCGGGTCTTCCGTTACATCCGGACCCTGCCGGTTAACAGCACCTGCCTGAAATGCCATTCTCAACAGGACTTTGAGAACGGCCGCGTCCGCGGGGGCCTCAGCATCACGATCCCGCTGGCGTTAAGCGACCAAAAGGTAAAAGCGAAAATCAACCGGGATGCCCTTGTTCTGGGCGGGTTTACGCTAATATTCCTATTGATCACCGGATTCGGTTTCCGGAAATTGCAACGGGAAATGGTAAGCCGCAACAGGTCGCATCAGGCCCTTCTGGTTACCATGAATGACCTGAATACCAAGAATGAGGAGTTTGCCGCATTAAACCAGGTATTTGTTTTGCAGAACCACGAGCTGGAAAAGGCCAGGGACCGCGCCGAAGAGAGCGACAGGCTGAAGTCGGCCTTCCTTGCCAATATGAGCCATGAAATCCGGACGCCGATGAACGGCATTCTCGGGTTCAGCGAGCTGCTCAAGGACCCTGACCTCAGCGGACGGGAGCAGCGGGTTTACCTCGATGTCATTGAGAAAAGCGGTCTGCGAATGCTTAATATCATCAACGATATCATCAGCATTTCCCGGATTGAATCGGGACAGATCGGGATCATCCTTTCCGAAACGAATATCAATGACCAGTTTGATTATGTTTGTTCCTTCTTTAAGCCGGAGGCCGATCAAAAGGGGATAAAGATAAATTTTACAACATGGCTGCCCGGACATGAATCGATTGTAACAACCGACCAGGAGAAACTGTGCTCCATCCTTACCAACCTCTTTAAGAATGCCATCAAGTTTACGCCCAAAGGCACCATCGATTGCGGGTACCGGAAGGCCGACGGGTTTTTTGAGTTCTTTATCCGTGACACCGGAATCGGGATCAGCGCGGAGCAGAAGAAGTTTATTTTCGACCGGTTCCGGCAGGGCAGTGAATTTCTGACACGGAACTATGAGGGTGCCGGTTTGGGATTGTCGATTTCCAAAGCCTATGTGGAGATGCTTGGTGGCAGGATATGGCTGGAAAGCGAGCCCGGTGAAGGGACAACCTTTTATTTTACACTGCCCTGCAGTGCCTGACAGGAAGCGTTAATTTTGACTTTCCGGCTCATTTGGGTAAGGAATGGTAAACCAGAATACGGAACCCTTGCCGACTACGCTCTCCACCCAAAGTTTTCCGCCCAGCATCTCCACATAGGCCCTGGAGATCGAAAGGCCCAGTCCGGCTCCCTGGAATGCCATTTTATCTGATATGTCGGCCTGTATAAAGCGCTCGAAGATCGCCTGCTGCCTGTCGGGGGGAATGCCTATCCCCGTGTCCTTTACGTAAAATTCGATGAATTCCCCCTTCTTTTCATACCCCAGTTCGATAGAGCCTTTGCGGGTGTATTTGATGGCGTTTTTCACCAGGTTGGTCAGGATGGATTCAAGCTTATCGGGATCGGTTTTTACCAGGGTTTCCTTGAGCTCCGGCAGGTTCCCGATGGAAAGGTGAAGGTCCATTGACTGGGTTTCGGACCGAAAGAAATTGTATATGAAAAGCACTTTCTCATTGATGTCGAGATCGCGCAGGTTAATTCCCATCAGTCCTGACTCTATTTTGGATATGTCGACAATGTTGTTGATAATGTTGAGCATCCGCGCACCGCTCTTTTCGATGATCTTCAGGTAATCCTCCTGCTCCTCGATGGTGAGTCCGGGCTCCTTGAGCAGCTCGGCAAAGCCCAGGATGCCGTTCATCGGCGTCCGGATTTCATGGCTCATATTGGCAAGAAAGGCCGACTTCAGCCTGTCGCTCTCCTCGGCCTTCTCCTTGGCTAAGATCAGTTCAACCGCCCGTTTTTCCTTTTCAAGGTTTTCATACACCAGCTGTCGGTTTGCCAGGACCAGTTCCTCGGCCCGTTTTCCTTTTTCGGCATTTTGGAAAACCAGCTTGACATTGGCATCCACCAGTTCCTGAACAAGATTGTGCTCACGGATCGACCTTTTGATAACCGGGATCAGTCGTTCCGGGTTGCTCTTGAGCACATAATCCATTGCACCGCTTAACATCGACTCGATAGCGGCATTCCCGCCCATGACTCCGGAAACAAATATGAACGGGATGCCGGGAAACTTTTCGCGGCAAATCTGCAATGCTTCGTTTCCTTCGAAACCGGGAATCCGGTAATCCGAAAGGATGATATTGATGCTCTCCTTGCCGAGAACAGCCAGAAAATCCTTTTTATTATCGACCAGAAAATAATCGTATGAAATGCCGCCATCGGCAAGAAAGGTTCTGATAAATGCGGAATCGAGCAGGGAGTCTTCGAGATGTAATATTTTTATTCTGTCATTCATGGACTGAGCTGTTTTTTGCATGCGATCACCTGATTTGCCGCTATTTAAATTGCTGATAATTGCCTCAAATACGCACGTAAAGTTGGTTATATGCAGCGGGAATGTGTTATAGAATTTCTTGAAATAGTTACACAATTACTACATCGCACACCCTCATTTCCAGGCGGTTTTGCCTGAAAAATTGTGTAACTAGCGATCCATAAACCAGCCTCCCATGCATCACTATTCCTTTTCTGCCCTTTTAACCGCAGGTGTCATGCTGATAAGCCTTGCAGGAATGCCTGCCTGTTCACCCGACAGCCCTGACGGCCGCAGTCCGTACCGAGCTTTTTCCCCTGACGGTATCCCGTTTGTAGTGGCCGACTCCGCTTTTCTGCCCCACCTTAAAGGGAACCATCGTGCGGTGGTAACTACCGGTGATCCTGCTGCTAAAGCCGTGGCGGTGACCATCCCGTGGCGGCGTCCGGATCTGCGGCCCGAAACGAAGAAGGTGGTTGTTTACGGAGCCGTTTCCGGCAAGGAAGCCGTGAACGTGCATGTTTTGGAATTCACGTCGGAATCAGGAAAAATTGCCTTTCAGCCGCTGGCGGGGGAGAAGGAATATCATGTCTGCTACCTGCCCTACCGGTTCCGGAAAGGCTGGGATGATGCGCGTTACGGCAGGCCATGGAACGACTACCTGGCGCCGGATTATGCCGCCGATTCCCTGTGGGTGGCATGGGTGGTTGCCAATCAGCAGGCACTTCCGGAGGCGCGGGTGGAACGCATCGAGAGCCGGTCGGAGTTTGATGCCTTTACCCCGATGGGGCTCATTGCAACGGGCGACGAAACCGCGGCCATGCTGGAGAAGTATAGCGGGGATTACCTGGTATTTGCCGAGGACCGGGCGTTTCCGATCCGTTTGCCCCATACCCTTCCGGCAGGTTGGGCCGGGAAGGAGCCGGGTGCTCCGTTTAATGGATATGCATCTAAAAATGAGTATTATACATGGCAGATCGGCGTATGGGCCGCGCGAAAGGATCTGCGCAACGTACACGTAACATTCAGCGATTTCACTTCGGGCGATGGTGTGATCAGCAAGGATTCGGTGACCTGCTTCAACCAGGAGGGCATCGGCTGGGACGGCAACCCGCTCACTTTTTCCGTTGATGTGGCCAAAGGCGATGTGCAGGCCCTGTGGTGCGGCATTTCGGTTCCGGAAAATGCAGAGGAGGGCAGATACCTGGGCACGGCGACGATAACGGCCGACGGCGTTGCGCCGGCAGCGATCCGGGTAACCATCCGGGTAGATGACAGGGTGCTGGCCGACCGCGGCGACGGGGAGGGGTGGAGGCACTCGCGCTTGAGGTGGCTCAACTCCACGCTTGGCAACGATGACCTGCCGGTGACGCCCTACGGTGCCATGGAGCTGGCTGGCAATACGATCACGGCAAGCGGCAAGACGGTTGCCATCGGCACCAACGGTCTGCCGGAGTCGGTGGGTATAAATGGCCGCCGCGTGCTGGCGGAGCCGGTGCGTTTCGAGGTGGTGACGGCGGGCGGAACCGTGCCCTTCACTGCCGATAACCTGTCGGTTAAGCAGGTGGCAGCAGGCAAAGTGGTCTGGAGCGCTTCGTCGGAGCAAGGCGGCCTGAAGTTCGGCTGCACCGCCACAATGGAATACGACGGGTACCTTTCGTACAGCATCAGGTTGTCGGCCGCCGGCGGCGATTTGGCCGTCAGGGATATCCGGCTCGTCACGGTTTATGCGCCCGAATCGGCGGAATACTTTATGGGCACGGGCTTCGCCGGGGGATTGCGCCCGGAGCGCCACGAGTGGGACTGGAAGGGGCCGTACGACAGCTACTGGATGGGCGGTGACCTCTCGGGCCTGCATGTGGAATTCATCGGCGATGTGTACCACGGCCCGCTCATAGCAGATTACAAGCCGGGTGCGCCGAAAAACTGGTCGAACGGCGGAGCCGGAAGGGTTGCCGTAAGCGGCAGGCGGGGCGGGGCGGCCACCCTCACGGCATCCACGGGGGCGGCCATCATAACGGGTGAACCGGTGGAATACCGTACCGACCTGCTCATCACGCCGGTTCGCAAAACCGATCCGGCAAAGCACTTTTCGCAGCGCTACTACCATTCCGATCCGAAAGGCTTTACGAAAGCGGCCGAAGAGGGCGGGGCAAACATCGGGAACATTCACCATGCCCAGCTGCTGAACCCGTTCATCAACTATCCGTTCATCGTGCGCGATTCACTCATCATGCATATTGAAGAGCAGCACCGGGCCGGCCGGAAGGTAAAACTCTACTATACGATCCGTGAGCTTACCACACACTGTCCAGAGGTGTATGCGCTGAAGAGCCTCCGGAACGAGGTTTTTGCCGGCGGGGTAGGGTATGGACTACCGTGGGAGTGCGAACACCTTATCGACGATTACAAGCCCGCCTGGTATACCGAGCTCCCCAACCAGGTGTCGGATGCCGCACTGGTGCTCACCGGTTTCTCGCGGTGGATCAATTATTACCTCGAGGGGCTGCGGTGGATGCTGGTGAATTACAAGATCGACGGCATATACATGGATGATGTTTCGTTCGACCGGCCCGTGATGAAACGGATGCGCAAGATCATGGAGCAGTACCGGCCCGGGGCGCTTATCGACCTGCATTCCAACACCGGCTACTCGATAGGGCCGGCCAACCAGTATACCGGCTTCTTCCCCTATGTCGACCGCCTCTGGTTCGGCGAGAGTTTCCGGTACAACACCATGACGCCCGACGAGTGGTTCGTCACCTTCTCGGGCATCCCCTTCGGTCAGATGAGTGAGATGCTCCAGGGGGGCGGCAACCGGTTCCTCGGGATGGTTTACGGCACTACGGGGCGCGATGCCTACGGGGAGTTCTCACCGCGGCCGGTGTGGAACCTGTGGAAGACTTTCGGCATCGGCGAGGCCCGGATGCTCGGCTACTGGGACAGGGAGTGCCCGGTGCGAACCAGCCATCCCGATGTGAAGGCGACGGCTTATGTTAAGGAGGGGCAGACGCTGGTGTCGATCGGCAACTTCGGGTTAAACAACCAGGACGTGCGGCTCACCATCGACTGGAAGGCGCTGGGGCTGGATCCGGCCAAAGTGGTGATTGAAGCCCCGGCGGTGAAAGATTTTCAGGAGGCCCGCACCTTCGGGTTGAACGAGGCGATACCGGTGAAGAGCAAGGAGGGGTGGCTGCTGCTGCTGAGGGGGAGGTGAGCGACGATTAAGGCAACCCCTACCTGTACAGCCTAAAGCGGGCCCCCTTGCCACCCCTTACATCAAACCGTACAACGCCATCCCCGTCCGCCACTAACCTCCTAACCTCCTCACCTCTAACCTCCAACAAGTATTCTGCTCCCGCCTCCAGCCCGGCCACCTCTACCCGCACCTTCCCCTTACTGCCGGAGAGGCTCCAGGCGCGCCCGGCTGCCGACCACTCCGAAATGGCTATGCTGCAGGGCCGGCCGGCGGTGATCCGCATCGAGCAAACTGGGCTGTCGCCGGCGAAAAACTCCAGCGTCCCGCCCGCGGGGTTTACGGCGAAGGCGCCTTCGTTGGAGAGCGACCAGCCATCCACGCGGATGGTGCTTTTATCAGTTTCAAGATCAATAAGATAATCCTTTCCGCGCAGGTTGTATTTCAGCTGGGTGCCGGCCAGTTCGGCGGGAAGGTGCGGATCGAGCATCAGGCGGTTCCACTGCGGGCGGATGCCGTAGAGGTTGCGGTACAGGCCGATCACGGCCATGATATTGTTGGAGAGGATATCGTCGCCGGCGCCGGTTTGGGCCACGCGGGTGTAGCGCTGGTGGGCGAGGCCGTCCTTTTCGTACCGGCTGATGACGTTGCGGATGTATTTGAGCGCGATTTCCGGGTTTTCCGGCGCGTAGGAGCGGGTGCCCAGCTCGGCCCAGGCGAGGAACAGGTCGCCGTTTTCGTAGTTGGGCCAGGGATAGTTCACGCCGGCGAGGCCCACGCCCTCCTCATACGGGAAGAAGCAGGACGGCCAGATGAATAGTTGTTCCTTCCCCATCAGCTCCTCGGTGCGGCCGAGTATCGCCCGGCGGCGCGACACATCATCGCACAGGCCGTAGCCGATGGCGAGGAAATTCACCATGGTGTTGAGGTTGCTGCCATAGGCGGTACCGCCCTGTTCGCGCCAGTGCACGTACCACTGCTTGCCGGGATCCCAGAAGCCGCCTTCGGAAACAGGCCTGTTGAAAGCGGTTTTCAGGCGGTTGGCGAGTTCGCGGTACTGCGTGGCCGTTGCGCCGTCGCCCAGCAGCTCCTCGAGACCGGCCCAGCGGCTGAGCGCCATGTACATGTAGGCGTTGACGCTCGACACCTCCCACGAGGCCCACACCACATCGTACCAATCGGTGCCCTTCCCCTCCTTCCAGCTCTTCTGGATTACTTCGAAAAGGCCGTCCCGGTCGGAATCCCTGCGGGTCATGTAACCGAGAACGTTTTCACACACAGGCTTCAGGCGCCGGAGCCAGGCGGTGTCGCCGGTGAGGTCGAACTGCTCGGCCACGTCGATGGCAAAGGCCGGCTGCGCGTCGAGCATATATCCCCACTGGCATTCGTAAAACCCGTCGGGGCGGAAGGTGCCCGGCATGGCATCGGTGCTGTCGTGGTGCCAGCGGGGGAGCACCCGGCCGTCGGGCATCACGGCATGCGCCGCGGCATAGTCGAGCGCCTGCGCGAAGCCGCTCACATACTCCGGCGCATCGATGGCCAGGCCGAAAAGCGCCAGCCAGGGCTCCTGGAGGACGGTCCAGCCCGTGCGCCATCCGTTCGACCCGTACAGGTTGCGGTCGACCACCCCGTAGCGGCCGATGGTGTTGAACATCTCGTTCACGGCACCCTCGTCGATCCCCTTCAGGGTGCCGCGGTCATACTCCCGGTCATAATCGGCCGCGCTGAGGGTGTAAGCCGTGCGGATCACCGATTTTTCCACGGTGAAGGGACCGTATATTTTTTCACTGCGGCCGCGGAAGCGGTACATCCCCTGCCGCGTGGGCACCGGCTGGGCGGAAGGGGCCTGTGTTATGGCGTAGGTGCCATCGGCCCGGTGACTGAAAGTGGCCACGCGGTTGAGTGCCGGATCTTCTTCTGCCTTGATTTTCAGGCAGCTGTTGCTTTCCCGGTTCCAGAACACCAGGCTTCCCGCCTGGGTGCCGTACGACTCTCCCGGATTGGCCAGAAACCGGTTCCAGGCCACCCCGCCGTTGTCGAGCATCGCCCCGTCCCAGCTCTTCATCGATTCAAACTGCCAGCATGGAAAAAGGTTGTCGGCCACAGCGCCTGCCTTTTTATATTGCCGCTCGATCTCCCACCGGATTTCGTTACCGGACACTGTAAATACCCACTTTTCCCCGACAGGCATTTCAGCTCCTCCAAACCGTATGGAATCGATGGTGACCGAATTCCGGGTTGTTTTT
Organism: uncultured Porphyromonadaceae bacterium; assembly: GCA_964457845.1. Taxonomy (GTDB): domain Bacteria; phylum Bacteroidota; class Bacteroidia; order Bacteroidales; family UBA12481; genus UBA12481. Next base: position 30,842 of record CAYWHP010000021.1, on the reverse strand, counting down.
ACCACCGGCTGCACCTCACTCCTCCCGGATGAATACAAGGTTTCACCTACCTCTATCCCCGTAAAGGCCACCGCTTTGGCACCCCCTAACCTCCTAACCTCTAACCCCCTAACCTCCATCCCCTCCACCACGCACCCTCCCCCGTACCCCACCCGCACGGCAAGCCTTTCGTCGCTGGTGCTGATGGATACGGTTTTCGCCTGCGGATCGTGAACGATCCGGGCGGGTTGCTGTGCAAATGTGGTGTTGCCTGACAAAAACAGGGTTATCAGGATCAGGAGTCGTGTGGAAGTTGTCATGACATAAAGATCAGGTTTAAACCGACAGGTTATTTGCGTTCCCGGGGTTAAAAATACGTTTATCCGCTACAAGGAGCCGTTCGTCAACAGGTAATTGGCCATCATGCCGGCGTTTGCCACAGGAATGCCCGAACTAGTCAAATTCCGGGCAGCTGCTTACCCTGTTGGTTTCAGTAAGCCTTACTTTCACATCCCCGGGAAGGGAGTATCGGATCGGGAGGGATTATGAAATTGTAAAATGTTGACCATGAGAACCAGGATTATTGTGATGGCCTTGTTGGTTGCCGGGGCGCTGGCCTCCTGCAGGAACGAGAAGAAGGAAGCATTAACCGCTTTGGATATAGCAAAGGGAAGGATTCAGACGTCGATTGATTCGCTCAACGGGGTGCTGGTTACGGCGGCGGAGTCGCTGTCGGGCATGGCTGCCGATCCGGAGGCGATACGGTTGCGGCTGAAGAAGGTTATGGCTGAATCGCCCCTGACGCAGGAGGTGTCGTTCATTACTTCCGGCGGGAACAGACAGGTGACTGAGCCTAAGGCATACCGGTCATCCGAGGGCACGAGCCTCGGAGTGGATTCGCCCGAAGGCGGGGCCATGCAGCAAAAGCAGCCGGCGTTTTCCGGCTTCTGCATGTCGCCGCAGGGCTTTCAGGCCGTAAGGGATGTGCATCCGGTGATGAACGGCTCAACGCTGATTGGTGCCATTGAATCATCCTTTGCCCCCTACGAGATGATCCACCGCATCCGCATAAAGCTGGTTACCGCACCTTCCGAGCTGTGGGTGATGGATCAGGATGGCACGGTGATTTACCAGCAGGATCCGTCGACAGTTGGCAAGAATGTACTGAAGGACGAAGCCTTCTCGAAATTCGATAATTTCCAGACTGCCTGTAAAACCATTGCCGGAGCCGAGTCGGGCGAGGTGACCTACACCTATTATTCGCCCGGCACCACGAACCCCGTGGAGAAGCTGGCGTACTGGAAGACGGTGAAGATGCACGACAAATCGTGGAAGATTATTCATACGCTTGATATCTAGGAGCTGACAGCTCGAAAAGGCCGGCGGGAGCCGGCCTTTTGCATTTATTTTTGGATTATACAGTATTATCCCCGACCTTGGTCTGACCAACCACCATCCGGCCGGGTCGACCCTCCCGTTTCCGGAAGAACCGATTGCACGCCTTTAACACGTATTGTGAACCAATTACGATGGAGTCCTGTTACCATTGGTAAAAACGGGCCCGTCCTGATCGGGCTGTTAATCAGGGGCGTAACCGAAAAGCCTTATGAGTAGGAAAACAAATATCCACTACGATGTCATTAACCAGCAACTGCGATGCGCTGGCCCGGCTCAACGAGTCGGCCTTTAACAACATCATCAGGGAAATCATGTTGCAGCGACCTGCGCTCTTCAATTATGCAACAAAGTCCCTGATCGCTTCCGGCACCTTTTGCGCGCCCATAGCCGTAAATCCGGTGCTTGCCAACATGAATATCGCGAAAGCGACGGAGGTGGACCCTCTTCCCGTCATCGGTGCACCTGCGGGTACACCCGGTGTTAATTACTGTATGCAGATCCGGGAGCTCCGGATTGACTTCCATCCCGGCAATGCGATTGCGCTTCCGCCCGAACTCAGCACGCTGGGTTCGCAGGAGGTGGCGCTCAAAGGCACGGTTTGTGCCGGTATTGCCTGTAACGACAGGATCAGGGTGCGGGATATGGAACTTGCCGGGGTGGTCCGCCGTGATCTGGCCCGGGGCCTCCATTTTTCGGATTACCTCAGAGGCGGACTGCTGAGCTTCTGCCTGAGTTTCTACGCCAAGGTGAGGGTTGTCCAGGAGAACGGATTCCTCGTGCTCAAGGTCACCGGTATCGAGATACAGGACATTGCCCCGCTGGGCCTCGAGAATATGATAGAATGCTACCTGAAGCAGGTGCTCAGCCTGTCGGTTTTACCGAAGATGAAGATTGCTCTCAGCAAGCTCATCTTCGATGTGGAATCCTATTTCACCGTTGGCGTGACGCCTGTATCAGCGACGGTTCCGGTTAATCCGGATGTGGCCAGTGATAACCTGTCGGTTTTGATCGACTTAAATTAAAAACAACATGCCAAATATAACGGTAGCATTATCAGAAAAGGCTGTAAAAGAGCTTTTTGAAAAAGTCCGTGATACGATACACATCACCAAGTCGGGCAGCAGCTCGGGGACTTTCAGTGCCAGTTACAACGCCGGCATCCGGCTGGAAGGCGGCGCGATCGATTTCAAGAATTCGCCCGACGAGATCACCATCAGGGAACTGGATGTGGTTTACGACCCGCTGTCGGTGAACCTGTCGGTTGACATCCCTGAAAAGAAGATCGGCGGATTCTGCATCCTGTGGATCCCGATAAAGGGGTGCATTGTTCATGCGCCCGAGATATCGCTGTTTTCGGCGAGTCCGGATATCAACATTCCCATCAACCTGAGCGGGCTGATCGAGTCGGAAATTTCCGGTGGATTCAACATCAAGATCAAATACTTCGACAATCCGGCGAATGCGGCGCTGAATGTTTACCAGGCCCACAAGGCGGAACTGGCCGACAAGTGGCGCTTTCACCTGGATCCGAGGTGGCTCGATCTCGACATCATAGATGTTTCCGATACGGTGGGCAACATATTGGATTCCATCGTGAATACCTTCATCAACGGCGTTTTCGGCGGGCTGCCGGGCTGGGCCAAGGATATCCTCGGCTACCTGCTTGGCGGGCTGGTGGATATCGTTCGTGGAATCCTGGATATCGGTGATGATATTGATGAGTGGATCTCCGATCTCCTCGGCACCGGTTTCGGCCTGTTTGATTTCATCCTGACACAGGTGGGCGATTATTTTGCCAACAAGTATCCGCTTTACGAGGTTGAAAATCCGTATCCGATACTTGACGGAGACCCGCCAGTACTGCTGCCGATATCCAACTTTACAACGGATATCACTGATGATGAGATTATTCTGATGGCAGATGTTTAACAGTAAAAACGAAAAAAATGGGAACCCTATTAAAAAGTCAATTGCTGAACAAGAACAGCTTTGATTCCACCCAGGTTGGCCCGCTGGCCTATCTGGTGCATAAAATGAGCGGTCAGGGCGATTATACGGTAAAGGTTACCGACCGTGGGAATCTGAAAATGCAGTTTGCCATCAGCTGTGCACCCGGGCATACGCTGAGCAGCGTAAACGTCGACCTGTCGAATCCGGCTTCAGTGCCGGCACCGGTGCTTCTGAACAGTGAGAACGGCTATGTGCTCTTTTACCACTCTTCGGATTTTGTGAACTGGAATATCGGCATTACAAAAAATGCCGGTGCGGGAGCGCCTGAATTCGATTCGCAAAAGCCGGGAGAAGGCGACCTGATGGCACTGAATATCATCAAGCCAGGGAAGTATGCCATGAAATCCGCCAGCCAGACGGTTGCGATCGAGGTGCTGCACCCCGACAAGATCAGGCCGGAGCAGCCTGCTGCGGTACCGGGTAACCGGTTCTCGCACAAGGACTTCAAGCTGAGGCAAACCAAGCTGTTGCGGCCGAATCAGGGGATGGTCTTTGAATTTTCGAAAGAGGCGGGTGCTTTCACTATCGACCTTACCGAAGAGAGCCCCGCAAAAACCCCGTTTGATGAGCGTATGCGGGTGGAGTTCAAGACCCGGATGCTGGAGCGAAGGCCGACGGCAGCTGCTCCGAAACGGAAGTACAGGCGGACTTTCTGACCGCAGGTATTTTAATTTAACAGCCTTTCATGCTGCGATCCGGTGAACGCCTCAGGGTTTTATCCGGATCGCAGTCATGGCGGGCTCGTGTATTATTGTATTTTCGCATCAACAATATCTTTAAAGATCATGAAAAACAAACTGATATGCCTTTTGCTGCCCGCTGCCCTGCTCACGCTTGCGCCCGCAGTTGAGTGCCAGAATACCGGAATCGGCGCGGAACGAATGAAAAGCATGCACCATGAAAAGCAGGAGGATGCCTGGCTGCCCAATGCATGGAACAACCAGCGTACGACGCCTGCGTACCGGCAAACCGGGAGGGTTAAATCGGGGACACTCAGCAGCAGCGTGACTACCGTTCAGGTAAATGTGAATGCCTCGGGCATGAACATCGCGGGTGATGCGGCCAATGAGCCCAGCATCGCCGTGAACGCCTGGCATGCGGAGAACATGGTCATTGGCTGGAGGCAGTTCGACAATGTTACAAGCAATTTCAGGCAGGCAGGATGGGGCTACACCACCGATCACGGTATGAGCTGGACTTTTCCGGGCGTTATCAATCCGGGGATTTTCCGGTCGGATCCCGTGCTGGATGCCGACGGTGACGGCAATATCTATTACAACAGCCTGACCAATGACCCGGACTATTTCTGCAAGGTGTTCAGGAGCAACAATGGCGGGGCGATCTGGGACGGCGGGACCGATGCGCACGGGGGCGACAAGCAGTGGATGGTGATCGACCGGTCGGCCAGCGTGGGCCGCGGCAACATCTATTCTTCGTGGTCGTATTATTTCAGCACCTGTGCTCCGGGGTTCGGAACACGTTCCACCGACGGCAATACCAGTCATGAAAACTGCTTTGTCATTGAAGGCTATCCTTACTGGGCCACGCTGGCCGTGGGTAATGCCGGGGAGCTATACATCGGCGGTACCCCGGGCATCGCCGATACGCTGGTGGTTTCGAAGTCGATGACCGCTCGCCACCGCGATTCGGTGGTTACATGGGAAAAGCCGGTGAAGGTTTATTTTGGCGGCAGCCCCAATGGCTGGAGCAGCATCAACCCGGGCGGTTTGCTGGGACAGGTGAGCATCGATGTTGATCATTCCAGCGGGCCTGGCAAGGATAATGTATACCTGTTGGCGCCGGTTGTGCCATCTGGCGGGGACCCCTGCGACGTGATGTTTGCCCGAAGCACCGACGGCGGGCTCACCTGGGATGCTCCGAAACGGATCAACGATGATGCATCGGTAACCAATTCGCAGTGGTTCGGCACCATGTCGGTGGCGCCCACCGGCAGGATCGATGCCATCTGGCTAGATACACGTGATGCGCCGGCCGGATCGGATTCGTCGGCACTGTACTATTCTTTCTCTATGGATCAGGGGGTTACCTGGTCGGTGAACCAGCGGATGTCGGACCTCTTCGACCCGCATGTTGGCTACCCCAACCAAAACAAGCTGGGCGACTATTTCGACATGACATCGGACAGCACGGGTGCACATGTTGCATGGGCGGCCACCTTCAACGGGGAGCAGGATGTTTATTACAGCCATATTGTACCCTATACGTCCACTGGAATCGACGGCACGGTGAACGGCAGCCGGATCTCCACCTACCCGAACCCGGTAACCGGCGAGCTGCTGGTGAGCGGGATGGAGGCGGGCTCCAGGGCGGAGGTCTATACGGTACAGGGGGTAAGGCTCTTATCCGTTGCTGAAAGTCGCGGAACGTGCCGGTTCGATCTCACCGGCAAGCCGGCAGGGGTTTACTTTCTGCAGGTTATCGACAGGAACGGCACGGCCGAAGTGCGAAAAATCGTTAAAGACTAAGGGATACCCTCTTTCAGGATCAACCGAAGAAGGTCCAGAAGCCCATCAGCCCGGCTGCATTACCGATAAGGAAATGGGACACACTCACCCCCACCAGGCTTTTGTGCCGGTTGTACATCCATCCCCATAGCCAGCTGGTGAGCAGGGCGGAGATGGAGAGGCTGATGGAGTGGGTCATGTGCAGCGCTCCGAAGAGGAACGACGTTACCACGATAGCCAGGAAACCGCTGCTGGGGCCGCCAAAGAGCCTGGCGAGGCTGCCCTGCATGGTTCCCCTTGCGATGAACTCCTGCATGGGCGCCACAATGAGGTAGGTGATGTAGGAGAGGCCGAAATAGCTGAAGTTGAAGACTGCGGTCTCCTTGAAAATCCCCGGGGAATATTTATTCATCATCATTTTCACGCCTGCGAGCAGGGCGATAACCACCACCGAAACCGCCAGGGATTCCAGCGTGGCCCGTTTCCATCCTTTCAGGGTGATCCCGAAATCCTTCAGGGGAAGGCGGGTGCGGACGATCAGCCAGACAACGATGCCGAGCGTGAGAAGCTCGATGCCGCGGGAGGCGTATTCGCGGATGCTTTCGGCATTCGGCAAGCGGGTAACGTAATCGGTTTCCAGGAACCCCAGCATAAAGATGTAAATCGTTGTCAGCAGCACGGTGCTTACGAAGATCGCACTGAGCTGCGTCCGCTCCCAACATAAGTTCTGGATGCGGGCATTCTTGTCGCGGAGGTCGTCGATGGTTTGTTCGAGCGCGAACTCACGGGCTTCGATCTTCACCGTCATCATGCCGAATGTTTCGGCCAGATCGGCGATTTCAGGGGAGTTCCGGTTCTTGTCGGTGAGGCTGAAGATTTCGCCAACATTGCCGTAAGAACCCGATATGATCTCTTTGGCATGTGCGGTAAGGGTGGTTACCGTTGATTTAAGATCTTCATTCATAGCATTCTGGTTAGTCATGACGCTTCACCGGTTCCCACTTGGGGCAGCTGTAATATTCGATCTGCAGCTGGGATTCGGGGTAGCGGCCGCAGTTGAAGTATTTCCAGTAGAACGAATCGTAACCCAGGCACATATTGCGTTCAAGGTCCATCATGGGGCAGGTGCGCAGCGTACAGCACTGCACACAGCCGTTGCAGGTGGCATGTTCATCGCCCCAGTCGGTGCGCACGCGTACGATCGACAGGTCGGGGGCCGACCGGGGCGCCGCCGTGATGGATGGCATGAACGAGTTGCGGTAGCGGGGATTCCTCAGCCAGTCGAGCAGGATACGGTAGGTGAGCACCACATTCGGGAACACCAGGTGCCGGTAGCGCATGAACTTCCAGTCGCGGAAAAAGAACCAGGAATAGAGGGGCCCGATGGCGTATACCAGCAGACCGCCGGTGAGAATACCGGCAAGTACCATCAATAAAAATACCAGGCGCAGTGCGGCCCAATACATTTTTACAAACAGATGCTGCACGTGCATGCGTCGGCAACCAACAGGGTCAGGGTTTTTTAGGCTCAGCTGCCGGGGCGGCCGGTTCTTCAGC
>CAYWHP010000021.1:0-23333 GCA_964457845.1 uncultured Porphyromonadaceae bacterium | reverse complement strand
CTTCCTCAGCGGCTTCCTCAGCAGCTTCCTCAGCTTCTTCCTCAGCGGCTTCTTCAGCTTCTTCCTCTGCTTCTTCAGCGGCCTCTTCGGCTTCTACAGCAGCTTCTTCCACCTCTTCAGCGGCTTCCTCAGCCGGAACTTCAGCCGGTTCTTCCGCCGGCTCTTCAGCGGGTTCCTCAACCGGTGCTTCGGCGGGTTCTTCTACCGGTTTTTCGATGGTCGACCTCAGCTTAACTTCCAGCTTATCCACGGCAGCGGCTGCCTTTTCTTCAAGCTTATCTGCTATTTCCGATGCCTTGTCGTCGAGTTTTTCAAGCGTATCTTCTGCTTTTACCTTGAATTCGGCTGATTTGATTTCGGCTACTTTTTTTGATGTTCCGAAGAGTCTCTTAAGTGAATCTTTTAAAGTCATGACAGGGGGTTTTAATTCAAGGTAAAGGTAATCCATTTCCGGCAGCGGAGGATACTATGTGCATTATTCCTGCATGGCCTTACGCTGCGGGTCCGGTATGGGCCGGCAGCGGGTTAAATATCCGTAACCGTTAGCGGATTTCCCCCGGTCAGATCCAATACCCTGGTTTTCCCGCCATAGCGTATGCGACAGGTGCCGGTTTGATCGGCGGTGATGATGGCCTTAACCAGCTTCGCTTCCTTCCAGTGGATGTCGAGCGTATAACCGCCCCTGGCGCGGATGCCGGTGAGGGAGCCGGTTTCCCATGCCGGGGGAAGTGCAGGAAGCAGGTGCAGCTCACCCAGGTGCGACTGCAGGACCATTTCGGTGACATACCCGGCTGAAAGGACGGTACCATCGGGAAAGCAGGGTGTGGCAGCGGAGTCGGCCACGCTGTAATGCAGCATGGTTTCGTACTGCATCATATTCTCCAGGGTGGATTCCCGCAGGATGTCGTTGTATATCTTGTCGGCCCGGCTGCCGTCGTACAGCCTCAGCCAGTCGCAGATCCGTGCCGCCCGGCACCACACCTGCGCCGTGAAGTTATCGAAATGATACCCTTCGTGGGTGCATTTTGTCGGGAACAGGTCGCTGTTGCCCTTTTCGGGATGCCTCAGCGCCAGGAAGCCGGCATCGCCGCGCGCATTCATGGTGACCTTCAGCGGTTCCATGAATTCGGGATTCTCGAGCAGGTTGATCTGGTGGCATGGTGTAAGGGGCAGAACTTGAGAGATATGCCTGTGCTGGCACAGGGGGTCGTCGAGGTCTTCCACCCACTCCTGAAACTGCCCCCAGCTTCCTGTTTTGTAGGGCATCAGCCGGGTTTTGGTTTCCAGGATCCGGTTCCGGAATTCCTCATCGATGCCCAGCGTGGCTGCGGCCTCCGCCGTATTTTCGAATGTTTCTGCTGCAAATCCGATGTCCTGGAAATTGGGCATGAGGGCTCCGGCCGGGGAGACATGTTCGGCGCTGGGGAAGGCGAACGTGACCAGCTTCCCCGAGTTTTTGTATTCCACCAGGTTGTCGAGGTAAAACCGGGAGGCGCCTTTCAGGAGCGGGTAGATCTCCCGGAGGTATTCACGATCGCGGTCGAAGGCGTACTGTTCCCAGGCGATCAGCGCGAGCCAACCCGTTGAGTTGAATTTATAGCCGTTGTCGCCGAGCATCCCCGCATTACCCCAGATGTCGCCGATCATGCCGGAAAACCATCCGCTGCTGCCGAAATAATCCCGCGCCAGGGCATTGCCTGAGATTGTCTTGTCCATGGTCCATTCGATGAAGGGGACCTGGCATTCCGACAGGTTCAGTGCATTTCCGAACATGTAGGTTTGGGTGGTGTTCATGTCGAGCTGGTAAACCCCGTTCCAGCGGGCACGGTACCGGTCGTTCCACACTCCGTACAGGCCGGCCGGCAGGGCGCCGGGTCGGGAGCAGCTGATGAGGATGTATTTGCCGAAGTTGAAGGCGAGCTCCTTCAGGCCCAGATCCGAATAATCCGAATTTTTAATAAATCGATTCAGCCGCTCGTCGGTAGGAAGCATTTCCGCTTTTTCACCGGAATTCCCCAGCGACAGGCAGGTGCGGCTGTACAAGCCCCGGTAATCGCGTGTGTGGGTTTCGAGCAGCTGCCGGTAGCCCGATTTCACGGCCTTGCCGATGCAATCCGCCGTTATGGCAGCCGGATCGGCGCCCCGGTAGAGCGGGGCCTTCAGCACATAATCCGTGGCCACCGTGTAATAGAGGGTGACGGCATTGCACCGCCGGGCGGCCAGCCTGCTGCCGGAATGCACAAGCTCGCCGTCTTCGTTGATCAGGCGGATCCGTATCACATACGGACGGTTATTGTCGTCTATATTTCCAAAAACCTCAACGGTTCCGGCCTTGCTGTCGACAATGGTTCCGGGGTTGCGCTCGCGGTGGTACAGGTCCATGCCGACGGTGCAGTTCACGGCACCGGGCCGGTCGGCCGTGATGCGCATGGCCAGCACCCTGCCGGGGTAGCTGCAGAAATACTCGCGGGTGTAATTCACGCCGTTCAGGCGGTACCGGATGGTGCACACCGACCGGCTCAGGTCGAGGGTCCTTTCGTAGTTGGTGACGCCGGCCGCGGTGCCGTCGAACTCGAGTATCAGCCTGCCTATGCAGGAGAAGGAGGCGTTCCAGTTTGAATTGAAGATGCCGGCCAGCTTATCGGCTTCCGGGATATTCCCTTCGGCCGTGAATGCCCGGATCTTTGCGAGGGCTGATTTGTCAGCATAGGGAATGATGCCGTAGTCATTCGCCGCCGCATCGCCGGGCCCGCCGAGCCAGAAGGTTTTTTCGGCCAGCGTGAATATCTCCCGGGCGGCACCGCCGTAGCAGGAGGCGCCGAACCAGCCGTTGCCCAGGTGAAAGACCTGGCTTTCCCAGTTTTTGGCGGTATCGCCCGGGTGGGTCATCCGGATCTGTTCGTTGGGGTCGGTTTGCGCAGTGAGGGCGCCAAAGCAGAGCGCCGGCACAAGCAGTAAAATGTTCCACCTCCGGGTTTTCATTGGCAGCGGCTCAATAGGTAAAGAAGTTCACCTTGTTTACCGCCGTGCCAACCTTGCCTTTCGGCAGGGTTACCGTATGGGTTTCGCTGTTTTCGAGGGAAACGGTTGTCATCACGGTTTTTCCGCCGCGGGCATCCTCGGTTGTCATTTCCATCACAAACCCGCCGGCAGTGAGGGTATTGTGCAGGGCCGCCATCTTGGCCGCGCGGAAAATGCCGAAGTCGTTGGGCAGGGTTACCTCGCCGGTGATCCACACCGAACCGGTGATCTTTTTGAAGGCATAGGTGTACCTTTTGCAGGCATGCCCGGCGATGGTGCGTGTTTCATCGGTCGGCACGAGTTCCAGCTTTTTGATCTCCTCCCCTTCCGGATACTTGAACCGGCCGGCGTTGTACATGGGCTCGGGTGCATCGGATCCGAAAATCTGAACAGCCACTTCGTTGCCCATATCGAAGATGGTTTCAACGTCGGCCCCCTTGTTCGGGGCATCCATCAGCACGGCAAAATTGCTTTTCGGTACCGTGAGGCCGCCGGGGGTTGTCTGGCTCTCTTTGCCGGTGCTGCTGAACCAGGTTTTGTAATGGAAGGTTCGCATCAGTTCATTGCCCGATGCGAAAAAATCGATCTTCATCTGGTTGCAGCGGTCGAAGGTGTAGGAATCGGCCCATTTAACGCCGGGGGCGGTAATCTGCTGGGCGGGGAGGTGATTCAGCGAAATGCATGCTGTGATGGCGAAGAGTAGGATTGTTTTCATGGTTTGGTTAGTCAAGCACGATGAGTTTACTGGTAAAGCTCCGGTTTTTTCCGCTAACTGTGACCAGATGGACCCCTTTTTTGATGGTGCTCAGCGTGAGTGAATGGACAGGACGGGAAGTGACCGTTCCACGGTGCTCCACCTGGCCAAGGAGGTCGGTAACGGTGATTTCAAGGTTGGGCTCGCTGCCAAGGCTTCCGAGATCGACGGAAACCCGGCCGCCGGTTGCGGGATTGGGGTATATCCTTACCGGAAGGCCTTGACCGGAGGCGGCTTCGTTGACAGCGGAAAACACTTCCCCTGTGAAGACCGCTATGTCATCCAGATAAGCACAGAAATCACCGGTTTGGGGGCCCATGTCATAGGCGACCATGATGCGGTCGATGGTTTTGCCGTTCAGCCACTTGCCGATGTTGCAGGTGGTTTGCGACCAGGCATTGATTGCCCCGCGGCCGGAGCCGGGATGCATGTGGGCGCCATTCACGTCGGTGGCGCCGGCATCGCGCAGGGTTGTGCCGTCGGTCATGATCAGGTCGACGGAGATGTGACGGGCCAGACTGTCCTTGGGAAAGGTCCAGAAGCTGAGGTTGGTGTTGGAAACCACGGGTATGTTTACCTCGAAAGCGCGGAAGTAGCAGATTGAGTTTACCTTGGAGTTGTCGCGGCCGGTGAATTTGAGGGAGTAGGCACCGATGTGTGGGTTTTCCCTGACGGCGGCAAGGGAGGGGGATCCTGTTCCGCCGTACCCGGTTACATTGGTAACGGGGGCGGTAGGATCGGGCGAGCTGATCCAGTCGGGCATGGCATCGAATTTACGCTCGAGGCTTGTGCGGAACCAGACCGGCCCTTTGGAGAGGGGAATGGATACAGTGGGTGTGACGGGATCGAGCCCCTTTATGACCCGGGTGGCCTTTCCGGTGAGCCGGAGGTAGAAATCGGAGCTGACGTAGGTGCTGTCGGCGCTGGCCGTGAGGAAGTACTGGTCGGTCGGGATGTCGTAATAACTGTCGGCCAGGCTCATGATGGCGGTGCCTTCGTCGTATTCGTCGAACATGGCCACATAGGCATTTTTCAGCCCGAGTTCCTTTACATTCCGGATCTGATGCCAGAAGAATTCGCCCTTGCTGCGCGGGATGTGGTTTTGCCGGCCCGTATTCCAGTTCGACCAGGAGAATCCGGGGAAGACCACCGGCTGGTATTTGATGCCGCGGGCCTCGCACCAGCTGATATCCTGGGTGATCACGTTGGCACGGAACCAGTCGGCACCGTCGTTGTTGTCGAAGCGGCCCACCATCCAGGGCGAGATCATATCGAAGGCGGCGTAAACGTTGATGAAGCCGGGTTTTGAGTCGTTGGTCCCGGTGCGCCAGTGGGTAGGCACGCCGCCGATCACAAAGCACCCCTGCGCCTTGAGCCAGTTGATCACTTCGAGGCATTTTTCGGGGGTGCCGGTCCGGTCGGTAAAGCCGAATCCCCAGATGCAGACCACGGGCTTCGAATTCTCGCGGGCATACATCGGCGAGGAGGTGAGGCGCAGTTTGGTGACAATCTCGTATATCCAGTCGGATTTGATATTGTTGAACTTGTCCTCGGCCAGCCCCGACACGTCGTACATCATGTAGAATACCCGCTTGTGCTTTTCGGCGGCCCGCCTGACGCGTGCGCTGAGGCTGTCGTGGTTGGCCAGGACGACGCCGTCTTCCATGCCGCCGATGAAGCGCTGCAGGCCGACACCATCGATGCCGTGCGTTTCCATGAGGCTGAAGTGAGTGTCGATGACGTCGGGAAGCCAGGATGAAAAAAGCTTCGCCGGCCGGCCGTCGCCCAGGTTTGCAAATCCGGTCTGGAAGAGGGAGGAGGGCTTGTAAACCGAAATGTCAGGGTATACCTCGAAGGTGAGATGACCGGCTGCCGGCCTTCCGGTGTTTGAGAGGTATTGTCCGACCGACCAGTGAAACCAGCGCGCCAGCGGCGAGCCGTCGCCATAGCAGCTGAACCATCCCTGGTAACCGCAGATCACCTTGTCGGTGACCGAAACCGAGGGCTCCTGTGCGGAAACCCTGCCTGCCGCCATCATGACGGTGGCGGCGAGAATCAGAATTTGAAGGTTGTTTTTCATCTTTACAATACAGATTTGTTCATACAAGAGTTAAACAAATTGTTTGATTCCGGGTTATTGGTGGTTAGGCAATGCCATATTAGTGAATTTCAAAAAATAAACAGATAAGATGAAAAGAATTCTGATCACCGGTGCCACCGGTAAGCTGGGGAGTGCAGTAGTTAGTGAACTGGTTGAGAAGCAAGGAGCGGAAAATGTTGCGGTTCTGGTAAGGGATCTCGCAAAAGCCGGTTCGTTGAAGGAAAAGGGTGTTGAGCTGGTACAGGGGGATTACATTGATTACCAATCGCTTGTTAACGCGTTCCGCGGTGTGGACAAGCTCTATTTCGTTTCGAGCAATGACCTGACCAACCGCAGTTTGCAGCATGAAAATGTTGTGAAAGCCGCCACCGAAGCAAAGGTGGGCCATATCATTTATACCAGTTTCCAGCGCAAAACGGATGATGCCTCGTCGCCGATCGCCTTTATTGCTGAATCCCATATCCTGGCGGAAAAGCTGATCCGGGAGTCGGGACTCACCTACACCATCATGAAGCATGGTCTGTATGCAGATATCCTGCCGGTCTTTATGGGCGACCAGGTGCTGAATACAGGTGTGATTTTCCTGCCGGCAGGCGAGGGCAGGGGAGCCTTTACTTCGCGTTCCGACATCGCCTCCGCGGGTGTTGCAGTACTCACCACCGATGGCCACGATAACAAGACCTATGAGATTTCGGTTCCGGAGAGTGTCACATTAAATGAGATAGCAGCCATCTTAACCGAGCTTTCGGGCAAGCCGGTACACTATGCCGCTCCCGACGCAGCTGCTTTTAAGGCAGCCATGGAGCAGGCCGGGGTGCCTGCCGGCGGCATTATGATGATGGCCTCATTCTCCGCTGCCATTGCACAAGGTGAATTTGATTTTCCGGACACGACACTCGAGAGGCTGATCGGCAGAAAACCGCAAAACTTAAGGGAGTTTGTCAAAAAGTTCTACAACCTTTAATGGTTCGGATCATATAGTCGGGTATTAACAGGCATTCGATCGGAAAACATCGTAATTTTAGTACCGGGATCTGGAATTAAAGTTACGTGGAATCATGGGACTGCCAATTTTTACATGGTGGAACAGGTATTATGCTTTTTACCTGAAGCGGTTTGCACCCCTTGATTTCAAGGAGGGGGACGGCCTGCCGTACCTGCGTGACAAGCTGTTCATTTCCATACTTCTGGTGACAGTGCCGATTGGGATTTCAGGGTACATCCCCGGAATTATCGCGTCGATAACCACAGCCAAGTGGGTGATAGGGGTCATTGACACCATCGTCATGCTGATTACCCTGTATGTTTTCTTTAACAGGAGGCAAACCCTATATGCCAAGAAAATGTGGTTTTCTGCAGGCTTTTTCCTGTTGGGAGCCACACTCGTCATCTACCTGGGCGTCAAGGGCCCGGGGACATTCATACTGCTCTGCCTGTCTGTTTGGATAACCCTGTACCAGAGCCGGAAAGCGGGAATGGTTTCCGTCCTGCTGAATGCGGCGGTTTTGTTCCTGCTTTTCCCCGACCTGCAGATCCCTGCACTGAAGTATTCGGGGCTGCACAACGATTCGATTGCTTCATCCGTGGCGATCGGGGTTAATTTTATCGCCTTCAATGCCTTGCTTGTCCTCTCGGTTGGAACCCTGATCGACCAGCTGAATATGTCGCTGGTGAATGAGCAGGTTCTTCGGCTCAAGCTGAAGAGAGAGAGTCAGGATCTGCTGATGGCCAAGCATAAGGCGGAAGAGAGCGATCAGCTCAAGTCGGCCTTCCTGGCCAACATGAGCCACGAGATCCGTACACCCATGAACAGCATCCTCGGTTTTTCCGCGCTGCTCTCGGAACCGGAAGTCTCGGGTGAGGAACAGCGGAAGTACCTCGACGTCATTCAGAAAAGCGGCGCCCGTATGCTTAATGTGATCAATGATATCATGGATATCTCAAAGATCGAGTCGGGCCAGATGGCGGTGAGCCGCCGGATAACCCATATCCATGAAGAGATCGTATACGTTTACAACCTTGCCAGGCCGGATGCGGATACCCGCCACCTGAAGTTGACAACGGTTTGCCCCCTTCCGGCAGAATCGGCCGTTGTTTTTACGGATGGCGAAAAACTTGCCGCCGTACTCCATCAGCTGGTTAAAAATGCCATCCGCTACACGGAGAGAGGTTCGGTCGAATTCGGTTACTCTTTGGAGGAATCGGCGGTTGGCAAGGAGTGGCAGTTTTTTGTGAAAGATACGGGCATCGGGATTTCCCCGGAACATCAGGGCCACATTTTCGATCCTTTTGTGAAGGCCGATATCGGCAACCGGCTGGCCCGCCCCGGTTCCGGCCTGGGCCTTTCTATCTCCCGGTCCTATGTTGATATGCTTAAGGGGCTTATCTGGTTTACCAGTGAGCCCGGCAAGGGATCAACATTCTATTTTACCATTCCGTTCCATGTAACCTAAATAGGACCGGTTGCCATCGGGCAGGCGGCCTTTACCCGGCTTCAACCCTAACATGAATCGATTTATATGCCGGAGTCGGGCATATTTTTCCGGCATGATCAACGGGCACCAGCACATTCGCCTCCGGGAAATAGGCCGCGCAGCAACCCTCCGTGATAGGGTATGCAATAGCGTAATAACCTTCTAGCCTCCTCGCCTCCTCACCCTCCCCGCCGCAGATGGCCACGGTGCCTTCCGCAGCAATGCCCAGCCGGGCCATATCCGTTTCGTTCATGAACAGCACCCTGCGCTCCTGGTTGATCCCCCGGTAGCGGTCGTTGAGGCCGAAAACCGAGGTGTTGAACTGGTCGTGGCTGCGTATGGTCATCATCATCAGCTCGCCATCGGCTGCAATTTCCCGCACCAGCGGGTCACAGCTGAAGAGGGCCTTGCCGGTTGCCGTCGGGAATATCCGTTTGCGGAGCGGGTTGTCGAGGCGGATGCCCTGTCCCGATTTGGGTAAATCGGCAATGCCCTTCAGCGCCGGGATGGTTCGGGCGATCTCGGTGCGGACATACCCGTAATCACCTGCCGCCCGCTGCCAGTCGGGGCCCCCCGGGCCGCGGCATACGGCCGCGGCGATACCGGCCACGATGGCCACTTCGCTCCGGATATCCGGTGAAACCGGCTGCAGGCAGCCGGTTGAAATCCCGATATGGCCCATGCTGTCCTCAACGGTAACCGACTGGATGATGCCATTTTGCACATCCTCCTCCGTACGTGAAAGGCAGGGCAGGAGGAGTGCCCGTTTTCCGGTCACCAGGTGGCTTCGGTTGAGTTTGGTGGAGATCATCACGGTGAGGCTGCACCTGCGCAGCGCCGTTTCGGTGAACGGGGTATCGGGCAGTGAGGAGGCCAGGTTGCCGCCCAGCGAGAGGAGTACCTTCACCTTTCCCGCTGCCGCCGCCCGGATGGCCGGTATCGCGCTCAGTCCGGGCTCCCGGGGCACGCGTATGCCATAGTTTTTCTCAATAGCTTCCAGCAGGGCAACCGGCATGTCCTCTCCGGCCCCGGCGGTGCGGATGCCCTGAATGTTGCTGTGGCCCCGCACCGGTGACACGCCGGCACCCGGCCTGCCGATGTTGCCCCTCAGCAGGAGCAGGTTGATGATCTCGCGGATGGTTTCCACCGCGTTCCGGTGGTGGGCGATGCCAAGGCACCAGGATGCGATGACCTTACCGGCACCCATATATACCCCGGCGGCCTCCGCTATGCGGTCCCTGCCCACGCCGCTCTGCTGTTCGATCTCCTCCCAGGTTGTGTCGTTCACCAGTTGCCGGTAGGCTTCAAATCCGCTTGTATAGTCTGATATAAACTTCCGGTCGAGTATGTTCCCCTCCCGCTCTTCAGCCGCGAAAACGGCTTTGGCAATGCCCCGCACCAGCGCCATGTCGCCGTTGATCACCGGCTGGAGGAAGAGGCTGGCCAGCGCCGTCTGCCTGCCAAAATACGACCCGGCCCGCTGCGGATCGGCAAAGCCCATCAGGCTCGCCTCGGGCATGGGGTTAACGGCTACGATTCGGCACCCCTTTCGCGCGGCCGACTGCAGGGAGCTGAGCATCCGGGGATGGTTGGAACCCGGGTTGTGGCCGAAAAGGAAAATTGCATCCGCCCTGGGGAAGTCTTCAAGGGTGACACTGCTCTTACCGAACCCCAGGCTCATCGCCAGGGCCCTGCCCGATGGTTCGTGGCACAGGTTGGCGCTGGAGGGGAGGTTGTTGGTGCCCAGTGTACGGGCCAGCAGCTGCCAGAGGAAAGCCGCTTCGCCGGATGCCTTGCCGGATGCATAGAACACCGCCTCATCCGGGTGGTCCATCGCCCGCAGCTCATCGGCTATGATACCGAAAGCCTCGTCCCAGCTTACCGGCCGGTAGTGGGTGCCGTTCTCCTCCAGCAGCATCGGTTCGGCCAGCCGCCCCTGCTGTTCGAGCCAGTACCCCGAGGTGAGGAGCAGGTCGTTTACCGGCCACTGCCGGAAGAATTCGCGGCCGGCCACCTTTGTGGTGGCCTCGGCGCTCACGCTTTTTGCCCCGTTCTCGCAGAACTCGAAATGCGACCGCTTGCCCCGGGGATTGGGCCAGGCGCAGCCGGGACACTCGAATCCGCCCAACTGGTTGAACCCCGCCAGCAGCTTGCGGCTGCGGCTGATGCCGGCCTCGCGGTAAAGATGGCTCAGCGAGGAGAGCACCGCATCCATCCCCCCGGCAAACGTGCGGGGCTGGTCGTGGTTGAGCCCCATGAGCGCAGCGGCGCCACGCTCGAGGTTCCCCGACCGCAGCGACCGCACAGCCTGGCCGATCTCCCGGCCCAGCGCTTCGATGCCCGCCAGCCATTCGATCCGCTCCCGGTGTTCGGCAAAGGCGGCCGGGCCCAGCACCTGCCGGAGGAGGCCGCCTGCGCTTAACAGACTAATCAGGGCCGGTAACCGGTAATCGGGGATGCCGGCATCCGACACGGAGTGCCGTATCGATTTATGAATTTTTATAACATCTTTAATATCAATAGAATACAAATCCAATCCCGACCGGGCAACGATCTCCTTTTTTCGCCGGGTTACCAGCTGGCCGGACTGCACCGATTCCCAGGCCAGGCGGTGGAGGGTATCGCCGTGGGCGGCAACCAGGGCCAGCGCACGGGTGAGTGGCAGCGAACGGCCGGCCGCCAGCAGGCACCGGAGGGCTTCATCGACAGCCGTGCTTCCCGAATCGGTTTTCAAAACGGTAAGCTCCTGCCAGTCGTCGTTTATGAGCCCGCCAAATGAGGCATCGAACAGCAATGCGCCGGCCAGCGTGAGGTGCAGAACTTTTTCGGGTATGGGGTAGCGGCGGCCTGTAACCGGATCGATGGTAAGGAGAAGGAGCTGTTCGGTATAGGTTTGCATTCAAATCAAATATATAAACAAATGCTTACCGGAGTTTGTATATTCGCACGTAACAGATCTAACCCTTTATCTATGGAAAACATGACAGCCGTCCAGAACGGACCGGCGGAGGAGACAATTACACGGCTTCCAATGAACATCGAAACGGTGAAGCTGCTTTGGTCGCAGACATACAACACCAACGGCAAGCCCGACTGGTCGCACATTTTCCCGTATTACCATGACGACATTGTCTTTCAGGATACCATCCAGCGGATTGAAGGGAAGGTGAAATTTGTTGAGATGTGCGACCGCCTGACGGCCAGGACCAAGGAGCTGAAAATGGAGATTGTTACCATTTCCCGGGCCGATGATGTGATCATCTTCGAATGGATCATGACGATGATGTTCAAGAAATTTCCGAGCACGCCGATGTACGGATGCACCAAGCTGAAGATCCACCCTGATGGCCGGATTCTGGAGCAGCGTGACTATTACGACCTGTGGGGCGATATTTTTAATAACATACCGAGGTTCGGCAAGATGTACAGGCGATTCCTCGTAAAACGTTTCGGATGAAAAAAAAGTGGTATGACAAGCTCCCCGAGGAGCTCGATTTTGTAAGGACCGGCCGGCTGCCGCAGAAGTTTTCCAGCGAATCGATGGAGGGCAAGGTTTGCGTGATCACCGGCACCACCTCCGGCGTTGGCCATGAGGCGGCACTGCGCATTGCCCGGGCCGGTGGCCGGCTGGTGATGATTATACGGAACAGGGAAAAGGGGGAGAAGCTGTGCGCCGAGATCTTTGCACTCACCGGCCATGCGTGTGACATCCACATCGCCGATTTTTCAAGACTGGAGGAGGTGCGTGAGGCATCGCAGGTCATCCTGGCCAAATACCCTAAGATTGATATACTGATTAATAATGCAGGGGTTCACATGACCACCCGGCAGTTAACCGAAGCCGGTCATGAAATGGCCTTCTGCGTAAACCACCTGGCCTCCTTTCTGATAACCAGCCTCTTCCTGAAAAGGATGGTAGAGAGCGCTCCTTCCCGTATTCTATACATTAATTCGGAGGGGCACCGGTTTAACGGCCTCAAAATCGATGACCTTACCTGGGCAGGCCGGCGGTATCATGGTTTGCAGGGCTACGGCGCCTCCAAAACCGCACAGCTGATGACCATAAGGGAGCTTGATGAGCTCCTGCAAGGTACCGGCGTAACCATCAACGCCATGCACCCTGGGGCAGTGAAGTCGAATATCGGTCATAACAATGGCAAACTATACAATCTCTATTCGAAATACATCGTTCAACCTGCACTGAAGGACCCGAAAATCTCGGGCGAAGCGATCTACTACCTGGTTTCGTCGCCTGACCTGGAGGGAGTTAGCGGGAAATTTTTCAACCTCACCAACGAAGAGATCACTGCAACTCATGCCAGAAACCGGGTAACGGGCAGGGAAATATTCCGTATCAGCAAGGAGTTAACTCATCTCGACAAAGGCAATGAATTTGAAATTTGACACGGTGGTGGTGGGGGGCGGAATCGCCGGCCTGACGGCGGCCGCCTATATTTCAAGGGCGGGCCGTTCGGTGCTGCTCGTTGAAAAGCAGCCTAAAACAGGCGGTCTTGTGCAAACTTTCGAAAGGAACGGGGTGTGGTTCGATACGGGGCTCCGCTCCATCGAAAATTCCGGCATCGTGCTCCCGATGCTCAAACAGCTGGGTATCGACATCGATTTTGTACCCAGTCCGGTTACCATCGGCATCGGTAAGGATGTTCTCCGGGTGAAGGGACCTGAAAGTGTTGATGCGTATGAAGAATTCCTGAAATCCCATTACCCCGATAATAAGGAAGATGTAGCCAAGATCGTGCTGGAGATCAAAAAGATCATGAGGTACATGGATGTGCTCTACGGGATCGACAACCCGTTATTCATCAACATGATGGCCGACAAAAAATACCTGCTGAAGGTGATCCTGCCCTGGTCGCTCAGGTTCCTGTTGACCGTAAGGAAGACGTATCGTTTGCAAGAGCCTGCCGATGAATATCTTACACGTTTTACGAAGAGTCAGCCGCTCATCGACATGATCGCGCAGCACTTTTTTCAGAAAACACCCACCTCTTTTGCCCTGAGTTATTTCAGGCTCTATCTCGATTATCATTATCCGGTGGGGGGGACGGCTGTTCTGGCCGCCAAACTCGATGCTTTCATACGGTCGCAGGGCGGGGAGATCCTCACCTCCACCACAGTGGAATCGCTGAACCCGGAGGGCAAGTATGTGATTGACAGCCTGGGCAGGCGCATTGAATACGGTTCGCTGGTCTGGGCGGCCGACATGAAGCTCCTGTACAACAGCATAAACATTGATGAACTGACCGGCAAAGCAATGGTTTCTGCCATTCAGGAGAAGAAGGCCTTGCTGAAAGATCTTCGCGGAGGCGATTCGGTTTATACGGTTTACCTGTCAGTAAAGGAAAAGAAGGAATATTTTTCTGCTATCTGCAGCGGTCATTTTTTCTGGACTCCCGTTAAAACCGGGCTGTCGAAGGTAAATACGGAAGGGATTGAGGACTTTCTGGCTACCCACACCGATCCGGGTGATACCGCAATGAAGGAGCGGATCAAGGCTTATCTCACCGAATTCTGCGACTTCAATACATTTGAGATATCGATCCCGGTGCTTCGTGATCCCGGCATGGCGCCGGAGGGCACCACGGGCCTGATTGTGAGCTTGTTGTTTGATTACCGGCTCTCAAAAAAGCTGGATGAGCTCGGCTGGTCGGCAGAGATCAGGGATTTTCTGGAGAAGAGTTTCATCCGGGTGCTTGATGAAGGCATCTTTCCCGGGCTCACCGGAAAGATCACCGACTGCCTCTCCTCCACGCCGGTTACACTTGAGCGGCTCACCGGAAACTCCCACGGAGCCATCACCGGCTGGGCCTTTACCAACCCGGTTATGCCGGTTGTTACAAAGATGCTTAAATCCATGGGTTCGGTCGTCACCCCGCTGCCGTCGGTTTACCAGGCGGGCCAGTGGGTATTCAGCCCCGCAGGGTTGCCGATCTCCATTCTTACGGGCAAGCTCGCATCGGATAAGGTGCTGGGGGGGAGGTAGCAGGTAGTTGCGCCGGAGAGCAGGTACTACACTCGTCATGGGAGCAGGTACTACACTCGTCATGCGAGCAGGTACTACACTCGTCATGGGAGCAGCCCCCACACTCGTCATGGGAGCAGCCCCCACACTAAAGTGCGGGGTTACTGAACTCTCTGAGGCTGGATTCTCTAATATCGGCATAATATGGTTCTTACTTCGGAGACATCATTAACCCCAGACTTCAGTCTGGGGGCTCACGGGCCGGGCCTCACCCCACCAGCTCACGGACCGGGCCTCACCCCACCAGCTCACGGACCGGGCCTCTCGCCACGGGCCGGCGATCAGGGCCCTATCTTCCGCATCCTCGGTAGCCCGGATCTCGATGCCCTTCATGAATACCTCACCGGTCTGAGTGAAGAAACCCGCCATCGTTTCGGGCCCCACCCGTTCGACAGGGCGACGCTTGAAGGTTTATACCGGGAACAGGGATCTCATACCGGCTATATTGCCGTTGAGGAGGAATCCGGAAGGATCATAGCCTACTCGGTCATCAAAGCGGGGTTTCTGGAGCATGACCGGCCCCGCCTGAATGGTTACGGATTGAATCCGGATGCCATAACGGATGCCACATTTGCCCCGTCGGTAGCCGACGACTGGCAGGGCCGCGGACTCGGACCCAGGTTGTATGAATTCATGGTAGCGGACCTGAAAGCACGGGGCATTTGCAGGCTGATTCTGTGGGGAGGCGTCCAGTGCAGCAACCTGCGGGCGGTGAATTATTACCGGAAGCTCGGTTTCACCATCCTCGGAGAATTCGAGTACTATGGCATGAATTTCGACATGATTAAGGAGATTAAGCCGATGATATGCTAATTTTAAGGCTGCTGACACCGGTATTGCCAGTTCCTGAACAATCCGGGCTTCAGCGGGTTAAATGATAACTATAATTCATAAATCATGAAAATTCGATATCTGATCCTGATGGTGCCCGGCCTTCTCCTGATGAATGCTGCCGGGAAGTCACAAGGGTTTGTTACGCCGGTATCCTCGATAACGGGTGAAGCGGTGTTAACTGCAGCCGACGGGCGTGTCATCCCCGGCAAGCTCAGCATGGCCGTATTCGGGCCCACCGGCCTCTCCAGCCTGGGGATCCGCGACAGTGCCACAGGATCGAGGTCGAGGTTCAAGGCCGGTGAGGTCACCCGGCTGCGGGTTAAGGTTGACGGGCTCGCCCGCCTGGAGATGCTGAGTGACAAAACCTCCAACCTCAAGAAGCTCGCGAATGCGGATTTCGATGAAATCACGGATCGGCAGTACATTTATTATGAACAGATCAAATTGCCGGAAAAGGACAAATACGTTCTGGCGCAGCTGCTGAATCCCGGGTTTGATACCAGGATCAGGGTGTTCGACAAACCCATCGCCAAAACCGGTGAAACGTCGATCAACGGAATTGCCATCTCGGGCGGTGAGGCCCGTGCCTATTACGTGGTGGCCGGCGGTGTCACTACCGAGGTTACGCGCAGCAATTATGGCCGCGTTGCCTTTAAGCAGCTGTTTGCGGATTGCCCGGCTATGACCGGCGAATTTCCCGATCCGCAGTTTGCGGATTTCGCGGTGCATGTGATGTATTACGAAAGGGGCTGCCGTTGAAGAGGCACCCATCCACCTGATTAAGTTAATTAAATGATATATAAGCAATTAGGCAATACCGGACTAAGAGTTTCCGAACTCTGTCTCGGTACCATGACCTTCGGCGGTCGCGGTTTCTGGACAGCCATCGGCACGCTGGCGCAGGACCAGGTAAACGAGCTGGTTGGGCTGGCGGTCGACGGCGGCATCAATTTCATTGATACGGCAAATGTATACAGCGAGGGGCTGAGCGAGCAGATGACCGGCAAGGCCATCCGTGATCTGGGTTTGCGACGCCACGACCTGGTGGTAGCCACCAAGGTGCGCGGGCAGATGGCTCCGGGTGCGAACAATTCGGGATTGAGCCGCAAGCACATCCTGGAGCAGGCCGACGAAAGCCTGAGGCGCCTTAACATGGACTATATCGATCTGTATCAGATCCACGGATTCGATGCGCTGACACCCATGGAGGAGACCATGGAGGCGCTCGACAGCCTGGTGAAGGCCGGCAAGGTGCGCTACATCGGATGCAGCAACCTGGCCGCGTGGCACATCATGAAGGCCAACGGCATATCGGCCTTGAACCGCTCCAGCCGGTTCATTTCGCTGCAGGCCTATTACACCATTGCCGGGCGCGACCTTGAACGGGAGGTGGTTCCGATGCTTGCCGATCAGAAGATGGGTCTCATGGTTTGGAGCCCGCTGGCCGGCGGTTTGCTGAGCGGAAAATATACACGGGAGATGGATGGCCAGGCCGGCCGCCGCTCGAACTACGATTTCCCGCCGGTTAACAAGGCGAAGGCTTTCGATATCATCGATGTGATGCGGCCCATGGCAGTTGAAAAAGGCGTGTCGGCGGCACAGATTGCCCTTGCGTGGCTCCTTCAGCAGCCGGTGGTTACCTCGGTGATCGTTGGCGCCAACAAGACGGAGCAGCTGGCCGACAACCTGGCAGCAGCCAATGTGCGGTTCACCGCCGGTGAGCTTGCCGCACTCGATGAAGTGAGCAGACTGGCTCCCGAATATCCGGGCTGGATGATCGAGAGGCAAAACCCCCGGTTAAAAGAATAAACCACATGGAGAAGGCAGAAAACGTAACCCAGTACATTGCCGGGTTTCCACTTGAAATTCAGCCGATCCTTGAACAGATGCGCGGCATCATCCTTACCGCGGCGCCGGAAGCGGCCGAAGTGATCAGTTACGGCATGCCGGCCTACAAATTGAACGGCATACTGGTTTATTTCGCGGCCCAAAAGAATCACCTGGGTTTTTACCCCACCGGTTCCGGAATCAAGGCGTTCCAAAATGTGCTGGGTGCCATGCACACGTCCAAAGGAACCATCCGGTTTCCATTTAACGAACCCCTGCCGGCCGACCTGATCTCCGATATCGTGAAGTACCGGGTGGGGGAGAACTTGGGAAAGAAGAAGCCCCGGTAAGCCGGCAAAGCTGACCGCATAAATCGTTATCTTGGTCGGCAAACCCTGCCGACTTATGAAGAAAACAGTCGTTTCCGTTGCCTTTACAATTCTCGCATTATTGCTGGGCTATCTGGCCTCCCAACAGGTAAACGGGTTTCTTGGTATAAAGTATAAAACCAAGCCCGGGCTTGAAGAGACGCTCTCTCCGGCACTGCCCCCCGATACTTCCGGACTGCGCATGCTGGACATGCGGCTGGCCGACCTGGGTGGGGTTGGAATCCTGCCCGACACCTTGAATTGGGGCAGCAGCTACCAGCACAATGTTCACCGTTTCGAGGACCTGATCCTGGCGGAGCCGCCCTATCTCGATCCGGCGGCGTTCCAACGCATCGGGAAAGAGCTCGACACCTACCTCGACCGGTTGCAGGCGATGCATGTAAACGGGGTTGTTTTCCCCGGCTTCCTCGAGCTGGTCACCTTTGATGAATGGCCCATGGGCGAGGCGCTCAATGCCGTTGACCCCACGTACCGCGAAAGGCACCTGGCTTTGCAGAAGGGTTTTGGCGAGTGGATCCGTAAGATTGCCGGCCGGGGCATGGAGGTTTACCTCTACACCGACATGGTGGCGCTCACGCCCCCGATCGAAAAATACCTCACCGCCCGTTTCGGTACGCTGGACGGGACCGCTGATGGATTCTGGGAAATCTATCAGGCTGCCTCTGAGGAGATTTACAGGCGATTGCCCGAAGTGAGCGGTATTATGCTTCGTATTGGCGAGGCCGGATCAATCTATAACAAACCAGGCTGGGACTATTACAGCCGTCTTGCCGTGAAAACCGATACGGCCGTTGAAAAAATGCTGACCGCTTTTCTCGGTATGGCCGAAAAATATCAGAAAAATATCATCTTCCGCAGCTGGTCGGTGGGTGTAGGCCAGATCGGTGACATGCATACGAATCCTGAAACCTATGAGCGGGTTTTGGGCAAGATACACTCTAAGAACCTTATCGTTTCAACAAAATATTCACGTGGTGATTTCTATGCCTGGCTTCCTTTCAACGAGACGCTGAGGCAGGGTGAACACCGCCGCATTGCCGAATTTCAGCTGCGGCGTGAATTTGAAGGGTTCAACGCCTTTCCGAACTTTACGGGCCCCCTGTACCAGCAGGCCCTGATGTCGTTCACCCGGCAGAACCCGGCATTCGACGGCGTGTGGATGTGGACACAGGAGGGCGGCCCCCTCCGGGCAGGCCCCCTTTCGCTCTTCCCGTTTCACGGGTTCAATACCGTAACCGACCTCAACGTGTATGCCATGGGCAGGCTGACGGACAACCCCGGCGGCGACATCCGGGACATTGCATCACGATGGGCGGAGGAAAACTTCGGGAGCGACTCCGTTTTAGTCAACACGGTCGCTGATGTTATGATGGGTTCGCATGCCACTGTCCGCAAAGGGCTATATATTAGTCAGTTTGCCCGATACGATGTGCGTGCATTAGGTCTCGAGCCGCCGCCTATGCTCTGGATCTTTGAATGGGATATTGTCGGAGGGTCACCATCGGTGTTCAGCAACATCTATATGGTTTCGAAAGACAGCATAGCCGCGGCCGTCGCGGAGGGTCACCAGGCTGTCGGCGAAGTGGCAACAATGCTGGCCCGGCTTCAGTCGGTGAGGCCCCGCGTAACGTTGAATCCGGAAAACTTCGACAAGCTTATCGCATCGGTTGTTTATGAGCAGGATCTCTTCAACACGCTGGCCCTCTTCCGCGAATACATGCTGTCGTATTACCGCTGGCTCGATGCAGGCGGGCAACAGCTGAACGATCAATGGCATTCGGCACTTGGGCAATACCGTGATGCGGAAGTACGTCACACGGCCGCTTATGCCGGCAACCTTGATTTTCCGTCCTATAATTTCCGTGAGGCCAACGTGGCTGCGAAAATTGCCGGACGTACAGAGTGGGTCACCTGGATGGCCAGGATCCTGGCAATCACACTTTTGGCTGCTTTTGCACTGGGCATGCCCGTTGTGAACCGCAGGCTTCCCGCTTTTCCCGGCCGCCGCTCCACCGCCATGCTCTGGTACGGTGCATTCAACCCGTCGGGGAGCGGCTCTGCCAGCTGCGAGCGGGCCGATACAGCCCCACTCATGCTTTTTACCCTGATATGGCTTGCCTTGTCGTTATCCGTTTTCACCTCCTTTGCCGCGCCCGTATTCGTCATCTCACTGCTGGTCCTGTCGCTCGGGTATGTGGTGATGAACCTGGCCCTTTCCGGCGTACCTGAAAGCTGCGACAAAGTTGCCAAAGGCTTCTCCCTGCTCGCGCCTGCAGTAGCCTTCACCGGTCTGCTCATGATCTTCACCGCCTGGCGCGGCCCGGTGGAATTCTGGTTCCTGTTCTGGACTTCGGCCTCCTTCCGGGTTGTATTTCTGATGGTTTTCGTCCTGTTTATCCTCCGTGCTTATTTTACCTGGGCCGGTACCCTTCATAAAGCGCTGAATATAAGTATTCTGAAAACCTTTTTCGTCATGCTGCTGGTCCAGGGCATCCTCTTTGCGGCTGCCGGAGGCCTCGTGGCCGCCATCGGTTTCGAAAAGGTGCTCACGATTCTCAATGACGAGCTTATGATGCTTCCGGGAGGCCTGTCGCGCATCCTCGGCATCACCACCCACCTGGAGATTCCCACCGATATTCCGGTGATGGTGATGTATATCGGACTCATTTTGACTGCCACAAGGGGGATGTTAATAACCGCTAAGTTTTTTATCTTGAAATCAAAAAATACCCGATGAGAAAGTCAGTCTGTCTTTTACTCCTGATGCTTGTTCCGCTGATCGTGACGGCCCAGCCGGTAATCCGTGAATACAAGATCACGAACCGCTACATCAATTTCCCGGTCGAAATGAAGCAAGCCCGGCAAAAGGTTCATTTCATCAGCGGAATGGATACCCTAACCTATGCCGTAATCCGGATTGCCGACAAAGCCCCCGACTACTGGGTGCATAAGGATGTATCAGCCTTTTTGGGCAAAACCCTCAAGATCCGGTATTCAGAAAATGTTGCAGGGATGAGCAAGATTTACCAGTCCGATGTTTTTGCCGGTGCGGACAGCCTTTATCGTGAATCCCGAAGGCCGCAATTCCATTTTTCACCCGCGCGCGGATGGACGAATGACCCTAACGGCCTGGTCTGGCTCGACGGTGAGTACCACCTCTTCTTCCAGCATAATCCTTTCGAGACCGATTGGGAGAACATGACATGGGGCCATGCGGTGAGTCCCGACCTGATCCACTGGACCGAACTGAATGATGCCCTGTTCCCGGATAAGCTGGGGACTATGTTCTCGGGCAGCGCCGTGATTGATAAGGACAATACGGCCGGATGGGGAGCCAATGCCATGGTGGCGGCCTACACAGCCGACAAGCAGGGCAAAGAGGTGCAGTGCATTGCCTGGAGCACCGACAAGGGTCGCACGTTTACCAAGTACGAAGGCAACCCGGTGGTTGGGGAAACCCGTGATCCCAAGGTATTCTGGTACGAACCGAACAAGGAGTGGGTGATGGCCCTTTACAAAGGTGCCGGAGTCAGTTTCTTTACATCGAAGGATTTAAAAAAATGGAAGGAGGAGAGCCATGTACGTGGTTTCTATGAGTGTCCCGAGTTCTTCGAACTGCCGGTTGATGGCAACAACTCCAACAAACTGTGGGTGCTCACCGCCGCTTCGGGAACCTATATGCTCGGCAACTTCAACGGTAAGACATTCACCCCGAAATACGGCAAATACCGGACCACATACGGCCTGCAGTATGCCGCCCAAACCTACAACAACATCCCCGACGGAAAACGGATCCAGATCGGGTGGGGCCGCATCGATACAAAACCGATGCCCTTTAACCAGATGATGTGTTTTCCCACGCAGCTTTCGCTGCGGACCACCAACGAAGGTGTCCGCCTGTTCAGCGAGCCCGTTGAAGGCATCCGGCTGCTGGTGGCGGCCTCTCACAAACTCTCGGGGCTGAGCGTGGCCGAAGCCAATGAGAAGTTCAAGGCGATCAGGGGTAACCTTCTTCATGTGGTTGCCCGGCTCGAATCACTCAACGGGTCCCAGATCGGGATCGACTTTCAGGGAAACCGCTATGCCACCATGGATGCCGATGAGCTCAACGGGGTGCAGGTGCCGCTTCAGAACCCGCGGGAGCTTGTTTTTGATGTGGAATTGCTGATCGACAGGACCTCCGTGGAAACCTTCTTCCAGAAGGGTCAGGCGGTGTTCGTGGATGCGCTGAAGAAGGCGGCGGGCACTGATGGCCTGCGGATCCAGGGCGATGCGGCACAGATACGTATTGAAAAACTGGAGGTTTATGAATTGCGGCCGATATGGAAACCGTAGAGACGCATGATTATGCGTCTCAGATTCTCCACGGAATTGGGTAAAGAGACGTTTTTAAACGTCTCTACATCGTTGGACCATAAATTTCGACTATGAAAAAATCATTTTTAACCTTTCTTGCCCTGTTCATGGCCGCAGGCCTTTTTGCCCAGAAACCGCTGCAGCAGCTGCAGCAGGAGTTTATCGACCTGCGTTTTGGCCTGTTTATCCATTTCAACATACCCACCTTCTCCAGCGACGACTGGCCCGATCCGCAGACACCGGCTTCCCTGTTCAATCCGGTGAAGCTCGACTGCCGGCAGTGGGCCGCAGCTGCCAAATCGGCCAACATGAGCTACGGATGCCTCACCGCCAAACACCACAGCGGATTTTGCCTCTGGGATACGAAAAGTACGGATTACAGCGTGATGAACAGCCCGTTCAAACGGGATGTGGTGAAGGAATATGCCGACGCATTCCGTTCGGCAGGATTGAAAGTGATGATGTACTATTCCGTGCTCGACACCCATCATGATCTCCGGAAGGGGCATATCACGGCAAAGCATATCGACCTGGTGCGGCAGCAGATCACGGAGCTGTTCAGCAACTATGGCGAGATCACGGCCCTGTTCATCGACGGCTGGGAATCCCCTTGGGCCAGAATATCGTATGATGATATTCCGTTTGAAGATATCTACTTGTTGATCAAGCGATTGCAACCGAACTGCCTGATCATGGACCTGAATGCCTCGAAATATCCGGCAACGGCCCTTTTCTACGGCGACATCAAGTCGTACGAGCAGAATGCCGGGGAGAGCATCGACCGCTCCACCAACCGCCTGGCCTCCATGGCCTGCCTTCCCGTGAACAAAAACTGGTTCTGGAAATCCGACTTCCCCGTAACTCCTGTGAAGAGCGCCCGAAACCTGATATCCGACAACCTGATACCGTTAAACAACGCCTACTGCAACTTCATCCTGAACGTGGCGCCCAACCGCGACGGGCTGATCGACGACAACGCCCTGGCGCTGCTGAAGGAGATCGGTACGATGTGGAAGCCCGAAGGTCCCATGCCGGTTGTGGCCCCGACCGATGCCCCCGTGATCTCCTCCAACATCGCCAAAAGCAGGCCGGCCAATTCTTCATGGAGCTGGGATACCGAGATCTCCGATTTCGGCAACGACGATAATTTCCGGTCGAACTGGGTTTCCAACATTCACGTGAAGGAGCCCTGGTACGAGGTCGACCTGGTGAAGGAGCAGCCGTTCAACATGATTGTGCTGACGGTGCCTAGGGCCGACATCCGGGAATACCGGTTTCAGGTTTTTACGGCCGGGAGATGGGTGGATCTGGATCAGAAGGCACGGCCGGAGCTGGTGAAGATCCACCGGTTCAACCGGGTATGGGCCAGCCGTGTGCGGGTTATGTTTCCCGACAACGGCGTTCAGCCCGCGGTCTCGGAATTGGGTGTATACAACGAACGCCCTCAAGGATCCGAGACATCAGACATGAGACATTAGACATGAGACATGAGACATGAGACATGAGACATGAGACATGAGACATGAGACATGAGACA
>CAYWHP010000020.1:11484-49537 GCA_964457845.1 uncultured Porphyromonadaceae bacterium | reverse complement strand
TGATCATGGAATTTGAAAAGGAATTTAACCTTGCAATTCCGGATGATCAGGCTGAAACGATCGTAACGGTCGGTGACGCTGTGAAGTATGTTGAAGAAAACACCAAAGGGTAACTTAACCATAAATTTGGGTAAGGAATATGGCATTAAAACGGGTAGTTGTAACAGGTCTCGGTGCATTGACACCGATTGGTAGTACCGTACAGGAGTTTCGCCAGGCATTGTTCAACGGAGAAAGCGGAGCTGTTCCGATTACCCGTTTTGATACATCCCTTTTCAAGACTAAGTTTGCCTGTGAGTTGAGGAACTATGACGCAGGCAATTTTTTCGACCGCAAGGAAGCCAGAAAAATGGATCCCTATTGCCAGTACGCCATCATCAGTGCAGATGAGGCGATAGCGGATTCAGGCCTTAATTTCGAAAACGAAAACAAAGACAAGATCGGGGTCATCATGTCGTCGGGTATCGGCGGGATGGGCACCTTCGAAGATGAGATTGCCAATTTTGCCAAAGGTGATGGCACCCCCAGGTTTAATCCCTTCTTCGTTCCCAAGATGATTTCCGATATTGCCTCGGGGCAAATCTCCATAAAATACGGGCTGCGCGGGCCCAATTACTGTACCACGGCGGCCTGTGCATCATCCACTGTTTCACTGATCAACGGCTTCGATCATATTCGTTTGGGAAGGGCCGATGTGATGGTTGCCGGAGGATCCGAAGCGCCGATTACCACCGGAGGTCTTGCCGGATTCAATGCACTTCATGCCCTCTCAACACGTAATGACAACCCTGCAGCGGCATCCAGACCTTTCGACCTCGACCGCGACGGGTTTGTGATGGGTGAAGGAGGCGGGTGCCTTATTCTTGAAGAATACGAACATGCTGTGAAGAGAGGTGCAAAAATCTACTGTGAGCTGGTCGGCGGCGGACTTTCGGCCGATGCCTATCACCTTACCGCTCCCCATCCCGAAGGGGCAGGTGCAGCTCTTGTCATGCTCAATGCTTTGGAAGACGCCGGCATCCGGCCTGAAGCCATCGATTATATTAATGTTCACGGCACTTCAACGCCTCTCGGCGACATTTCAGAACCGCTTGCAGTAAAGACAGTTTTCGGCGAACACGCCTTTAAACTGAGTATCAGCGCAACCAAATCGATGCATGGACATCTTCTTGGAGCCGCAGGTGCAGTTGAAGCCATTGCTTGCATCCTTGCCATTAGTGATAGCAGGATCCCGCCAACAATCAACCACTTTACCGATGATCCGCAGATCGACAACAACCTCGATTTCACTTTTAACAAGGCCAAAGACAGGGAAGTCAGGTACGCGCTAAGCAATACGTTCGGATTTGGCGGCCATAACGCCACGGTCATATTTAAAAAAATGGATGCCTGATCCGTGAAGGGCACCTCAAAGAAACTCTCCTATTCCCGACTAATCCGCATCCTTGGGTTTCTGCCCGGGAAAATCGGATTGTATGAACTGGCATTCATACACAAATCGGCATCCCTTACCGATGCAAAAGGCAATCCGGTCAATTATGAACGGCTGGAGTACCTTGGAGATGCCGTTCTCGGCGTTATAATCGCCGAATTCCTCTATCTGCGGTTTCCCGACCGGAATGAAGGATTCCTCACAAAGATGCGATCCAAAATCGTTAACGGAGACAACCTGTCACAACTCACGCAGCAACTCGGCCTGGGTATCCTCCTCGACAACAAGCTCCAGAATGAACAGGCAAGCCGCCATATCCATGGTGATGCCTTTGAGGCGCTGATCGGTGCCATATACCTCGACAAGGGCTACCGAAGAGCACGACGTTTCGTCCTTCGCCGGGTTGTTAAGAAATTTGTAGACCTCGAAGATCTGGAAAAGAACGAAACCAACTTCAAAAGCCAGTTGATTGAGTGGGCGCAGAAAAATCGCAAGGAAATCACCTTTTACACCGACATAGAGCCATACGATCCAACCCGCTTCATTTCCTTCGTCAGTATTGGCGATACGCTTTTCGGAAGCGGCACCGGGGTGTCGAAAAAAGAGGCGGAGCAGAACGCTGCCCTCGAAACACTACGGGAACTCCAGGTGTAGCAATCCTTTTACTACATTTGAGGGTATGAGGCGTACTTTTATCTGGGTACTTTCAATTGTGAGTTCCGTTGCTGTCATATCACTGATATTCATACAGCTGATGTGGCTTGAAGATGCATACGGTGTTCGAAAACAGCAGTTTGATCTTCTTATCAATAAAAGCCTTGCGCAGATAACCTCGAAACTCGAACTTAACGAAACCATCAACCAGATTCAGGGTGAGCTGGTCAGGTCCGGGGATAGCCTTGCGCTGAGAAGACTCAACCTTCCCGACAAAATCACCACCACCGAGGACAATCAGGTATATGATTCACCGGAGATCAGTCAGGGCTATTATGATTACCCCGACCAGGACCCGGGGATCGGAACGCGTATAGATGTCATATCCGGGGACTCGGCACTCGACATACAGGAAAACTCCCTCTACCAGGATCCGTCAACCGGTTCTCCGGTGAAAACAGCAAGTCAGTCTGTCGAACGAGAACAAGCCAGCAGCCTGATCCTTACCAATAAAAAAGTATACATTGAGAAGCTGGTGAACCAGATTCTGCAGAACGAAGCCCGGATCGAGGAACGTGTTGGCTATAGCAGCCTCGACAGTCTGATCCGGCAGGAATTCGATGAAAAGGGGATCACCCTGCCGTTTGAGTTCGCCGTACGAACCGGAAATGTCCGTTATACACTCAGAAGTGCCGGATTCAACCCGATGGTTAAGATACAGAAATACAGGGCAACGCTGTTTCCTCATGATGTGCGGACGTCGCCAAACTTCCTGGTAGTTTACTTCCCAACCCGGGAAAATTATCTTTTCCGATCCGTCGGCACCATGGCGGGCGCTTCACTCACCTTGGCCATGATAATCCTGGTGATTTCATCCGTTGCAATTTATGTGATCTTCAGGCAAAAAAGACTGTCTGAAATCAAGAACGATTTCGTGAACAACATGACGCATGAACTTAAGACCCCGATTTCCACCATTTCCCTTGCCTCCCAAATGCTTGCAGACCCTAATCTGAGCAACGATGCAAAAAACCTGGGTCATATTTCATCCCTGATTCTGGAGGAAAGTAAAAGGCTTGGAAACCAGGTTGAAAGGGTTCTTCAGATTTCGATTCTTGAGGAAGGCAAAATGAGTTTACGCATTCAACCCATCAATTTTGATAATCTGGTCAGGCTTGCTGCAGACAAGGTTGCTCTCCAGGTAAGAAGCCGCAACGGGTCCATCCACCTTGACCTCAACAGCGGCACAACCCCGGTGGAGGTTGATGAAACACACCTCACCAATGTGGTCTTCAACCTGATCGATAATGCAATGAAATATTGCCACAAGGACCCGGAAATAACAATCTCCACACGATCCACCAGCAGGTCCATACAGGTTAGGATCAGCGACAACGGTATAGGAATCAGCAAAGAGTACATCGGAAAGATATTTGAAAAATTTTTCCGGGTGCCAACAGGCAACATACATGATGTAAAAGGTTTCGGGATCGGCCTCAGCTATGTGAAAAAAGTGATCGAGCAGCATCATGGCTCCATAAGTGTAACCAGCGAAACCGATTCAGGAACCACATTTACCCTAATCATTCCAAAAACGCAGAAGTCATGACCACAAACAGCAGCCGGATCCTACTGGTGGAGGACGACATCAACCTCGGCAGCCTTCTCCGGGAATACCTGAAGGCCAAAGGATTTCAAACCTTGCTGGAGACCGATGGTGACAAAGGATTCCGCGCATTCCGGAAGGATCATTTCGACCTTTGCATTCTCGACATCATGCTTCCCGTTAAGGACGGCTTTGCGCTTGCCCGGGACATACGCATCCTTAACCCGGATGTACCGATCATTTTTCTGACGGCCAAATCAATGAAAACCGATATTATCGAAGGGTTTAGGGCCGGTGCCGATGATTACATGACGAAACCCTTCAGCATGGAAGAATTGCTGATGCGAATAGAAGCAGTCCTGAGACGCACGAGCAAACCTGATCAGGAGCCTGTATTTACGCTTGGAAAGTATGTTTTTGATGCCAACAGGCAGTTGCTCACTAGCGAAGCGAAAACCATAAGCCTGACGACAAAAGAATCTGATCTGCTAAAAATGTTGTGCCAGCACCCGAACCAGGTACTGGAAAGGAATTACGCCCTGAAGGCCATCTGGAAAGACGACAACTACTTCAATGCAAGAAGTATGGATGTATACATTACCAAGATCAGGAAACATCTTCAGGATGAACCCGCCGTTCAGATCATCAATGTTCACGGCAAGGGGTACAAACTGCTCATGCAGTAGGATCAGTCGAGCTTAAGAACTGCCAGGAATGCCGATTGCGGCACTTCAACACTGCCGATCTGTTTCATCTTCTTTTTACCCTTTTTCTGTTTTTCCAGCAGTTTACGCTTGCGGGTGATATCACCGCCGTAGCACTTTGCCGTAACATCCTTGCGGAATGCCTTGATGGTCTCTCTGGCAATGATCTTGGCGCCGATAGCTGCCTGAATTGCAATATCGAACTGCTGACGGGGTATCAGTTCCCGGAGTTTTTCACACATACGGCGACCGAAGCGGTAGGCATTGTCTACATGGATCAGCGTTGAAAGAGCATCAACCGATTCTCCGTTGAGCATTACATCAAGCTTAACAAGCTTGCCCGGTTTGTATCCTGTTTGGAAATAGTCAAATGATGCATATCCCCTTGAGATGGATTTCAACTTATCGTAGAAGTCGAAAACGATCTCTGCGAGAGGAAGCTCAAATGACAGCTCCACACGATCCTGGGTAAGGTAAACCTGCGACTGCAGCTCGCCGCGCTTATCGAGACAGAGCTTCATAATTGCACCGATATAATCGGGCATGGTGATGATCTGGGCCTTGATATAGGGTTCTTCTATGCGCTCTATTTCTGTCACATCCGGAAGGCCGGATGGATTGTAAACATCTATCTGCTCGCCTTTTCTGCCGAACACGTGGTAGAATACGTTCGGCACTGTTGAGATCACAGCCATATCGAACTCGCGGTCGAGCCTTTCCTGAACAATTTCCATATGGAGCAGTCCGAGGAAGCCGCAACGGAATCCGAAGCCCAGGGCAGCGGAGGATTCAGGCTCATAGGTCAGCGAGGCATCGTTCAGCACCAGTTTTTCCAGTGCATCCCGAAGGTCCTCATAATCCTCCGTATCGATCGGATAGAGGCCGGCAAACACCATAGGCTTCACGTTCTCAAATCCAGAGATGGCCTCACTGCAGGGCCGGTCGACCTGGGTGATGGTATCCCCCACCTTGACCTCTTTGGATGCCTTGATTCCGGAAATGATATAGCCGACATCACCCGTGCTCAGAACGTCACGTGGATTCAGTCCAAGCCGCAGGACACCAATCTCGTCGGCCTCATATTCCTTGCCGGTATTGAAAAATTTCACATGATCACCGGTCCGGATCTCTCCGTTGAGGATCTTGAAGTAGGCAAGAACACCTCTATAGGAATTAAACAGTGAATCGAAGATGAGTGCCTGAAGCGGTGCGCCGGGATCGCCCTTGGGACAGGGAATCCTGTCGACGATCCTTTCGAGGACAACATCCACTCCAAGGCCGGTTTTACCACTTGCCTGAACAATATCTTCCCGCTTGCAGCCCACCAGCTCGATGATCTGTTCGGTAACCTCGTCGGGCATGGCTGCAGGAAGGTCCATTTTATTAAGTACAGGGATGATCTCCAGGTTGTGGTCCATGGCCTGATAAAGAACCGATATCGACTGAGCCTGGATGCCCTGTGTGGCATCAACTACGAGCAAAGCACCCTCGCATGCGGCGATGGCACGGGAAACCTCGTATGAAAAATCAACATGTCCCGGGGTGTCGATCAGGTTAAGGATGTATTCCTGTCCATCCTTCCGATAGTTCATCTGAATGGCGTGGCTCTTAATGGTAATGCCGCGCTCACGCTCCAGGTCCATATTGTCGAGCACCTGCTCCTGCATATCCTTGCCGGTTACCGTTTTGGTGACTTCAAGCAGACGGTCGGCCAGGGTGCTCTTACCGTGGTCGATGTGGGCAATAATGCAAAAATTACGAAGGTGCTTCATTCGTTACGAGAGTAGCTGGAATTTTCGCAAAGGTAGTAATTTTCGTGACGCGTGACACGTGATGCGTGATGGTCGAAGGAATCGTGAACAATGAAGCGTTCTTTCGAGTCACGTGTCACGTGTCACGAGTCACGTCTTAGCGTTTGACCGCAATCCCCGAAATCTCCACCTCAGCGTCCTTTGGCAGGCGGCCGATCTGGATGGCAGCACGTGCGGGAAACTTCTGATTCTTGAAAAAGGGAGCGTACGCCTCGTTGATGGCCTTGTAATTATCCATGTTGGTCATATAGATGTTAACCATAACGAGATCCTCGTAGGTAAGATCATGCTGTTTGAGCAGAACACCGATGTTTTTCATGCACTGCTCGGTTGCCTTTTTAATATCGCCCTTAACCATCTCACCGGTTTCCGGAGCGATAGGTATCTGGCCCGAGATATACAGGGTTCCGTTGGCCATAACGGCCGCACTATACGGCGCTATTGGCTTCGGAGCCGCATCCTGCGCATAGGAGAAGATGCTCCCGGCAACAGCCAGGCAGAAGGCCAGAATCAATTTTTTCATGGTTATTGGATTTATTCCCTGATCAGACGTGCTTTACCGATTTCCATGCCGTTACGGTCCCGTGCAATCAGAATATAGGACCCAGGCCTGACTTTTTCGAGGTTCAGGAGGTGATTGACTTCGGTTCCGTTGGCGGTAACGGATTCGGCCAGAACCAGTTGACCTGTCATCGACACCACCGTCAAGGATACGGCTCCGGACTGACGGAGGGAAAGCTGGACAACAACCTGCTTGCCGGCCGGATTTGGGAAAAGGCTGACAGCCGTTTCGTTAACCGGGGTAACATCTGTTCCCAATGAGGCAAAATTACTGAACACTTCCTTCAGGGAATAGCTCCAGGCTCCGCCGGTGGCGAACGACATGGATTCGGTGATGCGCTGCGTAAGGTTGTTGCCGCTGTAGGTTAATGTAAACCGGGTGGATGAGAATATCATCCAACTGCCAATATTCATTTCCATCTGCGACAGCGTTGTGTTTCCATGGCTGTCATGCGTGTTGGTTATTCGCATGGCCGGTGTCCAGGTACCATCGGTATTTTCGTACGAAGTCATAATCAGAGAAGGCTCATCCCACGAATAGGTTGTTTTTCCCTGCAGTATCCATGCGCCGTTTTCCCAGACGTAGTCGAGCACCTCGGTCGGCCGGTTATTGGTCCATGTATACTCCATCTTGATTTCCGGAGCCCAGGCGCTTCCCGACCATCTGTCCATTACAACACCCGTATAGAGCAGGCCTGATGCCGGATATGAATAGGTTTCCCTTGATTCATTTACCCAGGTTGAGGTTCCCGAATTCCACACCTTCGAAACCATAACGATCATTCGGTCCTCGTTGAATTCGTAGGTAAGCTGGGTGCCACTTTCCAGGACCCATGCCGTTCCGCTCCAATTCTCAAATCTCATCTCCGTTGGCATATCATGACTGCCATAAAGGGTAACCTGGCGGGTTAGGTTTATCCAGCTACCGGATGACATTGCCTGACTGACAACCTCGGTTGTTTCATGGTTGCTGTTGTAGGAGAAAAGGTCGCGTATGCGGTTTTCATCCTGGCTGACCTCAATTACAGTAGGATCGCCTACACCATTATACTGAATATCGACGGTTCTGGATGGCGTCCAGTTGGGCGACCACTGGAACTCTTCGATGTGGCGGGGATAGCTTCCAACGACGCCCGACTTGAGACTGGACTCACGATTTTTCAATAATTGCTTATGCAGATAGGGGACATACTTTTCCTGAGCTATTCCTGTAAGCGAAAACAGCATTGCGATAACGACTGATAGGAGTAAAGTTTTTTTCATGGCTATAAGATTTGCATAAGGGACTGTAGTAATACAAATATACAAAAAAGTCCCCGGAATGTTTCCGGGGACTTTTCATATTGTCGTGACTGACGAGAGGCTACATCATTCCGCCCATGCCGCCCATGCCGCCCATGCCCGGGTTTCCACCGGCATGATCGTCTTTTTCAACGATTTCGGCAATAAGGGTTTCGGTGGTCAGGATCATACCTGCAATAGAAGCTGCATTTTCCAGGGCTACGCGGGCAACCTTGGTTGGGTCGATCACACCAGTTTCATACAGGTTTTCATACTTTTCGGTGCGGGCGTTAAATCCGTAATCGCCTTTACCTTTTTTAACTTCCTGAACGATAACCGATCCTTCGATACCGGCGTTGGCCACGATCTGACGCAGCGGCTCTTCGAGCGCCCTGCGGACGATTGCGATACCGGTTGTCTGGTCATCATTGTCACCTTTGAGCCCTTCGAGTGAGCTGATGGCGCGGATATAAGCCAC
The DNA here is from genome assembly GCA_964457845.1 of uncultured Porphyromonadaceae bacterium. Lineage (GTDB taxonomy): Bacteria > Bacteroidota > Bacteroidia > Bacteroidales > UBA12481 > UBA12481. The sequence goes on along the minus strand of CAYWHP010000020.1, from coordinate 41,010 downwards.
ACCGCCGCCCGGGATGATACCCTCCTCAACGGCAGCACGTGTTGCGCTGAGTGCATCGTCGACGCGGTCTTTCTTCTCCTTCATCTCGATTTCCGAGGGTGCACCGATATAGAGGACAGCGACACCTCCGGCGAGTTTGGCCAGACGTTCCTGTAGTTTCTCACGGTCATAATCGGAAGTGGTTGTTTCAATCTGCGATTTGATCTGGTTAACGCGAGCCTGAATCATTTTCTTGTCGCCGTTGCCGTTCACCACGGTTGTGTTTTCCTTGTCGATGGTGATTTTTTCAGCAATACCAAGCATATCGAGTGTTGTAGTTTCGAGCTTCATTCCGGTTTCCTCCGAAATAACGGTACCACCGGTAAGAATGGCGAGGTCCTGCAGCATTTCCTTGCGGCGGTCACCAAATCCGGGAGCTTTTACGGCTGCAATTTTCAGGCTTCCGCGAAGCTTGTTCACCACAAGTGTTGCAAGCGCTTCGCCTTCAACATCTTCAGCAATGATCAACAACGGACGGCCGGTTTGCACACTGGCTTCGAGCAACGGCAGCAGATCCTTCATTGAAGAGATCTTCTTGTCGTAGATGAGGATATAGGGGTGTTCCAGAACGGCTTCCATCTTCTCGGTATCGGTAACAAAGTAAGCCGACAGGTAACCGCGGTCGAACTGCATGCCTTCGACGATTTCGACGGTAGTGTCGGTACCTTTTGCTTCCTCAACGGTGATGACGCCTTCTTTGTTCACTTTGCTCATTGCATCGGCTATCAGTTTACCGATCTCAAAGTCATTGTTGGCAGAGATGGTGGCAACCTGCTCGATTTTCTTGAAATCGTCGCCGATTGTTTTTGATTGTTTGCCGAGGTTTTCAACAACGGCGGCAACAGCTTTATCGATACCCCTTTTCAGGTCCATCGGGTTGGCTCCGGCGGTAACATTCTTGAGGCCGACGGTAACGATCGACTGGGCGAGAACGGTTGCGGTGGTTGTACCATCACCCGCATCGTCGGAGGTTTTGGAAGCAACTTCCTTCACCATCTGTGCACCGATATTTTCAAATCGGTTAGCCAGCTCGATTTCCTTTGCCACGGAGACACCGTCCTTGGTGACCTGCGGGGAACCGAATTTCTTTTCAATAACCACGTTGCGGCCTTTCGGGCCCAGAGTTACCTTAACGGCGTTAGCCATTTCATCAACGCCCCTCTTGAGCAATTCCCGGGCTTCGCTGTCGTACTTAATTTCCTTTGCCATATCAGTAATGAATTTATTGTTTCTGATTATTCGATGATTGCCAGAATATCCGACTGTTTCATGATCAGGTAAGTTTTATCCTCAACCTTGATCTCGGTACCGGAATACTTACCGTACAGGACAATGTTTCCGACTTTTACTTCCATCTGGACATCTTTGGTGCCCGGGCCGGCAGCGAGGACTTTACCTTTCTGCGGTTTTTCCTGTGCTGAATCAGGAATAATGATACCGGAAGCAGTTTTAACTTCGGCTTCCTGAGGCTCTACGAGAACCCTTTCTCCTAGTGGTTTAACGTTTACTGTTGCCATACTATACTCTATTTAGATTATTGATACTTGTTTCATGTGTGTAGGGGATATACATATAGCATGCCATCCGGGGAAGACTGACAGGCTGACATGAAAAAACAATCCCCGCCGGAGCGGGGATTGCCAGGCCGGGTGAAACCGGTTATTTTGCGGGTATTTCCGTACCGCCGGCAGGTGCGCCGGCAGCCGGAACATTGGTCGGAATCTGGGGAACTTCGGAAGGATCAACGGCATTCTGGATCTGCTCTTCAATTGCAGACTGGTTATTGGAGGCGCCGCCACGGGAAATCGACAGGCTGGCTGCAATGGAGAGCACGAGCAGTGCAATGGCCAGCGTCCAGGTTGCTTTTTCGAGGAAGTCATTGGTCCTCCTCACACCCATAATCTGAGTGGAAGCCGAAAAATTGGCAGCCAATCCACCGCCTTTTGAGTTCTGGACCAGGACTATCATACCCAGCAGTACACAGACAACCAGGATCAGAATGGATAAAAAGACATACATATTATACTGAATTATTGATTCTTAATGAGTTCCCTAACCATTTCAATTTGATTGGCAAAGTAAACACTTTTTTCAGGAATTTTCAAACTCAATTTTTCATAAGCATGAATTGCTTTCTGGAAATATCCCTGCTGAACATAGATACGCGCAAGTGTCTCTGTAAGAATACCTTCATCCTCTCTGGAACTGTCGGTGGCAATATCCTGTTCGGGGGCCTCTGCTTTGCCGGGCCGCACCAGTTTCGGTGCATCATTCCCGATAAACCGGTCGATGAGGTCATCTGCCGGAGACCTCCGGTGTTCCGTTGCTTCAGCAGGACCGTGAACCCTGTCGAGGCGCATGGGCCGCACGGTTGCCGCCGGCTGGGGCTGCCTGGTCAGCGGGTCGGCATCGAGAAACATCCGGAGAAAAACGTCATCCGACATGAGTCCGGCAGTCTCTTCTCCGGAGACACCTTCGTCAGGTGCCAGAAATTCGGGGACACGGTGCCCGGTTTGTGCTGGCTTCAGATCATTGTCGGATAAGGCCGGAAAAGCAAACGGCAGCAGATCGTAATCCTCCATCGGGATCACCTTTTCCAGCTGGACGGCAAGGCCTGTTGACGGGGGCTCCGTTTTACCATCAGCATCGGCAGCGGGAATAGCCATCCGGGTTGAACCATTTAGCAGCTCGAAAAGCAGTTTCCTTTCCCCGGCATAAGCAGCGGCCATTTTCAGCTGACGGTTGAAGCTGATGTTGTCGCCGTTGCCAAGCCCCTTTACATAGAGGAGCTGTGCCGGCTGGCAAAAAGGATATTCACGTATGATATCCGCAAAAGCCGATGAGGCTGCGGCATCAATTCTGCCGGGATTATCAATATAAAACTCGAATTGCTCCGGTTTCATGCTACCAGTTGACTACCGAGCGGTTAAAAATATCTTCGATGAGTTTTTCAAGGATGAGTGGTACCAGTTCCCCCTCCACGGCATCCAAACCCTTGTCGCTGCTGTAATCCTCGTAAGCAGAAAACTGGGATTCGAAATTATCCTTTGGTTTCTGCAGGTTTACAAATTTTACTTTTACGCTGACTGTCAACCTGTTAAGCGAGGCCCTGTCGGACTGCTGGTTGCCCGAGATGGCGATAGGCCTTGTATCGTATCCGGTTATTTCCCCTTCGAAGCTGAGGTCACCATCGCTGGAGACCATGCTTAGGCTTGTCTGACTGATGAACTTATCTTTGAGTTTCTCCGTGATATCCTGACTCAGCGACGGATAAACGATGGGAGCCCTGTTCGGGAAGTAGGCTACAGAAATAGTTTTGGTATCGCCGGAGATAGCCGCTCCGGTAAACCCGTAATTGACGGTACATCCCGTGAGGAGCAGACTGGCGAGCAGGACCCATATGGATTGGATGCGCAGGTTCATTCTTCGATGCCAAACTCCTTTATTTTCCGGTAGAGTGTCCGTTCGCTGATGCCGAGCTCCTGGGCAGCCAGCTTGCGTTTACCCTGATGCTTGCGTAATGACTTGTTAATCAGCTCGATTTCCTTATCCTGCAGGGAGAGCGACTCTTCGATAATTTCTTCGGTATCTTCGATTTCCGCATCGCTTACGCGTTTAGTGTGGAGCTGGGCCGTAACCGGCTGGGGGCTCGTGAATCGCATATCCTCCTCCTCATAAAGCCTGTCCAGGAGCGACTCCTCGCCGTTATCGGGCAGAGCGCTTCCGTCTTTACGGTCCATAAGTGTATTGACCAGCTTCTTCAGGTCATTCACATCCTTCTTCATATCGAAAAGGATCTGATAGAGAATCTCCCTTTCGGTATTGAAGGAGCGCTCATCGATGCCGCGCGGGATGAGTGCCGGCAGGGTTGCCCTGTACTCGGCAGGCAGGTACTGGCTGAGCCTTTCGGCCGTCACCATGCGGTCCTGCTCGATGATCGAAAGCTGCTCGGTAATATTCTTAAGCTGGCGGATGTTCCCCGGCCACCTGTAGTTTTCAAGCAGCACCTGTGCCTCTTCGTCGAGCCGAATCACCGGCATCATGTATTTTTCGGCAAAATCCTGGGCGAACTTCCGGAACAGCAGGTGGACATCATTACGGCGGTTGCGAAGGGGTGCAATAATGATAGGCACCGTATTCAGGCGATAATAAAGATCCTCGCGGAAGCGCCCTTCCTGAACGGCCTTCTGAATATCGACATTTGTTGCCGCAACCAGCCTGATATTGGTTTTCTGTGCCTTTGATGACCCGACCCGGATGAACTCGCCGGTTTCGAGCACCCGCAGCAGCCGGACCTGTGTGGAGAGGGGCAATTCACCGATCTCATCCAGAAAGATGGTTCCGCCGTTAGCTTCTTCAAAATAGCCTTTCCGGGATTCGTGTGCTCCCGTAAACGAGCCCTTTTCGTGACCGAAAAGTTCAGAATCGATCGTACCTTCGGGAATAGCGCCGCAGTTTACGGCGATGTAGGGGCCATGCTTCCTCGAGCTGTGCTGGTGAATGATCTGCGGGAACCGTTCCTTGCCTGTTCCGCTTTCGCCGGTAATCAGTACGGAAAGGTCGGTGGGGGAAACCTGCACCGCCACCTCGATGGCCCGGTGGAGATCGGCCGAGTTGCCAATAATTTCAAACCGCTGTTTTATCTTGCTTATATCCATGCTTAAAAAAGATTCCTACTTTAAAAACAGGCAGGAATACGTGTTTGTATGCACTGTAAAGGTACAACTTTCGCCGTTTTTTATACCTTAAAGGCCTGAAAAATAGAAACGGAAGGTTCCTTACCATGTTGCAATCCGAAGAAATATTGGGTATTATCCCTGCCAGAATGGCCTCCACGCGGTTTCCCGGCAAACCGCTTGTGATGATTGGCGGCTTGCCGATGGTTATCCGGGTTTACCGGCAGGCCCTTGATGTATTGCCCAGCCTGGTAATCGCCGGATGTGACCCTGAGGTGGAAGCTGCGGCTGCGGAATATGGGGCCGCCTATGTAAGGACCGGTTCCGGTCACGATTCGGGGACCAGCCGGTGCATGGAGGCCGTATCGGAATACAGTCGCATTACGGGCCGTAAATACCTTGCTGTCATTAACATTCAGGGGGATGAGCCGATGGTTTCGGCGGAATCGATCGGAGTTCTGGCGGCCGATATTTCCAGGCCGGATGCGCTTATTTCCACGCTGGTACGACCTGAGACCGACGCGGCGGAGATGGCCAATCCGAACCGGGTAAAGGCGGTTCTCGACCGGTTTGGCAACGCCCTCTATTTTTCGCGCTCTCCCCTGCCCTATTACCGCAGCGGCGGTTCGGAATGGCTTGCACATGTGGGCATGTATGCCTTCCGGCGTGAGATTCTCGAGCAGATCACGGCGCTGCCGCCCGGCCGGCTCGAGATGGCCGAATCGCTTGAGCAGCTGCGCTGGCTGGAGAACGGGTTCCCCATCCATTGCTGCGAAACGGCGTACCGGGGGTTTGGCATCGATACCCCTGCCGATCTTGAAAAAATGATTGAATCAGGGCTGATATAACCCTTACCGCAGGTTAATTTCTTCCATTTCGACCGAAAAATCCAGGACGGGATATTTATCCATCAGGGTTTTCATGCGCAGTACAAGCTGTTCGTTGAATCTCCTTTGGGCCTCCGTGACAGGTCCTTGCGGACGATGGGAAGCAGCTTTCATCACCGAATCAACCTCTGCCATAACCGGTAGGGCAGCCGGATCGATACAGGCGCCGGAGAAGCGGTTCCAAACGTATTCAATGCCCTGCGATCCGGGGTGCACCATATCGGTATCGTAAAAGCGATAATCGCGCAGGTCATCCATAAAGATTTCGTATGCTGGGAAATACCAGAGGTCAGGGAAGGCCTTCATCAGCATTTCGATAAACAGAAACAGGGTGGATTTGCTTAGCTGGCTGGCAGTTGGTCCATCTTTAAAATAACGCACCGGACTGATAGTTAATCCGATTTGAAGATTCCTGTTGGATTTAAGGAGTGATCCGATCAGGGGTAGCCAAAGCGAGGCAAGCTCTTCGGGATCAGGGCGGCGGGTGTAAAACCGACCGGCTGGCACGCGGTGGCAGTTCGAAACCAGCCGGTCGCCTTCATGAAGGAACCAGGCCTCGGCAGTGCCAAAAGTAAGAAGCAGCATCCGGGCGTTTCCAAACAGCGCAGCGGCACTGGCGGCCTCCTCCTCCATCATACGGATGGCGGCATCGGGATCCGCTGAAGAAAAGCGCCCGTGGTGCATCCATGAGTGCCAGAGCCCGTCGGAAAGGATGAGGTCCTCACGCCGGAACCCCGATGGGTTAAGGAGGTATTCCAGCTGAGCGGCCATCGAAAGCGGATTGTATACGATGCCGAACGGATTGAGGCAGGTTTTGAATTTCAGGCTTTTCAGCCGGTTTCCGATATGCTCGGTAAAGCAGGATCCCATCAGCAGGATGCCATCGGAGTAGCCGATCCGTTGGCCGGGAGGTGCGGGAAGCACCAGGGTTCTCAGCTCATCCCTTTTAAACGACGATGTTTGTTTCGGCATTTTCCTGCTGTTAAAAAAATAAGGGCCATCACTTGCCCGGATTCAATCCGACAAACGTAAAGTTCCGCATAATTTGTTCGCGGCCTGCACGCATCAGGGGAGTTTCTCCAAAGAGCCGTACAAATTGCTCTTCATCCTGCAGAAAAGCAGGCTCTGCCAATGATTCCTGAAGGCCGGGGCGTGGTGCGAATTCGGCGATCGGGGACTCGCCGGCCTTGCTGTTCCAGGGGCAGACATCCTGACAGATATCGCATCCGAAAACCCATTGTTTCCAAAGGCCCCGAAACTCTTCGGGAATCGGCGACCGGTGTTCTATGGTAAGGTAGGAAATACACCGGCGCGGGTCGATCGAGCCATCACCGGCCAGCGCCTGCGTGGGGCATGCCTGTGTGCAGCGGGAGCAGGTTCCGCAGCGATCCGCTGCCGGCACAGCCATTTCGGGGATGGCAATATCGACGATCACTTCAGCCAGAAAAAACCAGGAGCCCTGCTTCGAGATCAGGCAGCCGTTCTTCCCGATCCATCCCAGCCCGGCGCGGCGGGCCCACTCCCGCTCAGGGATCGGGGCAGAGTCGGTAAAAACCCTGCCCGAGGCGGGCCCATAGGTGGATGAAATCCAGGAAAGCAATTCCCGGCCACGCTTTTTAAGAACAACATGATAATCCTCGCCAAGGGCATACCGGCTTATGCGCGCACCCTCCTCCGGAGACTCTGCCAGGGTATGGTAATATGATGCAGCCAGACTGATGACCGTTTTCGCCCCATCCACCAGCCGGCCGGGATCGACCCTGACATCGGTGTTCCTTGCCAGGTACCCCATTTCGCCATGCATACCGGATGCAACCCAACCATCCAGAAAGGGTTCCAGCGCATCAAGCCGCTCGGCCGGAGAAAAGCCGCAGGCAGAAAAACCGAGTTCTATGGCCTTTTGCCTGACAGCCTGCGCTATGTCGGAGGTGGTTGTCACATGAATCAGAGGAATCCCAGTTCGAGCTTTGCCTCCTCAGAAAGCATGTCCTTCGTCCAGGGAGGGTTAAAGGTGAGTTTTACCTCCACTTCGCTGACCGTTTCGATTTCCTTCAGGCGTTCATGAATCTCGGCCATGAGTTCATCAGCCATCGGGCAGCCGGGTGAAGTGAGGGTCATAAGGATGACCACTTTCCCTTCCTCCAGCACGTTAACTTCGTAGATCAGGCCGAGGTCATAGATATTGACCGGAATCTCGGGGTCGTATATATTCCGCAAAACGCGGACGATCTGTACTTCTGTCTGCATGTCATTGTTCCTGTTTTGCCTGGTAGGCCATTGCATAATAGCGCATCTGGTTGATCATGGCAACCATACCGTTTGAACGCGTCGGGGAAAGGTGTTCCCTGAGCCCGATCGCATCTATGAAATGAAGGTCGGCGCTGATGATCTCTGCCGGTGTATGGCCGGTAAACACCCGTACCATAAGAGCGGCAATGCCCTTGGTAATGATGGCATCGGAATCCGCCGTGTAATGGATGAGTCCGCCGGCAAGTTCGGCATTCAGCCACACGCGCGACTGACAGCCGCGGATAAGGTAATCATCATTGCGGAAAGCCTGGTCGATCATCGGAAGGTTCTTTCCCAGGTCGATCAGGTAATTGTAGCGTTCCATCCATTCACCGAGTCCGTTAAACTCTTCAGTGATTTCCGCCTGTATCTCTTCTATTGACATCATTATAATTCTTTTCAACCCATCAGGTCGATGACCATGTTCAACGCCTCCTGGAGGCGGTCGGCCTCCCCGGTGGTATTGTAAAACGAGAATGAAGCACGAACCGTTCCGTGTATGCCGAACCGCTGCATCAGCGGCATTGCACAGTGGGTACCGGTTCTTACGGCGATGCCGTACTTGTCGATGATCATGCCCGTGTCGTACGGATGTATGTCCTTGAGAATAAAGGAAAATACGGCCGCTTTATGAGGAGCCGTGCCATACATTTTCAGCTGGCTGATCTCACCAAGTTTACGGGCGGCATATTGACCGAGCTCCTGCTCATACTTCCGGATCTTTTCGAGTCCGATCCCGTTCATGTATCGCATAGCCTCGGCCATTGCAATGGCTCCCGAGAAATTGGTTGTTCCGGCCTCAAACTTGAATGGAAGCTCGTTATAGGTGGTCTTTTCGAAAGTAACCTTATCGATCATGTCACCGCCGCCCTGATAGGGGGGGAGCCGATCGAGCCACTCTTCCTTGCCATAGAGAACACCAATACCGGTAGGGGCATAGATTTTATGGCCCGAAAAGACATAGAAATCACAATCCATGTCGATAACATCCACCGGTTCATGCTGCACGGCCTGGGCGCCGTCGACCAGCACCGGTACGCCGTGACTGTGGGCGCAGGCGATGATCTCCTTAACCGGGTTAACCGTGCCCAGCACATTCGATACGTGTGTTACCGCTACAATCCGGGTATGTTCCGTAAATAGGTTTCGGAAGGACTCCATGTCGAGCTCGCCGGAATCGGTCACCGGGATGATTCGCAGCCGTGCGCCCTTCCGTTCGCAGACCATCTGCCAGGGAACGATGTTGGAGTGGTGCTCCATCTCTGAAAGGATGATCTCATCACCCGGCGCCAGCAAGGCTTCGCCGAAGGAGAAGGCTACCGCATTGATGGAGCCGGTTGCACCGGAGGTGAAGACTATTTGCGACGACTTTGGCGCTCCGATGAACTCCTGCACGGTTTGGCGGGCTTCCTCGTACGCTTGCGTCATCTTGTCGCTCATGAAATTAACCGACCGGTGGATTGATGCATTCTGTTCACGGTGAATCCGGTTCAGGGCATCGATAACACGCAGCGGCTTCTGCGTGGTGGCGCCGTTATCGAGGTAAGCCAGCGGTTTGCCGTAGACCTCCTGCGAAAGGATCGGGAAATCGGCGCGGATCTGTTGGATGGGAAAATCGGTCATATTTCAGCAAGTTTCCTGACAATGGAGCGGGCAGCTGTTGCATCGTGAAAGTTCGCCGCGAAGCCGCTTGTCGACCAGATCGGCCAACCGCTCGCGGAGCGGCTCAACACTCACTTTACCCAGTATTTCGTGGCCAAATGCCGACATAAGCAGCAGTCGTGCCTCGCGCAGGCCGATTCCCCGGCTCTGGAGGTAAAACACCGCGTTCGGATCGAGCTGTCCGACAGTTGCGCCGTGGCTGCATTTGACGTCGTCGGCATTGATCACGAGCTGCGGTTTGGTATACATTCTCGCCTCATTGGTCATGAGAATGTTGTTGTTCGCCTGGAATGCCTGCGTCTTCTGAGCCTCCCGCCGAACCAGTATCCTGCCGGTAAAGGCACCGGTAGCACGGTCGTCAAGTATTCCCTTGAAATTCTGCCTGCTGGTACAACCCGGTGCGGCATGGTCGACAAAGGTGTAGCTGTCGATGCGCTGGTCCTCGTCCGCCAGGAACAGTCCGAGCGTTTGATTGGAAGCTCCTTCTCCCTGAAGCCTGATATGGACATTGTTCCTTACCATACCCCCATGCAGGGTGATGGTATTGAAAACCGCCTCACTCGATCGTTCCTGACTTACATAGGAAGAGGCAACCTGGTTACACATGTCGCTTTCATTCTGCAGCTTGACATAATCAAGATGTGCATTGGCGCCGACATGGATCTCGGTTACCGAGTTGGTGAGGAACCTGCGGGCCGACAGGGAGTGGTCGCATACCAGCACGCGTGCCTCAGCATCCTCCTCCACCACAACCAGGTTGCGGTGCTGTACAAACAGGTCTTCGGGTGACAGCAGTACGTTGACGATCTGAACGGCCCTGTTGTTCCGGCTTCCGCGCGGAACATAAATAAAGGTGCCATCCTGTGCGAAGGCTGTATTGAGCGCTACCAGTCCGTCCGTTGTAAAATCAGCATATTGGGAATAATACTTCTTCAGAAGTTCGGGATACTGGCGTGCAGCTTCCGCCATGCTGCCGACAATCATTCCCCCGGGCAGGGTTTGAAGCCTTGGACGATTCTCATAGAACCATCCGTTCACAAGCAGGACCAGCTCGGTATCAAGATCGGGAATATCGCAGTGGAAGAGATCTTCCACGGCAAAGAGTATCTTTTTCGGTTCGATGTAGCGGTTGTAGGGAGAGAGAAACACCCCGGGAATATCGGCGGATTTGTAATTCTCCACCGAACGGTCGGGAATCCCGAGTTTCCGGAAGCTCTCCATAGCTGCCGGTCTGAAAGAATTGAACACCGAACTGGAGGCATTCATCAGCTTGTCGCGGTTACCGAAGTACCAATCGGCCAGCTGGCTCTCCAAAACGCTTTTACTTGTTGCCGTTTCCATGATTAATCAGTTTCCTCCCGGATCCAGTCGTAACCCTTCTCTTCGAGTTCGTAGGCAAGGGTTTTGTCACCTGACCGCACGATTTTACCACCGGCCAGCACATGAACGAAATCGGGAACGATGTAATCCAGCAGCCGCTGGTAATGGGTAATGACAATCATCGCATTATCGGGCCGCCTGAGCCGGTTTACACCGGTTGCAACGGTCTTGAGGGCATCTATATCAAGCCCTGAATCGGTTTCGTCGAGAATAGCCAGCCGGGGTTCCAGCATAGCCATCTGGAATATCTCATTGCGCTTCTTTTCGCCGCCGGAGAAACCTTCGTTCACCGACCGGCTGGCCAGTGCAGAGTCGATTTCCACCATGGCCTTCTTATCGCGCATAAGTTTAAGAAAGTCGGAGGCGCTCATTTCCGGCAGGTTTCGGTATTTCCGCTGCTCATTGATGGCCGTGCGCATGAAGTTGGTCATCGACACCCCGGGTATTTCCACCGGGTACTGAAAACCGAGGAAGATGCCGGCCCTTGCCCGGATTTCCGGAGGCATATCCAGCAGCGGCTGCCCGTCGAACAGCACTTCGCCGGCGGTTACGGTAAAAATCTCCCTACCTGCAAGAACCGCCGACAGGGTACTCTTGCCGGAGCCGTTCGGCCCCATGATGGCATGAACTTCGCCCTCGTTTACTTCCAGGTTGATCCCTTTCAGTATTTCCCTCCCGTTAATCGCCGCCTTAAGGTTTCTTATAGATAACATGTAATATCTTTGAAATGTAGTAGTTAACCCACACTGCCTTCCAGGCTTATCTGGAGCAGTTTCTGTGCCTCCACGGCAAATTCCATTGGAAGCTTATTCAGCACTTCACGGGCATACCCATTCACGATCAGGCCGATGGCCGTTTCGGTATCGATGCCACGCTGGTTGCAATAAAAGATCTGGTCCTCCCCGATTTTCGACGTTGTAGCTTCGTGCTCGACGATTGCCGACTGGTTGTCGACCTCAATATAGGGGAATGTATGTGCACCGCAGCGGTCGCCCAGGAGCAGCGAATCGCACTGCGAGAAGTTTCTTGCGTTTTCTGCATTTTTGGAGACCCTCACGAGCCCCCTGTAGCTGTTCTGGCTCTTTCCTGCCGAAATACCTTTTGAAACGATGATACTGCGCGTATTTTTCCCAATGTGGATCATCTTTGTTCCCGTATCGGCCTGCTGATGGTTGTTGGTAACCGCTACGCTGTAAAATTCGCCAACCGAGCCTTCTCCGCGAAGAATGCACGATGGGTATTTCCAGGTGATTGCAGAGCCGGTTTCCACCTGTGTCCATGATATCTTCGACCTGTCGCCCAGGCAGATGCCCCGCTTGGTAACAAAATTATAAATCCCGCCAACTCCGTTCCTGTCGCCCGGGTACCAGTTCTGGACGGTTGAATACTTGACTTCGGCATCGGTATGTGCCACAATCTCAACAATGGCGGCATGCAGCTGGTTCTCATCCCGCATCGGGGCGGTGCAGCCTTCCAGGTAACTCACGTAAGCACCCTCCTCGGCCACGATCAGGGTCCGTTCAAACTGCCCCGTGTTGGCAGCGTTTATCCGGAAATAGGTCGACAATTCCATCGGGCAACGGACGCCCTTCGGTATATAAACGAAGGATCCATCACTGAAAACCGCCGAGTTGAGGGCGGCAAAAAAGTTGTCGCGGTACGGAACCACCGACCCCATGTATTTACGCACCAGATCGGGATGCTCCCGCACGGCTTCGCTGAAGGAGCTGAAGATGATCCCCAGCTCGCCGAGCGACTCCTTGAAGGTTGTTTTCACCGATATACTGTCCATCACCGCATCCACTGCATAACCGGTGAGGTGCTTCTGCTCCTGGAGGGGAATGCCAAGTTTATCGAACGTCTTCAGAAGCTCGGGATCCACATCCTCGAAACTGCCTTCGGGCTGGTTTCGCTTTGGTGCGGAATAGTAGATGATCTCCTGATAATCGATCGGCGGAACATTCAGATGGGCCCAGTCGGGCATCTTCATGGTGAGCCAGTAGCGGTAAGCTTTAAGGCGGATTTCGAGCATCCAATCGGGTTCCTCCTTCTTGGCGGAAAGAAGCCTGATTGTTTCTTCGCTGAGCCCTTTCGGCAGGGCATCATTCTCAACTGCGGTGACGAACCCGTATTTATATTCGCCCTGGGTAACTTCCCTGATAATCGGATCCTGATCGCCGTTCATGATTGCTGAAATACAGATATAACGTAGCCTGCAAAGTTATTTAGAATTTTTCTAAATAGAAAGTAAAGTTAGGGAAATGCACTCGATATATCGTGGCGGAAGTGCTATTTTTGGCTAGGCCAAGAGGTCATAAGCATATGGCAGACACCAGAAACAGTACACTATCAGAGATAGGTGAATTCGGGTTGATCCGAAAGCTTACCAGTGATATTATCCTTCGTCATCCGGGTTCGCGGAAGGGGATCGGTGATGATGCCGCTGTGATCGACCACAATGGATTCGTGACACTGGTAACAACCGATCTCCTGCTCGAGGGGATTCATTTCGACCTCAGTTATGTGCCGCTGAAGCACCTGGGCTACAAATCAGTAGTCGTAAACCTGTCCGATGTTTATGCCATGAATGGGACCCCGTTGCAGATCACCATGGGGATCGGCATCCCGGCTGGCTTTCCCGTATCGTCGATTGAGGAGTTTTATAAAGGCGTAAAGCTGGCATGCAATAATTACGATATCGACCTGATTGGCGGCGACACGAGTGCTTCAGCGAGCGGGTTCGTCATCTCGGTGACCGCCCTGGGCAAGGCCTCCGCCGGCCAGGTGGTTTATCGGAAGGGAGCATCCGCAGGGGATCTCATCTGTGTTTCCGGGGATGTGGGAGCGGCTGGCATGGGGCTCAACCTGCTCGAAACGGAAAAAAGGAGAGTCACGGGCACCGAGGGCCCACGTGTTGTCCTCGGAGAGTACCGCCATATTCTTGAGCGGCAGCTCAAGCCAGAGGCCAGAAGGGACATCGGCCGGCTTCTGCAGGCTGCCAGGATAAAGCCCACAGCCATGATCGACGTATCAGACGGGCTCTCTTCCGATCTGCTTCACATTTGCCAGGCATCCGGCACCGGTTCCCGGGTATTTGCCTCACGAATTCCTATTCACCCCGAAACAGGCAGGCTGGCGGGGATCATGCGGGTCAGCCCGCTGGCGGCAGCGCTGAATGGCGGGGAAGATTACGAATTGTTGTTTACCGTTTCGCCCGAATTCGGTGAAGTTATTTCCGGAATTGCTGAAATAAGCCTGATCGGTATAATGACGGAAGCCGGCGACGGGAATCAGCTGGAGTTTGCCGACCGGAGTACAGCGCCGATGGAAGCCGGCGGCTGGAATGCCGGCCATGCGTGGCGCGGCTAAACGTCCTCGAATGGTCCTTTGATGATGCCCCGCTTCGATCCGCGGATAAAATCGATAATCATATTACGTTCACCGTTGCCTTCGAGGTCCTGCTCGATCTTCTCGAGAGCCTGGCTTACGTTGTATCCCTTCTGATAAATATAGCGGTAGATTTCATGGATTTCCTCGATCAGATCTTCCGAAAACCCCCTTCTCCGCAAACCGACAAGGTTAAGCCCTTCGAAGCGTATGGGGTCTCTTCCGGCCATAACAAACGGTGGTACATCCTTGCCCACCTTGGATCCGCCCTGTATCATCACATGGGCACCGATCCTGACGAACTGGTGAACGCCTGCCATCCCGCCAAGGATGGCATAGTCACCGATCTCGATTTCACCGGCCAGGCCCACATTATTAACCAGGATCACATTATTGCCGATCCGGCAGTCGTGCGCGACATGTGTATAGGCCATGATCAGGCAATCGTGACCGATGATTGTCTGTCCGAACGACCGGGTACCCTTGTTTATGGTGACGCATTCCCGGATAACCGTGTTGTCGCCGATTTCGACATGGGTAATTTCACCCTGATATTTAAGATCCTGTGGTATGGCCGAGATGACCGCTCCCGGGAAGACCTTGCAGTTTTTCCCGATCCTGGCACCGTCGAAAATGGTTACGTGAGGACCGATCCAGGTTCCCTCCCCTATTTCCACATCCTGACTGATGACCGCAAAAGCATCCACCATGGCTCCCGCTGCGATGCGGGCTTCAGGATGGACAGAGGCGAGAGGATGAATCATTGAATAATTATTGTTTAGCTTCTTTGTTGCGAACCAGCTGGGCCATCACTTCGCCTTCGGCGGCTACCTGATTGCCGACGAATGCCTGTGCCCGCATGCGGACAAGGCCCCTTCTGACGGGTTCGAGGAGTTCCATTTTAAGAATGAGTGTATCTCCCGGAACCACTTTTCGCTTGAACCGGAAGTTCTCGATCTTGATGAAATAGGTACTGATCTCCCAGGGATTTTCCATTCCCTGCATCACGAGGATGCCGCCGCACTGGGCAAGCGCCTCCACGATGAGAACACCTGGCATGACGGGTTCCTTCGGGAAATGGCCGACGAAAAACGGCTCGTTCATCGTCACATTCTTAACCCCCACGATCATCATTTCGGAAACCTCCACAATGCGGTCGACAAGCAAAAACGGCGGACGGTGAGGCAAAAAAGACATGATCTGGTTTATATCATAAACCGGGATTTTATTAGGGTCGTAGGAAGGAACTTCCAGCTTTGCCTTTTCTTTTCGGATGGCAAGCTTCACCAGTTTGGCAAATTCAACATTTGAGGCATGACCGGGGCGGGTGGCAATAATTTTCCCCCGGAGCGGCATACCAATAAGTTTGAGGTCGCCGATCAGGTCGAGCAGCTTATGACGTGCCGGTTCGTTGCTGAAATCCAGCCGGGAGCTGCTCAAAATGCCTTGTGCCGGCGACTGGATCCGTGGTTTTCCGATAAGGTCGGCAACCCGGTCGAGTTCCTCCTGCGGAACTTCACGTTCGAGGATCACCATGGCATTGTCGAGACTTCCGCCCTTGATGAGATTATTCTTCCAAAGGATCTCGAGTTCCCTGAAAAAGACAAATGTCCTGGAACCGGCGATCTCCTTTACATAATCCGTCATCCGGGATAAGCTGGCGAACTGGTTCCCCAGCACTTCCGAATTGTAGTCGATCATGACACTGATGCTGAATTCATCGGCCGGAAGTGCCATGATTTCAATTCCGCGGGCCTCATCGGTATAGACGATCGGTTCCCTGATTTCGAAAACCTCGCGGTCGGCATTCTGCGTTACGGTACCCGCTTCGCAGAAAGCTTCAACATAATAACGGGCGCTGCCGTCAAGAATCGGCATTTCGGGGCCATTGACAGCAATCAGCAGGTTGTCAATTTCAAGGCCGGAAATAGCGGAGAGGGCATGTTCAACCATTCCGATACGTGCACCCTTGTCCTCGATGACGGTATTTCGTGCCGTATCCGTTACCAGATCAGCTGAAGCACGAATGACAGGATGATCCGGAAGGTCGGTCCGCTGGAACAGGATACCGCTGTTTTCGGCCGAAGGGCTGAAAACAACATCTACACGCAGCCCGGTGTGCAGGCCTGTACCCGATACGGTGACGCTTTTGGCAAGGGTTTTTTGTTTAGCTGTCATTCAGTTTTACCGGTTTAATCCGGTGTAAAAATAGGACTTATGCCATAAGTTCAAAAAAAGAGGGTTCATTCTTTATCCGGGAACGGTTTCGACTTCTCTATTACACGCAATCGTTCAACGATTTCAGGGAGTTTTTTAAAGTATACATAGGAACGTTGATAGGGGATCAGATCATAAGCGGGACTACCCTGAATGGCAGTTCCGGCAACCTTGACAGACTGTCCGACTCCGCTCTGGGCTGCGATTTTTGTACCATCTGCTATGGTGATGTGCCCGATAATACCGACCTGCCCTCCAATCATGCAGTTCCGGCCGATGCGGGTGGATCCTGAAATACCCGACTGGGCGGCGATAACCGTATTTTCGCCAATCTCCACATTATGTCCGATCTGGATCAGGTTATCCAGCTTGACCCCCTTGCGGATGATGGTGGATCCGATGGTTGCGCGGTCGATGGTTGTATTGGTTCCTACCTCTACATAATCTTCAATAACCACATTCCCGATCTGGGGAACCTTGGTAAAATCACTGCCGGTAACCGGTGCGAAACCGAATCCGTCGCCGCCGATGACTGCTCCGCTGTGTATCAGGCAATGCGAACCGATGACACTGCTGTTGTGGATGCGGGCGCCAGAATAGATCCAGGTGTCGTCACCGATCACTACGTCTTCGCTGATGTACACCTGCGGGAAGATCTTTACATTATTGCCCAGGGTTGCCCCTTTGCTGATATAGGAGAAAGCACCTACATAGACATTTTCACCAAGGACAGCGCTTTCGTGAACAAAGGCCATTGGCTCTACACCCGATCGGTTTGGCCGTTTCTCGACCAGCACCAGAAGTTTAGCGAGTGCCCGGTAAGGGTCCTCCACCCGCACCAATGTACAGGGAACCGGCTGGGTGGGCACAAAATCGTGCTGCACAAGGACGATGCTCGACAGCGTTCCGTAAAGATGCGCCTGGTACTTGGGGTTAGCGAGAAAACTTAATGTTCCGGGCCGGCCATCCTCAATCCGGGATACGTCATAGACCTGAACTTCCGGGTCTCCGTCAACCTGTCCGTCCAGATATCCGGCAATCTGCTTTGCGGTGAATTTCATGTAGGTTTAGATAGGCTAATAAGACATAACGAAACCTGACGGCGGATTAGTATGCCGGTCGTCAAATAACCACTTCGGAAAGCACAGAAAATATTTGCTGTCGGCGCGGCTGAGTAGCGGTATGTTTATGATATCACTGGCTTCGGCAAGAGAAACCAGCTGTCCGTTGTTGTCAAGGAACAGTATGCGGTCGTCGTTTTCGGCATAGGTGCTGTTTGTAATAACATCTGTATAAACGAAATACGCAGCTTCAGCCTCACTGAATCCCATTTTGAGTGCCAGCCTGCTGCGGAGCGTTTCGATCTCTTCGGGGTTCCAGGGTGACTTGCGGATGCGGATGCCGGGCAGCCTCCTGTGCATCAGTCCTTCCGAAAGGGATGAAAGCACCTTGTCGCTATGGCCTGTCCACTCCTTGATGGAGGCAAAAATATCTGAGTCGTCGAGGCGCGCAAAAGATGTTAGCAGGAATTCCGTATCCGCCAGGGGCTTCTCGCTGAGGGGTCCCGGATACAGGAATGCCCGGAGAGCCGGGGTGCAATACACCTCGCCGCCGTTAAAGGCGAGCTCCCGGGCCCTGGTCAGGGCTTTCACCAGGAGTTGTTCGGCAGCAATGACGGTTTTATGCAGATAAACCTGCCAATACATCAGCCGTCTGGAAATCAGGAACTTTTCAATTGAATAGATGCCCTTGCGCTCCACCACAAGCTGGTCTCCCACCACACGCAGCATTTTTATAATGCGCTCCGAGCCAACAGCGCCCTCCGTAACTCCTGTAAAAAAGCTGTCCCGGTTGAGGTAATCCAGGCGGTCCATGTCGAGCTGGCTTGAAACAAGCTGATGCAGGAAGGAGCTGGAATACGTATCCTCGAAAATCCGTATCGTCAGGTCGAGCGCACCGCCAAACCGGCGATTGAGTTCCTGCATGAAAAGGACGGAGAGCGTTTCGTGATCGACCGAACCGACGATGCTGTGCTCCAGCGCATGTGAAAACGGGCCATGGCCGATATCGTGCAGCAGGATCGCGGCAGTTGCAGCATCCCGTTCGACTTCGGAAACCGGATGACCCTTGCGGGCAATAGCCTCCAGCGCGCTGTTCATCAGATGTGCGGCCCCCAGCGCATGTTGAAACCGGGTGTGGTTTGCCGCGGGATAAACATAGAAGGTTAGCCCCAGCTGGCGAATCATCCGCAAACGCTGAAACCATGGGTGATCAATCAGATCATAAACCATCTCCGACGGGAAATTAATGAAGCCGTACAACGGGTCGTTGATGATCTTTCTCTTTTCGGGTGAGGTGCGCAAATCTTGTGACATCGGGAAAAGCCAAATCCTTTAGGTTTACAATTTTACAACTTATTATCCTTGTAGTGTCGGAAAAACAAAATTTTACTGATAATGAACACGTTTCGGCCCATGCGATTGCACTTTAAATAAAAAATTGTAATTTTGCGGTCGATTGTGGGATTTATGGCATAGGGGACTCGGGTCCCCTATTTTTTAATTCTTGGTACTGTGATTGATCGGAAAAAGGTAGAAGACATTATTATCGAGGCACTTAAGGAGTCGCAAGTATTCCTTGTTGAGGTTTCTGTGAGTCGCAGCAATGTGATTCATGTTGCTATTGACCACCCCGCCGGGGTTAATTTTGATGACTGTGCAGCGGTGCACCGTTCAATCGAGGATCATCTCGACCGTGAGCAGGAAGATTTTGAGCTGCAGGTTTCCTCCCCGGGGCTGGGTCAGCCCTTGCGTGTATTCCGGCAATACCTGAAGGCGGTTGGAGAGAAAATGGAGATCGTTCTGACCGACGGCGACCTGGTAAAGGGCACTCTTCTGGAAGCAAGGCCCGACAGCGAAGGAACCCCGCCGGCACTGGCTGTAAAGCTTGCGGGTACCAAAAAAAAACCGGCTCCTGAAGAGCCGGTTGTGATTGAGTTGAGCCGGATAAAAACGGCACGTGTAGAAATTGATTTTAAACAGGTGTAAACTGACAGGATATGGAAAGCATAAACCTCATTGACACTTTTTCGGAATTCAGGGAATTAAAGAGCATCGACAGGACCACCATGATGAGTGTTCTGGAGGATGTATTCAGGAGCATTCTGATCAAGCGTTATGGAACAGATGAGAATTTCGACGTGATTATCAATGTCGACAAGGGTGACTTTGAAATATGGAGAAACCGTACGGTGGTGGCTGATGACGAAATTACAGATCAGAACCTGCAGATCACGGTGACGGAAGCCATGAAAATCGACGAAGATTTCGGGATCGGTGATGACGTGACAGACGAGGTCAAACTGGAGGATTTCGGACGCAGGGCGATCCTGTCGCTGCGACAGAACCTCACCTCGCGTATCCTGGAACTGGAGAAAGACCACGTATACAGTAAGTACAAAGACAAGATCGGTGACATTATCACGGGTGAGGTTTACCAGGTATGGAACCGTGAGATTCTGATTCTCGACGATGAGGGCAACGAGCTGATCCTTCCCAAATCGGAACAGATCCCCTCGGATTTCTTCCGCAAGGGAGATTCACTGCGGGCCGTCGTTGTCAAAGTTGACATGCGGAACAACAGTCCTGTTATCATCCTGTCCCGCACCACGCCCGTCTTCCTCCAGCGGCTTTTCGAGCTTGAGGTGCCTGAGATCTTCGACGGGCTGATTACCATCAAGAAAATTGTAAGGATACCCGGCGAGCGCGCTAAAGTTGCGGTTGAGTCCTATGATGAGCGGATCGACCCTGTCGGCGCCTGTGTCGGAATGAAGGGGTCAAGGATACACGGCATTGTCCGTGAGTTGCGCAACGAGAACATCGATGTGATCAACTACACGGCAAACCTCACACTGTTCATCCAGCGTTCGCTGAGTCCGGCCAAGATCAGTTCGATCAAGCTGAACGAGGAAGACCGGCGGGCAGAAGTATTCCTCAAGCCGGAAGAGGTTTCTCTGGCTATCGGCAAAGGCGGCTTGAACATCAAGCTGGCAAGCATGCTGACCGATTACGAAATAGACGTATTCCGGGACATTGCCGGTGCGGAGGAAGATATTGACCTGGAAGAATTTGCAGATGAAATCGACCATTGGATACTTGATGAGCTCAAGGCCGTTGGTTGCGACACAGCCAGGAGCGTGCTTGATTTATCGGTTCAGGAGCTTGTCAAACGGACTGATTTGGAAGAAGAAACTGTCAAGGAGGTGGTTAGAATCCTCCGATCAGAATTTGAACAATAAATATGTCAGAGGTAAAACGATTAAGCAGGGTTGCGAAAGAATGTAACGTAGGGATCCAGACTATTGTTGACTTCCTTCACAAGAAGGGGATCAACATAGAGAACAATCCCAACGCAAAAATTCCGCCTGAGGCGCTTGTCATGGTCATGAAGGAGTATCAGAATGACCTGGCGGCCAAACGTGAAGCGGTGCAGTTCAAGGAGGAGCATAAGTACGAATCCCGGACCACCATTTCTATTGAAGATACTCCAGCCCCGCAAGTCGAAGAAGAGTTAGAGCCGGAAGAAGTCCTGCTGATTCAGGATAACCGGGGATCATCGAAGTTTGATCTCGACAGGGAAGACACCCGTCGGGAGAAACGTGAGAAGAGGGATGAGCCTGAGGTTACCGCGGTTTCCATTGACAAGCCGGCAGGCCCGAAGATTATCGGGAAAATGGATCTTGAGCAGCCCAAACCGAAAAGCAAGCCAAAGCCTGAGCCTGCCGAAGAAGCGGTTACACAACCTGTTGATGAACCGGTTGTATCACCGGTAGTGTCACCGGTTGTATCACCGGTTTCAGAACAGGCTCAAGCAACACCAGCAGCGGTGGAGGCAGCAGCCCCGGCCGAAATGCAGGAAGTTGCCGCACCCTCTGCCATGGTAGAAAAGGCATCGGAGGCGGTTTCCACAACAACCGACGAGGTAAAACCCGCGCCGGTGGCTGCGGCTGCTGAGGCTCCCGCCGAGCCGTCGCAGCGGACAGGCCGGGTGCAAGAGGAGGAAGTCATCACGCGGACAACACTGGCCAAAGATCTGCTCACCGACTTCAAGGTTGTCGGTAAAATCGATATCGACGCCCTGAATCAGAAGACAAGGCCGTCAAAGAAATATGTCAAGGAGAAGCCCGTTGTCAAAACCGCACATGAAGTAGCGCGTGCGGAAGCCAGTGGCGGTGCCCGGACGGAAGTCAGGCCCGCACAGCCATCCACAGAACCGGCAAGGGAAAAACGTGCCGAAGCGCCCATTCACCGGATTGTGGTTAAAAAGGTTAACGGACCAACCGTTGTTGGCAAGATCGACCTGTCGGAAACCGAACGCAGAAAACCGGAGGGGGATGCAGGAGGGGACGATCCGCTGAAAAAGAAGAAGCGCAAACGGATCCGGAAGGATCGCGTTGCGGTGGTTGGCCCGACACCGGAAAGAGAAGCCACCAAGGTGGTCAAGAAGGTGACCAAGGTGAAAAAGAAGGTGGGCAAAGTGGAGATTTCGGAAGAGGATGTCCAGAAACAGATCAAGGACACCCTGCTTCGCATCTCCCCGAAAGGGAAATCCAAAGGTTCGAAATACCGCAAATCAAAGCGCGAGCTCGTCAGGCAGGGCATGCAGGCCGATGCCGACCGTGCCGAGATGGAAAGCCATACAATCAAGGTTACCGAATTTGTTACCGCAAACGAGCTGGCCAGCCTGATGAACGTGCAGGTCAACGAGATTATATCCAC
Source organism: uncultured Porphyromonadaceae bacterium (assembly GCA_964457845.1). GTDB lineage: Bacteria > Bacteroidota > Bacteroidia > Bacteroidales > UBA12481 > UBA12481. Next base: position 18,696 of record CAYWHP010000020.1, on the reverse strand, counting down.
CTGCATGAGCCTCGGGTTGTTTGTTTCGATCAACCAGCGGCTTGATGCGGAGACGATTTCGGTTGTTGCGGATGAATTCGGTTTTGAAGTTGAATTCATCAGTGTTGAAGTACAGGAAGCTATTGAACAGGAGACCGACAAGGAAGACGACCTCCGTTCGAGGCCGCCGGTGGTGACTGTCATGGGTCACGTCGACCACGGTAAAACATCGCTGCTCGACCATATCCGTAAAACCAACATCATCGCCGGTGAAGCCGGCGGCATTACGCAGCATATCGGTGCCTACAAGGTTATTCTTGATACGGGCAAAACGATCACCTTCCTCGACACACCGGGTCATGAAGCCTTTACGGCCATGCGTGCCCGAGGTGCCCAGGGGGCCGACATCGCCATTATCGTTATTGCTGCCGACGACGCAGTAATGCCGCAGACGGTTGAAGCCATCAACCATGCTGCCGCCGCAAACGTTCCAATGATATTCGCCATCAACAAAATTGACCGCGAAGGCGCAAACTCCGAAAAGATCAGGGAACAGCTGGCCAATATGAATTACCTGGTGGAAGACTGGGGCGGCAAATACCAGTCGCAGGAGATATCCGCTAAGAAAGGGATTGGTATCGGGGAACTCCTCGAAAAGGTCCTGCTTGAGGCTGAAATGCTTGATCTGAAAGCCAACCCCGACAAGAATGCAATCGGGTCCGTTATCGAATCATCGCTCGACAAGGGGCGCGGATTCGTGACCACCATTCTCGTTCAGGGCGGTACGCTGCGGGTTGGTGACATCGTTCTGGCCGGAAGCTATTTCGGCAAGGTAAAAGCCATGTTCAACGAGCGCGGCGGCACCATTGACATAGCCGGGCCTTCGGAACCGGTCCTGATCCTCGGCCTCAACGGGGCACCTACGGCAGGCGACAAGTTTCACGTGCTGGGTTCCGAACGCGAAGCCCGCGAAATCGCCACCAAGCGCGAACAGCTGCAGCGTGAGCAGGAGCTGCGTACACGCAAGCACATTACTCTCGACGAAATCGGACGGCGAATTGCAATCGGCAATTTCCAGGAACTCAATATCATTGTTAAAGGTGATGTCGACGGTTCCATCGAAGCTCTCGCTGATTCACTTATCAAACTGTCAACTCAGGATATTCAGGTCAACATCATACACAAAGCTGTCGGACAGATCTCAGAAAGCGATATTCTCCTCGCCACTGCTTCCAACGCCATCATCGTCGGTTTCCAGGTGCGTCCTTCACTCAACGCCCGCAAGCTGGCCGAGAAGGAGGGAATCGAAATCCGCCTGTACTCGATTATCTACGATGCCATCAACGAGCTTAAGGCGGCTATGGAAGGGATGCTCAGCCCGGAAATCAAGGAAGAAATCACCGGGAGCCTGGAAGTTATCGAAGCATTCAAAATCACAAAGGTCGGTACGGTTGCCGGATGTATTGTCCGCGACGGGAAGATTTTCCGGACCTCCAAAGTCAGGATCATCCGCGATGGTATCGTCGTTTACGACGGTCTGCTGGGATCGCTCAAGCGATTTAAGGATGATGCCAAGGAAGTTGTATCCGGTCTCGAATGCGGCTTGAACATCGACAACTATAATGATATCAAGGTTGGGGATGTTATTGAAGCGTATACGAGCAGGGAGGTTAAGAAGACCTTGTAAGTTAAGGCAGGAGGGCAGGAGGCAAAAATTAGTCTTATGACTTAAGATTTAAGAAAGAAACGCTTCTGGATAATTTAAGCGAAGTTTTTGATTATCAAATAAAAAAAAGGGACTCATCGGAGCCCCTTTTTCTTTTGTCTTAAGTAGAGACGTTTATAAACGTCTCTGCATTTTTGCCTTCCTGCCCTCCTGCCTTCCTGCCCTATGCTCAGCCAATCAACTTGGCATACGCCTCTGCATCCATCAGCGCATCGAGTTCGGCAGCATCGGTCAGTTTGATCTTCACCATCCAACCATCGCCGTAAGGATCCCGGTTCACCACTTCCGGGCTGGCTTCCAGCGATGGATTCACTTCAAGAACTTCACCCGAAACGGGCATATACAGTTCTTCAACGGCTTTCACGGCTTCAATGTTTCCGAATGATTCTCCCTTTCCGATCGTCTCGCCTACCGTTTCGATTTCCAGGAAGACGATGTCTCCCAGGTTTGACTGGGCGTAATCGGTAATTCCAACTGTGGCAGTATCACCTTCGATGCGGATCCACTCATGATCCTGGGTGTACTTTAAATTCTGAGGTACGTTCATGGTTGATATTTCTTTAGTTTGACAGTTCCAAGCCGATTCAAATGTATAAAAAAGCCTACATATTGGTAAGGGTAAACCTCAGGTTAAAGCCAACCTTTGTATTCGATGTCGGATAGGAAGTACTGACAATCGGTTTTGTTACAACCTGGTCATAATAGAATTTCAGTTCGAAACGGCTGCTGAGCCTGTAACTGGCAGTGAATTTGGCCGTAACCACAGTTTGTCCGGAGGTGGGAGTATTAACATCTTCCTCGAGCTTACGCATGATCATCATGTTTTCGCGGATCGACAGGTCGAAGCGGAGATCAAGATCCGACTGGAACTTGCGCTGATTCCCGCCCGACTTGATGGTAATGGGAACCTCTTCGAATCGATAACCTGTTCCGATGACAATTTCCTCCGAGCGGTTTTCCATCAGCTGGTTGTTGTTGAGGCTTAGCGAAAGGTTTCTGTTTCTCTTCAGCTCCACCCTGGCCTGCAGGCTGTTCTGGAGGAGAGCATCGAATCCGATCAGCGGACTAAGTGACTCGGAGATGCTGATCGATCCGATTTCCCGTAACGGAAGGAAGTTTTCCTGGGCATCCCGGATATAGTTCATGCCGTCCTGCAAATCAGGATCGTAGAAAAGATTTGTGGTGTAGGTTCCCACTGAATAGAGGCTCCGGTAGTAATGGTTGATATTCAACTGCTTCAGATACTTCTTGATCCAGTCGGCACGTTGAAGCCCGCCATACTGGATTCGCCAGTTAGGCATCATGCTGAGAACTCCGGGCATGGCGTCGAGGCTGACGGTTTCAGCATTTTTGTTTGAATAGGCAGCCATAAAGGCAGGGATCAGCACATCAAGAGCGGTAGGTCCGTAGCCGTCCTTATAACCGGCATACTGGCCGGTTTCCGGATCATAGACCGGGCTACCGCTCACCTGTTTGCCGATACGCTCGGAGGCCAGTCTTCGTGATATAACCACCCGATTATTTTTAAAAGCATCGAACGTTGCAGATTTGTATCCATCCTCCGACTTAGTCTTCTCAAAGGCCGAGCCGATAGAGAGTATCGACATGCTGAAGGTTCCCCTGTACATGGCGTTTTCAGCCGTAAACCGGCCATCGTCGCCATAAATATAAAACTGTTCCAGGTTTGTGCTGGATGAATGGGAAGCCTCAACGGTAATGCGCAGGTCGGTGATGGGCTCAATATTGGAAGAGAACCGCCACGATCCGCTCGAGGCCCGTGTGTAGGCCTCATTGAGCGTTGAGTCATTGGTCAGCCATCCGTTGGCTGCAGCAAAATCACCAAAGGCATCATTCTGCATCCCGAAAGCGAAGGGCAAGCCCGGCGCAAGGATGCCGTTTATGTTACGGAGCCCGGCAAGCTTGGGTTCCGGCATGAAACCCGGAAGCATGGTTCCGTTGTCGCCCGAATAGTTCAGCGACAGGTTTTTAACGCCCATGAGAAGGCGCAGGAAATTGTCGGTAACGAAGATAAACGGGTTATCCTTCAGCTCGACCGTACCTTCCACCTCGATGCGTCCTCCGCTGACATCCTTATCGGCGGTAATTTTTATTCTGCGGTCGTTTACAACTTCCGTTTCCACCTCAAGCACCCGGTTGTTCTCATCGAGGAACTTCACTTTCACATCGGTGCTCATGAGGTCGTGGATGATCACCTTTCCAACCTTAGCCTTCAGCACGATCTTATCGGCCTCAAACTTTACCGTCTTTGTTTGTTTAGCCTGTGTTGCCGACTGTTTACGCTTGTATTTGTCATCGATCTTTTTCAGATACCCAACCTTGTTGTAGAGCGTCTGGAGGGAGGCCGAACCGCTGAGCTGGTAGCTGCCGTCATTCTGAATTATGTTACCAAGCCGTATGGTATCCGCGGTAATCGGGCCGGCAGACCAGTCGTATTCAACCCGATAGGAGGCATTGGCGGAAAGCCAGTTGAGCAGCGGGATCTTACTGATCGGGATGTTGTAGGTGGCGTTAAGGGAATGGTGGTACTGGGTAGGCCGGCCGAAGGCCAAAATATTGTTCCAGAGGCTGTCACGCTTCTGTTCATAATCAATATCGCCCCGGCGCATAGCCCCGTCGGGTTCATCAATCCGTGCCACATTGGAATTGGAATAATCGACCTTGAGGTTACGCGTAAGGTCCCATTTTACATCGAAGTTCCGGTTCCAGTTGAAATTCTTGTTAAAGGTTGGTTCAATCTTCATGCCCGGGTTAGCCACGTTGCGCAGCTGCATTTCGCTGTACCGCCGTGCCATGTTGGTACGGAAACTCAGCATGGATGGCTGGTAATAGAGGTTAAAGTCCTTTACCAGGCGGAAAGCGGGCTTGTCGAGCTTGGTGGCCTTTTTGAATGGTTCCCAGGGTTTCAGGTTATTTGAGGAATACACATAGTTAAGTCCCCCGTTATAGCTCTTGTTGAGGTTTGCTTCCGTTTTAATGTTGCGGGCAAACGACTCGGTAAAGGCATAGGAGAGCGAGAAGTTTGAAAGGCTCCATATTTTGGGCTCCCTCCTGCGGGTGGCGGAACCGGGCTCAATTCGTACGTTATTGAAATTTATGCTTTTTCGCCTGTTGTAATCCTGTGATATATAAAGGATTGAATCCCTCTCGGTTTTATCGAGCGCATTATCGAGTGCGGCCTGCAGTGGAATGTCGGGGTCCATCGGGTTATACTGCGGGTTACGCATCTGCTCACCGAATGCCACATACATCGGCAGCTGTACACCTGCGTTTTTCGGGAACAGTTTACCAAGCTGGAGGCTGGATGCAATGTCGTACTGCATGATCTGCTCACGGCTTCGGTCGTTCACCTTCTTGTCGATACTGCCGAAACCCGGTACGCTGGTATTTCCGGAAACGGAAAGGTTGCCCAGGTCGGCCAGGTTGGCCGAGAGCCGTCCGTTGGCGGCCCAGCCGCCCTCCTCATCGAAATCGGTAAGCCGCAGCTCGTTCATCCAGATGATTGCCGTTTTGGCCATGCCATCATCATTCCCGGTATTGTTACTCCTGGCCGGATTTCGGATACCGATCATGATGGTCCTGATATTGCTCATGTTCGGGTTACCGACAAGGATGATCCGGTTGGCCCCCTCCTCCTGAACATAGTGTGTTTCCTGCGTGACATCAGATCCTTCGATGCGCATGGCATCGTTTCGTGCCTGCTTGAGTGCCTGAAAAACAGCCAGTTCAACATTAAAACTGTTTTCCGTCGGCCAAACGACAGTCCGGTCGGCAACAGCCAGCTGGTCATACTTCATCGGCGGTATCAGATGTGGAGTAAGGCTCAGCGGAATTTCGTACTCGTAATAGTTCTGCGTATAGTCGGAGCCGATACGGATAAAGGCCCTCAGGTCGCCGTTACGAAGCTGGGTCTGATCTACAGCCTCGGCATGGACAAAAAGCCTCAGCCTCTTGTACTGGCGCATATCGATGCGCTGATTCGTATAGGCCGCACGGGCATCACCATCCTCGAGGTCGGTAACCTTAAGTTCGATGGCCTGCTCATTTTTCTGGATCATCTGCGGGTTCGACGGATCCGTTGTCCGGGTAATTCCCGGGGGGAGGACATAGTTCACCGGGAAGCGGTTACCGTTCTCTTCGATGCTGACTGCCGAAACCTCGAATTTTCCGCGGGTATACTCAGGCGTACTCAGGTGCTCGGCTCCTTCGAGGAGGCTCAGGTTGTATTTTCTCCATTCACCGCGAACCAGCTCCAGGGTTGCAAAACGCATTACAACCGGCTCCCCGAATCCCTTAACAAACATCCTCATGAAGCGGATCGACTTAAAATCCTGGATGCTGCCGATTACTTTCTGCGGTTCATAGATCGGAACCTTGAACTGGTACCAGGTTACAGGGTCACCGAATTTATTCTTACCGACGATAGCATCCGTGATGAAGTTCTTCCCGATCTGGAAATCCCCTTTGCGGAGGCTGACCTTGTATTGATAATAGGATTCCGACTCATTGAGGGTATTGTCGAGGTTGATATCCTCCACATCCGGAAGGTTGGTGGATTGTGTCGGATAGGGTTCGGTGGTTGATTCGGCCGTAGCGGAGTTCCCCTCAAGGCCGTTGAATTTCTTGTACCGGTTAAGGATTCCAACCTGCTGAGCATCGTAATCATCGCCCCGGAAGTAATGGTAATCGTCGTTTGCGGGGTCATTAAGGAAATCCTGGTATCTTTCTGAGGCCGGGTTCACAAACCGTTGCAGCGAATCGAGGTATGCACCATAGAAGGTGCGTTCATCCTCATTGCCCAGGCCATCAAGGCCCACGTCCTGGAGCTTTCTTGAGTTAACATCGTTATCGAAGGCGTTTACGAATGACTGGGTAACCGGAACACGACCCCAGGCCGTTGTGTCGACATAATTCAGGGTGGCTCCGCCGCTCAGTCCGTTCTCGAAAGCCTTGCGGCCGTCTTTCAGGATGTCTTCGGAAATGTTTCCGAGATTAAAGAAGAGCGTTGGATCCAAATCGTCACGAACAATATTCCGCTTGGCATCCTCGACATAAGGGTCCATGAGCCAAAATTCAAGGTACTCGACGTTAGCCTCCTCAAAGTCGTTGGTGGTAAGCTTGGTCATCACGCCGCCCCAGCGCTGTTGCGGGGAACGCAGGGCTCCCTGCTCATCGAGGCCGGCTGAGAATTTCGATCCGCCGAGGTCATAGTTATACGGACCGCGCTCATTCGGATAGAAAGCCAGGTTAAGCACCTGCAGCGACATCGGGATATTGTTCGGGGCCTCTTTGTACGGGAATATTTCCTGTGCCTCGATCTCCCGGGTATAATGGCTGTTCTGCTCCTCCTCGCTGTTTGCGATGTGCGAAGGGGTAGCGCTGTTATTGCGCAGAAACAGCGGGTCGATGGAGTACCATGCCAGTTTGGCACGGTTGAATCCGTAAGCCAGGTCGTTGCTCTGAGCGGCTTCCGGGAAAAGGTCGGGCTG
>CAYWHP010000020.1:0-11384 GCA_964457845.1 uncultured Porphyromonadaceae bacterium | reverse complement strand
CCCCAGATGGTATTGGAAATCGGAATTTCGTTGAGGTTAACCTTGTTGGTCAGCGGGCGCTCGCTCAGATGGAGAAGGGTACCCCCGATATTGATGTCCTTGTTGAAGCGGTATTCCAGGTGGGTGCCTATCATCGACTTCGACTGGATGGCGAAAGTCGACTGGTCCTCGAGTGATATCTTGATCGGAGTACCCGATTCGAGCAGCCCCTGATTGATGATCTTCACGGTACCCATGGTATAATCGACCGTGTAATCGGAGTTTTCGGCAAGCTTCATGCCGCCGGCCGTTACGATGACGCTTCCCTGCGGAATGTTCATGGCATTGAGGCGGATCTCGGAGGAGGAAGACGACTTGAACGATCCGCGCATGAGGAATTTATTCTTTTCGGCCTGCTGCTTGGCAATGGTCTGTGTTTGGGTATAGAGCTCCTCAAACACATACTTGTCGGCAATGGCCTTGTTGTCGGCTATGCCGGCTTCGATCTTCTTCCGCAGGTACGATCCGAACGGCTCGAGTACAGGGAATATAATCCGCCCCTTTTGTGTATTTACCGTTATCTGCTCCACGAAGTCGAAAATACCGTCGGGCTGCGGGTCCAGCTGGGAGTTGAGGTTATCGAGGTTCAGTACACTGAGGAGCAGGCTTCCGTCGATGGCCCCCTCCGGGATGTAATTGATGGCATTACCTGTTTTGTCGTTCTGGTAGAGGACGTCGAGCACAAAATCATCCTTGTTAAGCCGGCTGGCGCCAATCGAGTAGATGTTCTTCATCATCAGGTCCCAGGTGGGCAGTGTCGGGGTCTGGTTGGTGCCCTTAAGGAGTTTGAGGATCAGGGATGGTGCATCGGAGTTGGCGTCCTTGTTGAATTCGCCGGAGAATTCACCCACGCGGTAAACCTGACCACCGATCGTGTACTCAAAGGCAACAGCCAGGATCTCATCGGACCCAAGCTGCTGGTTCAATGAAATATAACCCAGCTTGGCATTAAGAATGAATTCCTCGGTGGAGAGCCTGCGGGCATTCTCGATCTTCTCGTAATCCTGACCGCCGATAAAGTTCTGCGCGGCAAGCGGGGAAAGCACTCCGGTAACCTGCCCGATATCGCGAATACCGGAATAGTTGGTTACCAGGTTATTGTAAAGGTCGTTAACGTTGTTGCCAGGGTAGCGTCCCGGACCGGTGTACTTAACAAATCCGGTATTAAAGATATTGGTTCCGGTGGCGTTCACCCCCTCGGCAAGATCGAGGAAGGCAACCACGTTGCGGGATTCGTTGAAGTTCCCGTTCTTGTTGGTTACCCACACTTCGATTCGTGTAATATTGATCCCCGAATTAACAACCGGCATGTTTCTCAGCGACTGGTCGTAAACATCGCGGAAGTAGTGCGAAAGAAAGAAGTGCTTGTTCGATTCGTATTCATCCGCCCGAATCTCAAAATCGTTAGCCACGCCTCCGCCCTGAACATCGATCGACTGCGACTTGCCTTGCTGCTGCGAGAAGATACTGGTAACGGTAAGGCGGCCGAACTGCATCTCGGTTTTGATGCCGAAGAGGCTCTGGCTGCCGGTAATGAGTGATCCCGACAGGGGAAGGTTGACGTTGCCTGCCTCCACTTTGCGCAGAATTTCATCATCCTTGCCGGTATAGGCGATACGTGTTTTGTTTTCGAAATCGAACGTAGCTTCGGTATTGTAGGTGATCCCGAGTTCCATCTTGTCACCGATCTGCCCGGTGACGTTCATCTGGATTTTGTTGTCGAAATCGAAGGTTGTATTCTTCCTTACTTTTTCAGGCAGCGCCGGGTTGTCCGTCTTGTTGATCTGTATTCCGAAAATCAGTTCAGCGGATCCCTGCGGTTTTATATTGATGACATTTGATCCAAAAATCCGGTCAAAGGCTTCTCCACCGACATACAGCTTCGGGATAAGCCCTTGCTGTGTAGTAAACTGTTCACCACCAACGCGTTGTCTCCAATAGTCCTTAACCGATCGGTTCAGGTCGTATTTCCGGTATTGTGCAGGCGTCAGGTAGAAGGGGTCGCCCAGCTGCTTGTCGCCGAGTTTCTGCTGGTACTTGTAGTCGTTGGCGGCAGGGTCGTAATCGAACGAGGAGGTAAGGTTTTTCGGGTCTTTCAGGTAAAGCGGCGACTGCGCATTCGGCTGCGTGGAAAACATCTGCGACCTCATAGGGATAGGGTACCTGAGCCCGGCGAGCGTATCCCGTTTGGTGGTATCCGCAACCTGCTTCACCGGCGTAACCGGTTTTTTCTGCTGGGCGGCCAGTCCGGCCGGCAAAACCAGGAGAAGAATCAGGAAAAGATTCAGGGAGTTCAGTGTTTGAATCGATCGTCTTATCTGCATAGAGTTCCGGTGAAGCTGTTAAAGTTTTTTCAGGGCAAGCTTGACCAGTTCTTCTGCCCCTTTTGAGGGATTTTCCTGGAGGATCTGATCGAGAACCTTTACCGATTCATTCCTGTTGAAGCCAAGCATGACCAAAGCAGATAACGCTTCATCCCTGGAGGTATTGCCCAATCCGGGCAAAATACCGGCAACTTCTTCGGTTTTGCCGATTTTGTCACGGAGGTCGATGATGGCCCGCTGGGCGGTCTTTATGCCCACGCCCTTGACGCTCTTCAGGACGGAGACATTGTCGGTCTGCACTGCCCGTCGGATGTCGGCCGTTGTAAGCGTTGAAAGCATCATGCGGGCGGTGTTCGGGCCGATGCCGCTAACGGTGATCAGCAGCCTGAACATCTCGCGTTCTTCTGCCGAAGCGAAACCGAAGAGGGTATGGGAGTCTTCGCGGATCACCTCCTCGATGAGTACGATAACCTGTTCCTTGCCACGGAGGGTGGCATACGTTTGAAGGGAGATCTGAACCAGGTAGCCGATGCCGCCCTGCTCCACGACGGCCACAGCCGGGGTTAGCTCGATGAGTTTACCCGATATGTATTCGTATATCGCCATACGTTGAATCCGGAGCTATTGTGCTCCCAATGCGTTCTTTCTAAGTTCCCTGTTGGCTTTTCTGGATTTATAAATATCCACTGCCATGTATATCGACTGCCTCATCGAATCGGCGCTTGCCTTGTCGAGACCGGCGATTTCATAAGCGGTACCGTGTGCCGGGGAGGTCCTTACAAACGGGAGGCCGGCGGTAAAGTTGACCCCCGAATCGAAGGAGAGTGCCTTGAATGGTGCGAGGCCCTGATCATGGTACATTGCCAGTACGGCATCGAACTTCTGGTAGAGGCCCGAACCGAAATAGCCATCGGCTGCGTAGGGGCCGAGCGCCATAATGCTCTCCTCACGGGCCTTGTCGAGGGCTGGCCGTATAATATCGCTCTCCTCGGTCCCCAGCAAACCCTGGTCGCCCGAGTGGGGATTGAGGCCCAGAACGGCGATGCGTGGTGAAGGAATGTCGAAATCCTGGCGCAGGGATTGGTCGAGCAGCCTGAGCTTGCTCAGGATCAGGTCGCTGGTTATCTCGCCGGCAACCTGTGCAAGCGGGATGTGACCGGTGGCAACACCCACTTTCAGGTACTCGCTCACCATGATCATGAGTACGTTATTGGCGGCCAGCTTTTCCTGAAGGTACTCGGTATGGCCTGCAAAATTGAAATCCTTGCTCTGGATGGTGTATTTGTTGATGGGGGCTGTCACCAGCAGGTCGATCTGATGCTCGGCCAGGTCGTGCACCGCCATCTCGAGAGCGATGAAGGCCGCTTCGCCGGCATATCCCGATGCCTTGCCAAGTTCAACGCGGGCATTATCGTCGAGGCAATTGATCAGGTTTGCCCTTCTCGGGTTGGCCTCCCGGGCTGTGGCCACGCTGTTGAGACTGAAATTGGGGATATTGAGCGCCTTGCGGTGGTAGGCCAGCACTTTGGGAGAGCCATAAACCACCGGTGTGCATACTTCCAGTATCCTTGGGTCCATCAGCGCCTTGATAATCACTTCATAGCCTATCCCGTTGATGTCGCCCTGGGTAATTCCTACCCGGATCTTATGTTCTTCCATAATTTGCTTTACAATTTGTAATAATTGGTAATGAAATCCAGGAGCAGCCTCACTCCGGTGCCGGTGCCCCCGATGCCCCGGTAACTGTCGCGGGTGGTGAAAAATGCTGTTCCGGCTATATCGATATGAATCCAGGGGTATTCGGTAAATCGCTGGAGAAACTTGCCGGCCGTTATGGCTCCTGCATTTCGTCCTCCGATATTTTTGACGTCGGCAATCTCGGATTCGATTAGTTTTGCATACTCGTCCCAGAGCGGGAATCGCACGAGGCGTTCATGCACGGAAAATCCCGACCGGATAAGCAGGTCGATTGTTTCATCGGGTGCGGTGCCCATCACTACGGAACCCTGAGCTCCGATGGCTACCTGAGCGGAACCGGTTAATGTGGCCAGGTCGATCACGAGCCCCGGATTGTATTTCCTTGCATAGCTGAGGGCATCAGCCAGGATGAGCCTTCCCTCCGCATCACAGTTGAGCACCTCAACCGTGGTGTTGTTATGCATCCGGATCACGTCGCCGGGGGCATAGGCATTTCCGTCGGGCCGGTTGTCGGTGGCCGGGATGAGGCCGATGGCGCGCACGGGGATGTTCATCCGGGCCATGGCCACGAGGGTGCCTGCCACTGCAGCCGCCCCTGCCATGTCGCTCTTCATTTCGTCCATGCTGGCGGGCGTCGGTTTGATGCTCAGGCCGCCGGTGTCGAAGGTTACCCCTTTGCCCACCAGAACCAGAGGCGCCTCATTAACCGGCGTTTCAGGCTCCCATCCGAGAATAATGAACCGCGGAGGGTCGATGCTGCCCTTGTTAACGGCCAGCAGCCCGCCCATCCGCAGCGATTCGATCTGTGTTTTGTCGAGCACCTCAACGGAGAGCCCGGCGGCAAGGCCGGCCGTTGTAAGGTCATCGGCAAGCTGCTCGGCATTCAGGTAGGAGACCGGTTCGTTTACCAGATCACGGGCGAGCGATACCGCAAGCACCCGATCACTCAGGCGCCGGACAGCATCGGGATGTCCACCCAGGATACCCAGCCGGCCGGGAGTAAACTTCTTTTCCTCGGATTTTGTAAAGTACTTCAGAAACTGGTAGTTGCTCAGCGCAATGCCTTCGGCCAGCGCTTCCACCCAGGCCGGCCTGCCCGACTGGTCGGCAATCACCATCTCCTGCCATTTGTTCCTGCAGGCTGTTTCGTGGATCTCGAAGCCGCGGTTCCGCCAGTCCTCGAGGAGGGAGTCGCCTGAACGGGAACTGTCGGGAATCACCACCACATCGGATCGGGTATACCTGTTAAGAACAATCGTCTTCTGCCGGTTCCCAAAACAGTGAGCGATATAGTCCTTTTCCTCTGCTGACCAGCCATAGGAAAGCACCTCATCCTCACCGGCAAAAACCAGGATCAGGTTCTTGTCGGGAACAATTTTATCGGCAGGGTACAGGAGCATATTCAATAAACAAATTTCAAGCCGGTAAAGTTAAAAAAATCTGTCCCAAACCGATGGGAGAGCCTGACAATTAGCCTAAATTGCGCCGAATGGACAGATTGATCAGGGGCAATACGGTTGAATTGATTCTGAAGGCGTGCAGCGGGGAATGGCTCACGGCGGAAGAACTGGTATTCCTTTACCGGAACGCGGGCGACGGGGAGCTGATGGAGGCGGCGCACCATATCCGGATGAAACTTCATCCGGAGCCGGTCGTCACCTGGATCATAGACCGTAACGTAAACATAACCAACGTCTGTGTATCGTTCTGCAAATTCTGCAATTTCTGCCGGCGGGGCGCCGATGAGGATGCTTACATCACCACCATGGAGCAGTACCGGGAGAAGATCGGTTACCTGTTCAGCATGGGTGGCAGCCAGCTGTTGCTTCAGGGCGGCATGCACCCCACCCTTGGACTTGATTTCTACACCACCCTGTTCCGCAATCTGAAGGAGGAGTACCCCACCCTGCGGCTTCATGCCCTTGGTCCTCCCGAGATCGTACATCTGGCGCGAATGGAAAAGACGGATTACGCCATCATTCTTAATGAATTACGTAAGGCCGGTATGGATTCCCTTCCGGGTGCAGGGGCAGAAATTTTGGTTGACCGGGTACGCCGTGTCGTTTCAAAAGGAAAATGCAGTGCCGGGGAGTGGCTCGATGTGATGCGTACCGCTCACGCGATGAAGATCCCCACATCAGCCACCATGATGTTTGGCCATGCCGAAACCCTGGAGGAGCGGGTGGAGCATCTGGTCAGCTTACGGTCGCTGCAGGCTGAAAAGCCCGAAGACAGCTGCGGTTTCCTGAATTTCGTTCCATGGCCCTTCATGGATGAAGGAACGGTTTTGCGTGAGGAGATGAACATCCGGGGAGAAGTGGATACCCGTCAGTATATCAGGCTTTTGGCCCTTTCCAGAATTGCGCTGCCCAACATCAGTCATATTCAGGCCTCGTGGCTGACCGTTGGCAAAACCGCAGGGCAGCTCTGCCTGCATGCCGGTGCCGATGATTTCGGCTCGGTGATGATAGAGGAGAATGTGGTATCGCAGGCGGGTGCGCACAACACGATGAATCCGGAAGGGATGCAGCAGGCGATCCGTGAAGCCGGGTTTATCCCGCAATTGCGGAACCAGCTGTTCGACTACATGGCCTGATCGGGGAAATCGACGGTTTTCAGGATACTCTCCAGCTTCCGCACCTGGTTCCGCTTATCGATTTTGGGGGCATAGGCAAATCCGAATACCGTAACCACACGGTTCCTTACCTCATCCACATAACTCCAGGAGATGAAGGGGCCGCCCATAAAGTCGACCTTAGCCTCCCAAAGTCCTTTCATTTCGCGGACAAAATTGCCGTTGGCGGTAAAGGTGCGTGTAACAACAGGAATATCAGGGTAAATGCGCATATAGGACGACTTGGCGGGACCGGAAGGGCCGGGAACCCGCGGCTGAAGAAAGTCATCGGTAAACCGCTGCAATTCGGCCGGCTCAAGCTGCTTTTCCGAGGTATAGGGGTACGACCACAGGAATACACCCAGCGTCATCTCGGAAGGATCATACTGCAGCCAGGTGAAATTGCCGGTATCCACCTTCACATCGAATCCTTTTGGGAAACTGATATCGATCTGGTGATCCTTAAGCAGTTTGTCCCAGACATCCTGGTTCCTGTACTTGCGGTTGTAGGCAACCTGCCGGTCGACCTCACCATCGCGCATAACTTCCACGATCTCCGGGCCGTTATCGATAATAAGCTTCAGGAGTTCATCGCGGCCCGCGGCCTGCAGTCGGATCAGCAGCTGGCCCTCCGACCAGTAATCCTTAAAAACCTTCACTTCAGCCTGTGCGTACTGGCTTCCCACATCGGCGATAACCATGTTTCGCGCCGGCCGGATCGTGTTATTAAGTGCATCCGGCGGGAGATGCAGCACATTGAACATTGCTTCAGCGCCTTCCATGCCCGTTTGCGGAAGTGCCGGCTCCTCCTGGGTGAGCAGGTTCACCAGTGTATCCCCGGCGGCGCCCTTGTAGAGGTCGTCGGCCATAATGATCAGCACTTCACCGGGTTTGCCGGTACACGGGGGCAGCAGCGACTGGTCGCCGCTGTTGCAGGAGCTGAGCGCGGTGACCACCAGGGCGGTCAAACCGGCAAACAGGAATGTTGTTTTCATTTTTGAAATAACCGGATGATATCGTTACCGTTTGCATACAATACCAGTGCCAGGAGCAGGAGCATCCCAACGATCTGGGCGATCTCCATGAACCGGTCGTTTGGTTTCTTGCCGGTAATGATTTCGAAGGTAAGGAAAAAAACATGACCGCCATCGAGTGCAGGAATCGGAAGGATGTTGAGCACAGCAAGCATCACCGAGAGGAATGCCGTCATATTCCAGAAAACCTGCCAGTTCCATACCGACGGGAAGAAATTGCCGATACTGATAAAGCCGCCAAGCGACTTGTATGCCTTTGTTTCGGGACTGAATATCAGTTTGAGGTCTTTCAGATAGGCCACTATCGTTGTGACACCTTTCTTCACACCGGCCGGAAACGACGCAAAGAAGCCGTACTTCACCTCCTTCATTTCGAAGTAGGATGCAGGACTTTTTGAAAAGACACCGATTTTGCCGTCAGACGGAATAAGCATCGGGAACTCCATTTTCTCGCCGTTCCGTTCTACATTAATCATCACCGAATCGCCGATAAACTTCGGCACCTCCTGGATAAAAAGGTTGAACGACGGGATATCCTGTCCATTGAGCCCGACTATCCGGTCGCCGGCAAGCAAGCCGGCCTGCTTTGCCGGTGACCCGGCGCTGAAATCGGCCACCTCAAAGGGATAGGCAAAATAGATGAAGCCGCGCTTGTTCTTGTGCTTCTGTATAAACTGGATATATTCGGCAACAAAGCCGGCCGGGATATCAATATTTACAGGCTGCCCGTCACGCTCCACCTGTATGGTTTTGGTCTCCTTATAAATGATATCGGGCACGATGTCGCTGAAATCCTCTACTTCGCGGTTGTCGAGAGTCAGGATTTTATCACCGTTGCGAAGGCCCATCTGGAGCGCCAGGGAATCGCAAACGATGCCGTATTTCGCGTTTTTGGTTGGAAGGTACTGTTCACCCCATGCGAAGAGTGTCATGGAATAGATCAGGAACGCCAGAAGGATGTTGAACAGAACGCCGCCGAGCATGATAAGCAGCCGCTGGCCCGAAGGCTTGGCCCTGAACTCATAGGGCTGGGGAGGCAACTTCATGGCTTCCTTATCCATCGATTCATCGATCATACCCGAGATTTTGACGTAGCCGCCAAGCGGCAGCCAGCCGATACCGTATTCGGTGTCGCCCCTTTTCATCTTGAAGAGTGAAAACCACGGGTTGAAGAAGAGGTAGAACTTCTCCACGCGGGTTTTGAACAGGCGGGCAAATATGAAGTGCCCGAATTCGTGGACAATCACGAGGAGGGAGAGGCTCAGGAGCAGTTGGGCGGCTTTGATCAGGATTACCATGGATGATAGTGGTTATAACAGGGATGAAGCAATTAACCGGGCTTCCCGGTCGGATTCGATATATTCGGATAAACCGGCGACGGGCAAAAAAGTTGCCTTTGCGATTGTTTTTTCGATGATGCCGGTCATTCCGTAGAAGCCGGTTTTGTCGTGCAGGAAAGCCTCCACGGCCACCTCGTTGGCGGCATTCATGATGCAGGGCATGTTTCCGCCCCTTCGCATGGCTTCCAGCGCGAGTGTCAGGTTCGGGAACCGGTTGGTATCGGGAGCTTCGAAAGTGAGGCTCGGGTAATCGGTAAAGCTGAACCTCGGAAACAGCCCGTTGAGCCGTTTCGGATAGCTCATGGCATAGAGGATCGGAAGCCGCATGTCGGGCAGGCCGAGCTGCGCCTTGATGGATCCGTCGCAGAATTGCACAAGCGAGTGCACCACCGACTGGGGGTGTACGATGACATCGATCTGATCCGGGCGGAGGTTGAACAGCCATCGTGCCTCGATCACTTCCAGCCCTTTATTCATAAGGGATGCCGAATCAATGGTAATCTTTGCGCCCATGTTCCAGGTAGGATGCCGGAGTGCCTCGCGGCCCGTTACCGTGGAAAGCGCATTTTTGTCGAGACTGCGGAAAGGTCCGCCGGAAGCGGTTATATACACCTTCTCCACCTCAGCGTGCTGCTCTCCGGTGAGGCATTGGAAGATGGCCGAATGTTCGGAATCAACAGGAAGGAGGTCGACGTTGTTTTCCCGTGCCAGGCGGGTAACCAGTTCTCCTGCCACCACCAGTGTCTCCTTGTTGGCCAGTGCGATCTGTTTACCGGCCCGGATGGCTTCAACCACCGGAATGAGGCCGGCAAAGCCGACCATAGCGGCCAGCACCATGTCGACAGTGTCGGCGGTAACCACCTCAATGAGGGCATCCTGTCCGCTGAGCACCCGCACCGGCAGGCCCGACAGGGCGCGCTGCACCGGTTCGAGATGGCCGGGATCGGTAATCACCACCGCTGAAGGGTTAAAGAGGGCGGCCTGCTCGATCAGCAGCCGGTAGTTGGAACGGGCTGTCAGCACCTCAACGGAAAACTCGTCGGGATGGTTGGCAATCACTTCAAGTGTCTGCCTGCCAATCGAACCTGTAGATCCCAGGATGGCCAGACGCTTACTCATTCAAAAGCGATAAAATGTTCGGGATTGAGCGGCTTGCCCAGATGCCAGAGCTCAAAGTGGAGGTGCGGGCCACTGGTGAGTTCCCCGGTGTTTCCAACGGTGGCGATCACCTCACCGGCCTTCACCCTGTCGCCCAGACGTTTGAACAGCTCCTTATTGTGCTTGTACACGGAGATCAGGTTATGGTCGTGCTGGATCTGGAGGGTAAACCCTGTCCCCGTAGTAAAATCGGAAAGGATGACGGTGCCATCAAGCACTGCCTTAATCCCCTGGTTGCTGGCCGTAGCGATATCGATGCCGTAATGACCTGCCGGATAATCGAAATGTGCCATCACCAGGCCCCGCACCGGCGGGAAGAAATAGAGCTGATTGAGGTTCCGGTTTTCGGTGCCGCTGCTCTGCGGGTTGACATTGAAGCGCTGAGCCTTCTCAACATTGATCCTCAGGAGGGAGTCATCCGACGATCTGCGGTCGGCAATATCGCGGGTTGAAATCTTGTCGTTTGCCTCATCGCCGCTGTGGGTTTTGGGCTGACCGCCGTTAATAATGGTGATCAGGTTGTCGATGAACTGGTCTTTAAGGGTCAGCTGGTAATCAAGCGAATCGAGCCGCAGGGCATTCATGCGGATGCCGCGGGTCATGTCGGCATTGGGATAACCGGGGATCAGCTGTTTGAGAGGCGTATAGATGATCAGCATGACAACAATCAGCGTATAGATCACTATGGAGCCGGAAAGGGCATTGATGACGTTCATCCGCGACAGCTTCATCTGCCACACCTCCTCGAAGGAGGTTTCGCGCATGATAACCAGGCGGTATTTGCTTTTCAGCTTGTGTACTAACTTCTTTTTTGGTTCGGCCATGAACGCGTCGATTTTTCCGATGTAAAGATAGTATAAATCAGGTATTGGGTGTCAGGTATCGGGTATCGGGCCCTCCAGGAAAGCGCCCGATACCCGGCACCTGATACCTGATACCATTTTTATTATCCTCATTGTCGATTGTTACGATAATTGAATTATATTTGTGCCCACAAACAGTGCGGGGTGGAGCAGTTGGTAGCTCGTTGGGCTCATAACCCAAAGGTCACAGGTTCAAGTCCTGTCCCCGCTACAAAGAAAGCCCCCTGGATCAGATGATTCAGGGGGCTTTTCACTTAAGGCCTATCTGGCGTCATAGTGACCTATTGCAGAAACGACCAGAATTTGTACCGTTT
>CAYWHP010000019.1:47826-49629 GCA_964457845.1 uncultured Porphyromonadaceae bacterium | reverse complement strand
CTAAACCGCGATCGTGACAGGATTCTTTTCCTCGAAGCCGAAGGCATATGGTCCGTTTCACGACAGGCAGCCGATAAGAAACTGCTTGTTCCGGGCTACTTTTATGGTTTCGGTGTTGATCCCGGATCTGATGTCATCTATGGGCTAAGTGCCCTCTCATTTACCACTTCCGGTAAGGTTTTACGCTATCAGCCTGCAGGCACAGCCATAGATACCTTAGAGGTTGGGATAGGACCCAGCATGGTGGTTTTTAATTAGAACCGGGGCCCTGGCTTGCATTCCCTTCCGGAATTCTTACTTTTGCTGCAAAAGATCCGGGAGCTTCATGAAAAGACAGTTACTTCTGTTTTGCCTGTGTAGTATGGCATTGGCTCTTACCGGCCAGGTGGAACATACAGGCAAACCATGGAGCCTTGGCCTGAAACTCAAATCCGGCCCGGCCTGCGTGGTTTTTCCCGGCCTCGCTCCCGCACGGGAAGCAGCCTATCTTGCGGATTACCTGCCGAATCTCAAGAAAATGGTGTTTGCATTTCCCTTTGATACACTTCTTTCGTCAGATCGGGAGGGTACCTGGGAGCGGCTCCCTGATGGAAGAAGGATATGGCGTCTGTCGGTTTATTCCCCCGGAGCCAGATCACTGAACCTGATCTTCAGCCGGTTCAATATCCCGGAAGGAAGTAAAATGTATTTGTATACACCAGATTATCAGGTCCTGAGAGGAGCCTTTACAAAGGCTAACCGGATTCCTTCCGGCGTACTGGCAACGATTCCGTTGCCGGGCGACAGAATAGTCATTGAACTCGATGTTCCTGGGTCACCCGAATTTGAGCCCCTGCTGGTGATTTCAAGGGTTTCTCATGATTTCAAAGGTTTTTTTGGGGAAGATGGACTTAAGAATACCGACTGCAATATCGATATTAACTGTCCGCCAGGTGCTGCCTGGCAAACTGAAAAGCGTGCAGTTGTAAAATTTATACGGGGTGGGGTATGGCTCTGTTCAGGATCGCTCATCAACAGTACCGCCAACAACGGCCGTGCCCTGCTGCTTTCGGCCAATCATACCATTGGAAGCCAGTCGCATGCTGAGCAGTCAGTCTTCTTCTTCCGGTTTGAACGCCCCACATGCAGCAGCGGAAACGGTACCTCACAATATTCGATGTCCGGATCCGATTTGCTGGCAACCACCGGAAAGGTTGATTTCAGCCTCGTTGAGCTGAGTAGCGTCCCCCCCAAGGAATATGACCCCTACTATGCCGGCTGGGACCGCAGGATCTTTCCTTATCTGGATACCGTTACCTGCATTCATCACCCCAATGGCAGCGTTAAAAAGATCTCAAAAACATATGACAGGGTGGTGACAGCCGATTTTGGCGGTGGCTACGATTCCAATACCCACTGGAAAGTGGCGGCCTGGGACCTGGGTACAACAGAACCGGGCTCATCAGGCTCTCCATTGTTCAATACCGACCAGCGGATCGTTGGTACGCTCACCGGTGGAGATGCCAGTTGCACCTATAACTTCAACGACTATTTCCAGAAATTTTCGATCAGCTGGGACCGTTACCCCGATTCAGTCAGCCAGTTGAAATACTGGCTTGATCCGGCCGGAACCGGGGCAATGGTACTCAATGGTTTTGATCCGTATGCCGGAGGGAAGCCGGTGGCCAATTTTAATGTGCGTCCGGACAAAATTGAAGCCGGCAAAAAGGTTTACTTCAATGAACTCAGCACCGGCGATCCATCTGTGTGGAATTGGACCTTTGAAGGAGGCATCCCCTCCGGATACTCCGGAATGATCCCTCC
>CAYWHP010000019.1:0-47726 GCA_964457845.1 uncultured Porphyromonadaceae bacterium | reverse complement strand
TTTACCTCAGTTACCGGACAGGGCTATCTGCCCGGCTCCAACAACCAGCATGTAACAGCATTTGCCGAAGCCTTCCGGAATGAGACCGACAGTACGTTCATAATCAATGGACTGACGATACCTGTTGCTTTGCGGTCGAAATGGTCTTCGGGCTACTATCTGCCAATTGTAATCTGGAATGCAAAAAAGCAGGTGATCATGAGGGATTCGGTCAGGATTTCGGACTATTCAGAGAAAAGCCGTTTCACCAAATGGTTCCGAAGTCCTGTTAATTTTGATACGCTGATTTATGCCGGTTTCGAGGTAAAGGCATGGGAAAAAGGAACTTTTGTTTCAAGAATGGCTGCTGACAGGGGTGAATCCGGCCCTTCCGGAGCTTATGTCATCAAGGATAACCAATGGCTGGCCGTGACGGATTATGCCGGGTTGCACACCTCTTTTGATTTCGGTCTGGAAACCTCAGCGCTTACAGATGCTTATGAGAAGGAGATTCGCATACTTCCAAACTTCAACGACGGGGTTTTCACGCTCGACCTCGGCAACCTGGTATTTAACAGCGTGGATCTTACCGTTTTCAACATGCGCGGCCAGCAGGTAACACCGGAAATAACCAGGTCAGATAACCGGATATCATTCAGGATATATCCGGCTGTTGCAGGTGTTTACGCAGTCCGGCTTGTTATCGACAACTACCGTTTCTCCACCAAGGTAATGGTGATTGGTCATTAGCGGCCCGCCTGTATTTCAATATACTGCTTCATAAACGGTTTAACCTGTTCCCACGAGATGCTTTTGGCAATGATACGCCTCGATCTGTCGAGGATATAGATCGCCGGTGTAGCAAAAGCCTGATATTGCTCTATCATATGACGCACGTTCGACGGGCAGTATGCATTTATCCATCCGAGTTGGTGATCCGCAATGAATTTTAACCAATCCTCCTTTTCCAGTCGGGTATTCAATGCCAGGATCTCGATGCCCGATTCCTTCAGTTCCTGGTACATCGCTGCAAATTTTGGTGTTGTTTCCTTGCAGAAACCGCAATCCGGACTCCAAAAGTAAAGGATGAGGTAGTTTGCAGTAATCTTATTTATATCAACAGGTTGATCTTTATCGCTTATTAATCCGGTTAACTCGGGTGCAACCTTTCCGAGCAGCAAAGGGCGCAGTTCTGCGGCACGGGAACGGATGCCACGAAGGTTCGCAGAATCAACCCATGGTGTTTGACCATTCAAATAGTAGGTGTCGGCCAGGTATACATAAACAGCATCGGTACCCATCACTTTCGGGCTGGAATACAGATTGAAAAGGTATTGAACGACAAACTGGTACATCTCTTTGGATGATCTTGTTCTTTCGATCAGGTGAACGGCTTCCGTTATCAGTGTGTCGGCATTTTGTTGCAACACCTGATTGAAAAACTGATCCAGCTTTGTTTCAATCAATGGTGTCCGCAGCAATGCCTGGTCGGTAAAATCGACTCCGTCGAAGAAATGTTCCCGAACATAGCGGTATTGCTTAAGTTGTTTTTCAGCGGTGTCGGGCTTTCCTTCCGATTCAGGGATTTTCACCGGTTTAAGGCCGTTAATGAACTTGCCTGGCAGGGTGCCGGCCAGATCCGCAGTGTATTTTTCCCACATGGTATTGGTGGACTGCTGGATCTGCCGGAGCTCGTCGTTAAGGATGCGGGTGCTGTCGGTGCTCAGGTTTCCTTTTTTTAGTCTTGCCTGAACCTGTCCTGAACGGTCACGGTTTCTTGAGAATTCCTGCTGCCATTTCGCAAACTTGCTGTTTTCAGGGCTGCCCTTGAAACGAATGCTGTCCGAGGCGGCCGGTATCCGTGTGTACAATTCGAATTTCTGCTTCACGTCGATGAAGAACTCCACAAACTTTTTGTCGGGAAAAACAAGCTGGTACATTCCCCGTGGCATAAGTTCATCTTTCAAAAACAATGCCCGACCGAGTGCGTCCGTTTTTACGGTGTCGTCAGTGTAAAATTTCATGCCGAGGCGGTGCGAAAGAATGATTTCCTGACCGGGAAGGTCGGGCAGGGTGACCGACAGCCTGAATCCCTGCGCAGACAGAATTTGTATGGCCGGCAGGAGAAGGCAGGCGGTGAGGACAATGTAAACGCGTCGCTTCATGTTTGAAATTTGCGGCAAAGATAGCCACACAATAACTACATTTGAAAAAACGAAAGGTTAATGATTTCAGTACTCATTCCGGTAAGAAACCATGATCCGTCCGATCTTGCTGAAGCACTCTCCCTCCAGCTCTCAGCAGCAGCACAGCCGTTTGAGATACTCATCAGCGACGATAGCGATCAGGAGGCGGCCATGAGGCTTAAACCCCGTTTGGAAACCATTCCCGGAGTAACCTTCCATTGCCGCCAAAACCCGTTGGGAAGGAGTGCCAACCGTAATTTTCTCGCAGGTGAAGCGCGCTATCCTTATCTGCTTTTCGCTGATGGGGACGCAGGCGTCGCTTCCGCGGACTTTATCAGTATTTATCTGAAAAATCTTGATCCGGAATCTGTGTTGTGCGGGGGTACCCGCTACAGCGATACCATGCCCGGCAACCCGGAACAACTGCTCCGATGGAAATATGGGAAATGCCGTGAACAGAAACCGGCGGCAGATCGTAACCTGCACCCGTGGAAATCATTCTCTACCTTCAATTTCGTTATACCCGCCGATCTTTTCAGAAGTATAGGCTTCGATGAAACCATACGCGGCTATGGCCATGAGGATACCATTTTCGGTATACGGCTGCATGAATCGGGAGTACCAATCAGGCATCTCGACAACGGACTCTGCCACCTCGGCCTGGAAACAGCTGCGGAATATCTGGCCAAAACGCGTGAGTCTGCCGTGAACCTTCGATCATTACATGAAAGAAACCTAATTCCTCCAAAGTATATCAACGATATTGCGCTTCTCGACACCTGGATCAGTCTCAAAAAGATCGGGCTCGACAAGCCTGTCGGCGCATGGTTTGCCTCACGTCGACATTTCGCGGAAAACAGGCTGGGTGGCCCAAATCCTTCAATCAGGCTTCTCGATCTGTATAAACTGGGGGCGATAAGCCACATTGGCTGATCTTTATTATCTTTGCGGCTCTTAAAAAATGAAGATGGAGCGCATCGAAAACCGCATTGCCCGATTCACCCAACTGGCTGTCCGTGACCTCTACGGCACAGGTGAGACACCCGTTGCCATACAGGTACAGGCTACCCGCAGGGACCAAAGGGGCGACTACACGGTGGTGACATTCCCGCTGGCACGGATTTCCGGCAAAAACCCGGAGGCTACCGGTCATGATATTGGCGGTTATCTTAAGGCAAATGTTCCGGAAATATCAGATTATGAGGTTGTAAAAGGTTTCCTGAACCTCCTGTTATCGGATTCTTTCTGGCTCACCTTTTTCATCGAAGCTTTTTCCGGAAGCCATTACGGGCACAAGCCGGTTACGCCGGAATCCCCGGTGGTGGTTGTGGAGTATTCCTCACCTAATACCAATAAACCGCTGCATCTCGGCCACATACGGAATAATCTTCTCGGATTTGCTGTAGCAAAAATCAGCGCGGCCTCTGGTAACCAGGTAAGTATGGTGAACCTTGTTAACGACAGGGGAATTCATATCTGCAAATCGATGCTGGCCTGGACGAAATGGGGAAACGGCGCAACACCCCAAAGTTCAGGCCTCAAGGGGGACAAACTTGTAGGTGATTACTATATCCGGTTCGACAAAGAGTATAAAACGGAAATCGCCAGGCTCCAGTCGGAAGGCAGAACCGAAGACCAGGCCAAAGCGGAAGCTCCCCTGATCCGGGAAGCACAGGAGATGCTGGTAAAGTGGGAACAGGGTGATAAAGAGATTATCGACCTGTGGTCGACCATGAATGGCTGGGTGTATGAAGGATTCGATAAAACATACAGGCGCCTCGGAGTTTCGTTCGACAGGTTTTATTATGAATCACAGACGTACAAACTCGGAAAGGATATCGTTACCGGCGGACTTGAGTCGGGAGTCCTTTTCCGGAAGGATGACGGGTCGGTTTGGGCCGATCTCACCGGGGACGGTCTCGACCAGAAACTCCTCCTGCGCTCGGACGGAACCAGCGTATATATGACACAGGACCTCGGGACGGCCCATCAGCGCTACGGTGAATATCATTTCGACAGGCATATTTATGTGGTTGGAAATGAGCAGGATTATCACTTTAAGGTGCTCAAGCTCATCCTTAAAAAGATGGGATTCGACTGGTCAGACAAGCTCTACCACCTTTCCTACGGAATGGTCGAGCTGCCACATGGCAGGATGAAGTCGAGGGAAGGCACTGTGGTTGATGCCGACGAGCTGATAGAGGAGATGATTGAAACAGCCCGGAACGTATCAGCAGAACTTGGCAAGCTCGGCGGATTTCCTGAGGAGGAAAAGGAGCTGGTAAACTATCGCATTGCCATGGGTGCCCTGAAATACTATATTCTCAAGGTTGACCCACAAAAAACCATGATGTTCAATCCGGAGGAATCGATTGATTTCAATGGTAATACCGGGCCGTTTATCCAATATACCTGTGTCAGAATCCGCTCGGTTCAGCGCAAGGCGGCGGAAGCCGGCCTGACGCCCGCTTTGCCGGTGACAGACGGTATGGACCTCGATCCCCGTGAAACGGTGCTTTTAAAACGAATCTACCAGTATCCCGATATTCTGGAGGAAGCAGCGCGCTCGCTTTCGCCCGCCCTCCTTGCAAACTACTTCTATGAACTGGTAAAAGAGTATAACCATTTTTACCAGGTATGCCCGATCCTGAAAGAAACCGATTCGGCGCGCAGGGATTTCCGCCTGGCATTGTCCGTTTTCATCGCAAACCATATCCAGGATGGTATGGGATTGCTCGGGATTGAGATACCTGATCGTATGTAATTATTATAATTAGTTATGTTTGAGAATCTTAGCGAAAGACTGGACCGTTCATTAAAACTGCTGAAAGGGCAGGGCAGGATTACTGAAATAAATGTAGCGGAAACACTTAAGGAAGTCCGCCGGGCATTGCTCGACGCCGACGTTAACTTTAAGATAGCCAAGGATTTTACCAATACTGTTAAGGAAAAGGCTCTGGGACAAAATGTCCTGACGGCAGTTAAGCCATCGGAAATGATGGTTAAGATCGTTCACGATGAGCTGGTTCAGCTGATGGGGGGACAGAAAACCGACCTCAACCTGAAGGGTAACCCGTCGGTTATCCTGATTGCCGGTTTGCAGGGTTCCGGTAAAACCACCTTCAGCGGAAAGCTTGGCAATTTCCTCAAGACAAAACGGGGAAAGATGCCATTGCTTATTGCGGGTGACGTTTACCGTCCGGCCGCCATCGAGCAGCTGAAGATAATCGGCGAGCAAACCGGAATACCGGTTTACACCGAAGAAGGAAGCAAGGACCCTGTAGCTTTGGCAAAAAACGGTCTTAAGCATGCACGCCTGCACGGTTATAACCTGGTGATCATCGATACCGCAGGCCGTTTGGCCATTGATGAGGCGATGATGAAGGAGATAGCTGCCATCAAGTCGGCAGTCGATCCCGAAGAAATCCTCTTTGTGGTTGACTCCATGACAGGGCAGGATGCGGTTAATACGGCCAAGGAGTTCAATGACAGGCTCGATTTCGACGGCGTTGTACTTACCAAACTTGATGGTGACACACGTGGTGGTGCAGCCCTCTCGATTCGGTCGGTTGTTAACAAACCGATCAAATTTGTTGGTACGGGTGAGAAAATGGATGCACTGGATATTTTTTATCCGGAGCGTATGGCCGACAGGATCCTGGGCATGGGTGATATCGTTACCCTCGTGGAAAAGGCCCAGGAACAGTTCGACCAGGAAGAGGCTGTGCGGATGCAGCGCAAACTGGCTAAGGACCAGTTCAATTTCGACGATTTCCTGAAGCAGATCCAGCAGGTTAAGAAGATGGGAAACATCAAGGACCTCGCCGGGATGATTCCGGGAATGGGTAAAGCCATCAAGGACCTCGATATGGACGATGATGCCTTCAAAAGCATCGAGGCAATCATACATTCCATGACTCCCGGAGAGCGCCAGGACCCCACACTCCTGAACGGCAGCCGGAGGAAGCGCATTGCGGCCGGAAGCGGAACAACCGTTCAGGCCGTCAATCAGTTGCTGAAGCAATTCGACGAGACTCGCAAAATGATGAAGATGGTGGCAACAGGCAAGAACCTGGGCAGGATGCTCAATAACGGTCCGCTGCCCCGGAGATAAGGAGGAACAATGGTACTGATTGACGGAAAACAGTTGTCGGCCAACCTGAAGGAAGACATCAGGAAAGAGGTGGAACGAAGAGTGGCACAAGGATTTAAGCAGCCCCACCTGGCGGCGGTTCTTGTTGGAAACGACGGCGGCAGTGAAACGTATGTCGCTGCCAAGGTTAAGGATTGCGCCGAGGTCGGATTTCAGTCATCCCTGATCCGTTTCCCCGCTGACGTCAGCCAGCAGGAGCTCCTCAACACCGTTGCCCGTCTCAATGCAGATCCCTCTGTTGACGGTTTCATCGTTCAGCTTCCGCTTCCCCGTCATATTGATGAAAACAGCATTATCGAGGCCATCGATCCGTCAAAGGATGTTGATGGCTTTCATCCGGTAAATATCGGCAAGATGGCTTTGGGTCTTCCTTCTTTCCTTCCTGCCACTCCATCCGGAATACTTCAGATGATAAGTCATTATGGTATTGAAACTTCCGGCCGCCACTGCGTGGTGATCGGCAGGTCGAATATCGTTGGTACCCCTTTGTCAATCCTGCTTTCCCGAAAATCGAATCCGGGAAACTGCACCGTAACTCTTTGCCACAGCGGAACAAAGGGGCTTAAAGATCTTTGCCTTCAGGCTGATATTATCATCGCCGCTTTGGGGAAACCGGGATTCCTTACCGGCGATATGGTGAAGGATGGTGCGGTGATCATTGATGTAGGAACCACCCGGATTCCTTCCGAGGCAACAAAATCAGGATTCAGGTTAAGCGGTGATGTTGATTTTGCGACGGTTTCGCCCAAGGCCTCGTTTATAACCCCGGTACCGGGCGGCGTAGGCCCGATGACACGGATTGTTCTGTTGCAGAACACACTTAAAGCAGCCGGTGGTAAAAAGGCATAGCCCCGGCAAGCTCTTTATCCTTGCCTTTCTGGTTCCCGCAGCACTCTGCGGTCAGGAAGTGCAAAAGGATACGGCAAAGATTGCACTGGAGGAGGTTACCATTACTGCCTATCGGCTAACCGGATTCTCCGGTGCCGCTGCCCGTT
Source organism: uncultured Porphyromonadaceae bacterium (assembly GCA_964457845.1). Lineage (GTDB taxonomy): Bacteria > Bacteroidota > Bacteroidia > Bacteroidales > UBA12481 > UBA12481. Next base: position 40,413 of record CAYWHP010000019.1, on the reverse strand, counting down.
CCACAAAAATAATCACCGACACGGAGATCCGTTCGCTGCCGGTGCATGATCTTGCCGGTGTTCTTGAGTATGTGCCCGACCTCGACATCCGGCAGCGCGGACCGCTGGGCGTACAGTCGGACCTCAGCATCCGGGGAGGGACTTTCGACCAGTATTCCATTCTGATCAACGGCATCAATTTTAACGATCCGCAAACCGGGCATTTTAACCTGGATATACCAATTCCGGTATCCATGATCCGCAGCATCGAGATTTTGCCGGGATCTGATGTGAAATCACTGGGCGCCAATGCGCTCACCGGCACCATTAATATTGTTACCGGCAAGCCTCAAACAGGAAGGTTCCACGCTGGTATTGGTGCAGGTCAGCATGGCTTTATCGAAACCGTTGTTGACGGAGGCGGGAGGCAGGGCATTTTTTGGCAGCAGGCAGGTGGCAGCTGGCAGAAATCCGACGGCTACATTGCGAACACCGATTTCCGGAACCTGGGAGGATTTTTTCAGGCCGGCTGCGGCATTCGGAGAATGGAGGTTTCACTCATGGCTGGCGGGCTCAGCAAGGCTTTTGGTGCCAACAGTTTCTATTCAGCTAAATATCCGGGTCAGTTTGAGACAACAGGTACCGGGTTCACCGCTATTCAGGCTTCCATAAGGGGACGGGTAAATATCAATGAATCTGTTTATTATCGCCTGCACTCCGATGAGTTCACCCTATTCCGGTCGGACGCACCCGTCTGGTACAAATCGCCGAACTACCACCTTACCCAGTTATATGGCAGCAAAACGGATGTCTCTTTTACGACCGTTCTGGGCACCACGGCTTTCGGGCTCGAAGCCCGCCGCGAATGGATCTGGAGCACGGTTCTGGGGGAAACAGGGGCAGGTAATCTTTCGGTTCCCGGACATGCAGGACTTGAATATGATCATTACGGAAGCCGGAAACACTTCAGCTTATCGGCTGAGCAACAGGTATCTGCAGGGCGGTTTACCCTTAACGGAGGGCTTGTCCTTCATCAGGTTACGGCTACAAGGAACTGGCTGCAGGTTTACCCGGGACTTGATGTCGGTTTTATGCCAGCAAAACCCATCCGGACCTACGTGTCGGTGAATAGGGCGTTCCGGTTACCCACATTTACCGAGCTGTACTACCAGTCGCCGGTTAACCGGGGGAATGCTGCCCTGCTGCCCGAAACAGCCTGGCATGGCGAAACCGGAGTGGAATTCAATCGTGCGGGTATCTCAGCCAAGGCAGCTATTTTCTCGAGATATGCCACACAATCAATCGATTGGGTGAGGTCAGATGAGGAAACCGTGTGGCATACCGAAAATCTGGGCAGGATAGTAACAACAGGTTTTGAGTCATCGTTGGTTATCAGGCCCGGCGGGAAGCAACTTTCCGGTATTGTCGAACGGTTTGAGTTTGGATTCCGACGCTATTTTCAGCACCATGAAACCGGGGAGTTGCATTCACAGTATATCCTTGATTACCTTAAATGGAAAGTAAGCGCGGGAATTAATATTCATGCAGGGAAACCGTTTATGGTAGCTGTCAGGCTTCTCTGGCAAGATAGAAATGGCACCTATACGGCGTTTGATGCGGCTCAGAAGCCGGTGGAAATGGATTACAGGCCCTTTGCACTGGCAGATATAAAGATTTCATACCGATACCGGTGGCTGACTGTCATTGCCGAATGCAGTAATCTGTTTAATACCAGTTATTTCGATATTGGAAATGTTCCTCAGCCTGGTGCCTGGTTCAAAGCGGGTGCCGAGATCAATCTCTTGGGAAGAAAATAGTATTTTTAGGCAAAATCGGAATTCAAATGAAACTGTTTGCAACCCAAAGGTTTTTGTTGATTCTGGCCGCGCTCTCCGTTTTATCGGCCTGCTCCATCCGCAAAGGGCCTGTTACCGGCCCTGTTGGTAAAAACGGAATGGTCGTTTCCGCACACCCGCAATCCACAGATATTGGCCTCAGGATCCTCGAACAGGGGGGGAATGCCATGGATGCTGCTGTTGCTGTGGAGTTTGCACTGGCGGTATGCTATCCGGCGGCAGGGAACATCGCAGGAGGAGGTTTTTGGGTGGCCCGTACATCGGCCGGTAAGGTTTTAACACTGGATTACCGCGAAAAGGCGCCGGCCGCGGCCCATCGCGACATGTATCTTGGACCCGACGGTAACGTGGTGGAAGGGTTAAGTACAGAAACCATACTGGCTTCGGGTGTCCCGGGGACCGTTGATGGCATGGTTAAGGCCCATGCAAAATTCGGTTCAATGCCCTGGGGCCGGGTTGTTCAACCTGCCATTGATTTGGCAATTAACGGTTTCCCTTTAACAAAGGCCCAGGCTTCCGGTCTCAATTCAATACGAAAGACACTCCTGGAGCGGAACTCCTGGAACACTGCTTTTGTGAGGGATTCAGCCTGGAAAGAGGATGACCTGCTTGTTCAGCCCGAGCTGGGATCCACATTGGTGCGTATTCGTGATGCCGGAAGGGATGGTTTTTATTCAGGGCCGACTGCAGAAATGATTGTCGGCCAGATGATCGAATCGGGAGGGCTGATTACGGCTGCCGATCTGAAGGATTACTCCGCAGTTTGGAGGGAGCCCGTTTCGGGCGAATACAGGGGATACCGCTTTTATTCAATGGCACCGCCGTCGAGCGGTGGCGTAGCCCTCAGCCAGCTTCTGGGGATGATGGAACAGTTTGATGTTCATTCATTCGGGCATAATACCGTCAAATCCGTTCATTATATGGTTGAATCCGAGAAGCGGGTTTATGCCGACCGTGCCAGGTATTTGGGAGATCCCTCCTTCTTTACTGTGCCGGTTGAAAAACTTACCGACCGGATTTACCTGAAGGCCCGGGCAGCGGAGATCCGCCCTGCTTCCGCAATGCCGTCAGATTCGGTTTATTCCGGCAGCTTCAGCGGATATGAAAGCACGGAAACCACCCACTATTCGGTAGCCGACAGGTGGGGCAATGCAGTTGCCGCCACCACAACGCTCAACGGCGGGTATGGTAACAAGATTGTAGTAAGGGGCGCCGGTTTCCTTCTCAATAACGAAATGGATGATTTCAGTTCAAAGCCCGGATTTCCCAATATATACGGACTCGTCGGAAATGTGGCAAACTCCATCGAACCGGGAAAGCGCATGCTTAGCTGCATGACTCCCACACTCGTTACCAAAAACGACAAACTTGTACTTGTGGTTGGAAGCCCGGGGGGCTCAACCATTATCACCTCGGTTTTTCAAACCGTACTTAACGTACTCGATCATGGCATGACCATGCAGGAGGCGGTTAATGCCAAACGGTTTCACCATCAATGGCGCCCCGACCTTATCCAGTATGAGCCTGAAGCGCTTGATACACTAACGATAACACGACTGGCAGAGATGGGCCATCACCTGAAAAGGATCGGAAAGATCGGAAGGGTGGACGCCATCCTTATCCGTCCCGACGGTAAAATGGAGGGTGGGGCCGATCCCCGGGGCGATGACAAGGCCAAAGGATTCCGGCCATGAAAAAGTTAGCGTGCCTTCTTATAGCCTCGACAGGGTTATGGTTTAATTTAAGCCTTAACGGACAGAACCAGGCAGATGCGGCATCAGCAATGATGCAACTTGTTGTCGATAAGAATTTTACTGAAGCGATTGCGTTGGGCAAAGAATTGCTCCCGGCCGATTCAATGAATCCACAGATCCATTATTGCCTGGGGCTGGCATACGGTAACCTGAAACAATACCGGTACGCCTGCAAATCGCTGGAGAAGGCCAACGAACTTCGTCCGGGAACCAAATCGTTGATCCTCAATCTTGCAGATGCCTATTGCGAGGTGGCGGATGTTGCTGCTGCAGAGATACTTGTACGAGACCTTCTAAAAACGGATTCTTCCGACCTGTCCGTATGGATCGAGCTTGCGCAAGTCTTCCAGCGCGGAGCTAAAAACGATGAAGCCATGTCAATCTACCTCAGGCTTTGGCAAGCCGACAGCACCAATATCTGGTATCCGCGACAAATCGGACAGATGCTTGCCCGTAGCGAACGGTACAAGGAGGCAGTTCCGTTTCTGAAAGCGGTTGTCGATGAAGACAGTACCGACCAGAATTCTTATTTGCGCCTGGCACAGGCCTTCCTGTACCTGAAGGATACTACCGGGATCCCTGTTCTTGATAAGGCTTTGCGGCAGGATTCCATGCAGCCGCTCTTATACCGCTACAGAGGTGGCTTGTATTTTGGAGCAGGAGTCTTTAGCCGGGCATTTACCGATCTTGCGAAAGCACTTGAACTTGGAGATACAACGGCATTCACCTGCAGGCATTTGGGCATCAGTCAGTTTCAGCTTTCGAAGTATGCTGATGCTGTCGTTACCCTGAATAAAAGCATAAAGCTCGACTCCCTGGATACGGAAGCCTGGTATTACCTGGGATACTCCTACAAATGGACAGAGGATCTTCCGAAGGGAATTGAATGCATGGAAAGGGCATTGAAGGTGGCTGTTCCGCCATTCGTGGCAAACATCTACTCGGGCCTCGGGCTCTTTCATCAGCTTAAAAACGGTTACAAGGCCTCAATGACCTATTATGAAAAGGCCGCCGAATTCAATCCTGCTGATCCGGTACCGTATGCCCAGCTGGGTGTGCTCGTAGAGCTCACGGCAGGCAAAAAGGAGCTGGCAAAGGCCTATTACGAGCGATTCCTGAAAGAGTATACAGGAAACGACAGAAGCCTGGTAACCTATACCCGATACCGGCTTCAGATGATTAACGAAAAGCTTTTCATGGAGGGCAAGATCAAGAAGTAAATCAGCCCTTTACCTGAATATGAAAACATTTTTGCAAAGGAACCTTGCCCGGATTTTTCTCATGATCACAGGATGGCGCCTTGAGGGTGTCATTCCGGAGGTGCAAAAGTGTGTGATCATAGGGGCTCCCCATACCAGTAACTGGGATTTTTTCTTCGGCATGTTGTACAAGCTCTATTATGGGTTAAACATGCACTTTCTTATGAAAAAGGAGCTGTTCCTATTTCCCTTCCGTTGGGTTTTTCGCTGGATCGGGGGTATTCCTGTTGACAGAAAGAAACGGTATAACCTGGTTGAACAGCTTGGCGAAAAGATGAAGCATTCCACCAGCTTTTATCTGGCGATCGCCCCCGAAGGCACGAGGCGCGAGGTGATGGTATGGAAAAGGGGCTTTTATCATATCGCAAAAACTGCCGGAGTACCCATAATCCTTGGTTACATGGACTACCGGCGGAAAGTGGTGGGTGTTGGGCCGGTTTTCTATCCTGGTCCTGACATCGAAAGTGACATGAAGGAGATAATCGGCTTTTATGCGGATATCCAGGCACGCTATCCCGGCAACTTCTACCTTCCGCTTGACCGGCAGGAAGGCTTGAGGAAAATTCTTAAACCGCTTGAATCAGAGCCTCGTAAAGCACGTCGACAGGATGCAGCGCCTCGCGGCCGGTCCCGTCGGAAATCTGGTGGCGGCAGGAAGTCCCGGGGGCACAAATCGTAACTTCTTCCGCTGCACTCCGAACAGCGGGAAACAGCACCAGTTCACCTACTTTCATCGAAAGGTTGAAATGTTCACGCTCAAAACCGAAGGATCCGGCCATGCCGCAACAGCCCGAAGGGATCTCCCTGCACGTATAGTTTTCCGGCAAATTGAGCAATGCGAGGGTTGGGCCGGTTGAACCAAGCGCTTTTTGGTGGCAGTGACCATGCAGCAGAATCTGCCGGTGCTCTTTTGTGAAGCGTTCGGAGGTTATTTTCCCGGCCTTAAGCTCGCGAAACAGAAATTCCTCCACCGTCATGGTGTGTTCGTTCAAATCAATGGCTTTCTGACGTAATTCAGGCCCTACAAGATTGGGGAATTCATCACGGAATCCCATAATGGCGGAAGGTTCTATGCCCAATAACGGATGTTCGGCGCTTGCCAGGCAATGATACTGAATCACATTTCTGCGGGCAATGGCCGCAGCCTTGCGTACCAGGCCCCTGGAAAGGTAGGTTCGGCCGCTGATGCCTCTCCCGGCGATTTTGACTCCGTATCCCAAAGCGGTTAACAACCGGATTGCCCTGATGCCCGTTGAAGCATCCTGGTAATTGGTGAACTCATCCGCAAACAGCCATATATACCCGTTATCCTGTTGCGATGATGAATTAACGGATAAATGGTTCCGCCTGTTCCAGCGGGTCAGTGTTGTGGTCGATAAACGCGGCAGCGAGCGGTCCGGGTGAAATCCGGCGAGTTTCTTAAACAACCCGGAAACAGGTCCGTTTTGCATGGCAAGGTTTGCCATCGCTGCGAATGGCTGCGCTAAGCGGTATAACGAGGGCAAATAGGCGATTAAACGGGTCCGGGCGGGAATTCCCCTGGCTTCATGCCAATGCTGCAGAAATTCAGCCTTCAATTTGGTCATATCCACATTCGACGGGCATTCCGACTTACATGCCTTGCAGGAAAGGCAAAGGTCAAGAACATCGTAAATCTCCTGATGGTCGAATATGTTTTTGCCGGTTGGATTGACCAGGAATTCACGCAGGATGTTGGCCCGGGCCCTGGTGGTGTTTTTTTCATCCAGCGTTGCCTGATAGGAGGGGCACATGCCACCTTTTGCCAGATGTGATTTGCGGCAATCTCCGCTTCCGTTGCATTTCTCGGCTGCACGAACAATTCCAAGCGTCTCGGGAAACTCGAAACAGGTTGGAATATCCGGGGTGGGGCAGCCAGGTTCATTCCGAAGAAAAGTGTCATTTGGCGCGGGTTGAGTGATTTTTCCGGGGTTGAGTATGCCTAGGGGATCGAAAACCTCCTTGACCCTGCAGATCAGGTTGTAGTTGTGCTCACCAAGGAAAAAGGGGAGAAGTCCTGCACGCAGCCGGCCATCTCCGTGTTCACCACTCATTGATCCGCCGTATTTCTTGACGATTGCAGCGGTTTCCGCCATTATTAAACCAAACCTTTCCACATCAGCCGGGTCCTTGAGGTTGAGAACCGGTCTCAGATGAAGCTCACCGGTACCGACATGTGCATAGTAAACACACTGAAGGCCATGCCTCTCGAAAAGGGAACCCATTTCTGCAACATAATCCGCCAGTCGGGCTACAGGAACGGCAGTATCCTCAATCATGGTTACGGCCTGATTATCGCCGGGAATATTTGACAACGAACCAAGTCCTGCCTTGCGCAGGTCCCAGACCCGGGCTATATCGGTGCCGTAAACAACAGGATAGGCATACCCAAGGTTTTGATCTTTAAGTTCCTGTATGGTTTCCTCAACCTTTGCTTCAAGTTGGTCGGGTGTATTCTCAGCGAATTCGATCATGAGAACGGTTTTCGGCGACCCGACTAGGAAAAAACTGTTGGCCTGCTGCGTGTGGTTACAGAGTGCATTTTCCAGAACGATGTCATCCATCAGTTCAACTGCGGTGGGAAAATGGCTCAGGGCCACCAGGTTGGCCTTCATGGTGTCGGGGAGGGAATCGAAGTGGGGGCAAACGAGTGCCTTGTGGGGTGGGGGGACATCCACCAGGTTTATCCTGATGGCGGTAAAAAATACCAGTGTACCTTCAGATCCGCCCAGTATCCGGCACATATTGAAGGGATTGCCTGTTTCATTGAACGGCACCATGTCCATCAGGAGATCGAGGGCATATCCCGAATTGCGTCTGGGTACCGAAGGATCAGGATAGCCATTCAGGATTTCCCTGCGATTAACAGGATCCTTGAGGATGTCCCTTATCTCGCGGTAGATCTTCCCCTCGAGTGTTGGCTGCGCGCATTTGGCCGTAAAACCTTCAGGATCGAGGTCTGAGAACTCCACCTCCGAGCCGTCGCTTAAAACACCCCTCACGGAAAGAGTGTGGTCGCGGGTACTGCCGTAAACCACAGAATGGAGACCGCATGCATTGTTGCCAAGCATTCCGCCGATCATGCATCGGTTGGCGGTACTGGTTTCCGGACCAAAAAACAGCTTGTGTTTCAACAGATTCCGGTTCAATTCCTCAAGAACAACTCCGGGTTCAACCCATGCATACCTTTCGGCGGTATTCACCTCCAGTATTTTGTTCATATACCGGGAAACGTCGACAACGATTCCAGGCCCTACTACCTGACCGGCAAGTGAGGTTCCCGCCGTTCTCGGTATCAGTGAAATCTTGTTCTCGTGGGCGAAGCGGATAAGCCGGATAATATCTTCACTGTTTCTCGGATAGGCCACGCCGGCTGGAATTTCACGGTAAATCGATGCATCCGTTGCATAAAGGGTCCTCGTAAAGAGGTCCCCGAACAGATCCCCTTCAAAACCGGCGATGAGCAAGCTGATCTTCTGATTCATGGTGGTGATATTACCGTATAGGCTGTAAAAATAAAAGATCCCCGCCAAAGCAGGGATCTTTTATTCAAACCGATTGAAAGTCCGATTAAAACAAATTCATTGAATCGAGAACATCCATCGTAGCTTTTACCGACATAGCCGATTCAATCAGGAGTTTCTTTTCATCTTCATCGAGGTTGAGCGTAATGATCCTTTCGATCCCGTTCTTACCTATAATGCAGGGAACGCCGAGGTAGATGTCGTTCAGACCATATTCACCATCAACATAAGCGCAGACAGGGAATACCCTGTGCTGATCGCGGATGATGGCATCAACCATGGCGGCAACAGCCGCGCCCGGGGCATACCAGGCTGAAGTTCCCATCAGGTTGACCAGTTCACCGCCTCCCTTGCGGGTTCGCTCAATGATTTTGTCCAGGACATCGTCGCCCAGCAGGTCAGTAACGGGGATACCGGAGACCGAAGTGTACCGCTTCAGCGGAACCATAGTATCGCCATGACTGCCGAGAAGAAGTGCATGAATATCCTTCGGGGAGACATTCAATGCCTCAGCAAGAAATGCTTTATAACGACCCGTATCGAGAACCCCGGCCATGCCGAACACTTTGTTGGGAGCTTTGTTCGCAGCAAGGTATGCGGCGTACGTCATAACATCCAACGGATTGGATACCACGATGATGATCGCGTCGGGTGAATACTTGACTGCCTTTTCCGTAACATCCTTAACGATTGCCGCGTTTGTCTTGATAAGGTCATCGCGCGACATGCCCGGCTTGCGGGGGATGCCGGCCGTAATCACAATAACCGATGAATTGCGGGTCCTGAGATAATCATTGGTAACACCAACAACCCTTGAATCAAAGTTAAGGATGGATGAGGTCTGCCATTGGTCAAGTGCCTTGCCTTCTGCAATGCCTTCCTTTACGTCGACGATTACAACCTCCTTGGCAAGGTCGGCTCTGGCGATTTCATGAGCCACTGTAGCACCGACATTCCCGGCGCCGATGATGGTTATTCTTCTGTCCATTATTAATAATTAAATAGATTAGGTTTTAGAATTTAACCGGAGAATCAATGCCGGCCTTTTCAATAAACCAGCGTGTATTCTGCGAACTCGGCCTTTCCAGCGGCAATCCGTATACGCGGTCCCAGATGAGGGAAGACAGCACCCCAAGTGCACGCGAAACAGCAAAAAGCACGGTATAGAATTCATACTCCTTGATGCCGTAGTGAACCAGAATGGCTCCGGAATGTGCATCAACGTTAGGCCAGGGGTTCTTTATCTTTCCAACTGAACCAAGGATAGGAGGAACCACTTCATAAATTCTGCTGATGACCTTGAAAAGGGGATCGTTAGGCAGATATTTCATGCAGAATTCCCGCTGGGCGACGTAACGGGGGTCGGTCTTCCGGAGAACAGCATGTCCGTAACCAGGAACAACCCTGCCGTCGGCCAGTGTTTTGTGAACATAGTCGGAAATCTGCTCTTTTGTAGGATCCTCGGAACCGATCTCTTTCATCATCTGGAACACCCATTTGATAACTTCCTGATTAGCAAGACCATGTAATGGGCCGGCCAGGCCAAGCATTCCTGCCGCGTAGGCCTGATAGGGGGAGGCAAGAGCAGAACCGACAAGGTGTGTGGTATGAGCACTTACGTTACCACCTTCATGATCGGCATGAATGGTCATATAAAGCCGGAAAAGCTTCTTCACTTCATCATTATCGAATCCCATCATGTGGGCCAGGTTGCCTGCCCAGTCGAGATCCGAATCCGGCTCGATGTGACGACCATTATGATAGGTATGGCGATAAACGTAGGCAGCGATTCTCGGTATCCTGGCAATCAGGTCCATTACGCCTTCGTACGTTGAATCCCAATAATCCTTTTTTGCGGCGCCGGCCTCATAAGCTTTCATAAACCTTGAGCTTCCGGCCATGGAGACAATCCCTGTCACAAACTGGTTCATCGGGTGGGTGTCACGAGGCAGCGCATCGATGACATCGAAAACATGCTTTGGTATTGTGGCCCGCTTAACCCATTCATTCTGAATGTAGTGAACATCCTCCACCGACGGAATCTCATCCATCAGCATAAGATAAAACAGACCCTCAGGCAGCGGTTCATCATCCGGGGATATTTTGGGGAGGAGTTCCCTTAATTCCGGAATGGAATAACCGCGGAACCGGATTCCTTCCTCGGGATCCAGTTTGGACGTGCAGGTAAGCAGTCCAACCGTTCCTTTCATGCCGGAAAGCACCGAACCGATCGTAACTTCACCGATCACCACATTGCCGTATTCGTTCTTGAGTTTCTTTACGATTTCGGCTTTCGGGAGTGCCCGTTCAATGAATTTTTTCTTTATCTGTCCCATATTCAGGATGAGAGTTTAGTGTTTAATTTTTTTTCAATTGCATCAAAGAATCCTTCAGTCGTGAGATAATGCTCGGCGGTCACTTTATCACCATGAACCAGAACGGCCAGATCCTTGGTCATATTGCCCTCTTCAACTGTCTCAATGCATACCTCTTCAAGAACAGTGGCAAAATTCTCCAGTTGCCCGTTGCCGTCAAGTTTACCCCTGAAGGCAAGGCCCCGGGTCCAGGCAAAAATCGAAGCGATGGGGTTGGTGGAAGTTGGTTTTCCCTGCTGGTGCATCCTGTAGTGGCGCGTAACGGTACCGTGAGCGGCTTCTGCCTCCATGGTCTTGCCGTCGGGGGTTACCAGCACAGAGGTCATCAGTCCGAGAGAACCAAATCCCTGGGCTACGGTATCCGACTGAACATCACCATCGTAGTTTTTGCAGGCCCATACATAGCCGCCGCTCCACTTCAGTGCAGCTGCCACCATATCGTCGATGAGGCGGTGCTCGTAGTGTATCCCGGCTGCCTTGAAACGGGTGATATAATCCGATTGGTAGATCTCCTCAAATATGTCCTTAAATCGACCGTCGTAGGCTTTGAGGATGGTGTTTTTCGTTGAAAGGTAGAGGGGCCACTGCTTGCTGAGGGCCATGTTGAAACAGGAATGGGCGAAACCACGGATCGAATCGTCGGTATTGTACATAGCCATCGCTATCCCGTCATCCTTGAAATTGAAAACCTCATGTACTTCAGGCTGACCATTTTCCGGGGTAAAGGTGATGGTAAGCGTACCTTTTCCTTTCACACGGAAATCAGTAGCACGGTACTGGTCACCGAATGCGTGACGGCCGATGCAGATTGGCTGGGTCCAGCCGGGAACAAGGCGGGGAATGGTTTTGATCAGGATGGGCTCACGGAATACTGTACCTCCCAGTATGTTACGGATGGTTCCATTAGGGCTTTTCCACATCTTCTTCAGGCCGAATTCTTCTACGCGGGCCTCATCAGGGGTAATCGTGGCACATTTTATTCCTACCCCCGTTTTCAGAATGGCTTCGGCACAATCAATGGTAACCTGATCGTTCGTCAGGTCGCGGTTTTCCATCCCAAGGTCAAAATACTGAATATCAACATCAACAAAAGGCAGTATCAGCCTCTCCTTGATCATCTTCCAGATAATCCGGGTCATCTCGTCACCGTCCATTTCAACCACCGGATTCACTACCTTGATTTTCGCCATAAACAGTTGTTTTGATTAGTTTCTGTAAATATATACATTTTTATATATCGCCAAAATGCCAGTTATTTCAATTGATTCAGGCGTATAAGGTTGAGTGCTGAACCTGCCTTGAACCACTCGATCTGATTATCATTATAACTATGATTTACGGGGATAATTTCCTCGCTGCCATCGGCTGTATGGTGTGCCACCAGACTGAGTTGCATGCCGGGTGTGAAGGAGGCAAGCCCCAGAATGCTGAAAGTGTCATCCTCTCGGATTTTATCGTAATCGGCTTTATCTGCGAAGGTGAGGGCAAGCATTCCCTGTTTCTTCAGGTTGGTTTCATGAATCCTGGCAAAGGATTTGACAATTATAGCCTTGACGCCCAGGTGCCTGGGCTCCATAGCTGCATGTTCGCGGGAAGAACCTTCCCCGTAATTTTCATCACCAATCACGATTGATCCGCACCCTTTTGCCTGATAAACCCTTGCCGAATCGGGAACGGGCAGGTATTCACCGGTGATTCCGTTTCTAACGCTGTTTTGCGCCATGTTGAAAGCGTTCGTGGCGCCAATCAGCATATTGTTGGAGATGTTGCTCAGATGTCCCCTGAATTTCAGCCATTTACCGGCCATCGAGATATGGTCGGTGGTGCATTTTCCAAGTGCCTTAATGAGAAGCCCCATGCCTGAGAAGTCCTGGCCGTTCCAGGGTTCAAAAGGTGTTAGAAGCTGCAATCGGTCGGAATCCGGGTTAACGGTAATGGTAACTCCGGAACCATCTTTTGCCGGTTCCTGATACCCGTTGTCTTCCGCTTCAAAACCTGAAAGCGGAAGCTCCAAACCGGCCGGCTCCTCCAACTTTACCGAAATGCCCTCCTCGTTAATCAGTTTGTCGGTTATCGGATTAAAGGTAAGGTCACCGGCAATGGCCAAAGCGGTAACAATTTCCGGGGAGGCGACAAAGGCGTGAGTATTTGGGTTGCCGTCATTTCGACTGGCAAAGTTCCGGTTAAATGAGGTGATGATAGAATTTCGCTCCTGCTTGTCTGCATTATGTCTTGCCCACTGGCCGATACAGGGACCGCAAGCGTTTGCGAGGACCATGCCTCCTATCTTGTCAAATACTTCAAGCAATCCGTCACGTTCGATGGTGTATCTAACGAGTTCAGAGCCAGGTGTGATGGTGAACTCCGATTTAACCTTTAGCTTTTTTTCGACGGCCTGCCGGGCAATGCTTGCTGCGCGGGTCATGTCTTCGTACGATGAATTAGTGCAGGAGCCGATGAGGCCTACATCCAGTTTTTGCGGGAATCCGTTTTCCTTTACCGCAGCGGCGAATTCGGAGAGCGGCCATGCCCGGTCGGGAGTGAATGGGCCGTTTATGTAAGGCTCCAGTTTGTTGAGGTCGATCTCGATAACCTGGTCGAAATACTTTTCCGGATTTGCGTAAACATCGGGGTCGCCGGTCAGGTGACCGGCAATTTGGTCGGCCATTTCGGCGACCGCCTCACGTCCGGTTGACCTGAGGTAGGCGGCCATCTTTTCATCATAGCCAAAAACGGAGGTGGTTGCCCCGATTTCCGCACCCATATTGCAGATGGTGCCCTTTCCCGTTGCTGAAATCGAACCGGCACCTTCGCCGAAATACTCGAGAATGTATCCGGTTCCTCCTTTGACGGTAAGGATTCCGGCTACCTTGAGGATGATATCCTTGGCTGACGTCCAGCCACTCATCCTTCCGGTAAGCTTAACACCTATGTATTTGGGAAAGAGGAGTTCCCAGGCCATTCCCGACATGACGTCCACGGCATCAGCTCCGCCCACACCAATGGAGATCATCCCGAGGCCACCGGCATTCACCGTATGTGAATCGGTGCCTATAATCATTCCACCCGGAAATGCGTAGTTTTCAAGTATAACCTGATGTATGATCCCAGCTCCCGGTTTCCAGAAACCTATTCCGTATTTGTTCGATACCGTCGACAAAAAGTCGAAAACTTCCTTATTGATGTCCCGGGCCGCCTTAAGGTCGGCATCCGCGCCGATTCGGGCCTGGATAAGGTGGTCACAATGAACGGTTGTCGGTACCGCTGTTCTGCTTTTTCCAGCCTGCATGAACTGGAGCAGTGCCATTTGCGCCGTGGCATCCTGCATGGCAACCCGGTCGGGTGCGAAATCGGTGTAATCCTTGCCTCTTTGGAACGGATGATTTACCGTACTATCAAATAAGTGAGCATATAAGATCTTGTCAATCAATGGTAAAGACCTGTTGAGCAATTTTCTCGCATTCGCAATTTTCCCGGGATAGGCGCGATAAATATCACCGATCATTTCGGAGTCGAAGAGCATAACTGTGACGTTTTTTGGTTTACAGGGTAAATTAACACAACAATACACGAAAAAAAAAGTAAATGCAGCGGCTGTTTCATAAAAGTCCCGGAACTGACAAAAATCATAGGTTTCCGCAGAAAGGGGCTCTCTTTTTTGGGTATATTTGACGATTCAAAATCTTTCACCTAAATTAGTGATTAGCATGGAATTAATGGATAAAATCAAGGCTAATGCCAAGAAGTTCAACAAACGGATTGTTTTACCCGAAGCATGGGAAGAAAGAACCCTCAGGGCAGCTGATATTCTGCTTAGTGAAGGCATTGCCAGGATCATACTGACGGAGGACCCGGAAGTTGTTCATCGCGAAGCGGAAAAGTTTGGTTTGAAAAACCTTGGCCAGGCCACCATTGTAAATCCGAAATCCCATCCTAAAAAGGAGGAGTATGCTGATCTGATGGTAGAGCTGCGCAAGAGCAAAGGTCTGACCAAAGAAGAAGCACTCAGGCTGATCGAAAACCCGCTTTACCTGGCAACGATGATGATCAAGGCGGGTGATGCGGACGGTGAAGTAGCCGGAGCGAATAATGCCACAGGGGATGTTTTGAGGCCCGCATTTCAGTTTGTAAAGACACTGCCGGGAATCTCTGTTGTTTCAGGAGCATTTATCATGATCATGCCGGATGCTAAATGGGGCGACGATGGAATGATGGTTTTCGCTGACTGTGCCGTTCATCCGAATCCCACCGCGAAGGAACTGGCAGAAATTGCCGTTTGTACAGCACAGACAGCCAAAGCGATAGCTGAGATGGAGCCGAGGGTGGCCATGCTTAGCTTTTCAACAAAAGGCAGTGCTAAACACGAAATGGTGGACAAGGTTGTGCAGGCAACTGAAATGGCCAAGGCAATGGCCCCGCAATTCCAGTTCGACGGGGAACTCCAGGCAGATGCCGCAATCGTTGAATCGATCGGTAAACTAAAGTGCCCGGGCAGTCCGATTGCCGGTCGCGCAAATGTGCTCGTGTTTCCTACGCTCGAATCGGGCAATATCGCATACAAGCTTGTTCAGCGCCTTGCCGGTGCCGAGGCTATCGGCCCGGTATTGCAAGGTTTGGCGGCTCCGATCAACGACCTGTCCCGTGGCTGTTCGGTTAGTGATATTGTCAACCTGGTGGCCATAACGGCGAATCAGGCTGCAGGAAGTTATTGAACTAATTAAATTTCAAAATATTATGGCTGATATAGTTGAAAGCATTGAACAATATGCTTTAAGCAAGAAATACCGTGCCAAAACCCTTTTCTCCAAAGTTGGAGTCGTTGGCTGCGGATCGGTTGGACAAACAATTACACGGATGATCGCATCGCAGGGTATTGAGGTGACCTTCGTGGAACTTGATGAAGAAAGAATAGAAGCTGCCTTGCACGGGATCGAGGCGGAACTCGACAATATGATCAATCACTGGGGAATGACATCCGGGGAAAAACGTGCTGTCATGAACCGTATTAAAGGGACCATGCTTTGCCGGGATCTGGCAGGCTGCGACCTGGTTATTGAAGCTATCAAAAGCAAATCCAGGGAAGAAAGGGTCAGTCTCAGGAAGGAGATATTCAAGCGCATCGAGGAGCACGTTGATCCCACCACGATAATTGCCACCAACTCGACAACCATTGTTACCACCGAATTGTCATCGGAACTGAAACATAAGGACCGTTGCGTCAGTCTTCACTTTTCGACAACCAATCCGGGTGCCAACATCGTTGAAGTGGCGCGGGGGCTCTATACTTCTCAGGAGGCCTATGACAACGTTAAGAAATTTGTCAGGCTTATCGGAAAGAAAATGATTCCGGTGGTGGAGAGCCCGGGTCTAATGTCGGTGCGGCTTTTCTCGACTCTGATCAATGAAGCGTGCGAAGTATATATGGAAGGTGTTGGTTCTCTCGAGGATATTGACCTGTCCGTTAAAACCGGGTTAGGCCTTGGAATGGGACCCTTTGAGCTGGCCGACAAGATCGGGCTCGATAAGGTTCTGCGCTGGCTCGACAATCTTTACAACGAATTCGGCGACATGAAATACAAGGCTTCGCCGATCCTCAAACGAATGGTCAGGGCTAACCAGCTCGGACGCATAACAGGACAGGGATTCTACCAGTATGATGAAAATGGCCAGCGGGTCGCTACCACCACTTATTAATTCTTAGACTATGAAGATTTTAGTTTTGAACTGCGGAAGTTCATCCATCAAATATCAGCTCTGGAACATGGCGAATCAAGCCGTCATGGGTAAAGGTGTCGTTGAAAAGATCGGCCTCAAGGGTTCATTCATGAAGCATTTCAAGCAAGATGGCCAAAAGGTGACTCTTGAAGGGGAAATTCTTGATCACCAGAGTGGGATCGAGTATATCCTCGGTGTACTCACAAGCCAGACCCATGGCTGTCTCGAAGGTCTTCATGAGATCAAGGCTGCCGGGCACAGGGTTGCCCACGGAGGGGAGAATTTCGCCGATAGTGCATTCATCACCCCGGAAGTCAGGTCGGAAATCGCAAAGCTCTGCGAACTGGCCCCGCTTCATAACCCGGCAAACCTCAAAGGAATTGATGCCATGGCACAGCTGATCCCCGGAATACCCCAAGTGGCTGTGTTTGATACCAGCTTTCATCAAACCATGCCGGATTATGCCTATATGTACGGCATTCCATATTCCCTCTATCTGAAATACAAAATTCGCAGGTACGGTTTCCATGGCACCTCCCACCGGTATGTTGCCCATAAGGCATGCGGCATCCTTGGGCGCGACATTGAATCAATGAAGATAATCACCTGCCATCTGGGAAATGGAGCCTCGATTACCGCCATCAAAGATGGAAAGTCGGTTGATACGTCGATGGGATTCACACCGGTTGAAGGTCTTATCATGGGCACGCGCACCGGTGATCTTGATCTCGGCGTTCTAACTTTTATTATGGACAAGGAGGAGATCGACCAGCAGACTGCAAACACGCTGATCAACAAGCATAGTGGAATGCTCGGGGTTTCGGGTGTCTCTTCAGACATGCGGGAAATCGAAACAGAGGCATGGACGGCCAATAACAAAAGGGCTCAACTTGCCCTTGATATGTATCACTACCGGATCATTAAGTACATTGGTGCCTATGCAGCTGCGATGAACGGTGTAGATCTGATAATCTTTACCGGAGGCATCGGGGAAAACGGACCCGAATCGAGGGAAGCCATCAGCAAGAATCTGACCTATCTTGGGGTTGATTTTGATAAGGAAATCAATGCGGGTAAGCGTGGCAAGGACGTTGTCATTACAACTGCAGGATCCAAGGTAACGGTCATGGCTGTTACCACCAATGAGGAACTTGTTATCGCACAGGATACTGAAAGAATCGTAGCTCAGCAATAATGCTCAGTAGGATCAGTGAACTTGGCCAACAGCCAGGCAGGGTGCCGGTAAAGAAACGACTTGCGCTTGCAGCCGCGGGCGATGAACATTCGCTGGATGCTGTTTCAAAGGCATGCGCAATAGGCTTGATCGAACCAATACTCATCGGGAACCGCATGGAAATCATGCGAATTACCAGGGAGAAAGGGATTCCTGCTGATGGATTCCGGATTATTGATGAACCTGACAATGCCAGAGCAGTAGAAACCGCTGTGCGACTGGTTCACGATGGAATGGCTGATATTCTGATGAAGGGTTCGTGCAGTACAGCGCAGCTGCTTAAGGGTGTCCTGAATCGAGAATGGGGACTCCGCAGCGGTGAGTTGCTTTCCCATTTTGCTCTATTCGAAATTCCATCTTATCATAAGCTTCTTGGCATAACAGATGTAGCAATAAACATTGCTCCCACACTCGCGGACAAAGTTGCGATAATCAATAATGCCGTGGAATTTATGTCACGGATTGGTATCATCAATCCTAAAGTCGTTACGGTTACCGCGGTTGAAACCGTCAATTTGCAAATGCCTGCAACGGTTGAAGCCGCTAGATTGGCCGAGATGAACTTATCGGGAGAAATCACCGGATGCCGGATTGCCGGGCCACTGGCCTTCGATACGGCCATTAGCCGGGAAAGCGCTCTGCATAAGAACATTCCCGGTGACGTGGCTGGTGATGCCGATTTACTACTGATGCCGGATATCGAAGCTGGGAACGTTCTTTATAAGGCACTGGCGTACTTTGCCGGGGCCAGGGTGGCTTCTGTGATTCTTGGAGCCAGCGCCCCGGTAGTTCTCACTTCCCGTTCAGATTCTGAAGAGGCTAAACTGAACAGTATTCTTCTTGCCTCTGCCGCTGATATACGCCAATCCTGATCTGAAGCAAATGAATCCCAAGGAAATTCTTGTTATCAATCCGGGCTCTACTTCTACCAAGATTGCAGTATTTCATAACAACATCCCGGTTTTCCAAAAGAGCATCAAGCATTCCACCGAAGATCTGATGCCGTTTAAAAGGGTCACCGACCAGTATGAGTTCAGAAAGGAGATCATTCTTTCCGAGCTGGCTGAAGCTGAGATCCAGATCAGCCGTATTTCCATTGTTGTAGGGCGCGGCGGGCTGATAAAACCTATTGAATCGGGTGTTTACGAGGTGAATCAGGCTATGATTGACGATCTGCGGTCGAATGTGGCGGTTGAACATGCAAGTAATCTCGGGGCCCTGATTGCCCACGATCTGGCATCCAGAATACCGGGTGCGAGGGCCTTCATCGCCGATCCGATCGTTGTTGATGAATTCAATGAACTGGCAAGGTTTTCCGGGCATCCGAATTTTACCAGGGTTTCCGTGTTTCATGCACTGAATCAGAAGGCTGTTGCTCGTACGTATGCAACCTCGATTGGGAGGAAGTATAGCGATCTGAACCTTATTGTGGCTCATCTGGGCGGCGGAATTTCGGTTGGGGCCCATGAAAAGGGCAAGGTAGTCGATGTAAACCAGGCACTCGATGGCGATGGCCCGTTTTCGCCTGAGCGAAGCGGCACACTCCCTGTCGGCCAATTGATCAGCATGTGCTTTAGCAATAAATACACCGAGGAAGAAATACGCAAAATGGTAGTCGGCCAGGGAGGCCTCGTTGCCTATCTCGGCACCAGCGCGGCCAATCTTATTGAGGAGCGCATAAGCCAAGGAGACGCCTACGCCAGACTCGTATATGACGCAATGGCCTATCAGGTCGCCAAAGAGATCGGAGCCTGCAGCGTTGTCCTTAAGGGTAGGGTGGATGCCATCCTGATTACCGGCGGTATTGCTTTTAATGAATTGTTTATTCAGCTGCTCACCTACCGGATTGCATGGATATCCCCGATAAGGGTTTTCCCCGGTGAGGATGAAATGCGTGCGCTGGCATTAAACGTCCTCTTGGTGATAAATGGCGAGCTGGAGCCAAAAATCTATAAATAGTTTTAAATTTGCAGCCATTCAGGCGGGAGTAGCTCAGGGGTAGAGCATCAGCTTCCCAAGCTGAGGGTCGCGGGTTCGAATCCCGTTTCCCGCTCAAATACAGAGAAACAGGCACTTACGCCTGTTTTTTTGCATTTATATCCCCCTCAGATTTGGCCATATAGTCCCCGATCGAGTATCATGTGATGCAAAACCGCTTCTAAACAAGATAAGCGGTTAGAGAGCATACCGCTTCTGCTGAGTGTCCGGCAACAGTCCGATAGTTTACATATATACATCCATCTACCACAAAAACACCTGCCTGGTGTTTACATTTCTACAATGCAGTTATGTAAATTGTTCACCCGGGAGAGTAGAAATGTATATTCATCCGGCAAGCAATTACCGATTAATCGAAATACTTATAGTGAACAAATAATCAGTAAGTTACGTTATATATTATAAAGTTAAGATCAATATAAATCGGAGAAATTCAAGTATATCGGGCTTTACAAGACGAAGTCCGACAAAATTGAACATATAATACTGTATATCAACATATAGTATGAATTACTTAATCTTATGATTGAGTTTTGTTGTCATTTCCTGCGAGAAATTCTTAAGGAAACACCACTATCTGAAGCTATATGTTGCAAATCAATATAATCATTTAATGGATAGATGGATAGTGCTTGCGAATAGCCTTATCAAAATTAAGCGGATAATGCCGTCGCAAGGGATCTTCCTTTTGTTACAGTATTTATTGAAGCAATGGTTTACTTTTGGCTGCAAACACAATGAATTTACATCGGTACACATACACAATTGTCAAATGTATACTCAGGTTCACATTTCTATGTATTTACAATTGACAATTGTTATTTTGTGAATTGGATTCTTGTATTTACATTTGTATTATGGTAGAACGTATAAAAGAAATCATACTGAGTGAGAGTTTGACATCCGGATCCTTTGCTGATCTGATTGGCGTGCAACGCAGCAGCATGTCGCACATCATCAACGGACGCAATAACCCAAGCCTTGATTTTGTTATCAAGACCATTCAGGCTTTCCCAAGGATCAATCCGGAATGGCTGATTACCGGTGCAGGTTCCAAATACCGGTCGGATGTTCCCATTTCTGTTGCTCCCGTAGTCCGGGAAAGGTCGATTTTCGATTCTGCGCCCGAACCAGTCATTAAAAGCACTGTTGCAACTGAGCCAAAACCCATTGAAAAACAGCCTGATCCGATCAAAATTGAATCGAAATACGTCGATAAGGTTTTAATATTTTATTCCGACCGGACCTATGATGAGTTTTCTAAGGCTCAGAAGCCGGATTCCTGAGATTCCGGCTGAAATGATTATTTTTGCCGGCAATCAAGAGGTAAATGTTGTATAAAAATCTCATCCGCCCTATCCTGTTCCTTTTTGATCCGGAATTCATCCATCGGCTTACATTTTTACTATTTCGCAGCTTTCCCTTTTCCGGGAGACTCATTCGTGCTTTTACCAGGTTTTCTTTACCCCGGGAGCAGGGTCCGGAATTGTTCGGCCTGAGATTCCGGCATCGCATAGGGATTGCCGGAGGGCTCGATAAGAATGCGGTAGCCATGCAGTTTATGAGAAACCTGGGGTTTTCATTTATGGAAATAGGTACGGTAACTCCACTGGCACAAAGCGGTAATTCAAAGCCCCGATTATTCCGACTTAAAAGGGATCAGGCATTGATTAATCGGATGGGGTTCAATAACGATGGCCTTCAACAGATTCGGAAACGCTTGTCAAACCGGCCGTCAGGAATATTAATCGGCGGAAACATTGGAAAGAATACCAGTACAACCAATGAGGATGCCTGGAAAGACTACCTGACCTGCTTTACCGGACTATATGATCATGTCGATTTTTTCATTGTTAATGTAAGCTGTCCCAACATCCAGGATCTGAGTAAGCTTCAGAACAAGGAGCATCTTGGCGGGATACTTAACCGACTTGTGGATTTTCGAAAATCCATGCTGGTGAGCCGGCCCATATTATTAAAGATTTCCCCTGACCTTTCATTCAATCAGCTTGATGAGGTGATCGAAGTAGTGTTGGCAACCGGTATTGAAGGCGTTGTTGCAACCAATACCAGTGTAAAAAGGGACCATTTGACCTATACGATTAGTGAAATAGCTGGTTTCGGTCCGGGTGGCCTCAGCGGCAAACCCCTTTCCGGCATTTCAACATCCATGATTGCCTATCTCCGGCAGAAAATGGGGCCTGATTTCCCGATAATTGCCTCCGGAGGTATCATGACCCCACAGGATGCCGTTGAAAAGCTGAAGGCCGGTGCAGATCTTGTTCAGGTATATACTGGTTTTATCTATGAAGGACCAGCCCTTTTGTCGGGCATGTTAAGGGAAATACAGGCAACAAACCCGCCGGTTTAACATCTTTTAAGTATTTAGCCGCCTTTTTATTGACCGGATAAGCCGCTTCAGACTATTTTTGATCTGTGATTAGGAAAGGTAAACTCATATACTGTTTAGTTCTGCCGGTTCTGCTGCTGCTGTTTGGTTGCAGCCGGGGCAAGGTTGCCACGGAATCCCGTCATGATTCGGTTTTGCTGGCCATAAGCGATTACCTTGAATGGGAAGGTGAGAACGGATTCGATGGAGTTGTTTTAGTGAAAACCCCTGGAAATGATCCGCTTATCCGGTCATTTGGTTATGCTTATGAAGAGCAACAGGTTCCAAATTCACCGGAAACCGCCTTCGACATCGGATCTATCACCAAACAGTTTACTGCAGCTGCGATCCTTAAGTTGCAGATGCAGGGCAAGCTCAATGTGGATGACAGCATTGGCAGTTACCTGCCCAGCCTTCCAGCCGACAAAAGGGGAATAACGTTTCATCAGTTGCTCACCCACACCGCAGGTTTACCTACTGATGTCGGATCAGATACCGAAGTAGTTACGCGGGATGTTCTGATTAGCAGGCTCTTTGAGGTACCTCTGGTAAGTACTCCCGGAAGCGGCTATCATTACTCGCATGCTGGTTACAATCTTCTGGGATTGCTGATCGAAGGAATTGCCGGAACCGATTATGAGAGCTTCCTCCGGGAATTTCTGTTTAAACCGGCGCACATGCATAATACGGGCTACAGGGCTCCAGGCTGGAGTTTTACCCGAATAGCACACGGATACAGGTATTGCAATGACTGGGGCGGCCCGATGGATTCGGGATGGCTGGAAGATGGTCCGTCCTGGAATCGCAGAGCCAGTGGCGGAATGCTCAGCACGATAATCGACCTTTATGCCTGGCACGAAGCCCTTTCTGGAAACGACATCCTCGATGAAAAGGCAAAATCAAGCTTCTATTATCCTCATGATCCTGTGAGAATAAATGAAGTGCAGACCTCAGCCTATGGATGGCGAATCATCAAGACAACACGTCAAACCAACGTTATTGCCCATAATGGTTGGAACGGCCGGTTTTATAGCGATTTTCTTCGCTATCTTGATGATGATGTGACGATTATTCTGCTTTCAAATAAGTTTCGGGAAGGAAATCAAAGCGTTCCATTGGAGATAGCGAAATGCATTTTTTGGAAAAATTACAAGCCCCGCCTATCCGGTGCCTTAACCCAGTGCCTGGATTCACTGCCTGATAACAGGATCGGCGATCTGAGCGGGAGGTTTCTAAAGCTGCTGGCCAACGGGGCCGACAGAGATTTCAGGGAGTTTGCCGAGAAGTGTCTTGCAAGCCATCTTATAAAGAAGTTTGGCAACGACACCCTCGTAAGCCGTTTGAAGGATCTGCAGAAAACTACCGGACCCGTTCGAATCCGGCAGGTTATGATAACCGATAACCAGCTAATGAACATTGAAATCCACCAGCTTGGCAACGAACGTGAAGCGTTTATCCAGCTCTATTTCGACAAGAATGAGGATTACCTGATACGGGGTTTCCGGGTGAAGTCGGCTGATGATAGCAATTAAGGCTGTACATCGCGCATAATCACATGCTCGAGGCTGATAAATGTTTCAGTGCTCGAAACCCCTGGAATAGTTTGGATGCGCCCATTCAGGATCTCCATCAGATGTTGGTTGTTCCGGCAGTATACTTTAAGAAAGATGGCGTAATTACCCGTTGTATAGTGACATTCCACAATTTCACTTATCTTCTCAAGTTCCTTTACAACAGAGTGGTACATTATTGCCTTTTCAAGAAATACCCCGACGTATGCACAGGTGCTATAGCCCAGATTTTCCGGGGAAAGTTTTACACTATAGCCTGCGATTATGCCGTGCTGCTCAAGCTTGGCAACACGCTGGTGGATGGCTGCTCCCGACATGCCGCATTCGCGGGCAACCTCAAGAAAGGAAATCCTTCCTTTTTCAGAAAGCAACCGCATGATTCTGCGGTCGATACTGTCAATTTTAAAACCCTCTGACATAAAATGCTGCTGATGTGCGATTTCCGTTTCCGTATTCGCGATCTAAGGGAATAAAGGTAATTAACTTTTGCCGGGCGGGCCTTCCTCAAACCGGTGGTTTAATATTTTTGCATCTTTACAAGCATCAAGCACGTTAAGGAAGTATGCCCGACGAGATTATTTATAAGGAAGGCCAGCGGTTTCAATTTGTCATCAGCAACAAGCTTGTTCTCCCGGGGACGGAAGAGGCCAACTTCATTCTCATCGGCCCTGACCACAAAAAGTACCTTTTACCGGAACAATTCTATGAGAACTACCACCTGAAGATCGGTCAGGCTGTTAATTGTACTATCGACAAGATCAACTGCTCCGGCAAGATTTTTCTTGAACCGGAGCACCCTTACTACAAGATCGGAGAGCGGTATGATTTTCTGGTGCTCAGGCTTGCCGAGCAGGAGAACTTCCTTGGGCGGACGCAGCTGATTGCCTGGGTGAGGGATCTGCATGGGCTGGAATGGTCTTGCCCAATCGACAAGGCAGAGGATATCGAACCCGGTTACAGCTATCTTGCATGCCGGGTCGACCGAATAAAAAAGGGGGAACTAATTCTTTCCTTGCCTGCAATGACCAGCCGGTTCACTTCGCTCAAGGCGGGAATGATCTACACTTTCAGGCTCAATGATGTGAAAACCTTTGAGAATGAAGAGTATTATGTGCTGAAGGATACGATAGGGAATTTACACAGGCTTCCTGTTTCTCTCTATATCCAGTATGGATTCAGGCCCGGACAAAATCTCGACGCATTGGTGGTCAAATACCTGCCAAACGGCGAGTGCCTTATCGAACCCCTTCACCCCTTTTATCGAATCGGCGAAAAGTATGCATTCTCCTTTGCCGGAATGCAGAAAACGGTTGACGTTTTCGGCCGGATCGAGGCTGTAATTAAGGTAAATGATATTTTCGGCCAGGAGATCCGGGTTAAACCGCATCTATGGCAAACGCTGTCTGAATCATACAATCCGGCCTCCATCTCCTGCTTCGTTCAAAGCTTCAGGAAGGGGCGTCCTGTTCTTTTAAACGTTGAAGAAGAAGGCGGACAGCCAAACATATGAATGAAAACAAAATCATACAATAAATGAGGGTATATACAAGAACCGGAGACAAGGGGGAGACTTCCCTGGCCGGCGGCACAAGGGTACCAAAGGACCATTGCCGGCTGGAGGCATATGGCACGGTAGATGAACTGAATTCCCACCTTGGTCTGCTCCAGTCGGTGGTTCCGGATCCGGAAGAAAAGCGGAGACTGACACGAATACAGAATCGGGTCTTCGTTGTCACATCCAATCTGGCTGTTGACCAGGATGACCTCCTGGCAAAGCTTCCACATATTGCTGAAGAGGATATCACCGACCTTGAAATGGCTATGGACAGGATCCTCGACGCCATACCGCCGCTAAACAATTTTATTCTTCCGGCAGGCCACACCTATGTCGCATGGTGCCATGTTGCCCGCACCGTCTGCCGCAGGGCAGAGCGAAGAATGATTACTCTGTCGAGAGAAGCGGATATCGACCCATCCCTGATCCGCTTCATTAACCGGCTTTCGGATTACCTCTTTGTGCTGGCGCGTAAAACCGCCTACGATATGGGTGTAGGGGAAGTAATCTGGACTGCGGATTTCAGGAGCAGGGAGATGCTGTGACACCTGTGGGATTGCCTGATGGTACACCCATCCGAATCGTCATAACCGGAGGCCCGGGATCGGGAAAATCCACCCTGGTGAATGAACTCCATTCAATGGGTTATACTGTTTTTCCCGAAATTGCCCGTGAACTCATAGCCGCGGGTCAGATGCCGCCCGGCCATCCGGGAAACTCTCAGCCGATGCGTTTTTTTGAAACAGTTCTGTCTGAAAGGATCAGGCATCACCAGGCCTGCCAGAATGAACGAATTGCCTTCTATGACCGTGGAATACCTGATTCCCAAGCCTATTTCAATTACAGGAAACAGTTGCCGCCGGCCACGCTCACTGAGGCTATCTTAAGGTATCGTTACTATCCGGTTGTTTTTGCCGCATCGCCCTGGAAAGCGATTTTCAGGCAGGATGAAATCCGAAAAGAAACTTTTCAGGAGGCAGCAGTACTGTTTGAATTCGCGGTGAATGCCTACCTCGAAGCCGGTTATGCTGTGGAGGTGTTACCGGAAGCGCCGGTAAGGGAACGGCTAGCGTTTTTGCTATCGAAACTCGGGGAACCTATTGGGCAACAAAATGATAAATGATATATCCCTGCTGCAGCTGGACAGCCGTGGTACTGAAACTGAAGCGCGTGCTTCGGGCTGCATCTTTCGCCGCATCAAGAAAACAGGGATCTGAAGTATCGGTTCCCTCATTATTGATGGACACCAGTTCCACTTTTCCCCGCTGACCTACCCGGATATCGACCTGAACTGTAGCTCCCCCCTTGCATTTATAAACCGGGATCGGGAGATAGGCGACTTTGCGGTTGTCGAGTTTAAAATAGATGTTGGTTGGCCCCTTGTAAACCTGTTCCTCTTCAATCTTTTTTGCCTTGTAGAAATCGATAGGTTTCGATTCCGTTTTAGGCATCTCCTTGTCATCGGGATTCAGGTTGTTATCCTTAATGATATCCCTGACGGCCTGATTAACCCTGTTCTTGGCCTCGCGTTCAGCGGCACGGTTGGAGAGGCGGTTGTCGGGCACTTCGTAGTTTTTGTAATCATCATACTTTTCAACCCGGTCTTCAGCCTGATTAACAGCAATGTTCCTGGCTTGCCGCTCGGGTGATTTTAGTTGGGCTTCGGGCTTCTTTGGCTCATCAAGCTTTTGGATCTCTTCAAAAACCCTGAGGTCAATGTAAATGATATTTTCTTTCAGCTCTCGTGCTTTGCTTACCTGCATCGACAGAATGACTACCAGGGCCGCCATGTGCACCAGAAAGGTGCCAGCGATACCGTATCTTCTTTCAGATAACCATTTTATGAAGGACTTCACTTGCAAGATTTCCTGGGTGGGTATTGTTTTTCCCAGCTGCTAAAATAATGATTAAACCCAAGGATAAAAAAAGGGATGCCGAATACCCGGCATCCCTTATCTGACGCGCACTCCAGCGCTTTTAGTATCTTCTTACCTGGTCTTCATCCCGAACGATGATTTCAGGCTTCCCTTCCCACGAGTTGATCAGTCCGACAACCCATACGAATTCATTTTCGAAATACCATTTAGGGCTCATCGAGATATTGCGGGCGATGTTTTTCGGTATCACCACGCTGATGTCCTGATAGGGGAACGGAGCGCCGATGTAAAGTATATAGTTTTCATCTTCAGGGGAATAATATACTTCATCAACTTTACCGTAAACCCTTCTGACAGTTCCTGCATATTCTCTGGCCTCATAAGCCGAGATGGTCTCGATGGCGCTGCCGAATTCCATTTCCCAGCTAAGATGGGCAGGATAATAGTACATGAAGCGATGGAAGAGGAGCGGGGTCCAGATCAGGTCGACATGATGCGGAACCCTGTAGTAATATCTTGACCGTCTGACTTCCCATGGCAGCGGAGTATAGCGGTAGCTGTAGTGGTTTACTACACGCACGCAGCGGTGGTTATACCAGTTGTCCCATTCCCTGTGGTCCCTGCGAAACTCATCGGATCTGCGGAGGTTTTCATAGTTATCATAATCCAGGCGATGCTTTTTCGAGGTGAAAACCTCATCGTTCTGGTGGCGGATAACTTTTCCATCTTCGCGGGTAAGGGTACCGTTACCCTCGCGAAAAACACGGGTTGCGGAATTGGAATTCACCCTTACTTCCCTGCTGTTTCCATCATCATTACCCCTGTAGCTGCGGCTTGCCGAACTGCTTTGTGCTGAACGGTTTTCGGGACGAACAGAATTGTTTTCCTGACGACGGACTGCGTTTCCTGATTCAGTATTGCGACCGCTGTTACTCTGACTCCTGACCTGCTCCTGAGAAGTGGTCCGGCGCACAGCTTCACCTGAGCTGCGGCTTTCACCACTCTTTTCGGTGCTTCGGGTGATATTGCGCTGTGGTTCCTCGTTTCTGCGGACGGCTTCATTGCTGCTGCGGGTTACAGTTCTTTCGTTGCTGCTGCGGGTTACAGTTCTTTCGTTGTTGCTTCGGCTGACTGCGCCGGAGCGGCCGGCATCCTGCCGGGTGGCAGACTGGGTTGCCTGGCGCTGGGGAGTACTTTTTACTGCTTCCGAACGGCTGCGTTCCGGTGCCGACCTCACTTCCTTATTGGTGGAAGAAGCCTTGGATTCCGCTTTACTTTCTGAGCGTTTGGAAGCTTCGGTGCGGCTGCTGCCTTTTTCCGATTTGGATTCTCTCGCTGACCTGGTAGCCTGTGGGTAGGCAGTCATTCCGGCTAGCAGGATCATGGCTAAGAATAAATAGTTTTTCATGGCGTTTGATTTTGAAGTATTCTATACCTGGTTCAAGCAAATGACTTGCCAAACCGGATCGAAACCGGGAATCCCATGAAATTACTACACAAACGGGTGTTTTGGATTTGTAAATGCGGGAGTAACAGGAAAACAATCAGAAAAAGACACTCTCTCCTGCATCCAGCCGGACAGCCTTCTCGTAAAACCACTGGGCAGTGAAGAGGTCGAACAGCGCCATACCGACCAATTTGAACAGGGTGGTGGAATGGGTGTCGGCAGTTACCTTACCGCTGATGAGCGAACCGATTGAAATTACCTGTTTCTGCTTGATGAGCCCCATCTCCAGCGGGTGTATAAGGTCACCCGACTCTTCAAGTGCAAATCGGACGTCGACAAAACAATGATCGATCAGCCTGAACAATGAATCGGGCAGCTCCCTCATCTGTGGCTTGTAGGAGCCAATTGCAATGATATGCCTGTTTTTCAGGAGCACCGGGTCATCCGCCAGCACCGGCCTGTTTGAGTTGGTTGCAGTTATTATAATCTCAGCAGATTTCAGCAGCTCCTCACTGGTGCTTACCTGAATCAGTTCGACATCGGGTAGGGAGGCGGCCAGGCAACCAATAAATGTTTTTGAGCGGTCGGCGTGCTTGTCGAGAATATAAATTTTCCTGATCGGCCTAACCTGACAGGCGGCAAGCACCTGGTGCATTCCCTGAACCCCGGCTCCAATGAGTCCAAGAGTACTGGCATCAAGCGGAGTGGTATAACGAATACCTGCGGCGGATACAGCGGCTGTTCGAATTGCTGTCAGTTTTGCACCATTGAGGATGGCAATCGGGTCGCCGTTTTCCCCATTGTTCAGGACGACGATCCCCTTGATAACAGGTTCATTTTTAAGAGGATTATCGGGAAATAAGCTCACCAGCTTGGTTCCGAAATACTTGCCGCTCTGCGCTGGCATCAGGAGAAGCGTATTGTTGGAAAAGCCCATGCTGACCCTGTCGGGCATGGCAAAATCACCTTCTTCATAAGCCATCATGGCTTTAATCATCTGATCAATAAGAGCGCTCCAATCAGTCAGCTGGGCCAATGTGGATTCATTGATAATTACCATATTCTCCTTTTGTTAGTTTTTCGACCTTACAATGTAATCAATATCATTGATATCCGCCTCCATCCGTCTTGCCGTGGGAGTGTCCGACAAGCCGCCCAGCGCAGTGCATCTCAGCGATGCCGGCATTGACTGTCCCACCTTCATCATGGTTATAATGGCTTCATTAAAGGGCACCACAGCCTTTATTCCACCCAGTATCATGTTTGCAGAGGTAAGTGCATTACCCGCGCCGTTGGCATTTCGACTGAGACAGGGGATTTCAACCCTGTTGGCAATCGGGTCGCAGACCAAACCTATTACATTCTGCATTGCCAGCGAAGCAGCATCGAATGCCTGCCGTGCACTTCCACCGCACATTTCAATGAGCCCCGCAGCTGCCATTGCTGCACCGGCACCGGTTTCGGCCTGACAACCTGCAACTTCCGCAGCAAAGGTTGCGTCAATTGCAATAAACAGCCCGGCAAGTCCGGCCGCCCAAAAGCCGTCAACCAGCTTGTCTGTGTCTTTTATATGATCTGCGTAGCCGATGAGGCAACCGGGAAGCCCTCCGCATGCTCCTGCGGTAGGCGCTGCAATCACTACCCCCATGCTGCTTTTAACTTCCATAAGGGAGGTTGAGTAGGCGATCATCCGGTTCAGCGGCCCGGCTTCGATAAGATTGCCCTTTTTGAAATTGTCCATGAATGCCGGCGACTGCGATCCGATCAGTCTGTCGGCGTACTGGGTTCCTGCTAATCCGGCATGGATGCTGCTGGTCCATATTTCCACCAGACTTTCCATCATTTTATCGAGCTGACCGACACTAAATCCCGACCTTGCCGACTCAAACCGTCTGGCAAGTTCACTGGCCGGCAAATTCAACAGGGCTTCATCCTTCCATACGTCTTCAAATTCATTGAAGGGTAGGGTAGACTCTCCCTGGCCGGGAATTGGCATTACCGGATTCAAAACCCGATAAAACCTGAACTCCGATTCGAAAAGAGCGGCATAACCTTCAAGATCAGGCTTTTTGGAAAATCTAAAAAGCGCAGCATGATCGACACCATTGACGACCCAGTCGAATCCCGCGAAGCCATCGATCGTCGACACGGTGTCGACGAATTGTTTCCGCGTGAGGCAGTCGGCACTCTGCCCAACAACACCAAACAGCACCGTCTCATCACCAAGAAAGTTAACCGGGAACCCCATCAGGCTGATCATCCTGATCATGCCGCCGCCCGTTGAGAGCGCCGTGGCCGTAAAGGTCTCCCCGGAACTGTTACGTAAGGTGCATTTGTAGGTATTTGGGTGGTCGGCAGGATAACTGGCAACGGTAAAAGTAACATCAATCCCCATTTCAGAAGCAATTCGCAGCGAATGCTGCATTCGGGGGTCAAGGATATCCATGCCGGCCAAGCCTGTTGCAAGTCCGATATCTGAGCCCTGCGTATGGTAGGTTGAGGCCAGCGAACCTTCAGGATGAAACTCAAACGCGGCAGCCGAGAGACCAGGACCAACCAGGTCCCGGAGAAGCGAACCGATACGGAATGAGCCCGCGGTGTGAGAGCTCGACGGCCCCCGCATCACAGGACCGAGTACGTCATTAAATATGCTTGGCAATAATTTTTTCATGGGTAGTTTTGTTAGGATCAGTTCAGGAATTCGCCAATATTTTTTTTAGGTTTTCAAACTCTGCGGGATCGTACAAACGGGTCAGGTCCTTCATCCGGATCACTTTTCCATCCGTCAGCGTTAATGTAATATCCGGTACCTGCTGACCGGTCTTTACAATAGAACCCCGCTCGTCGGGCGTCTGGGCATTTGTTTTCAACGTTAAGAGTATCAAAATACTAGATAGTAATACAATCCGAATTTTCATGTAATACGAAATTTTGGAAACCAAATATATGCTAAAAATCCGTGTTGAATCTGAAGTCAGATAAAAGGGTAGGGGATGTATCAATTGTTACAATTCGTACGGCTTAGTTGTTCTACCTTTGTAGCATGAAAGCAAGAATAAACCCAATCATACTGCCTGCTTCAGTAGCCCTTTTTACAACGGTACTATTTGTTATTGTGCAGGTTGTTCCCGATAAGCCTATGCTGGCTGCCGAACGGTTTATCAGCGGTGGCGGGTGGCTGGAGATCGCCTTCCTTTCGGTGTATGCTTTTGTTGTAACCCGTTCCATGGCTGATCCGCAAAAGGCCCCGGTTTGGAGAAAGCGAATCTGGCTTTTGTTCTGCATCGTATTTTTTAGCCAGTTTTTCCTTGGAATTTTAGCCGACTCGCGATTTCTTATGACCGGTAAGCTGCATTTGCCACTGCCGTTCATGATCGTGGGCGGTCCGGTTTACCGCGCTGAAATCTCCTTCATGACCATTCTTTTTCTGACTACGGTATTGTTGAGCGGACCATCATGGTGCAGCTACTTCTGCTATTTCGGGGCACTGGACAGTTTGGCTGCTTCCGGCAGAACAGACAGAAAGCCATTGAAAAACAAGTGGATATGGAAGTATTCACTGGTTGCTCTTGTTGTTTTATTTGCACTCTTATTCCGGCTGCTGGGCTTCAGCGGCTTGCAAACACTATTACCGGCGCTGGCATTGGGAACGATCGGACTGCTTGTAATGGTTTTCATTTCCCGCCGTAAAGGAAAAATGGTTCATTGTGTTTCCTTTTGCCCGATTGGCACGATTGTAAACCACATACGGTTTATTTCACCCTTCCGGATGAGCATTGCTTCGGATTGCAATGGATGCATGCGTTGTATGCCGACCTGTAAGTTTGATGCCCTTAACCGTTCCGACATTGTAAACCGGAAACCCGGGTTAACGTGTACGTTGTGCGGTGATTGTGTTCAATCCTGTGAGGTTTCAGCTATCCGTTATCACTTCCTGGGATTGTCGGCTGCGACGAGCAGAAATGCTTTTCTGTTCATAACAATAAGCCTGCATGTTATGTGCCTGGGGATGGGGCGTTTATAAAATTACACCGCCATTTTCTAATTTTTGATACACCTTACTGAGAAACCGCCGCGCTTGTCATACGAACTTCTGCCAAAGTCGGGGTAGTCATATCCCAGATCCCTTACTATGGCCATGCCGGCTGAATCTGCTTCAGCGGTGGTCCAGAAGCCGGCATTTTCACCAAGCAGGAAGAACCCACCGGCTTTGTTCCTGTATCCTCCGGGTATTGCATTTAATCCGCTGGCATTGTCCCCGTTACCTTTACCATTCCATCCGTTCTTCGATCTCAGTTTTACACCAGCCAAAGAATCTCCTCCGAAAGCCAGTGAAAGGGTATTCCATTCCGCTTCAGAGGGAAGGTGCCAGCCTGTAGGGCAGATTGCCTGAGCTTGGCTCCAGTTGTACAGGACACCGTAGGATTCGAAATTGAGGCTGCCGGCAGCACTTTTCACATCGGTTCCTTCATACCCGTATACATAGCAAAACGGATCGGTTTGCGAACCCTGGTCCGATGGAAATACCGATGGCAGGTAGGCAAGGTTTTCCGCCAGCCAGGTCTGTGCACCAATTGCCACAATTTCATAAGAATGGTTATCGCGGGCATCAATGAATACCTTGTCGTCGATGCCCGGATCTTTTCCGCATGAAACCAATAAAGCTATCGCGATAAAAAGGACGCAGGCTTTTTTACCATCAAAATGTATCTTGTAATTCATCTTTTGCTTTTTGTTGTTTTCAAAGATAACATCCAAATCAACACATCTGCCCTGCTAATTTACGGACATTTCATTGTCTTATAATTAATATTATGTTAAGTTATATAGATAAAAGAGAAGGGCACCTTGATGCCCTTCCTCCTTCTTATTTTTTCTCATCCATCAGTTTCTTCACTTCGGTGAGCTTGTCGTTCATTTTAAAACGATAATACATCTGACTGAGTCCGATAAGAACCTGTGGATCATTTTTATTGATCTCAAATGCTTTTTCGAAATACGGTAAAGCTTCTTTAAAATGCCCGTCGGCAATTGCAACAGCAGCCTTAAATCCTGCATCATCGCTTAGCGGAATAGCATTCGCCTTAACCTGAGCCTCGTAACCCTGATTAAAGTATACGTAACCCACCCAGTAATACCCGTCAAATGCCTCTGGGTTAAGATCTATCATCTTTTTGAAAGCAGCAATGGCTTTATCCTTATCTCCCTTTTTTTCCAGCGCGCTTCCATAAACTTCCCAAAGACTGGAGTTGGTGGAATCCATTTCCAATGATTTCTCAATATAACCAAAACCGGTTATCAGGTCCTTTTTACCAAGATAGTAGTTAACCAGGGCAATATATAACTGTCCGGATTTTGTCGGATACTTGGCAATGCCTTCCTCGTAGCATTTTAATGCGGTGGCAGAATCTTCCTTTTTAAGGTACACTTCGGCCAGATAGTGATATACATCCGGACCGCCGTAATTCAGTTCGATCGACCGTTTGTAGTATTCAATAGCCTTATCGAAATATTTATTTCTGTTCGCAAGTTCCGTTTCCTTCAAGGCAGCAGCTTCCGCGGCAAGTGCAGCATTGTAAAATGAACCTGTGTCGAGCTGATGAATGTAAGGCAGTTTGTTGATGGCCATAACCGTTTCAAACGATTCTACCGATTGAGCAAATTTTTTCCCTTCGAATTCGGCGGAACCCTTATTAAAATAGTCGGCTGAAGTTTGGGTAAGCCTGAAAAGCAGTTCATCTGTCCAGCGATTGGTGACATCGAGTTCCTTGGCTTTAACAAACGAGAGATAAGCCTGTTTCAAGGGATCCGGATCCAAGGCTTGGTACTTCGCTTCTTTCGACTGATAAATCTTGTAATAAACCTGGCCGCGGTATACCCAAGTCTTGGCTTCGCCGGCAGTTTTCGGATGCACGGAAGCCTCATCGATATTAAGCTTGGCCTTGTCGAGCTCATTGTACTCGGGCTTCATCAGGTTAAAAGCAGTAACAACCTTGTTGCTCTGTCCCATCAGGTTACCGAGCCCGGCCACGCACAACAGAAGGAAAATGAGTTTTTTCATTTCGAAACTAGTTTACAGATTTTAATCAAAATTACGTTATTCATTAAGCTGCTATGAGCACATTATCAATTATAATACCACGATTGCCAACTAATCGAACCTATTCTTCCACCATACCCTCGATCTGGGTTGTTTCGCCCCCATCCGAATCAGCATCGGTTTCATTCACAGTTTGATCTGAATTCACTTCAGGACCCTCTGTGTCGACCTTTGCAACTGATGCTATTGAGTCGTTTTCACGGAGATTAATGAGGCGCACCCCCTGAGTTGCACGACCCATAAGCCGAAGCTGGGCTACTTCCATACGAATGGTCAACCCGGAACGGTTTATAATCATCAGGTCATCTGCATCGGTAACAGCGAGTAAAGCGATAAGACTGCCCGTTTTCTCGGTGATGTTGATGGTTTTTACCCCTTTTCCGCCACGGTTTGTGACACGGTAGTCCTGAATGCTGGAACGCTTGCCATATCCGTTTTCGGAAACCACAAGGATATCTTCTTCTTCGCGCTGAACGCAAATCATACCAACAACTTCATCACTTGCATTGGCCAGCGAAATACCGCGCACCCCGGAAGCAGTTCGGCCAACCGGTCGAACTGTACTTTCGTGGAAACGTATTGCCTTGCCGGATTTGATTGCCATGAGTATCTGATGGTCTCCGCCTGTCATGCGGGCCTCCAGCAGCTGGTCGCCATCCTTAACCGTGATGGCATTTACACCACTCTGGCGTGGCCTGGAATAGGCTTCCAGCAATGTCTTCTTGATGACGCCCTTTTTCGTGCAAAGAATGATGTAATTATTATTGATGTATTCCTGGTCGGAAAGGTCGTGAACCCTCAGGTAGGCTTTCACCTTGTCCTCCTGTTCGATATTGAGAAGGTTCTGGATGGCACGCCCCTTTGAGGTGCGGGTACCTTCCGGTATCTCGTATACTTTCAGCCAGAAACAACGGCCAGATTCTGTAAACAGAACCAGGGTATTGTGCATGGAGGCGATATACAAATGCTCGATAAAATCTTCATCACGGGTAGTACTTCCCTTTGCTCCTACCCCACCCCTCGTCTGCGTGCGGAATTCAGTGAGCGGAGTACGCTTGATATATCCCATGTGGCTGATGGTCAGCACCATGTCTTCATCAGCATAAAAATCTTCCGGGTTAAAGTCCTCCGAAGCATAAATAATCTCGGTCCGACGTTCGTCACCATACTTTTCCCTGACTTCGATGAGCTCATCCTTAATGATCTGCATTTGCAGAACTTCATCATCAAGGATGCTTTTCAGGTAGGCGATCAGTTTCATCAGCTCGTCAAATTCCGAGCGAATTTTATCCCGTTCCAGGCCGGTAAGACGCTGCAGGCGCAGTTCAAGAATTGCTTTAGCCTGTAATTCAGATAGCTGGAAGTTCTCTATCAATCCAACACGGGCTTCATCCGGGTTCTTTGAATTCCGGATGAGTTCAATAACGGCATCAAGATGGTCGAGAGCAATCAACAATCCCTCAAGGATATGTGCCTTCTTTTCAGCCTGGTCGAGATCGTAACGGGTACGCCTGATAATCACATCATGGCGGTGGCTGATGAAATTGTCGATGATTTCTCTCAGGTTGAGCATTCTCGGCCGGCCGTGAACAAGCGCAATATTGTTTACCGAGAAGGAGGTCTGCAGCGGGGTGAACTTGTAGAGGTTGTTGAGGACCACATTTGCCATTGCGTCCTTCTTGAGGTCGTAAACGATACGCATACCGTTGCGGTCCGACTCATCATTGACATTTGAAATACCCTCGATTTTCTTATCGTTGATCAGCTCGGCCGTCTTTATGATCATTTCGGCCTTGTTAACCATATACGGTATCTCGGTTATAACGATTCTTTCACGACCGTTTGGCAATGTTTCAATAAGGGCCTTGCCGCGCAGCACGATTCGGCCGCGACCGGTTTCAAAGGCGTCCTTAACACCCTGATAACCATATATTATGCCGCCGGTCGGAAAATCAGGCGCCTTGATATGCTTCATCAGCCCTTCAATCGTAATGGCTGAGTCCTCGATAACTGCGATTATGGCATTAACCGATTCGGTCAGGTTGTGCGGGGGCATGTTTGTGGCCATACCTACGGCAATCCCTGATGATCCGTTGACGAGCAGGTTCGGTATCCTGGTAGGCATTACCGTCGGCTCTTCCAGGGTGTCGTCGAAGTTGAGCTGGAAATCAACCGTATTCTTTTCAAGATCCGACATGGTTTCCTCAGCGATGCGGTGAAGCCTTGCTTCGGTATATCGCATGGCTGCGGGGCTGTCGCCGTCGACCGACCCGAAGTTTCCCTGTCCTTCCACGAGGGGGTATCTCATTGACCACTCCTGGGCCATTCTTACCATAGCCATGTAAACGCTGCTGTCGCCGTGGGGATGGAACTTACCGAGAACCTCCCCGACAATACGGGCCGATTTCTTGTAAGGCCTGTTGGCACCCACTCCCAGCTCGTTCATGCCGAAGAGCACCCTGCGGTGAACCGGCTTTAATCCGTCGCGGACATCGGGCAATGCCCTGGCAACAATAACCGACATCGAATAATCAATGTAGGAAGTTTTCATTTCCTCATCGATATTGATCCGGACAATCCTTTCGCCTGATTCCATAAATTACTAATAATAAACTATATACATCAAAATAGTCTGCTATTCAAAGAAGGACAAAAATACCAATATTTTCCACATCAGAGCATATAAATCCGAGATATTTGGGGAGTGGCAGTTGTTGATAATTGGCTCGCTATTTGTTTAACCTGACATTGATAAATTAGTAGATTTATTTTTTGAATGAAACCACCTGGCTTTAAATGTTTAAACGAACACTCAACACTTTGTGCGGATGAGTTGTTTGTCAGTTTGACAGTCATTTTTTGTCAGGAACGAAAGGATAAACGATAGACATATGGATTCAAATTTCCCGAAACAGATTCACGACGTACTGGTTTTCAGCCAGGAAGAGGCAATACGACTTGGAAACGACCAGATTGGTCCGGAGCACTTCTTTCTTGGGATTCTGCGTGAAGGTGAAAGTGAAGCTATTGAGGTTATGGTTAACCTCGGTGCTGATCTTCCTAAAATCAAGCGTTTGATTGAGCAGCGCATACGGGTTGACAATCCGGATAAGGATTTGTCTCAAAAAGAGTTACCTCTTCTTAAGCCCGCCGAACGGATCTTAAAGCTTGCCTATTTCGAGGCGCGCGACCTGCAGCCCCAGAAGGTGAGTACGGTTCATCTTCTGCTCGCAATCCTCAAGGATGACACCTGCATGGTGACTCAAATCCTGGAGGATATGAGCATTACCTATCATGCCGTTAAGCAGCAGCTTCAGAGCGACATGCCGGCACCAAGGGCAGATTACCATGAGGATGATGAGGAGTCGGAAGGACCCGCCGAGCCTTCCCGCGGGCAATCGAAATCTTCAAAACCGACTTCTGACACTCCGGTGCTTGATAACTTTGGCATTGATATTACCCGTGCGGCGGAAGAGAACCGGCTCGACCCGATCGTTGGCCGTGAGAACGAAATTCAGCGCATAGCCCAGATCCTGAGCAGGAGAAAAAAGAACAATCCGGTTCTGATCGGTGAACCAGGAGTTGGAAAATCAGCTATTGCTGAAGGACTTGCCCTGCGAATCATGGAACGGAAAGTTTCGAGGGTGCTGTTTGGCAAACGCGTGGTAGCACTCGACATGGCCTCCATTGTAGCCGGTACCAAATACCGCGGGCAGTTTGAGGAACGCATGAAGGCCATATTAAACGAACTTGCCAAGACCAACAATGTGATCCTATTCATAGATGAGATTCATACTATAGTAGGAGCCGGTGGCGCCACAGGCTCGCTGGATGCCGCAAATATGCTTAAGCCTGCCCTTGCTAGGGGTGAAATTCAGTGTATTGGCGCAACCACACTTGATGAGTATCGCCAGCATATCGAAAAGGACGGAGCGCTGGAGAGAAGATTCCAAAAGGTGCTTGTGGAACCAACATCCCCGGAGGAGACCCTCCAGATCCTGCATAACATTAAGGACCGGTACGAGGATCATCACCATGTAACTTATACCGACAAGGCACTTAAAGCCTGTGTTTATCTGACCGAACGGTACATAAGCGACAGGCACCTGCCGGACAAGGCAATTGATGCCCTTGACGAAACAGGTTCGAGGGTTCATATTTCAAACATATCGGTTCCGGAAAGGATTCTGAAACTGGAAAGTGAAATTGAGGAAACGCGCAAAACCAAAATTGAAGCGGTAAAAAACCAGGACTTTGAGAAGGCCGCGCGTCACCGTGACAGGGAAAAGCAGTTGATCGTTGAACTGGAGCGGGAAAAGGACCTTTGGGAGAAGCAGTTGATGGATAACCGGCAGACCGTCGACGAAAACAATGTGGAAGAGGTCGTTGCCATGATGACCGGGGTTCCGGTTCAGCGAATCGCACAGGCAGAGGGCACCCGCCTGATGAATCTGGAAGAAGAGCTGAGGCAAAAGGTCATTGGTCAGGATGAAGCCATCCACAAGATTGTTAAGTCGATCCAACGAAACCGCGCCGGGCTCAAAGATCCCAACAAACCCATCGGAAGCTTTGTATTTCTCGGCCCTACAGGGGTTGGGAAAACCCAGCTGGCCAAGGTTTTAGCCACTACCCTGTTCGACTCCACCGATGCGCTTATCCGCGTCGACATGAGTGAATACATGGAGAAATTCTCCGTCTCGCGTCTTGTGGGGGCACCCCCGGGATATGTAGGGTACGAGGAAGGCGGCCAGTTGACAGAGAAGGTCAGACGAAAGCCCTATTCGGTTGTCTTGCTGGATGAGATCGAAAAAGCGCATCCGGATATCTTCAATATTCTGTTGCAGGTACTTGACGATGGTCAACTGACAGATAGTCTGGGACGACGGGTGGATTTCAAGAATACCATCATTATCATGACATCAAACATAGGCACCCGCCAGCTGAAGGACTTCGGGCAGAGCCTGGGATTCAACATAAAGCCTCAGGAAGAGGGCCAGGGCGACTATCAGAAAGATGTTATTCAGAAGGCGCTAAACAA
This sequence comes from uncultured Porphyromonadaceae bacterium, assembly GCA_964457845.1. Lineage (GTDB taxonomy): Bacteria > Bacteroidota > Bacteroidia > Bacteroidales > UBA12481 > UBA12481. The sequence goes on along the minus strand of CAYWHP010000019.1, from coordinate 724 downwards.
AGCCTTTGCACCGGAATTCCTCAACAGGATCGATGATGTGGTTATCTTCAACAATCTTAATAAAGAGCACCTGCATAAAATCATCGATATCGAGCTGCATGGCCTGTTCGACCGAATCCGGCGGCTTGGTCTTGAATGCAAAATATCACCGGCAGCCAAGGATTATCTGGCGGAAAAAGGTTACGACCAGAAGTTCGGAGCACGCCCGCTTAAACGGTCGATTCAGAAGTACCTCGAAGACCCGCTCGCCGAAAAAATCATCGACTCTCAGGCCAGGGAAGGATCGTTGGTTACCATCGGTTTCGACAAGAAAAAGGATGAAATTTCGATATCAATTTCAAATCCTAAATAAATGCGTGTTAATATTTTGTTAACGGGTTGTTTTCCTCCACGAATGGAGCAACATGGTACGGGATTTGAACGTTTAATATACAACGAGTCTTGGGGACAAGATCGTTTTCAGACATCCCCAATTGTCTGAGGTACTTTTTCATAGGTTTAGTTTTAGGTTTAGGTTTCAGCAAGGCCCCCTCCCCAAAGGGGGTCTTGCCTTTTTAGGGCAGGAAGGCGGAAGGCAGAAAGGCAAAAGTAAAGAATCTGGAAAAAGGAAGTAAGTTTTAAGAGAGACAAAGTAGATTTCGTCGCTTAAGTTTTGGTAATTTAATTTCAAACTTATATCTTTGCCGCACGTTTTTTGAACGGTCGATTCAGTAGCTCAGTAGGT
>CAYWHP010000018.1:0-50588 GCA_964457845.1 uncultured Porphyromonadaceae bacterium | reverse complement strand
GACGTGAGACGTGAGACGGGAGACGTGAGACAGGAGACGTGAGACGTGAGACGTGAGACGTGAGACGGGAGACGTGAGACAGGAGACGTGGGACAGGAGACGTGGGACAGGAGACGTGAGGTAGGGGAAGGCCGGGTGCATCGGGTTAACGCGTCACGATATCTTCCGCGTCACGCATCACGCATCACGTTTTAGACCGTAGCGATCGCGACAACGGGATTCAACCTGGAGGCCCGCCACGCGGGAGCGAATCCGGAGATGATGCCAATGATGGCAGAAATGGTGAGGCCTATAACGATGTTGTTAATACCCAGTACAATTTTGAAGTCCATCATGGTGTTAGCAACCTTTGATCCTATGAATATCAGCAGCAGTCCTACGATTCCTCCCATCAGCGCAAGGGCAACCGCTTCGAAGAGGAACTCAAAAAGAATGAATATTTTACGGGCTCCGATGGCTTTTTGTATGCCTATTATGCGTGTACGTTCGCGCACTGAAACATACATGATGTTGGCGATACCGAATCCGCCTACCAGAATGGCAAATCCCCCGATGATGAAGCCGGCCAGATTGAGTGTAATCAGCAGCTGATCGAAGGCATTGGATATCATCGACATCGTATTGAGAGCAAAATCGTTTTCCTGGGTTGGTTTGAGTTTACGGATCGATCGCATTATACCGGTGAGTTCATCAACCATTTCGTCGACCGGTACGCCCGGTTTCGATTTGACCATGAGCGAGGGGCGCACGCCGGAGCCCCTGATATTGATGAGGGTGCGGGCGTAATTAAGAGGTACAATGGCGAGCTCGTCATGGCTGCCTGCATTCAGGCCTTCGCCCTCCTTTTTGAAAACACCGATGACGGTTACTTTGGCGGAGGAAACCTCCATGGTTTTTCCGATCGGACTTTCGCCCGGAAACAGGTTGTCGGCAATCTTACGGCCCACAACGGCTACATTTTTTCCGCTTCGGAATTCCGACAAGGAGATGAAGCGGCCTTCATCGACCTCAAAAGTCCGGATCCGCTCATATTCATCCGAAACCGAGAGTATATTGATGTCAGGAATTGAATTGCTCTTGTAGCTCAAGGTTCGCTGCCCCTGGATGGTAAATGCTGCGCATTCAATGGTTTTGGCGCGGGTCATCACTTCAGCCATTTCCCGAAGTTCGGGTTCGGGCCGCTGCACATATTTCCACCACTGGAAACCGGGACCGAACATCAATGGCCATTTCTGGATATACACCACGTTATCGCCCATTTCGGAAATGTTTTTCTTAATGGTTCGACCAAGGGAGTCGACCACGGTGAAAACCGATACGATAGCGAAAATTCCTATGGTGATGCCGAGCAGCGAAAGGATAGTTCGGAGCTTGTTGGAAACCAGTGAATGTACCGCAAACGCGACGCTTTCCCTGATAATGGTAACCCAAATGACTGCTGCCCGGATGCTCTTTTTCATGAAATGCAAGATTAGCGTTTTTTTAGGGAATGGGTCGGGCTTAACCGTGTTAATGTGCCTATTTTTAATAAATTTGCCAGAATAAAACTCATAAGGGTGGCAAAGGAAAAGCAAATAGGCAGTGCGCTGATCTCGGTTTACCATAAGGACAGGCTGGATGAGATCCTTACAAAGCTTACTGCGCTTGGGGTTTCGCTTATCAGCACAGGTGGTACCGCTGATTTTATTGAATCGCTCAATCTACCCGTTCAGCGGGTGGAATCGCTTACCGGCTATCCCAGTATTCTGGGCGGCAGGGTAAAAACACTTCACCCCAAAGTATTCGGCGGAATTCTGGCTCGCCGCAGTAATCCGGACGACCTTGAAAGCTTGAAATCGTGGGAGATTCCGCAAATCGACCTTGTCATAGTCGATCTTTACCCATTCGAAGCCACAGTAGCATCCGGTGCTTCGCGTGAGGATATCATAGAGAAAATCGATATTGGCGGTATCAGCCTGATCAGGGCAGCCGCTAAAAATTATGAGGATGTGCTGATTGTTCCTTCACAGAGTGAGTATTCAAGCCTGATAAGCCTCCTGGATGAAAAGCAGGGTATTACCTCGATTGAGGACCGCTACTCCTATGCGGTCTCGGCTTTTCAGGTCAGCAGCGGCTACGACACAGCGATCAGCAGTTACCTTGCCGGTGAGTCGCCGATGCACTTCCGTAAAGCCGCCGGTCCCTCCAATCATCTGCGTTATGGAGAGAATCCTCATCAGAAGGGTACCTTTTTTGGTGATATGAGCCAGGTTTTCACGCAGATTCATGGCAAAGAGATCTCCTACAACAATTTGCTTGACATTGATGCTGCAATTTCGCTTATTGATGATTTCAAGGAAACTACCTTCGGGATCATCAAGCATAACAATGCCTGCGGCATAGCCTCCGATCCGTTGCTGAAGGAAGCATGGCTGAAGGCGCTGGCTGCCGATCCGGTTTCTGCCTACGGGGGGATATTGGTTACGAATCAGGTTGTTGACACGAAGTCGGCCGAAGAGATAAACAATCTCTTTTTCGAAATTATCATTGCACCGGGTTACTCGGATGACGCTCTGGCCCTCCTCAGGTCGAAGAAGAACAGAATCATACTTATTCGCGCTACTGCCGGCAGCCATAGCGGGCTTCAGTTTCGCAGCCTGCTCAACGGGGTACTCGTCCAGGACCGGGATATGAAGACTGAATCGCCGGAGGATCTGCGGGTTGTAACCGAGGTTCATCCTAATCAGCAGGAGATCGAGGATTTGCTTTTCGCAAATAAGCTGGTGAAGCATACCAAGTCGAATGCCATTGTTCTCGCTAAGGGAGGCCAGCTGCTTGCCAGTGGAACCGGGCAGACATCAAGGGTGGACGCCTTGCGTCAGGCTATCGACAAGGCCAGAAGTTTCGGCTTCGATCTTGACGGAGCAGTAATGGCATCGGATGCGTTCTTTCCTTTTGCCGATAGTGTGGAAATCGCTTACCAGGCCGGAATTCGCTCGGTGATTCAGCCCGGCGGCAGTGTCAGGGATCAGGATACGATTGATTATTGCAATAATAACGGGTTGTCGATGGTTTTTACCGGCATCCGTCACTTCAAACATTAAACTACAGGGAGAAATAATATGGGTTTGTTTTCTTTTCTAACACAGGAGATTGCCATTGACCTCGGAACTGCCAATACGATCATTATTTATAATGACAAGATCGTGGTGGATGAGCCATCCATTGTAGCAATTGATGTTCAAACCGGGAAGTTATTTGCCCTGGGCGATAAAGCCCGGCAGATGTTTGGAAAAACACATGATAACATAAAGGTTATCAGGCCGTTGAGGGATGGTGTCATCGCCGACTTCAATGCTGCGGAACTAATGATTCGCGGCATGATCAAGATGATCCCTACCAAACAGCGGTTTGGCAGCCAGTCGCTGAAGATGGTTGTGAGCATCCCTTCAGGAAGTACAGAAGTTGAGATCCGCGCCGTGCGTGACTCATCAGAACACGCGGGCGGGCGCGAGGTTTACATGATTTACGAGCCGATGGCAGCTGCGCTGGGGATCGGGCTTGATGTGCTTGCACCCGAAGGCAACATGGTTGTGGATATCGGGGGGGGGACAACCGAAATTGCCGTGATTGCGCTTGGCGGTATTGTTTGCAATGAATCGATGCGTATCGCCGGTGATGAATTTACACTCGACATACAGGCTTACATGCGCCACCAGCACAATGTGAAGATTGGCGAAAAGACGGCTGAGGATATTAAAATCAATGTTGGGGCTGCCCTCCCGCTGCTTGCCAATCCGCCGCAGGATTATGTTGTGCGCGGTCCAAACCAGATGACGGCTTTGCCGATTGAGATTCCTGTATCCTACAGTGAACTTGCTCATGCACTCGATAAATCACTTTCGAAGGTGGAAACCGCGGTTCTTAGTGTTCTGGAACGCACACCACCGGAATTGTATGCAGACATTGTAAACAACGGCGTTTATCTGGCAGGCGGGGGTGCCTTGCTCAAAGGGCTCGACAAGCGGTTGTCGGATAAAATGAACATCCCGTTCCATGTTGCCGACGATCCATTGCATGCAGTGGCGCGCGGGACCGGAATGGCCCTGAAGAACATCACTCGTTTCCCGTTCCTGATGAGATAGCAGGATGAACAATGCAGAACCTCGTTCGACTTCTAATCCGGTTTAGTTTCCAGATTGTTTTTGTCATCCTGGAGGTTATAGCGCTTACTCTTGTTTTTCAAAAGAACCCTTTGCCTCATGCAAGGTTTTTTCAGCTGACGCAGGATCTTAATGGGTTCTTTTATACACAGACAAATCAGGTGGCAAGATTTTTTCACCTCACTGATGAAAACCTCGTACTTGTTACCGAGAATGCCCGGCTCAGGAATGAACTTACCCAGCGCAGGATTATGGCAGCCGGAGGGGATACCGCAACGGTACCAGGCATCGATGGGTATATCTATGATTACATACCTGCTCAGGTGGTCAACAATTCCGTTCATAAGCAGAATAATTACATTACACTGAATGTGGGCTACCGTCAGGGCGTGCGCCAGGATATGGGCGTTATTGGTCCGGATGGGGTGGTTGGTATTGTGCGGAATGTATCTGCCAATTATTCAACAGTTCTGTCGGTACTGAACTCGAAATTTAAAGGAAGCGTGAAGCTGAAACGGGATAACTTTTTTGGAACGTTGAGCTGGCAGGGACACTCGTACCGTGAAGGAACCGTTACTGAGATCCCCGGGCACATCAGCGTATTCACGGGGGACACCCTAGTTACCACCGGTTTTTCCTCTATTTTTCCGGAAGGAGAGCGCGTTGGGTACGTAACCGGAGTGAGCCGTACTCCTTCCGGAAGCTTCTGGGACCTTAAAATTGCCCTGAGCCAGGATTTCAAGAAGCTTACCCGGGTTTATGTGATACGGAATTTCCGTAAATCGGAGCTTGAAAATCTCGAGTTGCAAACGTATGATTGATCAACTGAACAGATACCTATTCCGGTTTTTCCTGGTTATCTTTTTCCAGGTATTGATTCTGAATAATATACAGTTCAGCGGGTATGTCAATCCTTACTTTTACATCTGGTATATCATGGTGCTTCCGTTTGATACGCCTGGCTGGGTTTTGTTAACCACTGCCTTTTTCCTTGGACTCGGCATCGATGTTTTTCCACAAGGATTGGCGGGCAACGGTGCCACCCTGGGGACACACACGGCGGCAACGGTTCTTATCGCCTTCCTGAGGCCGACGGTCCTGCGATGGATAAACCCCCGTGACGAATATGAAGCCGGAACATACCCCGATTCCAGAAATTACGGAATGCTTTGGTTTGTTTCCTATTGCCTGATCATGATTGGGTTTCACCATTTTTCCCTGTTTTTTCTCGAAGATCTTTCTTTGCGCGATTTCTTCAGAACCTTTGTTCGTGTGGCGTTCAGCGGTTTCTTTACCTTGGTGATCATTTTATTATGGGAAGGGATCCGTTTCCGGGTCCGCCGATAAAACAACATGCAGGCAGCCAACCCCAACCGGAAATTTGTTGTAGGCGGAATCGTCCTGGCGGTGACCCTTATCTTTATGCTAAGGCTCTTCTATATTCAGGTAATCGATAAGTCGTATCAGCTCTCTTCCAATAACAACTCTCGTTTGCGTGTGATAGAGTATCCGGGAAGAGGGATGATTTTCGACCGATACGGTAAAGTTCTGGTGTACAATGAACCTGTATTCGACCTGCTTATTCTTCCACAGCAGATGAAGCCTTTCGACACACTCGAAATTTGCTCGATACTGAATGTTGATGCAATCGAATTGCGGGAGTCAATTAAAAAGGCCAGGGAATACTCGAGGTACCGCCAGTCAGCCATTGTCAGGCAAATAAGTCCGGAACAGAAGGCTGCATTGAATGAAAAGCTGTATAAGTACCCGGGGTTTTCGCTCCAGATCAGGACCCAGCGCAAATACCCGCAGGCAATTGCACCGCATATGCTGGGCTATGTGGGTGAAGTAAACCAGAATGATATTAATACCGATCCGTATTATCAAAGCGGCGACTATATTGGAAAGTCAGGGCTGGAGTCTGAATACGAACCCTACCTGAGGGGCAGGAAGGGTATTCGCTTTATGCTGGTCGATGCTCACAACCGGATGCAGGGTTCATTCGATAATGGACGGTACGATACGATCGCTGAGCCGGGCCGTAAATTAACCATAACGATCGATGCTGCACTTCAGGAATACGGTGAGAAGCTTCTCGCCAACAAGAAGGGGAGCATAGTGGCCATAGAGCCGGCCACCGGCGAAATTCTTGCCATGGTTTCGAGCCCGGCATACGATCCGAATGAGCTTGTCGGGAGAATCCGGGGCAAGAATTTTGAGCGACTGATGAATGACAGCCTCAATCCCCTTTTCAACAGGGCTACCATGTCACGCTATTCGCCGGGTTCAATATTCAAGATTGTTCAAGCGTTGATAGCTCTCCAGCTCGGGGTAATTGATGAGTATTACAGTGTCGACTGCAACAAGAATATCATCGGGTGCCACAACCATCCTAACGCGCATGGTTTGCGTGAAGGAATCCAGTATTCCTGCAATCCGTATTTCTACAATGTTTTCAGACGGATCATACAGCAGGGCAAAAGTACCAGCGTATTTCAGGATAGCCAGATCGGGCTTAAATCATGGTATCAGATGGTTTATACGTTTGGACTGGGACAGGTGCTTCCGGTTGATTTGCCGGGCATCAAACCGGGCCTGATTCCGGATGTAGAGTACTATGACAAGAAGTATGGGGTGAGACGGTGGGCTTTCAGTACCATCTATTCCAACTCTATCGGGCAGGGAGAGGTGGAAGCAGTGCCCATTCAGATTGCCAACCTTGCGGCCATCATCGCAAACCGCGGAACCTATTATGTTCCTCACTTCATCAAGCAGGTAGAGGGAATCGATACCATTCCCGCCAGGTTCACCCAACCCCTGAATACAGCGATCGACCAAAAGTTTTTTGACATTGTTGCCGATGGGATGCAGAGTGTGGTTTACGATCCGGGAGGAACGGGTTACAGAGCCCAGGTTCCGGGGGTAGTAGTATGCGGAAAAACAGGTACGGTGCAAAACTCAGGAGGTAAGGAGGACCATTCGGGATTCTTTGCATTTGCGCCGAAGGACAGACCACGAATTGCCCTCGTTGCTTACGTTGAGAACTCCGGGGCGGGCGGAATGTACGGGGCATCAATTGCCAGCCTGATGATCGAGAAGTACCTGAATGGCACGATTACCCAAACAGACAAGGAACTCAGTATTCTGGAATACAAGCAATTCTGATGGCAAACCCCAGGACAAATTTCATTGCACGCCTCGACTGGCTTACCATTGTACTGTTTCTGGTAATGGTGACCTTCGGCTGGATGAATGTTTTTGCCGCTACACGGAACGAGGCCACTACAGGTAATTTGCTGGATTTCAGCCAGCGGTATTCCAAGCAGTTCTATTATATCCTGACAGCACTGATGATTGGGGTTGTTGCTTTGGCCATTGACTCCAAAGTATGGAGTTTTTTTTCGGTACCGATTTATGTGGCGGCCTTGCTTATACTGCCTATTACCATATTAATCGGCAGGGAGGTAAATGGTGCGCGGGCCTGGATCTTCATCGGCTCTTTCACGCTCCAACCGTCGGAATTTGTGAAATTTGCCACTGCGCTGGTGGTTGCAAAGTTTCTTTCGAGATACAATTTCCAGATCCATAAACCCCGCAGCCTCTTGCTTATAGGCCTTTTGCTGGGGATCCCCTTCATCTTGATCCTTCTGCAGAAAGATACCGGTACGGCTCTGGTGTTCCTGATTTTTGCCCTGGTCCTTTTCAGGGAGGGGTTATCCTGGGTTGTCCTGTTTGTTGCAGCACTGATGATTGCGCTTTTCGTTCTTACCATGCTGGTTTCCCCGCCTGTGCTGCTGCCTGCCATCAGCATTATCGCACTTGGACTCACATGGTTGTATCAGCGCAATTTCAAATTTTTCAATATCGGCGCTGCCATGCTGGGGGGGCTGTTTGGTATGGCCTACCTTGCATCGAATTACCTTGGCGAGGGGTTATCTCTTTCCCGCCTCTTTTTTATCGCCTCCTTTATTGCGTTTCTTATCTGGCTCTATATCATTGTCCGGAAGAAGCACCAGCCTCTGTTACTTATTCTCCTTACATGGATCGGAGCCATTGTTTTCATTTTTTCGGTCGATTTTATCTTTCATGAGATCCTTCAGGAACACCAGCAATCGCGCATCAACAACATTTTGGGCCTCGAAAGTGATCCGCTGGGGCGAGGATATAACCTTAACCAGTCGAAGATTGCCATCGGATCGGGAGGTTTTCTGGGTAAGGGCTTCATGCAGGGCACACAGACCAGCCTAAGTTTCGTACCTGAACAGAGTACCGATTTTATCTTTTGCACAGTAGGGGAGGAGTGGGGTTTTCTTGGCAGCCTGGCGGTACTTGGGATGTTCTCGGGTCTGATCATCCGGCTTATTGTGCTGGCTGAAAGGCAGCGGTCTGCTTTCTCGAGGATTTACGGTTACAGTGTTGCTTCAATTCTGTTCTTTCATTTTGCCATCAATATTGGAATGACCATAGGGATCGTGCCTGTTATCGGGATACCCCTGCCCTTTTTCAGCGCCGGGGGCTCATCACTCTGGGCCTTTACGCTAATGCTTTTTGTATTTCTGCGACTGGATACCGACCGGTATCAGGTTGTTTCCTGAACGGCGATTAAAATCATGATTCCGTTATGCCGATTCTTATATATTTACGGCATTAAACAAACGTATTAAGACCAAGGAGGCATTATGTCGAGGAAAAAAATCATCATTATCGGCGCTGCCGGGCGTGATTTTCACAATTTCAACACGTACTACAGGGATAAGCAGGAATACGAGGTGGTTGCATTTACTGCGGCCCAGATCCCGGACATCTACGGACGCAAATATCCGGCTGAACTGGCTGGCAGCCTGTATCCCGACGGGATTCCGATTTTTGCACAGGATGACCTGCCTGAGCTGATCGCCCGCTATGATGCGGATACCTGTGTGTTTTCATACAGTGATGTCCCGTATTCCAGGGTGATGGCGGTAAGTGCTCTCGTTAATTCATGCGGTGCCAACTTCGCACTGCTAGGTCCGAAGGGTACGATGATCAAAAGTGTGAAGCCGGTTATTGCAGTTGTGGCATCCCGTACCGGCTGCGGCAAGAGCCAGACCTCGCGAAAAGTAATCGAAATCCTCATGCAGCAGGGTCTCAATGTAGTTGCCGTGAGGCATCCGATGCCGTACGGGGACCTCGTAGCCCAGAAAGTGCAGCGGTTTGCCGAAATAGCGGACCTTGCCAGGCACAAATGCACCGTTGAAGAGATGGAGGAGTACGAACCGCATGTTGTGCGCGGTAACGTCATCTATGCAGGTGTCGATTATGAGGCTATCCTGCGTGCGGCCGAGAAGGATCCTAAAGGTTGTGATGTGATCCTATGGGACGGCGGCAACAATGATTTCTCCTTCTATAAACCCGATCTTACGATCACCGTTGTTGATCCTCACAGGCCGGGCCATGAACTGTCCTACTACCCGGGTGAAGTGAACCTCCGTCTGGCCGATGTGGTGGTCATCAACAAAATCGAGACCGCCCGTCCGGAAGATGTTCAGAAAGTCCGGGAAAACATAGCCGCAGTGAACCCGAAGGCTATCGTTGTGGACGGAGCCTCCCCCATACGGGTGGATGATCCTTCCCTGATCCGGGGAAAACGCGTACTTGTTGTTGAGGATGGTCCGACCCTTACCCATGGCGAAATGAAGATTGGTGCCGGGGTTGTTGCCGCCCGCAAATTCGGTGCTGCCGAAGAAGTTGACCCCAGACCGTTCACGGTTGGAAAGCTGTCAGAAACGTTCGCCATTTATCCGAATATCGGCAAACTCCTCCCGGCAATGGGCTATGGCGAGCAGCAACTGAAAGATCTCGAGGCAACCATTAACGCCACCGATTGTGATTCCGTTATTATTGCCACACCGATCGATCTCAACCGGATCATCAGGATTGACAAACCCAACACCAGGGTATCCTACGACCTGCAGGAGATCGGGTTACCCGACCTTACCGGTGTTTTAGGCGACTTCGTTAAGACGCACCTTACATAATTGCCCCGGCGAAAGCCGGTTAGATAATGGTATTCAGCAGCAGCCTGTTCCTGATCTGGTTTCTTCCGGTATTCCTGCTGGCCTATTACCTTCTTCCGCACAAGTACAGGAACTGGTGGGCCCTGCTCGCCAGTGTCCTGTTTTACAGCTGGGGTGCCCCGAAATTCATTTTTGTGATTTTGGGCACCACTTTTATCGATTTTCACCTCGTAAAATGGATGGCCGCTTCGAAGAGCAAGCTTAGCCGAAGGCTCATGCTTACCCTTTCGGTATCGGTGAATCTTGGCCTGCTGTTTTATTTCAAGTACTCGAATTTTTTCATCGAGAATGTAGATGTATTGCTTAAGATGTTCGGTATTAACGGGATACACTGGACAAGGCTTATCATGCCCATCGGCATATCATTCTACACTTTTGAAACGGTTACGTATGTTGTTGATGTGTACAGGCGGGTTCAGGCGCCACTCACGCGCTTTTGGGATTACCAGCTTTACATCATCCTTTTCCCCAAACTCATTGCCGGACCGATCGTCCGTTACCATGAGATTGCCGATCAGATTGTTGACAGGCGGACATCCGAGACTACTGACAACCGGTTGCTCGGGATGTTTCGGTTTATTATCGGTCTTTCGAAGAAGGTACTGATAGCCAATGTGCTGGGGGCCGAGGTTGACAGGATTTTCGGTCTGGGGCCGATGAACATCACCACGCCGACCGCCTGGATCGGAATCATTGCCTATTCTTTCCAGATCTATTTTGATTTTTCAGGATATTCAGATATGGCAATCGGGATAGCGAAGATGATCGGTTTCACTTTTCCGGAGAACTTCAACAATCCATACATCTCGAGAAACATCACCGAGTTTTGGCGGCGCTGGCATATGACACTGGGCAGGTGGATGAAAGATTACCTCTACATTCCGCTGGGCGGCAGCCGGGTAAAGACCAAAGCGAGGCTGTTCTTCAACCTGTGGGTGGTGTTTCTTATTTCCGGGCTCTGGCACGGCGCGGCCTGGAACTTTATTGTCTGGGGCGCCTTTCACGGGCTGTTTCTTGTTCTCGACAGGATATTCCTTATCCGCGTTACTGAAAAGATCGGGAAGATACCATCGGTCATCATAACCTATGTCATAACACTGGTGGGGTGGGTGTTATTCAGAGCCAACGATCTGCCGCAGGCCTGGGCGTATCTTGGCAAAATGTTTTCCTTTGGCGGTGGTTTCCCCGCCTGGCGCTTTGATCCGCAGTTTTGGTTCATACTGGTTGTTGGAGCCTTCTTCGCGTTTTTCGGGGTTGCCGGAGGGGTAGAGCAGTGGCAGGAGCGTCAGCTGAAAGAACCCTACGGCAGGCGCAAAGTGTGGGCCGGTGCCGCAATAGCCGTCTTTCTGCTTTTATATTGCATGGCCTCGATTACCACTACGGGCTTTAATCCGTTCATTTATTTTCGTTTTTAGCTATGAACAGGAATCTAAAAACGGCGATATTCATCCTTCTGCTGATGATCATGCTGGCACCGCTGGTGCAGCAGGGCACTGGTCTGTTCCGGATCAGGGCACTCCGTGGGCAGGATGATCCTGCCCCTTATCCTGCATTTTCGTTGAAGGGATGGTTCAGCGACGATTTCCAGGTAAAGTTCAACAAGGCAGCAGAGGAATCGGTTGGGTTCCGGCCATTACTGATCCGCTTGAAGAATCAGTTGGAATTCAGCATGCTCATGAAGGCAAATGCTCAGGGAGTGGTGGTTGGAAAACGGCGTTACCTTTTCGAATCGGATTATATACGGGCCTATACCGGCCGTGACTATCTCGGTGATTATTTCTGGAACTGGAAATTCGACCGATTGCGTAAGGTGTCGGATACCCTTGCTTCCAGGGGCGTTAAGCTGGCACTGGTGCTGGAGCCGGGGAAGGCCACCTATCACCCGGAGATGATACCCTCCCGGTACCTGAAGTTCAAATCACCCGTCTCAAATTACCAGGCTATCCTGCGGGAGGCCAACTCCAGGGGTATTCCGCTGCTTGACCTTAACCGTTATTTCAGTGATTCCAAACCCAGCGCCCCATATCCGCTCTTTCCGAAGGGAGGCATTCACTGGTCAACCGGCGGAATGGTTCTTGCAGCGGATACACTGCTCGGGTTTATCGGCAGTACGCTTGGCTATCCGGTTCCCAGGATGGTGATCGACCGTGTGGAAATGTCAGACACACTGCGGGATACGGACGGGGATGTCGCTTCGCTGATGAACCTGCTCATTGCCCCAGGGCATCCCGAAATGGCGTATCCGGTTTTTCATTTCGGTGAGGCCCCGGCAACCCCTAAGCCCAGGATCCTGGTTATTTCCGACAGCTATTTCTTTAATATACTTGGCGCAAAGATCCCAGCCCGCGCGTTTGCCAATGAGGCCTTCTGGTATTATAACAAAACGATCTACCCTGATAACTGGTTGACACCAACCGATACAAGCGCGGTTGATATTCCAAAAACGGTTGAAGGAATGGACATTGTGCTTATCATGGTTACGGAGCGGTTCTATTACCACTTCGACTGGGATTTTGCCGACATCCTTTTCCGGCACTATTACCCGGAAGCGGCGAGGGAATACCGCTATGATTTCATGCGCGACATCATCCGGAATTATGTCTGGTTTGATGATGTGCAGATGCAGGCGGATTATTCAGGGCAGCCGATGGAATCCAAATTGGCCGGGCATGCCGATTACGAGTTCTGGCAGGCCGATCAGGCGGGGAAACTCCCGCATGATCTCGGATTTTACCGGTTCAATATTCTGAAAGATCCCAAATGGATGCAGCAGATCCGCGAAAAGGCCGCCATCAATAAGATTGCGGTGGATGAGCAGGTGAGCCGCGACGCCCTCTGGATGCTGCAGAATTCCAAAAAGTAGGTTATACTTCCGGCCGCATTTGCGGGAACAGAAGCACATCCTGTATGGATGCGGAGTTGGTCATAATCATGGCAAGCCTGTCGATGCCGATACCCAGCCCTGAGGTGGGGGGCATCCCGTACTCGATGGCTCTCAGAAAATCCTCATCGAGCGCCATGGCTTCCTCATCGCCACGTTTGGCCAGAAGAAGCTGCTCCTCAAACCGTTCGCGCTGGTCGATCGGGTCGTTGAGCTCCGAATAGGCGTTACAGATTTCCTTGCCGTTGACTATGCATTCGAACCTTTCGACAAGTCCTTCCACACTGCGGTGTTTCTTGGCGAGCGGCGACATTTCCACCGGATAGTCGAGGATAAAGGTTGGCTGAACCAGTTTCGATTCACAGCACTCCCCAAAGAGGGCATCGATCAGTTTGCCTTTTCCCATGCTTTTATCCGTCTCAATGTGGAGTTTTTTGCATGTTTCGAGCAGCTCATCCTCATTCATTTTACTCACATCAATACCGGTGAAATGCGCTATGGCACCGAACATCGTGAACCGTTTCCACGGGCGTTTGAAGTCGATGATTTTATCGCCGAGCGGGATTTCGGTTGTCCCATGAATGGCGAGGGCGACCTTTTCGATCATCTCTTCCACCAGATCCATCATCCAGAAATAGTCCTTATAGGCCACATAGAGTTCAATCTGTGTAAACTCCGGGTTGTGGAATCTGTCCATGCCCTCGTTGCGGAAGTCCTTGGAAAACTCGTAAACACCGTCGAATCCTCCGACGATCAGTCGTTTAAGGTATAGTTCATTGGCAATTCGGAGGTAGAGGTCGATATCGAGTGTGTTGTGGTGGGTAACAAAAGGCCGGGCGGCAGCTCCGCCGTGTATAGGCTGGAGAACCGGAGTTTCCACCTCGAGGTATCCCTTTGCATCAAGGTATTCGCGCATCACGGAAATGATTTTGGTTCGTCTGATAAACACATCGCGTACCGATGGGTTTACGATCAGGTCGAGGTAACGCTGGCGATAGCGCTGTTCGGGATCCGAGAATGCATCGTAAAGCACTCCGTCCTTCTCTTTTACGATCGGCAGCGGCTTAACGGTTTTGGCGAGGAGTGTGAGTTCCCGCACCTTTACTGTTATTTCGCCCACCTGGGTGCGGAAAACATCACCAACAACACCGATGATGTCTCCGATATCGAGGAGCCGTTTGAACAGTGTATTATAAAGGTCCTTGTTTTCGCCAGGGCAGAGTTCATCCCGGTTCAGGTAGATCTGAATGCGCCCGGTGGAGTCCATCAGCTCTGCAAATGAAGCTTTTCCCATGATCCGGCGGGTCATGATCCGGCCGGCAAAGCAGGCGCCCTGGTAGGCTTCCGGATTTTCATCGAAATGAAGGAGGGTGTCGGCCGCCGTTGCGGTAACCGGATATTTTGCTGCAGGGTACGGATCAATACCCATATTTCTTATTTCCTGAAGAGACTGTCTCCTAATCTGTTCCTGTTCGCTCAGTTCCGGCATATGGCTGGTTTTAAATTTGTGCAAAGATACTTTTCGGCGGAGTTATAACAAACACGGGAAATTTCCTTATTTTTATTTTCTAAGATCCCAAGTCTCCTTATGAATAAATTCTGGAATATACTGCCTGAACCGGATCCGGTTTTCGTGGAAAGCCTGTCCAACCAGCTGGGTATTGCACACAGTCTGGCATCGCTTTTGGTTCAGCGCGGCATGCGGGATTTTGAGGATGCCAACCACTTCTTCAGGCCTGAACTTGAGGGGCTTCACAATCCATTTCTGATGAAGGACATGGATAAGGCGGTTAAGCGCCTCATCGAGGCGATAGAACGTCAGGAGAAAGTGCTGATATACGGAGATTACGATGTTGACGGTACAACTTCCGTTGCACTGCTCTACTCTTTCCTCAGGGAAAAACTGGAAGACATTGGTTATTACATCCCCGACCGCAACAACGAAGGCAGTGGAATCTCCTTCCAGGGTATTCTGTATGCCGCCCGGGAGGGGTACAGTTTGGTGATCGCCCTTGATTGCGGCATCAAGGCGGTTGATCAGATGAAGGATGCCAAAAGCCGGGGAATTGAATTCATCATCTGTGACCATCACGTTCCGGACGATGAGTTGCCTGTTGCCACCGCTATCCTCGATCCGAAGCAACCCGGGTGCGACTATCCATATAAAGAGTTGTCAGGCTGTGGGGTGGGGTTCAAACTGATTCAGGCCTATTGCCTCCGGAAGGGGATCCCTTTTTCGAACATCGGCAAATACCTCGATCTGGTTTGTGTAAGCATAGCCGCTGACCTTGTTCCCATGTCGGGGGAGAACCGCATACTGGCTTTTCACGGTTTGAAGAAACTCAATGAGGACCCGGTGCCCGGGCTGAAAGCGCTGGTTAAAATCAGCAATTGCGATGATAAAGAAGTAACAGCATCCGATATTGTTTTTAAGATTGGGCCCCGTATCAATGCCGCTGGCAGGATATCCTCCGGAGAGAGTGCCGTTGAGCTGCTTGTGGCCAGGGATGTCAAAGAGGCCGTTGAACTGGCCGGTAAGGTTGATTCGTACAATAACTACCGGAAAAACATCGATGTGGAAATTACCGATCTTGCCCGTAAGATGGTTGAGGGCATGAACGACATGAAAACACGTAAGACCACTGTGTTATATCATCCGGATTGGCATAAGGGTGTTGTTGCCATTGTCGCATCGAGGCTGATCGATTACTTCTACAGGCCGACCGTTGTGTTGACCCGTTCAAGTGGCATGGCCACAGGTTCCGCCAGATCAGTCGACAATTATAATCTGTACGATGCGATCAGCCATTGTTCAGATCTTCTCGAAAGTTTCGGCGGTCACAAATATGCTGTCGGGCTTAGCATGCCGCTTGAGAATGTTGAGCCTTTCATCCGGCGCTTTGAGGATTATGTTTCCTCTACTATTACTGAAGAACAGATGATTCCACAGGTAGTGGTTGATTCCGAGATAGCCCTGCCGGAAATTACTGCTGCCTTTTTCAGGACATTGAAACAATTTGAGCCATTCGGGCCGGACAACAACTCACCGGTATTTGTCTGTCGCAACCTCAGGGATACCAGCAAGAGCAGGCAGGTAGGCAGATCCTGGGAGCATCTGAAGCTGAGCGTGACATCGGTTCGGGGAAATGAACCCGAGTTTGAAGGGATTGCTTTCAACATGGGACAACTTTTTACTGAGATTCACAAAGGAAGGCCCTTCGATATCGCATTTACTGTTGAACAGAACACGTTCAGGGGGGCTTCCGGCATGCAGCTGATGATTAAGGACATTCGATTCACCGATTAGAAAAGGGCGCGGCGCCGGATTGATATCGCTTTTATCGCTACTTTTACGCCGCCAAAAAAAATGACAATGGGTAAAGTAATTGCAATAGCCAACCAAAAGGGCGGCGTGGGTAAAACCACAACAGCCATCAACCTCGCAGCGAGCCTGGCAGTGCTGGAATACAAGGTACTGCTGGTTGACTCCGACCCTCAGGCGAATGCAACATCAGGAGCCGGTTTTGATGTAAGGAACATCAAGACAAGTCTTTATGAATGCCTGGTGGACGAGGTAAGTCCAAAAAATGTGATACTTCACACAGAAATTCCGGGATTCGACGTCCTTCCATCCAATATCGATCTTGTTGGTGCGGAAATCGAGATCCTCAACATGCCCAACAGGGAGCACCTGATGGCCGGCGTGCTCAACCAGGTGAAGAATGATTATCATTTTGTCCTGATTGATTGCTCCCCATCCCTTGGCTTGCTCACTGTAAATTCCCTGACTGCTGCCGACTCAATCATCATTCCGGTTCAGTGCGAGTATTTTGCATTGGAAGGATTGGGTAAATTATTGAACACCATTAAGATTATACAGAGCAGGCTTAATCCAGCTCTTGAGATCGAAGGGTTTTTACTGACCATGTACGACCATCGTCTGCGGCTTTCGAATCAGGTTTATGAGGAGGTAACCAAGCATTTTCAGGCTATGGTTTTTACCACCATCATCAGCCGCAATATCAAGCTGGGTGAGGCTCCAAGCTACGGTAAGCCGGTTGTTATGTATGATGCCAACTCCAAGGGTTCGATAAACCATCTTAACCTTGCCAGAGAACTATTGCAGAAAAACGGGATGACGCAAATCCGTGACGCGGAAAAAGTAATCGAATAAATAAAGGAATAGGGATGAGTGAAAAAAGAAGTGCCTTAGGGAGAGGACTTGGTGCCCTGATCGAGGACGCCGGACCTAAGCCTGAAGCTTCAATCAACGAGATTGATATCAGCCTGATAGAGACCAATCCGTTTCAGCCGAGGTTGAATTTTTCGGAGGAAGCGCTTCAGGAGCTCGCTGCCTCGATCCGTCAGATCGGAATAATTCAGCCGATTACGGTAAGAAGACTTGCCAATAACCGCTTTCAGCTTATTGCCGGTGAGCGTCGGCTTCGGGCCTCCGTAATGGCCGGGCTGAAGAGGATACCTGCTTATGTGCGTACAGCGGATGACCTTTCGATGCTCGAACTTGCACTGGTAGAGAACATTCAACGCGAGGACCTGGATCCAATAGAAGTTGCAATTTCATACCAGCGCCTGATTGATGAGTGCAACCTGACGCAGGAGAGCATGAGTGACAGGGTTGGCAAAAAGAGGTCAACAGTATCAAATTACCTTCGCCTGCTTAAGCTTCCGGCTGAAATTCAGCTTGGATTGCGTACGGCGAAGCTTTCAATGGGGCATGCTCGTGCCTTGATTAATATGGAAGATCCGGCCATTCAATTGGTCGTTTACCAAAATGTCCTGGATAATGATCTGTCGGTAAGAAAGACGGAGGAGTTGGTCAGGCAGATACAAACCCAGAAACCACAAAAACCAAGAGCAAAGCCAAAACCTTCAGGGGAGCAGGCGCAATTGCAGGCGCAATTGAAACGTTACTTTGATGTTGGCGTGGAATTTAAGCGAAACAGTAAAGGCCGGGGAACAATCATTCTTTCTTTTTCATCGGATGATGAACTGGAAAAGATACTCGGCAAACTGGACGGGATTAAAGAGTAAGACCGGATTTGAAATTTGGCGGAAAGATCATCTTCTGGCCGGTGCTGGCGATCATCCTGATTGCAGTGCCGGGCATAGTTGGTTCTGCGTATTCGCAGACCGGCAATGATACTGTCATATCCCTGCCAAAACCACCTCCTTCTTCGCACCCGCCAAGAAAGGCAACCTTGCTTGCGGCGGTAATACCGGGAGCCGGACAGGCATACAACAGGAAATACTGGAAAATACCGATCGTATACGTCGGTCTTTCCGCTGCAGGGTACATGCTTTATACCAACCAAAAAAACTACAAGGATTCGAAGACCAATTATCTGGCGCTGACGGACGACGATGAATCAACTGTCAATCAAAGTACTAAGTCGCAGCAGGAGCTCAAATCAGATATAGATGGTTACCGGCGCTACAGAGATTTATCGGTTTTAGCCTTGCTTGCGTGGCATGGATTGACTATTATTGATGCCAATGTGGATGCCCATTTTTTTAACTGGGATGTAAGTGAGGACCTTAGCCTGAAAATCCGACCCCAGGCCATGTGGATTGGAGGCCTGAAACCAGGCATTGGAATGAGTTTAACATTAAACAAAAAATGATAATGGATATACGAAAGATTTTTCGCAATACCCTTACCGTCATATTATTGAGCGTTTCGGCTACAGCCTTGGGACAACAGGCGGCTTCAACGGTACTGCCTGACAGCATTAACCCGGCTAAAGATCAGGTGTACCAGCAGTACCTCCGGAGCCTCGACAGTCTCTGTCTTGCCTGGCAGGATAATCTTTTGCCGGTTCGCTTCTATCAGGACACCGCGCTGGCCTTCAGCAAGCAAGTCATTATTTCCGACTTGCCGGATTCGGTTTTTGTTCAGCGGCTGGCTGCGATACCATCGGCCATAGAACTCACTTACAATAAGCAGGTAAGAAGCTATCTTGATCTTTATACGAAAAGCCGCCGCAAGCAGGTATCCCTGATGCTGGGTCTTTCGGATTACTATTTCCCTATGATCGAGGCCAAATTGGATGCTTATGGGTTGCCCCTGGAGCTCAAATATCTTCCGATCATTGAATCGGCCCTTAACCCGGTTGCCAAATCAAGGGTTGGCGCACAGGGGATGTGGCAGTTCATGCTGGGAACGGCAAAACTCTATAAACTTAAAGTGAACTCTTTCATTGATGAGCGCCTCGACCCAGTTCGGTCGACGGAAATTGCCTGTGCCTACCTCAAAGAACTTTATTCCATTTTCGGCGACTGGCACATGGTGATTGCGGCTTACAACTGCGGGCCGGGCAATATGAAGAAGGCCATTGCACGAGCAGGGGGGAAGAAGAATTATTGGGATGTTTTCTATTACCTGCCAACTGAAACCAGAGGTTTTGTCCCTGCTTTTATCGCTGCCACGTATATCATGAATTATTCTCAGGATCATGGCTTTATTGCGGTGAAGCCTGAGTTGCCGATTAATTCCGACACGGTCATGATCAGTCAGGAGCTTCATCTTGCTCAGGTCTCGGAAGTTCTTGGTGTTGAACTGTCGACACTGCAAATGCTTAACCCCAAGTACAAGCGTAAAATTTTGCCTGCTGCCGGAGGTCCGTATGACCTGCGACTTCCGACCGACAAGGTGACCGCCTTTATAACCCTGCAGGATTCAATTGTCGGCTATAAGAAGAGCGTCTATCTTGCCAAAAATAACATGGACAAGGAACCGGTAAGGGCGACTCGCGGAAAATCAGTGGTGAAACCTGCTGCCCCGTCGGCAGATGATGTGGCGATCGAGTATACCGTGAAATCCGGTGACAACCTTGGCTATATTTCCTCCTGGTACGGTGTTACGGTTGGCTCAATCAAAGATTGGAACGGTATGGAGAGCAATAGCTTGCGTGCCGGACAGAAGCTGACTGTTTATGTTTCAAAAGAGAAGGCCGAGGATTACCGGGGTATAAATTCCCTGAGCTTTTCGGAAAAACAGGCCCGGGCGGTAAAGGTGACGGAACCCTCCAGGCCGGTTGACCAGATTGCCCAGGCCATTCCAGATGCGGCACGTGACCAGTTCGTCCTTTATACGGTCAGGTCGGGCGATAATCTTTGGACCATTGCGCAGAAGTATCCGGGTATCAGTCATGAAGATATTATGAAACTGAACCGGATGACAGGATCGAAGCTGCAAACCGGTCAGGTGCTGAAAATTAAGCGTAAGGAAGGGTAACCTTGAAAGACCAAACAATGAGCGACGATAAATTGAGCCAGTTGTGGAAGATGATGGATCTGCGGTTCACCTCACACCCCTGGCACGGGATTTCATTTGGTGAGGATGTTCCTGATGAGGTTACCGTATTCGTGGAGGTTGTTCCGACAGACACCGTAAAATACGAGATCGACAAGGAAACAGGTTACCTCAAAGTAGACCGGCCCCAGAAGTATTCGAATTACCTTCCCGCGCTCTATGGGTTTATCCCGCAAACCTATTGTTGGGAAGGCGTGGCAGATTTGTGCAGGGAATCTACAGGAAGAAGGGATATCGTCGGTGATGGCGACCCCCTGGATATATGCATTCTGACAGAGAGGAACATATCGCATGGAAACCTGATTGTGAAGGCCATCCCGATTGGGGGATTTCGCATGATCGACAATGGAGAGGCGGACGACAAAATTATCGCCATACTTAAGAATGACGAGGTTTACCAGCATTGGCGAGATGTTCAGCTGGTTCCTGAAACCCTGATTGCCCGACTGAAACACTATTTCCTGACATACAAGGATATGCCCGGAAAGATTCATCGGAGATGTGAAATAACGCATGTTTACAACCGTGAGGAGGCTCATGGAGTAATTCGCAGAAGTATAGAGGATTATCAGAAGAAGTATGGCAACATGACCGACAAGCTGAACCAGGCGGTTATGGACCTGTTCGGCGACTGACAGATGGGTTTACCGTTGTACTTTCTCCACCGCTGATAGAATCATTTCTGCCGTGATGAGGTCAGATTCAATGACGACATCCGCCTGTTTGTAATAGACTTCCCTCGTTTCCACCATATTCGTAATGAATCCCATCGTTTCCACTGCTGTTTTCCCTTTCAGCAGCGGCCGTGGGGAAGGCGACTCGGTTAGCCTTCGGCACAATTCCATGTTACTTACTTTCAAATAAACGGAAAGAGAATTTGCCAGAATAGTATTCATATTTCCCAGATGGCAGGGAGCGCCGCCACCGACTGCCACAACCTGCCGGGAATAGGAAAGTATTTCTGACAGGGCTTTCGATTCGAGTTCCCGGAAGGCATTTTCACCGTCGCGTTCGAAAATATCCGTTATGCTACGTCGCTGCCTGGTTTCGATGTAACTGTCGAGGTCGATGAATACCAATCCCAGCAAGGAAGCCAATTGTCTTCCCAGGGTACTTTTGCCGCTACCCATGAAGCCGATCAGGACTAAAGGTATGTTAGCGACATTTACCATCCGAGTGTGAACTGACCGCTCTCATCAATAACGGGTGGCGGCGGTGGCGGGGAGCCTCCGGCATCTGATTTCCCGGGTGCTTTTACTTTTCGTTCCTTTTTCACCTTCTTTACCGCTTCAGCGTTTTCATCGATATCCGTAGTGTCGATAACTTCGAATGCTACTTCACCAGAATCCGTGGCCCCTTTTTCCGTCGTTTTTAAGATATCTTCGGTCGCCTCATTGCCAGGCACGGTACCTGATTCTTCTTCGTTATCAGGGGTTTGGTCTTCGGTTGGCTCATCATCAGGTTCTTCCGGGCCATCGCTTCTGCCCAGAATATCAGCGTAGTCGGCACCAAAATATTTAAGCAGCGCTTCGTCGTCGGGCTCCATCGCATCAATTTCGGTAACGGTATCCACCTCAAAGGTTGTCAGCCGTTTTCCTTTGGCCTTGAAACTCTTAAGGCCGATAAATTCAGCTGCATCGATGATCTCCGGTGGCCTAACGCTATGCTTCCCGCCAAAAGTTATTTCAAAGCGCGGCAAAAGCTGATCACTCAATATCAGCATCCGTGAATCGGGGTGATCGCCTATCATCCGCTGGAGCTTATTCTCGGGGGTGTCGGGCTCAATCTGGAATCGTTTAAGGTAGTGGAACTTCTGTTCCGCATCAAGCAGCAACACCGTAAATACGCTGTATGGATTGAATTTCTCGAGTCGGATGATATTCTCTTCGAAATGGTTGGTTATATCAAAATTCGAAAGTCGGAAATGCCCGTCGGCGAGCATCACGAGAATCTGGTCCTCGCCATCAAACTCACCTAAAAATTGTCCGCGGGCATCGGTATTGAGCCTGTTCACACTGTTGTCGAACCAGATTTTAAGACCACCCAGCGTTGATGTTCCCTTCTCTTTGAGGGCAATCTTTACAAGGGAATGCTTGGAAAGGATATTGCCCATTGCATTCCTGTTTTTGATTGCCAGTGAACCGAAATCAAAGTCGAAAACCGGCTTTTTGAGTTTTGGCTTTGGCTTGAGGGTTACGCGGATTACTTCAGATTCGCCGTTCGGATTTTCCGTGAAGTAAAGAATTTTCGACCCTTCCTTACCCTGGGTAACATCATATTCCTTATCGCGCGTTATCCCTTTAACCGCAAACCGTTTGGCATAGCTGAAACCGCTCTTGCCATCGCGATAGGCTACATTGAAGATGGTACGTTCGTTATTCTTGTTGAACAGTGCTAAATGAAGGATGTTTTTACCCACAAAGGCCTTGGTAGACACCTTGGTTACCGTGAAGGTGCCATCTTTCCTGAAAATGATGATGTCGTCGATATCGGAACAATCGAACAGATAGGTGTCCTTCTTGAGGGAAGTTCCGATGAATCCCTCTTCATAGTTGGCATACAGCTTTTCATTTGCAACAACAACCTTGGAGGCTTCGATGGTATCGAAGCTCCGGATTTCGGTTTTTCTCGGGAAGTTGGCTCCGTATTTTTTCTGAAGGTTCTCGAAATATCGGATTGCGTATTCGATAAGGTGTTCAAGATGATGGTTAACCTGGGCCAGTTCCTTTTCGATGGCAGCAATTTGCTCTTCGGCCCGGTTAGCATCATATTTGGAAATCCGCTTGATTCTGAGCTCAGTAAGCATGACGAGGTCCTCTTCGACTACCGGCCTTAGCAGCAGGTGCTTAAAGGGATCCAGTCCCTTGTCGATGGTAAGGAGTACATCTTCCCAAGTTTCACAGTTCTCGATGGTGATGTACAATCTGTTTTCGATAAATATTTTTTCAAGGGAACTGGTATGCCATTCATTTTCAAGTTCCTCTTTGCGGATCAGCAGTTCCTTCCGGAGGAGGTTAACCGTATTGACGGTGGAAATCCTGAGGATTTCGCTGATGCCGAGAAACACCGGTTTGTCATCATTTATCACGCAGGTGTTTGGCGAGATAGGCACTTCGCAGTCGGTGAAAGCGTAAAGTGCGTCGATGGTTTTATCCGGTGAGACCCCCGGGGTTAGGTGGATGAGGATTTCCACGGCACTGGAGGTATTGTCATCGATCTTGCGGATTTTGATTTTTCCTTTTTCGTTGGCGAGAAGGATTGAATCGATGAGTGTTCCGGTGGTTTTACCGAAGGGTATCTCCGTAATTACCAGTGTTTTCTTATCAAGTTTATTAATGCGCGCGCGGATCCGCACTTTGCCGCCGCGCTGTCCGTCGTTGTATTTCGAGCAATCGGCAAGACCGCCAGTCGGGAAATCGGGAAGGAGGACAAACGGCTCATTTTTAAGGACTGCTATTGAAGCATCTATCAGCTCGTTGAAGTTATGCGGCAGCACTTTTGAGGCAAGGCCGACGGCGATTCCTTCGACGCCCATTGCCGGCAGCAGCGGGAATTTTACGGGGAGGTAAACGGGTTCTTTGTTGCGGCCATCGTAGGAAGCTTTCCATTCCGTGGTTTTCGGGTTGAACACCACTTCGAGTGCGAATTTCGAGAGCCTGGCCTCGATATACCGGGGAGCCGCGGCGTTATCGCCGGTGAGGATATTCCCCCAGTTGCCCTGGCAGTCGACAAGAAGGTCCTTCTGTCCCAGCTGGACCAGAGCATCTCCGATGGAGGCATCGCCATGCGGATGGAACTGCATGGTATGCCCGATGACGTTGGCTACTTTGTTGTACCGCCCGTCCTCGAGGCGCCGCATCGAATAGAGGATCCTGCGCTGGACCGGTTTCAGCCCGTCGTAAAGGTATGGGACTGCCCGTTCGAGGATGACATAGGAGGCATATTCCAGGAACCAGTTTTCGTACATCCCAGGCAGGTGGGTTATCTCCTGCTTTCGGCCGTTGCCGTTCTCCTGGCCTTCCTGCTGGCTGGTTAATTCAGTATCGTTGATCGGTTCCTCGCTCATGGTGTAATTGGCTATTCAAAGACCTGATCTTCTTCGATCCGCAGTCGGCTGATAATAAAATCTTGTCGTTCCGGTGTGTTTTTGCCCATATAAAACTCCAGCATGCCTTCGACATTGTCCTCCTTACGAAGCAGAACGGGTTCGAGTCGTACATTGGCGCCGATGAAATTCTTGAACTCATCGGGAGAGATTTCCCCGAGACCTTTGAATCGGGTGATCTCGGGCTTTCCGGTGAGCTTGCGGATGGCCCTGTTCTTCTCATCTTCAGAATAGCAGTAGATGGTCTGTTTTGTATTCCGCACGCGGAAAAGGGGTGTCTGAAGGATGTATAAGTGCTGCTGTTTGATGAGGTCGGGAAAAAACTCCAGAAAAAAGGTGATCAGCAGCAGGCGGATGTGCATTCCGTCAACATCAGCATCGGTTGCGATGATGACATTGTTGTAGCGGAGGTCATCGATCCCTTCCTCGATATTAAGGGCTGCCTGCAGGAGGTTGAACTCCTCATTTTCGTAAACGAGCTTTTTGGTTTCCCCGTAGGTGTTTTTCGGTTTTCCTTTGAGGCTGAAAACGGCCTGGGTATTAACGTCTCTTGATTTGGTGATTGAGCCGCTGGCAGAATCGCCCTCTGTAATGAATATACTGGTTTCGAGGCGTTTCTCGTGCTGGGAATTGTAGTGGACCCGGCAATCCCTGAGTTTTTTGTTGTGCAGGGAAGATTTTTTCGCCCGATCGCGTGCGAGTTTCTGGATTCCCGAGATCGCCTTTCGCTCCTTCTCGGATTCTAGAATTTTTTTCAGCAGGATGTCGGCTGTTTCCGGGTGCTTGTGGAGAAAGTTATCGAGATGTTTACCGAGGAAATCATGAATGAAGTTCCTGATAGAGGGACCCGCCGGGCCAACGTCCTTTGAACCGAGCTTTGTTTTGGTTTGCGATTCAAAGACAGGCTCCTCCACCTTAATGCTGATGGCCGCAATAATGGAGCTTCGGATATCTGAGGCTTCAAATTCTTTCTTGTAATAGTCCCTGACGGTTTTTACGAGGGCTTCACGAAAGGCGATCAGATGGGTTCCCCCCTGGATGGTGTGCTGTCCGTTTACGAAGCTGTAGTACTCTTCCCCATACTGATCGCCGTGGGTGATGGCGACTTCGATGTCCTCTTCACGAAGGTGGATGATGGGGTAGAGGCACTCTTCGGTCATTTTCGACTGCAGGAGGTCGAGCAGACCGTTTTTCGACACATACTTTTCACCGTTGAAGTGTACGACGAGCCCGGCATTCAGGAATGAATAGTTCTTCAGCATCGTCGACACATAGTCGTTGAGGTACCGGTAGTGACCGAAGATCTGCGGATCGGGCTTGAAAATAACCTCAACTCCGCTGTCTTCACCGGTAGGCTGGAGGGCCTTCTCATCGGTGAGCAGCCCTTTCTGGAAAGAAGCCTCCTTGAATTGCCCTTCCCGGAAGGAGCGGATCTGGAATTCACTGGAGAGGGCATTAACTGCTTTAAGCCCAACGCCGTTCAATCCGACCGATTTTTTGAAAACTTTGGAATCATATTTGGCGCCGGTATTCATTTTTGCTACGGCATCAACCACTTTACCGAGCGGTATTCCCCGACCGTGGTCCCGGATACGTACAGATTTTTCATCGATGGAGATCTCAATTGACCTGCCGTTGCCCATCATAAATTCATCGATCGAATTGTCGATGACCTCCTTAAGGAGAACATATATACCATCGTCATGCGCCGAGCCGTCGCCAAGCTTGCCGATATACATACCCGGCCTGAGGCGGATATGTTCTCTGGCCTCGAGTGTCCGGATCGACTCGTCGGAATAGGATTCAGAAGTAACGGTTGACATAAGTGATCAAAGATACAAAACGGGGGCGGGAGGGTAGTGGAAGAATTGTTAACACTGATATGAACAAGTGTTGCAGGTGCGATTGCCGGGGTGTAAAAACAGAAGAGCGTAATAACTTTTACGGTTATTACGCCCTGCTGTAAACTATCAAACAAACTATCTATCCTGATCTAATGGTACAAATCTAAAGTGCAAATCTGATGAAAAACTGAAGATCGCAGGATTACTGTTTTTTTTCCGGCCAGGTGAGCATAAACCGATGTAGGCCTTCGGCCCAGGTATAGGATATGGTGGTTCCTGAGACGTTACAAATGCGCCTAACCAAGGCGAGTCCCAGTCCAAGGCCCTTTGATTCGGGGCCTTTTACAAATTCGGCGAAATAGTGCTCCGTAGGATGGGTGGGTTCCGGACCGTTGTTGAAAACATTCAGGTATCCGGGCCCGAGGTTGATTTGCACGATTCCACCGGACTGATTGTGGACGATCGCATTTTTAACAAGGTTGTACACCAATATATCACCCAGAGAAGGGTCCATGCTCAGCTTGACATCGGCAGGAAGGGTTGATGTTATTATAAGCTGCTTAATTTCAATAAGTTCATTTAAGTTATCGAGTTGACGCAGGATGCCTGAGGCCGGGTAGAAGTCGCCGGTTGATGAATAGTGATGGTTGTCGATTTTGAAGAGGAGTGCCAGTGACCGGTTTAGTTGTGACAGATGGCGGCTGTTGTCTCCGATTGATTCGATGAGGCTGAGTTGCTCGGAATTAAGGTTTTCCGTCTGCATCAGGAGTTCACTTTTAAGGCGGATTACTGCCAGCGGTGTCTGGATTTCATGGGTGGTATGGGAGGTAAAGTTGTTCAGGTTCTCATAGGTTTCCGTTACCCTCATGGTCATTTTTTCGATTTCCTCATTTAGTGCCCTGAACTCATTTATGCGCGAACCCGGAAGCCGGAGGGCCTTCTTTCGCGGAGTATAATTATTTAATTCATTGATAGTGTTGTAGAAATCGCGCCATATCCTTCGAAATGCAAATCGATTCAGCAGATAGATGCCGAGCAGGAAAATTACGGCGATCAAGGTAATGGTCATGATGATTTGCCGCACCAGTTGCTGGGCAGGGAGCTTCGACTTGTAGAGGATGAATTGAATCGGCTGGTCCTGCACAATCCGGTAGAACCGAAGACATCGTATGGCAGATTGTTCACCGGTTTCTTTTGAGGTTACCACACTGTCGTAATAGTATTCATTGTTTCCGGGAAAGAGGCCGACCTCTGTAGCGATAAGCCTGGAAAAGAATGGAGCGCCTGCCTGATTGGCAATCAGAAGGAGTTCCGGGTTCGACACCACTTCGGTCCGTTCCTGCCGGAGGATGGCATCCAGTTCATCATTGCTGAGCTTGCGGAGCAGGGAGTAAAGAAAGATGCCGATGAGAACAAAAACGACCAGTGAGAAGGTCGAAAGGTATATTGACGACTGGGTTTGAAGCTTCATGTGTCCTCCGATATACGGTAGCCCGATCCGTAAACGGTTTGTATCCATTCCTGGCCGGTTTTGGCATGCAGCTTTCTCCGGAGGTTCTTCATGTGGGTGTAAACCATTTCCGTGTAGTCGGTTCCGTAAATGCTGTCGCCCCAGATGTGTTCAGCGATCGCATCTTTGGTGATTACCCTGTTTTTGTTGGTAATGAGGTACATCAGCATCTCAAATTCTTTCCGGGTAAGGTCGAGCTGCTCGCCGTTGAGGGTTGCGGTTTTGCCTTCCGGATCGATGACGAGTCCGTTGAAGAGCAGGTGGTTCTGGCCGGTATATCGGGTCCGCCGTATGACTGACTGGATTCGGGCGTTGAGTTCCGACAGATCGAAAGGCTTAACAAGGTAGTCATCGGCGCCTGTCTGCAGCCCAAGAATCCGGTCGTTAAGTGTATCTCGTGCGGAAATGACAATGATGCCGCATTTTGCCTGGTTCTCCTTCAACAGGCGTATGATTTTGAGTCCGTCGCCGTCGGGAAGGTTCAGGTCGACCACCACGCAGTAATAATCATAACGGTCGATTGCACGCATGGCCTCGTGATAGGTTGCCGCCGTGATGCACCGGTAACCGCCGGGTTCAAGGTATGAAACCATGGATTCCATGAGCGATTTTTCATCCTCGATGATCAGCAGCGTCGTCATGGCGACAAAGTTAGCAAAATTACCCCCTCACTCCCGAACTCCTTCGCTCCTAAAAAAATAGACCCTGAATTCCTCCGGATTAACCTGATCAACATGGCTGTCAAACCCAATGGCTTTCGCCTTGTCGATCAACGGGGCAGGGTAAAATGGTGCGATAAGTTCATAGATTTCAACTCCATGTAAATTATTCAAGTCTGCAAGTACCTGACCAACAGGATGTTCTCCGCGATTCAGCATATCCCTGGCATCCAGGCTTTGGGCGACTTTTTCCGTTGTAAACCAGCCGGGCAGGATTTTTTGGTTTTCCAGCGGCTCGCTGTTGAGGGTGGTGTATGGGATTTGGCCGGCTCCGGCCGCTATTCGCAACCGGTTCACGAGGTCTTCCACTTTCAGGCCTCCAACGAGTGCAGCCTGCTGAAGGGTGGTGACCCGTGCAACGGTTCGCCGGAGGACCGGGTTTTTGAGCTGCCGGAATGCCGGGCTGATCTCAAAGAGCACCTCCTCGAGTTCCGGATAGTCAGTAATCAGGTCGATGATTTTTGTTTTTGGGGATATGACCGCTTTTGTTTCCATTCATTTGCTTTTTGATTTAACTGTTCCAATAGTTCTCAGGACTTGTATTCGAGTATACGCTGCTCGCCTTCGAGTGCCCGATAGGCCGACAGATCCTGTGATACTTCGAGCGTGCCGAGATACTCCCCGTTTTCGTCGCGGAGGGCAAAGTATTCTATGTAGATGAACTTACCTCTCATTTGTATCCAGAACGGTGCATGTGTTGCTTTTCCGGATTTGAAGTCTTCCAGGATTTTTTCAACGATATGGACACTGGCTGGCGGGTGGCAGAGACGGACATCGCGGTTTATGATCGACCGGCTTCGTGTGAAGATCCGATGAGGTCCCTGCGAGAAGTATTTAACCCTATCGTTTTTATCGACGAATGTCATATCGACCGGTAGCGTGTTCAGGATGGCCAGCAGTTCGGTGGCGCTGAGCCTCCCCGACGGCAGCTGAACCGAATTGCCGCTCATTTGGCTGTTTTCCTCAGGTGTGTCAACGAGTCCGTCGGGTCTCCATTCTGTTTGGGGATCGTACAGGCAGAAACCGATCTCGAGGGTTTGGCGGTAAATGTCCCACCAATCTTGCGGCGTTAGGTGATCGAGACTCATCGGGAACAGAATCTGTTCCTCCTTACCGATCATATCCTCCAAGCCGTTGAGGGCCGGGTTAAAAAGCAGGTCGGCCGCCGAGATTATTTCTGCCGCAGACAGTTCCGGGGTGCGCAGCACTTCAATGCAGCCTTTCAGGAGGTTTCGGATCTCATCGTGCTTACCCCACATCACTGCCGGGGGACCGGTGATACCGCCTTTCTCCAGGAATGGAAACAGAAGGTATTCTTTGCGCTGGTAGTGTTTGTCGACATCCATTAAACTGTTGAAGACGGTCAGCAGCTGGATGGCCAGGTCGCCCGGGCCGGTACCGGCCGGAACTTTTTTCAGCTGGTCGAGAAACTCTGCAGCCTGGTCGATTGTCGAAGCCAGCTCCTTGTTTTCCTGGATAAAGGTGTCGACCGGATGGCCGGGCGGTACACTTTTGGCTCCGGTAATGTCGATATTCCCATCAAGCACGAGGGAGTGGACATCACAGAATTTTTGTATTTCTGCGGGCTCCATGCCTTCCGCGATCAATTGCTGCTCCACTTCCACCACTTCGCCATACGGTACTTGCTTCAGTACTTCGATAAGTTCAGCTTTTACCTTATCGCTGTCCTGTCCATCATGAATTTTCAGGAGAAGGCTTTTCAGGAGTAGTTTCCGTTGATCGGGGTTAGTAATCAATTCATTCATAACACTATCAGTTTACATTCTGTTTGGAATACAACTGCAAGTTTACTATTTAGACAAATTCTAAATAGTAACAAAGGTTACAAAATGGAAACTATCCGATCAGGATGTTGGTATGGGAGTAGGTGAGCTGAACGTTTGCCGTTTTGCGGACCAGGGCAAGGATGATGGTGAGGGATCCGATACGGCCGATAAACATGGATAAGGCGAGGATGGTTTTGGCTGTTGTGCCAAGTGATGCGGTGATTCCCATGCTGAGGCCGACTGTTGAGAGGGCGGACAGTTCCTCGAAGATCAGGTGCATGACGTTGATATGGGGTTCGGCAATGGACAGGCAGATGGCACCGATCAGGAACCAGCAGGAGTAGATTACCGCCACGGAAACGGCGCGCTGAACGAGTGCCGGCCGCAGGGTATGATTCATGAATGTGAGGTGTTTGTTTCCCCTTACACTGGCCAGTGTGGATTTAACGATAACCGCGAGGGTGGTGGTTTTGATACCGCCTCCGGTTGACCCCGGGGAGGCACCGATGAACATCAGGAAGCAGAATATCAGGATGAGGGGCTCGCTGAATTTGCTGATATCTACAGAGTTAAATCCGGCAGTACGGGCAATGACCGATTGAAAGGTTGCCTGCATCACCCGGCCACCGGTTCCAACATCATCCGGATGAACGGGAAAAAGGAAGAAGAAGGCCACCGCGCCAACCAGGATAAGGAGTAGTGATGTACGTAAGGCGATCCGGGAGCTGGGCTGCATATATCGGTGCCAATGCAGCGGATTGACCCGTTTATGCCGCAGGCTGGTTATATCCTGCAGTACGGGGAACCCGATTCCTCCAAGGAATACAAGCAAGGCGATGATGCCATGAACGCCCCATGAAAGTCGAACTCCTTCCTCAAATAAATTGTTTGTCCACAGGCTGAACCCGGCATTGTTAAAAGCCGAAATGCAGTGGAACATGGAATAAAAGAACCGGCTTTGGCCCTCCCTGAATTCTACATGTGGCCCCCACGATAAATATACGGCAAGTATACCGGCCGCTTCGATAAAAATGGAGAACAGGATGATACTCTTAAGGATGGACCTGGATTTCGACATTTCATCGGTGTCGAGGAGGTCCTTTATGAGCGACTGGTACTTGATGCTTGAGGCATCGCGGTAGAATATGGTAAAGAATGCTGCGAAGGCCAGGATGTTGATACCTCCGATCTGGATCAGCATCATAATGATCCAGTGGCCTTTGGTGGTGAAGGCCGTTGCCGTGTCGACCACTGTGAGCCCGGTTACGCACACGGCACTCGTTGAGGTGAAAAGGGCATCGATAAAGCTGATGCTTCGGGTGGTCATTTCGGGCAGCATCAGCAGGACTGTTCCGAATCCGATAAGAAGCAGGAATGAGAGGGAGAGCAGCCTTGCCGGAGAGATTTTAAGGTTCGAGATCTTTACGGCAGCCTTTCCAAGCTCAATTCCAACAATAATGAAAAAGTAAAGCTGAACGACGAGGATGGAAACATTACCAATGGAAAAATGAAGTGTCTTGATGACAAGGTTGTTGAGGGCGCCGGTTCCGAAAATCAGGTGGAATGTTTCCTGAACAACCATAAAGACGAAAACCAGGGAATCCATCCGGTTATCCCTGAAAAAGTGCACCGGGTGGAAGTCGTAGAAGACCCGGATAAGATATTTGAGGATATAGAACCAGATGCTTGCACGGATGATCAGGTTTACGTTCCCGGTGGTTACTTCGTTTTGAGGATACCCGTAATAGTAGACGATTGCGAGGAGGGAGAAAACGGATACGATAAGCGTTCCCCAGGTAAGAACCGACATCATCGGTTTCTTACTGTCGAAAAGTTTCAGGTTTATTCGTTCCCTTAGCTGCTGGATTTCTTCCTTTGAGGGCATCGGGCTATTCGTTGATGGCTACGAATCGTTCCAGATCCTTGTTGAGGCCAAAAAGTACAAGTGTGTGGCAGCTTTCGATCTGGAATTCATAGTCCACGACACCCTCGATATGGCTTTCCCCTTCGCGGATAGATTTCACGGTGATCAGCGAGAGGCGGTATCGTTCGCGGAGGTTGACATTTCCGAGCGTTCGACCGATAATCTGCCGCGGGGTTTTGATTTCAGCTATTCGGTAGTTATCAGGCAACTGGAGGTAGGAAATCAAGTTTGGATTGGTGAGCCTTTCGGCCACTATCTGGCCGACTTCCACCTCGGGGCTGAGAATATCATGTACACCGAGTTTTTCCAGGATGACCCTGACTCTTTTACCGGTTGCCCGGGCGATGACGCGCTTGCAGCCCATATCGAGCACCAAAACCGTGGTAAGGAGCAGTTGTTCCATATCCTGACCGATGGCAACCACCACCGCATCCATATCGGTTATGTTAACCGAATTCAGGGCTTTCTTGTCTGTGGCATCGAGTGTAACGGCGGCAGAAACCTGGTCGGCGAAATTGTCGACAACATCTTCCCGGTTGTCGATGGCCATAACCTCGGCGCCGCATTTGGTAAGTGCCGTGGCAATTGCCCGGCCGAACTGACCCAACCCGATCACTGCAATTTTCAGTGCTGCCATTTTAATAAAGTATGGCGCAAATGTACATCAGAAGTGGTTCCGTTGTCATCACGGATACCCTAATTTTCCGAACGCGGGAAAAAGTGCCCGGTTATAAAACCAACGTTTCCGGTTACAAACAAGGCATTCCCGATGTGTAATGTTTTGGTTAAAGAACCAGTCTATACAGATGGTATGAAAGCATTTTCCCGTTACATCCGGATTTCGATTTTTGTTTCTGCCATGGCTGGTCTTTCACCTCTTATGGGACAAACAAAAGAGATGATGATTGTGGCGAAAGAAATGTGGCGGGCAATGGGGCCTGTGAGGGGTGAATCGGGTAGTGTCACTTTCGACAGGGTGACTGCCGATGGCGATTTTGTGGTATTTGAGACGTTCCGGCCGGCATCCTTTCTTATCCTTTACCAGAAGGGTGCGGATGTTCGTTTGGCGGCTTATTCGTTCGAAAATCGCTTTTTTTGCAGAGAGGAGAATGGCGGTCGGCAAGGCGAATTGCTCGAAGCACTGACGTTGGCGAGCAGGGATGAATCGGGCAATCTGAAAGGCGTTGCGACGCATCAGCCTGAAGTTGGACCGCTTCTGATGACCAGTTGGGGGCAGGGGAGGTTTTTTAATTATTCCTGTCCGCGTGATGCCGCGGGTCCGGGAGGCAGGGCTTATGCCGGCTGCCTTGCGGTGGCAATGGGGCAGATCGTCCGCTATTACGGCAAATTCAATTCCTTTGAGTTCAGTCACGATTATCCGGGAGGATATTACGGGACCCTTACGGCAAGCCTTGGGAATTACAGGTGGCCAGCGATGGAGGATTCACCGGTGACGGTCAGCCTGGACGTGAGTGATCTTCTGAGCGACCTCGGGGTGCTGATGCATCTGAGTTACGGGGCTTCCGGTACAACAGGAACAACCAGAAGTGCGCTCGAGGCATTTCATGAACTTGGGTATTCCGACGCGGTGCTTTTGCGAAAATCGAAATTCTCACCGGAATCGTGGCAGGATCTCTTTTATCAGAACCTGTCGGAGTATAAGCCCATGATGGTAACCGGCGGCGGACATGCATTTGTTTGCGACGGGTTTAATAATGATGGGCTTTTTCACTTCAATTTGGGGTGGGATGGTTATGCTGATGGCTGGTATCCGATGACGATGGTTATGAACTTGCCTGTTAATGAGGTGTTTGCAGAGCTTGAACCCGTCAGTTGGCCGGTAGGGCCCGACAGGATCTGGCAATCGGGCACGGGCAGCAACCAGGCGGTATGCTGGAGCTATGAGCGCGGCCAGCAGCCTTTGACGAGCAGGGTTTATACTGATGACAGGCTCGTGGCTGAAACCACCGACAGGATGATCAGGTCAACTGAACTACCGCCCGGCCTGCACCGGGTTTTTGTATCGGCTGTATATGATTCCGGTGAATCCCGATGGATTGGTCCGGAGATGGTATTTGTCCCCGGTAAGTTACTGGTGATGCAGGACCCGGCTCTGTACCACCTTTTTCAGAAGGAGCTTGGCCGGGGTTTGCCGGAAACTCAACTGCTTGAGATTTTCGAGGGCGATCTGAGCCGGATTGAAAACATTGAAATTGTGCAGCCTGTTGCCAGCCTTGGGGATCTTGTTTTTTGCAGCCGCCTTAAGAGGCTGGTTATAAACGGGTATTCCGGCATCAGCCTCGATGCGGAATCGCTGGCAGGATTAACCCAGCTGCGCATTCTGGAATGGCGTAACGGCACAGTTAGTCATCCTGAGAGTCTTGGCCGGGTAAATTTCCTGACCGAGCTGCGGTTGATTGGCACTTCGGTGCCCACACTGGGGTTTCTTCGGAATTTAGGCAACCTGCTGACCCTGGAGTATTCCGGTAATGCGGTGCCCGATGCCGCTGTCATCGGGGCCCTTCCGAGGCTCGAAGAGCTCAGGCTTTCGAATGCATCAATCAAAGACCCTTCCTTCCTTGCCGGAATGTATAACCTGGTTAGCCTTGATCTCTCTTCGAACGACATAGAAGAAACAGGGTTTCTGGCAAAGCTGTCGAACCTGAGGTTTGCCAACCTGTCGGACAACCGGATTTCGAACCTCCTCCTGACCGAAAGACTGCAGGCGCTGGAGCGGGTTAATGCTTCCGGAAACAGAATTGAAGGGATTACTGCGACAGCGGAGCTGAGGAGGCTTCGGCATCTTGATCTGAGCAGCAACCGGATGGTTACGCCGGGAAGGTTGTTTATTTATACCCCTGCCCTGGAGGATCTCAACTTATCGGGGAACAATTTGCGCGATATGGGACTGCAACGATGCCCGAACCTCCGGTTGATCAACGTTTCAGATAATAATCTGCTTACAACCGAGTGGTTTTCCTTACAGCCGGAATTGAAGAGGATCGTGCTAACCAGAAACCGGATCAGTGATCTTTCGGGAATGATGATGAATGACCTGTACAAAAATCTTGAATACATTGACCTGATCGGAAACCCACTGTCGAAGCAATCTTTTGCAGAGCATATTCCGCTGCTTGTAACTTTTGCAGATACGGTACTCCGACCCGCAGGCTGCCAGCCGCTGAGTCCCTGTTATGCAACGCCTTGTTCAGGAACCTGTGCGCCAGGCACCGATGCCATCCTTTCATGGTCTGCAGAAGACCCCGGGGGCAATATCCTTTATGATGTTTACACGATACAGGGAGACTCTCTGGTGCCGCTGTCGCTGGGCCTGGATACGGCAAGGCTGGAGCTGGACCGCTGGCCATCCAGGGCGTTTTCCTGGGCAGTGGCTGCCCGTACGCCCGATACCGTGTTTTACAGCGGCATATACCGTGTGGTGCTGTCCGACCTTTGGAATGTCCCTTTCCGGGAAGGATTTGAAGCGTACCCCAAAGGAACTTCAATCGCTGAGCAATCGGGAATATGGCTTACCGAAAATGAAAGACGGGGAAGTGAAGGGAAGGCTGTTGTTTCCGAAAACGGGCCGAAATCCGGAATTCATTGCCTCGAGCTGGACAGCGGGATGACCGCTATTCTGCCGGCGGGCCATCTCAGGGTTCCCTACTTTGCACTCCGTTTTTCTGCAAAGTTCACTACCGGTGCGAGGGGGTGCTTCGAGGTAGCGAACATGAACGGAACTTGCCTTCGAATGGAATATGATGGAACCGACTCCGGGAAGTTTTATGTAAACAACCGGTTCCATTGTTTTTTCCGGACGGAACCTGGCAGCTGGATGGATTTTGATATTCTCGGACACGCACGCAATAATAATTTTCACGTGATGGCAGATAATCAAGTGCTTATCAATGACTGGTGGCCGGTTCCGGAAGGGTTTATCCGCATCGGAGAGGTCAGGTTTTCAACAGTTGGCGGGAGCCTGCTGATCGATGATGTTCGGGTGAACGCACCGGCTGCTTTGGGCATATCGGAGACGCGAGCTGACTGCAGTGATGGGTTTGTGATGGGGCCAAATCCATTTGATGACTTTTTCCGGATTTCTTTCAGCCAGGGCGGACGATATGAGATGCGCCTGCGTGACAGCATGGGCAGGCTGGTGTTTCTGCATTCTGTTTATGCTTCGGCCGGGGCTGTTTACACAGTATCACCGGTAGCTATTTCTCCCGGGATCTACTTTTTCGACAGCGGAATTCCGGGGGCACAGCCTGTTAAGCTGATCAAAAGTCAACCTGGATATTGAGGAGCGGGATAAAGTCGTTTCCGGTATGATAATAATAGAACAGTTCGTTCAACGCAGCATTGTACCCGACTGAATTGGGGTTTTTATGCCCTGTCAGGTTCGACATGTCGAGGGAGATGTTCACGGCATATTTCGGTCGGCTGAAGCGGTAAGCTATCCTGCCGTCGAACTTCCAGTATGCCGGCATTCTCGACTTGTTGTAGCCGTCTTCAGCGGCGACATATTCGCCCTTCAATGCAGATTCTCCGATGTCGATTGTGGTATACCTGTGGCCCCCGTTGTGGATGAAGCGGGTGCCAACCTGAAGGACCCGGCCTCTTCCGAAATCGAATTCCTTTCCGATGGTTATGGCGGATACCCAAGTGCTGGAGAACCTGTTGTAATACCAGTTCCCGTCGAGCGGCCTGTATTTGGCTGAAAACAGGGAGCCTGTTATCAGAAAGTAGAAATTATTCAACGTGTATTTCTCTACAGCCAGGTCGATACCGTAATTCAGACCCCGGCCATCATCGGAAGTTTTCATGGCCGGAAACTCGGAATTGTCGTTCATCATGGAATATTTACTTTCCGGGTCGGCCGCCACCGGAACATTGTGGAGGTCCTGCAGGTAGGCTTCGGCCTGGAATTTGAATTTCTTGACGGTTGCGTATTGATAAGAGAGAATGTAATGGTTGGAATACATCATTTTCATATTCAGGTTTGCCTTATCCGCCACTATTGTCCCGTTGGTTAACGTATCGGCGGTTACAAACATGTAGGCAGGCAATGGAAGGTGCTGGCTGTATTTCCCGACAGCCAGGCTCAGCCTGTTTGATTCATTTATCTGGTACCTGACAGAAAGCCGGGGATCGACGGATGCTGTTGTATTCATGAAGAGTGTCAGGAAATGCACACCACCGGTAAGGGTTAACTTCGGTGTGATTGTATAAATGCCCTGGCCGTATACCTGTGCCGTTTGCGTAAGGCCGGAGCCTTCAACCTGTGTGCCGCCGAGAACGAACTGGTTGATATCAAGAGTTGTTCGACGTGCGGTATACATCTGAAAAAAGTCGAATCCGATGAGGTTGCCGATCACCCCGGCCTTTATGCGGAAGGAACTGTCGATCCGGTTGCTGTAAACATAGGTTCCGATCAGCCTCGAATCCATATAGTGGTCCTCGCGGTAGCGATAGGGAATATCGAGCAGGTCGAGTGTGTCGTTAGAACGGTCGATCCAGCTTGTAGTGGCTGCCACGGCCAGTTTGCTGAACGACGAGGTGTTGTGAAGCTTTGTATAAACGGCCCCGACGGTACCCATTTTCGAACCGAAGGTGACATATTCCCAGTGCCACATCACATCGGGCTTCCTGGCTTCGGGTGGTTCAATGGGGTTGTATTTTTCGATACTGGTACCGGCCATGCCAAAAACATTCAGGTTGGCCTTTTTCTTCGGCATGTTAAAGAAGAGATTAAACGAAAAGTCGCTGTATTCGTTGAAAGCGTTCTCACCTGTCGGGTGAAATCCCAGCCTGGTGAGGAGCCCGAGCATGGAATAGCGGTAGTTGAATACGAACGATGATTTTTCCTTTTTAAATGGGCCTTCCAGCGAATAATCTATGCCAATGAGGTTGAGCTTGAACCGGTTTTCGTATTTGTTCAGGTTGCCGTTTTTAAGCCTGATATCGAAAGCGGCTGATGTACAGTTGCCGAATTCAGCCGGCATGCCACCGGTATAAAAATCCGATCTCGACATAAGCTGAGCACTCAGGATGGAAATGCCGCCGCCGGATGAACCCGGTCGGGCATAATGGTTAGGGGATGGAATATCCATTCCTTCGAGTCGCCAGATCATACCGAAGGAGGAGTTGCCCCTGACAATGATGTCGTTTTCAATGTCGAGCCTTCCCTGCTGGGTGCCGGGAAACGACTGCGCCATTTTGGATACGTCGTTGAGGCCAACCGGTGTTCGTTCGGTTTCTTCAACCGAAAACGACCTGGCGCTCACATAAGCCAGCTCATTGAGCGGTTCGTTAACGGTGCGGACGGCGGAGATGGTGACCCCTGCCAGGTTTATCCCCTCCTCCATCTCAATTTTCAACACCACCTCCTTGGCAGAGGTAACAATGAACGCATCGCTTGTCCAGACGGTATAGCCTACATAGGTGCAGGTTACCTCAGTCCGGCGCAGCGGAACCTTTTCAAGAACAAAGTTGCCGTTTTCATCCGTGGTGCTTCCAATAACGGGATCCAGGTTGCTGATGTACACGGTTGCCCCGATAAGCGGGCTCTTGGTGACAACATCCACCACGGTTCCGGTGACCCGCTGGTAAGATTGCTGAGCGAAGGCTGGCGCAGCCAGTGCTGCTAGAAAAATGAAGGAAATCCAGTTTTTCATCTTGGCAGTTCAGATTATCTTATCGAGCACGTTTATTAATTTATCAGCTTCCTCTACTGTATTGTAATGAACCATTGAGACTCTGATAACGCCGTTTTGTTTGGCAAGGTCAAGTTTCCCGACGAGCCTCCTCGCATAAAAGTCACCAAACCGGATGCCGATTCCTTGTTTATCTGTTTCCAGAACAACAGACTCGCTGTTCCTTCCTTCAACAACGAAAGAAATGGTTGGTACCCTTTTGGCGCTTGCCTCTGGTTGTCCGATGATCCTCACACCCGGCCTTGTTCGGAGAAACCCAAGGACAACATCGGAAAGGTCATTTTCGTGACGGGTTATGGATTCCGATACTTGCTGAAGCCGGATCCGAAAATCGGGTTCACCGGATCCGGGAAATAGCTGACGGTGCAAGTCGTCGAAGTAGGCCGGCAGTCCCGTGAGCCCCCAGGCAAATTCAAAATTCACATGTCCCGGCTGGAATTTATAGGGAAGCTGGTCATTATCTATGAAAAAATGATTGCAACCCGGAAGATCCCGCAGTAAGGCCTTTTTCCCATAAAGCACAGCATAATGAGGGCCAAAGGTTTTGTAGAAGCTGAAAACATAAAAGTCAACATTCCATTGCTTTACGTCAATTACTCGGTGTGGTGCGTATGCCACGCCGTCGACACATACCAGGGCCCCGCGACTATGCACAAGGCGGGTGATTTCCTCAACCGGGTTGATCGTTCCCAAAATGTTCGAAGCATGGGTGAAAGCCACGAGCCGGGTTTGCCTGGTGAGGAGCGCCTCGAGGTCCCTGATGTCGAGTTCGAGGGACTGTGGGTTAAGTTTCCATGTCTTGATGATGATTCCGGCGCGTTCGAGCCCGAGCCATGCTCCGATGTTGGCTTCATGGTCACAATCGGTAACGATTATTTCACTTCCTTTTGGAAAGAACCTGCCCAATGTTCCGGCGAGCATACGCAGGAGGGCAGTTGTGCTGGAGCCCATGATCACCTCCGCCGGATCGGCAGCGTTGATAAACCGGGCTATGGCTGCCTGACCTTCGGCGACTCGCTGGCCTGCCAGCTGAGACGGCTGGTAGGTGGCTCCCAGCTGCGTATACGATGAACGGTAAAACTCAGCGATCCTGTCTGTCACCTGATTAGCGATCTGTGAACCGCCGGCATTATCCATAAAGATCCAGGGTGCTTCCAGACCCGGGAAAAAGGATCTGCAGAAATCCATAGTCATAACGGTCAGGTTAGGTTGTAGCCACTAAGATATAAAACCATTCCGATTAATATAAAAAACCCTAATTTTGCCCCATGCTTAATCAAGTCGATCCTGTGGCATTGTTGTTGTGGGAATGATGGAGGGTAGCCTGGGGCCGAAAGTCCGGAATGACAAACAGTACAAGTGTTACAGCCTTTCAAATCATGAAAAAGGAGAATAGTATCTGAGTATGGCCTGGATAATTATTTTAAAGGGTTTGCTAACAGGACTTTTGCTGAGCTGGTACCTGGGGCCTACCTTTTTTACCGTTATGGAAACGCTGATGCGCCGGGGTGCCAAGGCTGCCATCCTTCTCAACTCAGGGGTATGGCTAAGCGACATCACCTGCATCATTGTTGCCTATTACAGCGCAGCCGAACTGATGCAGCCCCTTGCAAACAACATTTTTTTCAAAGTTATAGCCGGAGGGGCTTTCCTGTTTTTCGGACTTAGCTACTTGCTGCGTAAACCGGCAGAAACGGCCAAACCATTAGGCGGAGTCGGGATATTTATCCTTGTCGTCAAAGGATTTGCCATCAACGCACTGAATCCCGGAGTTCTGGTATTCTGGTTCGGTGCCATGATCGTCGCAGTGACGACGCTGGACCTTCATGGCGCCCAGATCCTTTATTATTTTGCCACAACCATTACAACGGTAATTGCCTTTGACTTGCTCAAGATTGCATTTTCACATCGTTTGCGCCGGGTAGTAACCGAAAACGTCATGACCAAGATTTTCCGGATCACCGGAATTATCCTGATGTCACTTGGTATTTTTGTGATTATCCGGGCTTTCTGGCATTAATGCCTTTACTACGGCATATTTCACAGTGGCAATAGTTTCCCTGTTCACTTTTTCGCTGATTCTGCCTTTTGCCAGGTCCTGAACCGAGATGTATCCGTTCAGCAACAGCAGCTGGATAATCATGTTGTTGATGATTACTTCCCTGCTGTAGCCGTCGGCAACATAGAGCTTACCTGCCTGAGCAGAGAAACCGGCGGCGAAATCCGTGCTGTTGGGAAGCGTCATGAGCTGCAGATACGTTTCACTGATGGAGTTCAGTTCGATATTCAGGATCGGGGTGAGCAGCAGCGGGCTGAAGGCATGGCCGGGTTCAACCGGGTTGAATCCCCGCAGGCGGCTGAGGTCAACACGTGCGTCCTGCCTGTCGAGCCTGACGAACCGGGCCTTTTTCATCCCCTCCAGCTGATAGAGGTAGAAATTGTAACGGAAAATTTCGGCGCTCACCTCATTTGCAGGAAGAATATGACCGTATTTTTCCTGAATTGATTGCCTGACGAGCAACTTGTGGCGGGATATTTCGGGCTTTTGCAATCGTACTTCACGAATGAGCCGGAGAAGATCGTGGGCTGCCTTTTGGGGACCGGTGATCTCCTTGCCTTTCTTGCCAAGGTCGGTCGACAGGATGCCCAGCTGAATCTTGCGCCCGAGCCCGCACCCGTCGGAGCCACCCTTAAGAATCCTGATAAGATGCTGTCGGATTGCCAGTTCCTGTTCTTCAGCGATGAACGGGTTGCCTGCCGGCGTACTTGCCAGGGCATTGAACAACTTCCCGAAAATGTCGCGGTCGATCAGTACGGAATCATCTGTTTCATCGGAAGAAATGGCCAGAAAACGGTTCTTGATGATGTCG
The DNA here is from genome assembly GCA_964457845.1 of uncultured Porphyromonadaceae bacterium. Taxonomy (GTDB): domain Bacteria; phylum Bacteroidota; class Bacteroidia; order Bacteroidales; family UBA12481; genus UBA12481. The sequence continues at coordinate 8,704 of CAYWHP010000018.1, read as the reverse complement.
AACCGGATTTTGGAAATAGTAAAAGGTTTCCCATTCCAGTTGAACGATTTTCCCCGGAAGATTTCCGAAACAACTTCCTCGAGATCAACCTTATCCATCAGTTTGAATGAAGAGCCGAGGAACACCTTGCTGCTTTTCGTATCCGGTATCCAGTCGAGGATATCGTCGAGATAAGATCCGTGTTTGCCGAGCAGCTCGACAATCTGTTTGTCGGCTGTGTAACGGAGCAGCGTCCTTTGAATGTTTGGGTAATCAGAACTTGTGGCCTTCTCCTTTCGTTCACCATGGCTTTCGCGGTAAAGAATGAAGTTTTCCGGATTCGCATATCGCCTGATGCCGGCTTCGTCCCGCGAGAAGTTGCTGGCAGTAAGGAATATATCAATCTTATAAGGCATTCGTATATCGCACAGTCCCGATATTGTGCTTCGGGAGTTGAGGTCTTCCTTATTGCTGTCGGCGCTGCTTTCAAAAAGGCTTTTATACTGGCGGATGAAATCGGGGTCGAAGTCGGTTACCCTGGAGAAGTCGCCTATCTCGCTGCCTATCCCGTAGAGGTTACCCTGTTCGTCGGGGAATACATGCAACATATCTCCGGCGATCATCCGGATGGAGCGGATGCCCTTGAGATCCCTGCGCAGCCATTTCAGCATCAGTGCGGCAAGCATTTCCGATTTCCCAACGCCGCTGTCCCCGCTGATGAGCACCACAAAGAGGCTTCCGTCCTCCTCTTCAACGGCGAAGAGGGATCCGTGTACAGGCATGCCGCCGAGCTCCTTTACTTTTTCATTCAGTAGAGTCAGCCGCGGTTTCTTGATGTCCCCGAAATAGTCGACCTTCCTTTTCAGGGGGGTTACAATGGTCTTGATGCTGCCGTTGGGACCCTGTAGGTCGAAATAGCCGATCATCGGGTAGGAGATCACCTTCTCGGGAGCGCCATAGAACAGGACGATATCGGGAACGAAGTCGCGAACCTCTTCGAGTGAAATGGTTTGCGGGCCGAGCAGCCGGAAATTGTCGGTCAGGTATTTCAGATAGGATTTATGAAAGATGTAAAGTTCCCGCACCAGACCCTGATCGTGAATTTTGCAGCGGTAATCTTCGGGATCGAGTGTTTCGGTGAAGCGGGCAATCCGGTTGCCGAAAAAGGCTGCAGTCGGGCGTGTCTTCATCTGCTTGATAAAGTCGCGCGGGGTTCCGCCGCCGGCCTGGTCGAATGGTTCCGGTTCATGACCGGTGCGATCAATTTTGTGAAAAGGGAATTCCCTTTTCTTGGCATCCGTAGCAATTCGGGTATGTGTCTGAACATCCTTCTCGGCTGCGATTACGCCACACTGCTCCATAACCCTGTTGATCCACCGGAGTTCCTTGAATTCGGGTTTGCGTGAAAGCAAATTGTCCATGGTGAATCCGGTATGGAGGGAATACCCGTGCTGGATCATCTCGTTAATCGAGGAGTTTTGCGGCAGGTATTCATACTGTACCATCTTGATAATAAAATGGTTGTATTTTGTGAACAGATCGGTTGAGCGTGTAGCATTCATCCTTCCGGTGAGGAAGAGGGCCTGTGTGCGCACCGTTTCCGGCAGATCGGCGGCTATCACCAGCTGGCCGGCGGCTTTCATGCAACTCTGCCAGATGTAGCGGCATTCGTCGGCAAAAATATCGGTGAGGTAGGCGGCAGCCAGCATTGCAGCTTCCCCGCCACCAAGTTTGCGGACACTGTCGGTTAGTTTTGCCACCCTGTTTTTCCATGCACGCACAAATACTTCGGTCCCGGTGAGCAGGTAATCCATCCAGAGCTGTTCGGTTCCGGTGCCGGTTTTCAGCACTTCATCCCGGAAGAAGCGGTAGGTGATTTCCACCAGTGCCGGCCGGGGATCGTAAGCAAAAGTTTCGTCAAAATGGTTGAGCTTGTCGCGCAGTTCGATGAGCCCGACGGCCTGGTTGAATGAGTCTGCCTTTAATCCGGTGACCTCGGTAAACACGCCTAACGTGCGGATGAAAAGCTCCCGGAGCCCGGGCTCATGGAGGCGCTGATCGAACGGCAGCCCAAAATGGAGGAAAAGTTCGGCGATATACTTGCGAAGAATCTGGTTGTATCCTTCCAGACGGGCGAGATCGCCGCCAAGGTCACCGCCGTTAACCTTGAGCGCAAGCAGCTTGACTTTGGCATCGGAGAAGAGGAGATTTTCGAGCTCGATAAGAATTTCTTTCATTATCAGGAGCTCGTCGGGCTCGTCCAGGATGTGATTATCCGGCTGGAAGTCCTTTTTCGAAAGGATGTACTTCTGCAAGGTGCTCTTGCCGAACCGGGCAGTCACTTCGTTGTAGTCGAGTTCGCGCAGTGCGGGTATGCTTTTGTAGACCTGGGGAAGCAGTGTTTCGTATACCTTGGTAAAGGCCATACTCGAGACGAACGACTCCAGATTCGGGCAACTGCCTATCTGGTCGAAAAATTCGATCACGCTGTTGCGCGAAGTGGCTATGGTATGAATCGTTACACCACTGTCGGCTGCAAAGGGGAGGTTAACAGACTTGATATCCCGAATCCTAAGTGAACGGTTCACGGTTTTCGTGAGACCGGATACGGCCGAATAATCGGCAAGGATGGTGCGGGCCCAGGCGGCACCCGACTGTTTCGGGAATACGGCGGAAATAATCCCGGCAGGATTCTTTGTACGCGACGGGTCGGCGGCGAGGAGTTTCTGGTATTTATCCCAATAGCTGAGGAAAAGCTCCATCGCGGTTTCCAGTTCCTTCCGGAATACCTTGAAGGAAGCCTCGGATCCATCGAGATAATCGCCCAGCGCAAACCTTACGAAACCGGTTTGGTAGGGCAGTACGGCAAGCCCTCGTTCACCGGCCAGGGCAGTGACAAAGGATTCGAGCTCCTGGTATGACTGGAGGTTTCGGATATGAAGATTGAAAAGATAGGATCCGTCGGAATCGAGGAATGCAATGTCCGAATCGGGCCATCTGGAAAGTACCTCTTCGGCAACTTCCTTGGCAATATCCATCCGGCGGTTGGATTCGCTCCTGAATACCTTGTTGATCCGGAAAAGGTTGAGCGATTTTACGATATGTTCTTTGTAATAGGAAAAGAATGGCTCGCCCTTGTATTTAAAATCATCGGGCAGTTCAAGCACATCCAGCTGATCGAGCGACCGCAGTTCATCCAGAAGGAAAAGATGGAGCGGGCTCCCTTCGAACAGGGAGGCACGCTGCGGCTTAGTGCTTTTTGCGGTACCCTTCTCGTTTTTATTGTTCCGGATAGCCGCCTTGATGTATTCCTCGAGCTTCGATTTGATCTTGTGCCTGGAGGCATCTTTTGGGAGATTCTCGTCCATCCGCACCTTGATGGTCTTGGCGAGTTCGGCCACCTCAAGAACATTAACCTGCATGAACAGGCTATTGGTGTTCGCACGATCGGGGGAGAAGATTTTACGGGCATAATCGATAACATCCTGGCGTGCAGGTGTTGCCGCAATGGATCCGAGCCTGTCACCGGTTGCACCAAGGTTTTTTGTGGTGGAGAGCGATGTCACCATTCCAAGGGTAGGGAACGAACCGAAGTTGTTCATGATGTACCTTGATATGGTCCTCCATTTGGGTTCCTCCGGATCATCCAGCTTGACCGCATCGTTGTAGGCTTCGTCGAGGAAGAGGGTGAACTGGGTTTTATTGAGGAATTTAAGGAAGGCAATAAGCGCCTGATTATTGAAGTCGGTGTATCCGGTGGGGTTGGAAGGATCGTTTATAACGAAGACGGTATTTTCACAGAACCTGTCCCAAAGCGTGCCCGTGTCATCAAACAGGTGGAACGTGTCGCGGATCAGCTCAAGCTTGGTTTGCAGCCTTTCGAAGTCGACGCGTCCGTTCTCGTATAATTCAATATTTATATCGAACGGGTTGATATCGAACCGGTCGGGGGGGAACAGATCGCGATATTCCCACGATGCCTCCTCAACAAAATAGATGAAGGGATTTGGCTGGCGGCCTTTCCAGAAAAGCAGGTCGCGGATGATCATCTGAACATCGTCGGAGACTGAGGTTTTGTCGAGGGTGCCGAGTTTGCTGAGGAAATCCTTGATGATTTCCTGATCGGCCGGGTTTTTCTGATCGAAACGGTCCTTTATGCCGAGGTCGATGAGGAAGTTGCGGAAGCGTCCCCGGTTATCGGCATCGTTTTCGACTTTTGTGAGGAAGGCCTTGTATTTTTCGAGGAAAAGATTGATTCCGAAGTTTTTGTGGAAATGGTTGTGCAGGGTACGCTGGTACGTATTGGGGATTACGTCGAGGATCACTTCGCAGCGATGGACGATTTCGTCGCTCACCGGTTTCAGTTTCCGCTGGAGGAGGTATTCGCCATAGGTCCGGATCTGGGCACGGCCCCCGCCTTCAACGATGGTGGCAATGCCGAGGTTCCGGTTACCCGAATAGAAATAGTCGCGCGTTCGCTCCTCGAATTCGGCGATCAGTTCGCGGTTAACCTTTTTCAGCGAGGCCGGTTCGCGTACCTGTTCGATAAGTACCAGGAACTGCTTCAGTTTCGACAGTGTGTATCGGTCCTTGATCAGCTGGCTGGCGAATTCATCAAATTTGTAGAGTATAACATCCTGTTCCGGGCTGTCGGGTTCGGCCAGCTGTTCCTTTTTAAGATTGAGGATCTCCTGGTCGTATTCCCGGATTTTTTTATCGATTTTATCCTTGAATTTCCTGATATTCTGAGGATTGACCTTGTCGAGGATAAGCCTGAGGTTCATTTGGGTGTTGGCAGGGGTACCCATTTTGCGCGTATGAACCTTATTAAGGGTGTTGATGATCCCATTATGGAAAGCAAACACCAGGCTTGTATTGGTGGCACGGGACTCGGGTGAATCATCGATGAAAACGCACCTGACGAGGTAGCTTGAGAGCTCGGGCCGGCTGAAGATATTTTTCCGCATCGATTCTATGCGGACGGCAAAAATGGAAACCGGGTCATCCTGCATGGTTTGCAGGAGCGACTCGGCATCCTGGAACTGGATTACCTTAACCGAGTTGGGGGTGAAGACCTCCTCCTTGAGCAACCGGATCGTGGTATCGGCGTTGCCCGACACCAATGTCCGGATCAGGCCGTTGAGCCCTTTGAAGTTCAGTGTCGACTCTGTCCGGGCAAGGAAATTTTCCTTTTCGGTTCCGGTGGTGTAATGGGTCGACTGGTTTACCATCTGGTCGAGAACGTCGAGCAGGTAATTCCACTGGGCCTCTTCCACATCGTCGTTTATGCCGATTACATCGCGGAACTTCCGGATCACCCTTACCTCATCGCCCAGCAGGACCCGATAGAGGAAATCGATCGTGACCTGCGTGGTCGGAGGGGTTCCAACGGAGAAGTCGTGCAGTTGAAGAACGTTCTCGAGCTGCTGTTTTTCGGTCGGATTAACAAGCTCCTGGTCGATGATGGTGCGCAGCTTCTTCTTGAAAGCCTGTCTTTTGGCTGAATACTCGAATGCTTTGGAGTTAAGGTGGGGTGCCAGCATCAGGCTGATGTCGGTATATCCGGGCAGGGCTTCCTTCACCTCCAGAAGGGCCTCGTTGATGGCCGCCTGCTGGATAGCGGGTTCCATCTGTTCGTCATGACATATCCGGATGAAATTCCGGAGCTTTTCGAACACCCCGTCGGGCAGAATATTGGCAGCCCTGTCGCCAAGCGAGGCGTACAGGTTGATAAGCTCTCGTGCTTCCACATTAAGCGGCACGCGGGTTTGGCCAGGCAGTTTCATAGGGTTCCTTCTGTTATAGTTCGCTCTAAATCCTATCTGCAAGATAGTCTGAAATCAACGGCAAAGCAACGAAACGCGGGTTGAATATCAAAGTATTAAATGGAAATGGTTGGAATATGTAATAATATAGCAGGCAAAAAGGCTTATTTGCTGGTGATTTGTAAGTGAATTTGCGCGTTTGGCTGATAAGTATGATTGTTATGGGTATTGATCGACGAGGAATTGTGCGTTCGATTCATGACCTTCGTAACACAAAAACCTTATCTATGAATTTGAACCCTTTCCTCATAGAGCGTCATTTTGCGAAATATGAGTTTGAAGCTCCTTTCCAGCTGAGCTGTTCCGATTGTGAGCCTCTGTCGATGGTTGAACTGCTTGACATGGCGTCACCGGAAATGATCGGTATATGGCAAAACCTCCGGTTTGCCTATACGGAATCAGCAGGTCACCCGATGCTCCGCTATGAGATCTCGAAATTGTATGAAGGGATTCGTCCGGAAGAGATCCTGGTCTGTGTTCCGGAGGAAGGCATCTTTTTAGCCATGAATGCGCTGCTGGCAGCCGGCGACCATGTGGTTGTAATTTCGCCGGCCTACCAGTCGCTGCATGAGATTGCTGTCGCAGCCGGGTGTTCCGTCACCCGCTGGAATGCCGGGTCAGATGGCCGGTATGAGGCTGAAAAACTGACATCACTCGTCAACGATCAGACAAGGATGGTTGTTATCAATTTTCCACACAATCCTACAGGTACAACAGTTGGGAAAAGGGAACTCGAGAAAATCGCCTTGTTTTGCGAAGAACGAGGGCTCATCCTCTTTTCCGATGAGATGTACAGGGGCCTGGAACGGGAACATGTGGAAAGGCTACCAGGGGCCGCCAGCCTGGGCGACCGGTGCATTTCCCTTTCGGGAATGTCGAAATCATGGTCGCTTCCCGGCCTGCGGATCGGCTGGCTGGTATGCAGAAATGCCCAAATCCGGGAGAAGCTTATGAGGCTGAAGGATTACTCAACCATTTGTTCATCAGCACCTTCTGAGATCCTTTCGATCATGGCACTACAGAATGGCCCGGCGATATTGTCACGCAATGCGGCAATTATCGCACACAACATCGGACTGGTAAATGAAATGGTCGGCCGGCATCCGGATCGTTTAATCTGGAGACCGCCGCTCGCAGGCAGTGTAGCTCTGATGGGACTTCCCGAAGGAGAATCGGCGTCCGGATTCTGCGACCGGCTGCTGCTTGAGAAGGGGGTTCTTGCGATAGGCTCGCACCTTTTTGGCATGAAAACGCCTTCCATCCGGCTCGGCCTTGGCATGACCGGTTTCGGTGAAGCGCTCAGACGCCTTGATGAGCTATTGTAATTATCAGTATATTAATGTTTTGTGATTTTAGCATGAGATTTGCTTGAGTGTTTCGCAGGAATCAGTAACCGAAAGAATACGTTTGGAAATGCCTAGTAAATCCCGTATCAGTAATAGCGTGACCACCGGTCGTAATATCTTACTATCGGGAGCATTGGTTCTGTTGCAGGGGTTGCTTGCTCTGCCATCAATCTGTCAGACCGGGACCGGCAGCAGTCCACGGGTTGATTTTGTAAAGTGCTGGCCAACAGCCGGTCAGAAATCCGATAAACGGGTAAAAACAATATTTAACAGGGTTGTGCTTGGCAAGCGGCCGCCGGTTCTGAGCAATCCTGTATCGATTCTTGCTGACAATCCGGATGCGTTTTTGGTAGCCGATCAAGGTAACCGCATTCTACTTCGGGTAGAAAAGGGGGTGGGTGAAATGCCCCAGTCGTTGAAAAAGAGTAATTTGGACTTCTCTTCGCTGGTTGGAATTTGTCGGGGCCCTGGCTCGGGGGTCTTATTTTCAGATTCGCATGCCGGGAAGATCTATTTACTCAGCGGCGATGGCAAAGAGGTGAGCATTCTGAATGATTCGCTTCTGCTGGGCCAACCGACTGGGATCGCCTGGTCACCGGCAAGCCGGGAGATATGGGTGGTTGAAACCAGTGCCCATCGTCTGGCGGTGCTCGACGAGCAGGGGCGGCTGTTGCGCAGGGTGGGCAGCCGCGGGGAAGGGGAGGGACAATTCAACTTTCCCACGCACATCTGGATTGATTCAGAAGGACTTGTATATGTGGTTGATGCGATGAATTTCCGGGTTCAGGTTCTTGACGCAGCCGGAACTGTTTTATCGGTGTTTGGCAAGGCCGGTGATGCAACCGGCTACATGGCCCGGCCGAAGGGAATAGCTACGGATTCGTTTGGCAATATCTATGTGGTTGATGCCTTGTTCCATGCGGTTCAGGTGTTTAACCGGCAGGGACAGTTCCTGTATGCTTTCGGCAATCAGGGCAGGGGTGACGGGGAGTTTTGGCTGCCAACGGGGATTACGATAGATGACCGGAACAATATTTACGTTGCCGACTCGTATAATTCAAGGATTCAGGTTTTTACGTTATTTTATCCTGGTAAGCAATGAACATACTGAATATTAAAATCATGTTTGTGCTGGTGCTGGTGCCGGTGATGGCAGCCTCCCAGTCGATTGTAACAACCCGGCACAATATGTCGGCAACAGGGCCAGGAAATGTAAAGGCCACAAGTGAATCCGAGATATGTATTTTCTGTCATACCCCACATAACAGCAGACCGGCAGCTCCATTGTGGAACCGTAATGACCCCGGGAACAGTTACCTTCTCTACAACAGCTCAACGATGCAGGCTGCCCCGGGGCAGCCCGACGGATCGTCGATCCTCTGCCTGTCCTGCCATGACGGAACCGTTGCACTTGGTTCGGTTCTCAGCCGACCCGGGCCAATCAGTTTTGCATCGGGGACGTATATGCCATTGGGCAAAAGCAATCTTGCCAGTGACCTTCGCAATGATCATCCGGTATCTTTCCTGTATACCGCCGCTATAGCATCCAGTGAC
>CAYWHP010000017.1:0-50763 GCA_964457845.1 uncultured Porphyromonadaceae bacterium | reverse complement strand
GAGCCAATGGAGGGATTCGAACCCCCGACCAGCTGATTACAAATCAGCTGCTCTGGCCAACTGAGCTACATTGGCAAATTCAGTCAAAAAAATGCAAAAAATTAAAGAACTCTCCATTCCCAGTTTTGGGTCTGCAAATGTAGTACATAGAAATTAGACGTCAAAACTTTTGGAGAGTTTTTTTCTATCTTGAGGTTTTTTTACCCTTTGTCTTGGAAAGCTGACGCTTCAACGCTTCAATGGTCTGATCAACAGCCTCCTCAAATGATTTGCATTGCTTTTTAGCAAAAAGATCCGATCCTGATATTATTAACCGGATCTCACTGACTTTATTTTCGAGGTTCTGATTCTTGTCCAGACGAAGGATCACTTCAGCTCCGATTATTGAGTCATCGAAAAGATTGAGCTTGCCGACCTTCTCTTCGATGAAATCCAAAAGTTTCTGATCTGCATCGAAATGCACCGATTGAATCTTAATTGTCATAATGGGTCCTCCTATTGTTAATATAATCACGCCCTTGGATGGGCATTTCTGTATACCTTTTTCAATTTCTCAAACCCTGTGTGGGTATATATCTGTGTGGCACTTAAACTCGCATGGCCCAAAAGCTCCTTGATGGCATTCAGTTCGGCCCCGCCATTTAAAAGATGAGTAGCATAGGTGTGCCTGAGCACATGCGGTGACCGCCTGGCTGCCTGCGAAACGGTGCCCAACGCCTCGTTCACTACACGATACACCAATTTGGGATAAGCAGGTTTGCCTTTATCTGTCAAAACCAGGGTGCCGCCTGAAGCCAACCCGAATTCCTTATTGCGTAAAGCTATATATTCATCAATCAGGGCTGCTAAACCTTTTGTCACCGGCACAATGCGTTCTTTCTGCCGTTTTCCGAAAACCCTGATCTGATATTTCACCAGATCTACATCTGAATCCTTCAGGCCGGTGAGCTCACTAAGCCTCATGCCGGTGCCGTAAAGCAGTTCAATGATCAGCAGATCGCGCAGCATAGGAAAGTCTGCAGGCTGCTCTTCACGACTTAGAACCGATTCCATCTGTTCTTCTTCCATGAAAACGGGTAGTGATTTAACAATCCTTACCGACTGAAGGAAATCTGCCGGGTTTTTATTGATCAACATCTCCTGACGGCAGAATTTGAAAAATCTGCGCAATGCGGTTGTTTTTCTGTTGACCGAACGAGGAGAGATGCCCGAATCCAACAATGCTATAACCCAGCTTCGCAGATGCCGGGTTTCACATTGCAACAAGCCTGTTTCGGGGGAGTTGGCTTTAAGAAATGCGGTAAACTGATCAATGTCAGTTTTGTAAGACAACAAAGTATGTGGGGAATAACGCTTTTCAGTCAGAATAAACCTGATAAACTGCTCAACCGCATCCATCATGATCAACAATCTTTACCTAAATATAACAATAATTCTGCAAAGACTATTATCGACCACGAATCGAGATCGAAAGTTTATTCGTTTTCTTCCGCCTGTTGCAGCCCCTGTACGTAAGCCGCCCTCAACATTTCATGACGCCGTTTTACAGAAGGTTTGGTAAAAGCCTGACGAGCCCTCAATTCCTTGACAACGCCGGTTTTTTCAAATTTACGCTTGAACTTTTTGAGAGCCCTTTCGATGTTCTCACCTTCTTTTACCGGAATAATGATCATACGTTAATACTTTTAAGACGTTCGGTTAACTAAAAATTCGGACTGCAAAGAAAAACAAAAAATATCATTTATCAAAAAACTTCTGTTCTTTAGTCGAACTATCAGGCAGGGCGATCAGGTAATGTGATAAACCCTTCCATATGGAGTCGGGAAGCACCCCTGCTGCCCAAAGTTCACCTGGATTTGTGATTCTCTTCTTGTCGCGGTATCGTGCAATTGCCTTCACGTGTTCGTACTCGAGGTAGGGATGAGCAAGGAGTTCCTTAAATGTGGCCTTATTAACGTTGAGCTTCCGGACTCTTGCCGTATCAACCCGGATAAGGCTCCTGAATCCGGAGTACCTTGCGGAGTCCATGCCGTACACTTCGAGCAGTTGACTTACCGTGGCGTAGCCTCCGAGCATCTGCCTGTATTTCAGTATCCTTTTTGCATACGAAGGGCCTATTCCCGGTAGTTCGAGCAAGGCAAGACTGTCGGCCGAATTAATCTCAATTTTCGGCGGCCTTTTGGATGCCTGGCCGGCTGAATCGCCCGCAGAAGAGCCCGCACCCTGATTACCGGGTACCATCATCATCGGACTGATTGCGTAGGATAAAACCCGGATAAGGATGACTCCTGCAGATAAATAAAGTATTCCCCTCAGCTCCGACCTGGTAAAAAGATACCGGTAAAACTTGGTCATGTAACCTCCTTTTACCGGTATTAGATGCAGGAAACCTGCCTGAAAGGAAAAATCCGCGGAAATTTTATTCCGGCTTTACCTTAAAGCCTGCCGACGCAGTTCAAATCTTCAAATGCCTGCTTAAGGCGGGCGATCATGGTTACCTCACCTTCCCTGAGAATAACGCGTGGGTCGTATTTCTTCTTGTTAGGCTTGTCAGCGCCTTCAGGATTTCCAATCTGAGCCTGTAGATAGCCCTTGTTCTTTTCGTAATAATCGCGCAACCCAATCCAGAAAGCCCACTGCGTATCGGTGTCAATATTCATTTTAATCACACCGTAAGAAATTGCTTCGCGGATCTCCTCCTGTGAGGAACCCGATCCCCCGTGGAAGACGAAGTTCACGGGCTGCGGTCCGGTTTTGAGGTTCTTTTCGATATAATCCTGCGAATTTTTGAGGATAGCCGGATGCAGTTTGACATTACCCGGTTTGTATACGCCATGTACGTTGCCGAAAGAGGCGGCAATTGTGAATTGGTCGCTAACTTTCGAGAGTTCGGTATAAGCATAAGCCACATGCTCGGGTTGAGTATAAAGCAAGGAGTTGTCAACGCCGGTATTATCAACACCATCTTCTTCTCCGCCGGTTACACCAAGCTCAATTTCCAACGTCATACCCATCTTGCTCATCCTTTCGAGATAGCTTTTGCAAATCTCGAGGTTCTCTGCCAGGGGTTCTTCCGAGAGGTCAAGCATATGGGAACTGTACAAGGGTTTACCATGTCGTTCGTAATGCTTTTCACCCTGAGTAAGAAGACCATCGATCCAGGGAAGCAGTTTTTTCGCAGCGTGGTCGGTATGAAGAATCACCGGAACTCCGTAGGCTTCAGCGACGGTATGGATATGACGTGCACCGGCAATACCTCCGAGAATTGCTGCTTCCTGACTACCGTTGGGAAGTGCTTTGCCGGCCCAGAAGGCAGCGCCTCCATTAGAGAACTGCACAATGACCGGTCCGCCGGCAACGCGTGCTGCTTCGAGCACCGCATTAACCGAATTGGTTCCCACGACGTTAACAGCTGGAATAGCGAAACTATTTTCCTTAGCAATGGCAAATATTTTCTGAACATCCTTTCCGGTTACGACACCCGGTTTTACAACATCAAGAATTTTCATGACGACAGTTTTTAAATGAAGGTGCAAAGATAATGCAATAACGGTTACGCCGGTTTAAAATGGGTAGCCGATTCCGAAGTTGAGGACAAAATCCGACCATTGATATTTACGGTATCCGGGAATCCACTTTGGTCCATCGGGAGTGCCCGGATCACGAAGTTTTACTCCCAGATCAAGCCTCCCTATAAAATAGGAAAGGTCGGCTCTCAGACCGAAACCGGTTCCAACTGCTATCTCACGATAAAATCCGGAGGTGGTGAAAACTGCACCAGGCCTGTCATCGGATGAATTGATAGCCCAGATGTTACCTGCATCAAGAAACAGTGCTCCTTTCAGTATCGAGAACAGGTCAAAACGATACTCCGCGCTGGCCTCCAGCTTTATGTCGCCGAGTTGATTGGGATAGAGACCTTTCTGATCCTCGGGGATTATATACGTCCCCGGACCGAGCGACCGCACCTGCCATGCCCGGATGCCGGAAGAACCTCCTGAAAAGTACTTTTTTTCAAAAGGCATGGCATTGGTGTTTCCGTAGGGATACCCGGCACCCGCGAAAAACCGGAAGGCAATTTTGTTCGTGGTATTGATGACCCAATGGTAACGCAGGTCGATATCTGCCTCGGCATATTGGGAAAATGGTGTCCCGAACAGCGCATATCCGGTCTCAGGCTTCACTGTTCCGGCAATGCTATTGAAACCGTAAAACAGGTTCCCGGCGATTTCAGGTCGAAGCCTCAGGTAGAAAAAGCTGGATTCCTTATTCACTTCCTGATTCGAATAGGTGTAGGTATAGTTGAAGGCAGGTACCACATGCGACCGAAAGCTGCTTTCAACATAGGTTCCCTTGATCAGATTGTAGAATTTCTCTGACATCTGGGTTACGTTAACATAGTTGAATTCAATGATGTTAACCTGGTGCCTGGACAGGGCCGATTTCCAGTTATAGCCATAGGCTGCATTCGCGATAGTGCGCGTGAAATCAGGCCTGCGCTGGTAGTTGTAGCTGAGGTTCACCGATGAATGAGGCTTGCCGAATCCCGCACTGGCGGCAGTAGTAAAAGGTATCCACGAGCGCGGGACCTCCAGGCGGCCATCTATTCCGAACTCTACCATTCGGTTAAAATCTCCTACTGCATTAGCAAGGAATTCCATTGCCCCTTTGAACTTAAGCTCAAAGCTCTCTGCAGCACCAAGGAGGTTGCGGTTTTTATAAACAAGATTCCCGGCCATGCCGATATTGCCTGAAGAATAAGTTCCTTCAAGTGAAACATCATACGACTGTCGGGTGAGCGGGCTCAGCAGGATCTGGCAATCAAGCTTCTGAACAGAGTCGGTGAGGTTACCTGAAGGGGTAAAGTTTAGCTTGACCTGCTTGAAGTTTCTTAATGAGCTGAATGACTCGATGGTTTTATCCACCATCGTCTGGCTGAAGAGGCTGCCGGTCTGGAATGCAAGACTGGAATGAAGGATATGCGGCTTCAGGTTCAGATGATTTTTGTAAATGATGTTTGTACCCATATACGGCACTGTGTCGGAGGTGGCCAGGTAACTTTTTGGATCGCTCAGGTAATCCGAGGTATTGAAATCAGTTATGATGCTTATCTCACCGATACGGAAAAGCGGATGAAAATTCAGCCTGGTTATATCATTCAACGCATCTTTAGGATTCTTGATCCCCAGCCAGACAGCTGCAGTATGGTTTCCTCGCATGGTATCCACCGGAAAGTGGACATATTCGCGTGAAAAACCATAATAGCCCTTATCCCGGAGGAATTTTGAGAGCCGCATCCGCTCCTGGCGAAGCACTTCCAGATCGTAACGCATTCCGGACTTCAACAGTGAAGAGGCGGAGTCGAGACGGATCAATGCACGGATGGCCGAATCAGCAATCCACTGTGGACTTGAAAGTTCAACTTCTTCAACCATGTATGGCTGTCCGAAGCTTATTCTATAGATAACGCTGGCTTTCTTGTGTGAAAAAATGACTGTATCCATCACACTTGCCTCATAATAACCAAGATTCTGCAGGTAGTGCTTCAGTTGGTTCACAGTCTCCTTTGCTGCAGTCGGATCAAAGATTACAGGTTCTTCTCCAATACCCCTGAGCCAATTGTTAAAACCATTCTGCCTGGCAGGATTCGCAAGGTTGTAAACACCCAGATGAAACCGGATAAATCCGAAAATCTTTTTATTGGGTCGCTGCCTGAAATAATCTTCAATATCACGATTGGGAACACCACCATCGGTAGCCTCTATCTTATTGACTTTCAAAAGATACTGATTACCCGGCACATATCTGACAGGGTTACATCCAGCCAACAGGATCATCAACAATGCGATGAGCAGTGCCCTTTGAGGATAAAGAATAGTATGGCCGCTACGGATCATCAATCCCTTCATGTGTGAGGCTCCGAAATTATAAATTTAGCTTAATATTGCGTAACATCCGTTTTCCATATGATTACAAGGTCTCAGATTCAATTTTACCTTTCGCTGGGTGATAAGAAGGAACGTGACGAAGCCCTTTGTTTTGTTGCCGAAGGGGATAAAATTGTTCGTGAGGCGCTGGCCTTGCCGAAGAAATCTCCTTATCGGGTCAGCCAGTTGTTTGCGCTGAACAGTTGGCTCAATGAGCACCCCACCCTGATCCCGGGCCGGGAAACCGAAATAATCGAAGTATCGGAGCGCGAACTTCAGCGAATCAGCTTTCAGAAGGCTCCAAATCAGGCTGCTGCCATCATTTCCAGAACTCCGGAAGTGGCTGGAGCCATTTTTGACAAAGAACTGATCATCGGTCTCGAGCAGGTACAGGACCCCGGCAATGCAGGTACCATCATCCGCCTGGCCGACTGGTTTGGCATCCCGGCAGTGATTGCCAGCTTGGATACCGCTGATTTTTACTCTCCCAAAGTTGTACAGGCTACCATGGGTTCCATCTTTCGGGTGCGGTTGATTACTACTGATTTAATAGCGTTTACTCA
The DNA here is from genome assembly GCA_964457845.1 of uncultured Porphyromonadaceae bacterium. Lineage (GTDB taxonomy): Bacteria > Bacteroidota > Bacteroidia > Bacteroidales > UBA12481 > UBA12481. The sequence goes on along the minus strand of CAYWHP010000017.1, from coordinate 44,273 downwards.
ATCGCTTCAAGCCGGATTTCCGGTTTACGGTACGCACCTTCGCGGTAATAACATTTATACGGCAGAACTCAGCAGCAACGGACTTATTTTGATGGGCAATGAATCGCGGGGACTCAGTGCTGAACTCCTGGAAATGACCACCGAAAACATACTCATACCTGATTTCTCCACCGGAACAACCCGGCCTGAATCCCTTAACGTTTCCGTCGCTGCCGCTATTGTTTGCAGTGAATTCAGGCGGAGAGGTACCGGTTGATCGAATCCGCCGCATACTCCCCGTCCATTGCTGAAGAGACGATGCCTCCGGCATATCCTGCACCCTCACCGGCCGGGAATAATCCTGGCAGTCCGGGATGGTATCCATGATCCGGATCCCTGATGATACGGACAGGAGAGGAGGTTCTTGACTCCACTCCGGCCATAATGGCCTCCTGAGTCATAAACCCCTTGATACGCCTGCCGAAAAAGCGAAGCCCGAGTTGCAGCCGGTCACGAATGCTCTCGGGCATCCACTGGTGCATTGGCGAACAAACCAGGCCCGGGTGATAAGAATGATCAGGCAAAGAGGGTGAAGCCTTTCCTTCGACAAAATCAGTGAGCCTCTGTCCGGGAGCTACCTGACCCTCACCGCCATAGCGATAGGCTGATTTTTCATACTCCTCCTGAAAAGCTAATCCTGCAAACTCACCATGATCGCTGTAGGCGGCAAGGTCTTCCGGGCGGATTTCAACAACAAGACCACTGTTTGCAAAAGGCGAATTTCGCATCGAATTGGACATCCCGTTAACGACGGACTCGAAATCGGAGGTTGCTGAAGGAACGATGATGCCGCCGGGACACATACAAAATGAATACACGCCGCGACCGTTGATATTTTTAACCAGCGTATACTCTGCGGCGGGAAGGTACTTTCCCCGGCCTTCCCTTGTATGGTACTGTATCTGATCAATGAGATGCTGCGGATGTTCAATTCTCACTCCCATCGCAAATCCTTTAAGCTGAAGCTGAAGTTTCATCCTGTCGAGCATCCGGTATATATCCAGTGCGGAATGTCCGGTTGCCAGAATAACTCCGGCTCCCTCTATACTTTCGCCTTTCGCGGTTGTGATGCCAACCGCTTTGCCATTCCTTACCAGAAGGCCATCGACCTTCGTATCGAACAGGAATTCAGCACCGTAAGCAACAAGGGTATCGTGAATGGCAGTTATAACAGCCGGAAGTTTATCGGTACCGATGTGCGGATGGCTCTCGTAAAGGATTGAATCCTCCGCCCCATGAAGGCAAAGAAGATCAAGAATCCGTCTGACGTCGCCCCGCTTTTTTGAGCGGGTATAGAGTTTCCCATCGGAGAAAGTACCTGCTCCGCCTTCCCCGAAGCAGTAGTTAGAATCGGGATTCAGGCCCTGATTTCTGTTCAGGATGGCGATATCCCTTTTACGATCGGAAACGCTTTTGCCCCGTTCAACGATAACCGGCCTGTATCCAAGTTCCAAAAGCCGGAGAGCTGCAAAAAGGCCTGCAGGTCCGGCCCCGACAACAACTACCGGAGTTGCGCCGGCCGTTTGCTTCCAATGGAACTCCTGAATTAAGGGAACAAGTGGTGAATCGACTGCCAATCCGACCGTCATGCGTATCACAATCGGACGACGCCGGGCATCAACCGACTTTTTCAATATCCGGAATTCGGTTACCAGGTTGGCGGAGACTCCGGCAGCGAGGCAGGCCTTCTTGCGAACCTGCTTTGGGATCAATGCATCCTCCGGATTGATGGTGATTTCAACCTCCCTCATGATCAATCGATTTGAAGATTAACGTGATTGTTCGACATGGAAAGCCAGTACGAACATTCTCGACATGATTTTGCTGATCCCGCCAACATAAATATCGAATTCAGGATCACCCGGATCAAGAAAGACGTCCATCATACCAACTGAAAATTTCAACTCGACCGCTACCTTGACCATTGAAAGGTAAAAATCGACACCGGCACCCAGATCCACGTAAAAATCGAAAGACTTCAGCATGGGAGTAGCAGGCTTCCAGCCGACCAGTTCGGCACGGGTAAGGTCGAACCTTGGGGTGACGCCGGCAATCAGGTATGGCGCATAATTATTGAGTCGAACGGCCCGGTATTTAAGAAGCAGCGGCAGATCAACAAAAACACTCTCGATAGGCCAGGTCCGGGTTGCTTTTGTCACCAGGTTGGTAACGGTAAGATCGCGCTGAGCAAACTGTATCCCCGGAAGAAGGCGCAAATCGAGGTGTTTGCCAAGCCGGAGGTCGGTAATCAGGTTAATATTGATACCTGGGTTTTGTTTAAGTTGTATAAGTTGATCCTCCTTGGGAATGACTGTAAAACCCACAGAATTGAAGCCAACCGAATAACCGAAATGGAATTTCTGAAAATCGGCCATCACCATGTTTTTTGGCAAGGATCTTTGAGCCATGACAGGCAGACTGAGCAACAGGACGAGCGAGAGGATGAACCCTTTGTTTACTGACATGCAGACATTGTTTCTTGAGTTAAAATAACTTCAAAACCCGGACAATTAGTATCCATTTCATTTTTTAATTCCAGCATACAGGCCACATATTCCCAAACTGAGCGGTTTATAGGAGGAATCGGTGAAGCCGGCCTTGTTCAGCAAAGCGACAAAATCCATTCCTTTCGGGAATGCCTCAACCGAATCAGGCAGGTACCGGTAAGCCGCCAGGTCTTTGGAAAAAAACCGTCCGATTGCCGGAACCGCATAATGAAAATAAAAACGATAAGCGGCGCGCAGCAATTTGTTACCGGGCATCGAGAATTCAAGTACAACAAGCTTCCCCCCGGGTCGCAGAACCCGGAAAATCTCGGAAAGACCTTTGCCCGGATCTCTAAAGTTCCTTACGCCGAATGCAACCAGTGCGGCATCAAATGATGACTCCGCAAACGGCAGGGATTCGCAGGCTGCTTCCGTCAGGGTAATCTTGTTTGAAAGTCCGCGCTCCTTTAATTTTTTACGACCTATCTCCAGCATACCCTTCGAGACATCAATTCCGGTTACATGCTCCGGATTGAGTTTCATGACACCGATTGCCATGTCGGCAGTACCTGTAGCTATGTCCAGAATCGTTTTCGGGTTGATCTGGGAGAGGGACCGTATTGCCCTGCGACGCCATATCTTATCAATATTAAGTGAAAGCAGGTGGTTAAGGAAATCGTAGGAGCCTGCGATCTGATCGAACATTTCCGCATTCTCGCGGTTCCCGCCCGGAGAGGGAAAACTGGCGTCTTTTTTTGTCATTACCCTCGATGAATGATTGTTGCCGAGGCCTGGGCTGCCGGCATCACCAGCACATCCTGGATGTTAATGTGTGCCGGACGGCTGATGATAAAATGAATCACATCAGCGATATCTTCCGGCTCGAGCGGTTCAAAGCCATCATAAACTTTGTCGGCTCGTTCCTGATCGCCCTTGAAGCGAACGAGGGAAAACTCGGTTTCAACGGCGCCAGGGCTGACTGACGACACCTTGATGCCGTGCTGAACAAAATCCTGCCGCATTCCGCTGGTAAGCGCCTCAACCGCATGCTTGGTTGCGCAGTAGACGGCGCCTTTGGGATAAACCTCCCTTCCGGCAACGGAACTGATATTGATTATATGTCCCTTTTTGCGTTCGATCATTCCCGGAGCCACGAGCCGGGTCATGTGGAGGATTCCTTTAATATTTGTATCGATCATCTGGTTCCAGTCGTCGAGGGATCCTTCATTGAAAAGATCAAGGCCGGCGGCAAGGCCGGCATTGTTTATCAAAATGGCAATTCCTGTCCATTCTGCGGGTATTTCGGCAAAAGTTCTCTTCAATGTAGCGTAATCCCTCACATCAACGGGAATCGAAAGACAATCCGTCTGGTATTTTGTACCAAGATATTCGGTCAGTTTTTTGAGGGTTACAGCCCGCCTACCGGTGAGGATCAGGCGATAACCCTCCTTGGCAAGCCGAATGGCGGTTGCCCTGCCGATCCCGGAAGTTGCTCCGGTGATGAGTGCTATCGGTTTAATTGTATTTGACTTATTCTTCATGCTTATGCTTGCTGAAATGGACTGCAAAATTACAGCTATTTTCAAAAGACCCCGATGTAACCGAGGTGTATTTTGGAATTCCTGAAATTGACAGGTTCCCCACCCTGCTTTCCCAGGGCAAAAATAATCCTGAAAATCCCACCCGCTGTGCGAAGTTGCCCGCCTACCCCGATGCCCGCCGGATAATTAACCACAACATTCGTTCCCCGCCCGGACCGGATGATTCCGATATCGGCCAAAGCCATCAGATGCGAGTCTTTGTCGAGCAGGTACCGCACCTCCATCGAACCGACTGCAAAGGCATCCGCATGGAACTGGTCTTCATCAAAGCCACGGAGAAGGTTAAGCCCTCCGAGGCGGTACTGTTCGTTCTCATAAATCCACGACGCCTGCCTCCATGCTGTGTTCAGGCTCAACAATGCAGCAAGGCTTCCGGCCACCGGCCGATACCAGGAGACACTTCCCGAGAACTCGGATTGATTGACCGGCGAGGCACCGGGTGTATTCTTTTTTCCGGTTGAGATCTCAAGGCGGGCGGCAATTCCACGAAAGGGGTTCACCCGGTTGTCGAGACGAACCAGCTCCCAGGCTATCCCCGACTGGAAGCCGGTATAAGGGAGCCGGTTGGGGACCAGGGAGCCGGATGAACCTTCGATTACATTGCTCTGTACTTGCCTGACAAAAACGCTTAGCAAGTGACCCGGACTGAAATGATAAGGGATCCCGGCATTCCAGCTTATATTAAGGTACCCTGTATCCTGCCTGAAAAGATTGAATCCGGCCTCCACGCCAACAGGCAATCCGGCAAGGTAAGGGATATGCGCAGCAAGGTTTAACTTTTGGGAAGCATCCTGGGAGCGGTGCCAGTCAAGCTGCCAGTTCTCCCCCTGCGCAATCAGATTTTTCAGATTAAAAACAAGGGCCCCGGAAAACGACATTCTGCCCGCAGTTTTAAGGTCCGGCGACAGCCCGGCCCAGCCATCAAACCGGTTTGCGCCGGTCTTTTCGGGGTATAGATAGAGGGAGGCGCTTCCCGGATGGAAACCCACTTCGAGGGTTCGCGCCAGTTTCATATAATCGAGGCGGTTGAGCCTTGAAGAGGCTTCGGCAACTGCTGACTCACGGTAGGGGTCGCCAGGCCGGATGTTCATGAGCCTTGAGAGTACACCCTGTGAGATCCCGAACCCTGTTCGGTTCATAATTGTATCGATTAAAACCAACTCGCCGGGATCCACCTGCAGGATACCGGTCAGCAGGGTGGAACCCTGTGTAACAGAATCCATTGTCACTTGTGCAAATGGATAACCGGAATTTTCCAAAACACCGATGATGCGACCAATTTGCGCATCAAGATCCGCCAGGTCAGCAATCAGGCGGCCATCCGATGCAAGCATGCGGTTAAGATCCCGGTTCATCCGGACAACAGGGTCTGGCAATCTCAGCAACAGGCTGATCCTGGTCTGCCCGGTCACGGAAATTCCCATGGAAAGGCAAATCAGAATCAGGAGAACCGGCTTGGCTGATTTCACCATGTCTACAGGTCTTCGTGGCACATGAAGCCTTGCTTTTCGAGCATATCAAGAAAAGCCTTTGAGAAATGGCGGTTGTCGGACCTTTTGTACCGATTGTCCGTAAAAATCTGGGCCAACGTCTCCTTCCGGTTGATCTGCAGCAGTTCAAGCGTTGAAGGGAGTGACTCCTTTTCTGCATGGATCAGATCGATGTCCTCAGGCGAATAGGGTTTGTATTTATCGCGATGAACAAATCCGGTCAGCGGCAGGCGGTCCGTCAGGGAAGGATCTTCATCCGGGTATCCGATGACCAGGGCCGTAACCGGAACAACGAGCCTCGGAAGCTCGAGTATTTCGATCATTCTTGAAGCCATCCAGGTGGCGGTGCCCAGATAGCAAATCCCAAGCCCCAGCGATTCGGCAGCGATGGCGGCATTCTGGGCAGCAATCATGGCATCGATTGCACCCGTGAGGAAGGAGAGGAAATTGTCGTACCCGGGATCCGCCTTTCGCAGACGGCACCACTCCGAAAACCGGTTGAAATCCGAACAAAATGTTAGATGTACGGGGGCCTGGAGAACCATATCCTGTTTGAAATGCGCTTCCCAAAGCTGGCGGCGTATGGCCGGGTCACGGGTAACAACGATGCTGTAGGCCTGCATATTTCCGGTATTGGAACCCCGACCAGCCGCCTCCAGGATGGCGTGAAGCTTCTCCACCTCAACCTCATCTGGTTTATACTTGCGTATCGATCTGTGATTCTGCAATATATCCATCATAGTTTGTGTATTTAACCTGAGGCAATGATAAAGATATTAAACCGGGGTAAAAATTACCTATGTCATTTTTTCCATTCGGAATCCATTCCTGCATCTATACAGGAAGTCATTCATAAATCTACACGCAAATGAAAAACACGTACCGCTTTCTATTAACGCTTATGCTCGGGGGATATTGGATGCCCCTTCTTTGCCAGTCGGCCCCGCAACAGGGTGAAATCGTGATCACGGAAATCATGGTCAATCCGGAAGCTGTAAGCGATGCCAACGGGGAATGGTTCGAGATCTGGAATGCCACGGATCACGACCTGCTGCTGACAGGTCTGTCGCTGAAGGATGCCGGGTCGAACCTGCATGTTATCACTGCAGCGGAAAAAGTAGTCATACCTGCCCATGGCTACTGGGTCTTTGCCAAGAACGAAGATGCCTTCACCAACGGCGGTGTTACGGTAAATTATGTTTACCAGAACTTTACCCTCAGCAACAGCGCCGACCAGCTCATGCTTACTTCGGGTGACGGAACACTCATCGACCAGGTATCGTACTCAGCCGGCTGGCCGGTGGTTTCCGGTGCTTCCATGGAACTGATACCGGAACATCACTCATTTGGCGGGAATGATCAGCCCGACCATTGGCAAACAGCCCGTTTGCCATATGGTGCTGGCGACAAAGGGAGTCCCGGGAAAGCTAACCCATTTTCTGCAGGCCTTGAAGAATGGGAGGAGGGAATCCGGCTTGATGTTTATCCCAACCCGACTGAGGGCAGGTTTATCCTTGAAGTCACCTTCACCAGCCCTATGTCGGGCGAAATCAGGTTCATCAACCTCCTCGGGCAGGACTTCATTTATAAATCGTTTACCAACAGCGAAGTACTTCGGGAAATTGTCGAAGCGGAACTTATGACACCCGGAATATGGTTTGTGGAAGTGGTTGCCGCAGGCATGGTCAAATCAACGCGTCTGATCATCGACAGGTAGCCCGCTCAGCAGTTATGGTCATCGATGCCAAGGATCATTTTTACTGAATGTACAATGGTCGGAAGTATCACTTCACAATACTCCGCAACAGCTTTCCGGCTGCCGGGGAGGCAGTAAACAAGGGTTCCTTCCATGACACCTGCAATAGACCTTGACACCAATGCCGCAGGCTTTACCATCCCGTATTTTACCCGGATCACCTCCATGACTCCGGGTATTTCCTTGTCCAGCAATGACTTCACAACATCGGGCGTAAAATCTCTCGGTCCGAGCCCGGTGCCGCCGGTGGTGAAGACCACATGCATGGCTCGTGTACGACTTTCAAGCAGGAGCTCCTTCAGCCGGGTCGGATCATCAGGAATCACCACATTACTGATATCAACCATTATCTGCTTTGCATCAAAGTATTCGCGCACAAAACCGGTTATGGCGGGACCACTCAGATCCTCATATTCACCACGGCTGGCGCGGTCACTTAACGTGATCACCTGAAAGATTAATTTATCCGGAAACATCCATTTTGGTTTTTTCGATGAGCTGAATCCCTTCAATAACCATTTCCCTGTCGACCGCCTTGCACATGTCATAGATTGTCAGCAGGGCCACGCTGACTGCCGTGAGTGCTTCCATTTCCACACCGGTTTGGCCGGTGCATCTGGCGACGGCGGACACTGAAACACCGGTTTCATCCGTTTCGGCAACAACACGGACGGATGTCAGATTGATCGTGTGACAAAGGGGGATAAGGCCCGGCGTCTGTTTTGCCGCCTGAATACCTGCCACCTCGGCTACGGTAAGCACATCTCCCTTTTTCATATGATTTTCATTTACCAGCCTCAATGTTTCCGGCTTTAGCGCAATATGCCCTTCTGCCCGTGCGCTACGCAGCTGATCAGGCTTGTGGCCGACATCCACCATCCGGGCATTCCCGGCGGAATCCACATGGGACAACTCCTGGGACCCGCCCCCCTTTTCGGTTCTGTCTCCGTCAGTTAAACTCACCATTGGCATCTATTTTCTTTATTCAAATTTCTTTACCGTTCCTGTTACCTTACGCTCTTTGCCCTATACCTTCTCCTCAGCCACCCAGATTATAAAACTCGCTGGTCGTATTGTAGCTCCCGCACTCCGGCTTGTTGTCGAGTGCGCGCTGAAGCGCTTTCCCCGGCCCAAGCTCCCTGACTGAATAGCCGGAATTACTGAACAGGCAAGGTTTGATAAACCCGTTACTGGTAAGGCGCAGCCTGTTACAGGATGAACAGTTGCCTCCGTCGCCTCCGATAACTCCCCTGAAATAGCCACTGTCGAGATCCATTTCATGAATATAACGTACCTCCAGGCCCCTTTTTCTTCCAAACTCACTTACGAGGCGGGCATCCGGCTCATCAATACTGTTATGGATGACACAGTTAATTTTTACCGGAGCCAGTCCGGCAGACACTGCGGCATCAATTCCTTCGATGACCTGACTGATTTCCCCAATCCTTGTAATTTCCCTGAACCGTTGAGGATCGGTAGTATCCAAACTGACATTAACCCGCCGCAGCCCGGCTGACTTAAGGTCAGCCGCAAACTTCGAAAGGAGAGTTCCGTTGGTTGTCATCGAGAAGTCACTTATTGCCGGGATACGTGCAATCATTTCAACCAGGCTTACAATCCCTTTCCGCACCAATGGCTCTCCCCCTGTAATTCGCACCTTGTTGATACCCAAAAGAGCAGCAGCCTTAACCACATCGACTATCTCATCAAAAGTCATGATATCCTGGTGGCTAAGCAGCTGAACACCTTCGGCAGGCATGCAATACGTGCAACGCAGGTTGCATCGGTCTGTCACCGATATTCTGAGATAATTAATATTTCTGTCAAATTGGTCGAACATCCACCAGTTCTCCTTCCTCTATGCTCGCTTTGCCGATTGGCATGCTGATAATGCCGAACGCGTCCTTTAGTGCAAAAATGTGGGCGGAACCATGGTACTCAATATTGCGGACCCTGCCCTGCTCATCAAGCCTGACCGGAATCCAGACCTGTCGGCCGGAATGTTTCCTCAGGAATGGCTCTCCTGAAGGGATTCGAAGGAGCGGCGGAGCCCAGTTCACCGACATGCACTTGTAAATGAATGGTTTTACCAGTAATTCAAGAATGAAATAGGAGGAAACAGGATTACCCGGAAGGCCGAAGACAAATTTACCGGTTCCGGTGCCAAAAAGCGTAGGCTTTCCGGGTTGAATGGCCACCTGCTGAAAGAGAATCTCAAATCCCAGACTCTCCAGTACGGCAGGCACAAAATCAAACTCACCCATTGAAATACCGCCACTAAGAATCAGAATATCATTTACTTCCATTGCCTCTCTGATCATATCCCGGGTAATATCAACGTCATCGGCAGCGATCCCGTAATAATCGCAGTCGATTCCCAGCCGGCCAAGTTGGGCTATACTTTGATAGGCATTGCTGTTTCGTATCTGGGAAATTCCGGGATGGTCACCAGGCTCAACAAGCTCGGTTCCGGTTGCGAGAATACCAATGGCGGGGAACTTGTATACATCTATAAAAACGGCTCCTACCGTGGCCAGCATGGGAATGTGCCGGGTATCCAGCATGGTGCCGGCTTCCAGAATCACTTCACCCGCCTTGATGTCCTCTCCAAGATAACAGATGTTGGCGGAGGTTTTCTGCCCGACAAATCGGATAATCCTTTCATTGCCAATATCATCAATCTTTACTGAACAGTCTTCGACCTTGATCACGGTATCAGCACCAGCGGGGACGATGGCCCCGGTCATGATCTGGGAGCAGGTTCCTTCTTCAATGCCAAAAACCGGCACATGTCCTGCAGGAATGACTTCAACCACGCGCAGCGGGCCAGCGATATCCTCCAGCCGGCAAGCGTAACCGTCCATGGCACTCTTGTTGAACGGTGGGATATCCATGTCGGACCTGATCGCAGTTACCAGAACCCGGCCGGCTGCCTCCTCAAACGAAATCGTTTCGATATCGAATGTAATAGCCTGATCTCTTACTACTTTAAGGGCTTCCTCGAATGTAATCATGAACACTTGATTTGAGTTCAAAGGTATGTTTTTTACTTTTTTAAGCTCATCAATAAAAATATCGGTGTCAGTTTTTCCATTTGGCAGCAATCCTGACGTCTATATTCGATGTAATCCAAAATTTCAATCAAATGAAAACAACAACGTGGAAAAGGATCGGGTTTCTGATGGCCGCCATGGCCATACTTTCAGGAAACATGATCGGAATGAGGGCATTGACCTTCGGAGAGGGGGATGTAATTACGACAAGCCCGGCTGATGATCCTCCTTCGGGTGTTCTGGTGGGGTACACACCTGTGATAGAACGGGTTAAAACAGGGGAACATCTCGAGTATTTCGGCTGGGCCGGTGCGCCGTTTTCGCGTCTGGTAAGTGACTATGCCGAAATCCGGTGCTGCAAAAAGACGTACCGGGTGATGGATGGCTGCAAAGGCCTCAAAAAATGTGAAACCGGATCATGAAAGCAAGGTTAATAGCCGGTGCGCTGATTCTTCTCGCGATCAACCTTGCCTGGGTATGGCGGATTGACCTTGCGGACAAGGAAAGCGAGCAACGAATGAATGAAAGCCGTGACCTCTTGATGGAGACCTCGCGTGAGTTATATCTCATGAACAGGGGCTGGGAGTTTGCCATCCGCACAAATCAGCAGCTACTGCCCGGGCATTTGCCGGTTAAGCAAACCAACGGCACAGCCACTGAACTGGACGAGCTGACAGGTTCCGGAAAAACAATGGTTCTGGTCATGTCGGACCGGCACTGTTCGAGCTGTGTTGATCAGCTGTTGTTCTCTGTAAGAAATGAGATACCTCAGACTGAAAGAGGACGCATTCTTGTGCTCTTCTCCATGAACAGTCCGTCGGCTGAACAGTGGCGATACCGGGAAAAGATCCTTGCAGGTGCCCGGTTTATCGAAATCGAAGATGGAAGCCTTAATCTGCCCCTTGACTCGCTTGATATCCCTTACATCTTTATGACAGGACCGGAATCCATTGCAGACCTTGCGTTTACCCCATATCCTTCGTTGGAGGCGCAGACCCACAAATATCTCAGCACGATCAGAAAACGATACTTCAACTGATAAACCATGGTACAAAGAATTATAACCCTATTGCAGGTGGCATTCCTGCTTCTTGTCATCGGATGCCGGCAGCAGCCGGCTGGCGATGGAACGGTTAAAAAAATAACCTTTCGGCCTGCTGAAACAATCGATATGGGCCAGTTACTCGGGCGAGTGCATTTTGTCCAGCTGGAGAACCATCCGGAATCCGCCTTCACTGATATCGACAAGATGGTGGTTAGCGGTTCCAACGTATTTATGCTGGACAAGCGGCTCGAGGCGGTATTTTGCTTCGACACTACCGGTCGGTTCCGGTTCCGGATCCAGCGGATTGGCCGGGGACCCGGAGAATACCGTGAACTTGATGCGATGTGGCTTGAGCCTTCCACAAATGAGCTCTGGCTTCAATCTTTCTGGCCTGCACGCATCATGATCTATGACCTTGACGGGAATCTGCTCCGGGAAAAAACAATTCGCTGGGCCGCCCATGACATGGTGAGAATAGGTCAGGACCTACTGGCAGGTTACAACACGAGCAGGTCTGATGATGGCATTGACAGCCTTACTGAAGGAGTTTTCCTACTCGACAAGGAAGGAGGCTCACTGGGGCAGGCGCTGACAATTGGTGACACTTCCATATACTGGTCGTTGGCAAACCAGCGAAACCTGGCAGAATTCGAAGACGGTGCGCTTCTCCTCTGCCAGTCGGATACCCTTTTCCGTATCCTGCCAGATGGCCGGGTCATCCCGGACATCCATCTTGACTGGGGAAAGCTTAGATACCCGGATGAACTGCGCGGCATATCCTATTACTCACCCCGAGCCGGAGAAGCTCTCCGCGGAACTTATGTAAGCGGGAAAGACCAGTTGGTAGCCTTTGGTCCGATCAGGCTTTTCCGGGTGTTCATCGACGGACACATGGAGCTTGCGATGGCGGATCTGGTAAAAGGAGAGGGTATCTATTCAACCAGCATCAGCAGCAGCGCAACGAGAATTCCCCTGCTTTATCCGCTTGCCAGGAGCGAGAAGGACCAGCTGGTGGGGATGTATGACATTGAACTCCTGCTGGCCATGAAAGAATCCAGAGCCGAACGCCCACCTGAAGGTGCCGGTAATGGGGTATACCACGAAATGGATTCACTGGTTGAAAGCGCCCTCCGGCAGGATCGTCCGGTCCTGTGGTTTGCAGATATCAAAAAGGAATTACTAACTCAAATATTTTAACGCTATGAAAATCAAGAGTATTATTAAAATTTTTGCAATGATCAACGGATTGCTGATCGGCGGTATGGTGTATGGTGATGATCCGATGAAATCCCCGGCTACCACGAGCACCTCCGCGGTCTCGAGCGAAGGCATGGGATGGCAGGAACAGACACAAAGGACCGCGACACTCATTTCTGACGGCATCCGAATTACCACAGGACCGGCGGTTGGAACAAATGGCCTGAGCTGGTCGATCGGGCTGAGCTCCAACTACAACATCATCGACTGCTGCAAGCCCTGCACAATTAAACAGTCATGGTGCAATTTCAATGCCGATGATGAGCGTTGCGACAACTGACAGGTTACTTTAAGTCGACCAGCATCAGCACCGGATTCGAATTCTCCGTGAGTTTGGAAACAAGCTCACGGAGTTTTTTTGCGGCCTCCGGGTTTCTGACCGGCAGGTTAGCAGGCCTGCCTTCTGCCGGATCGATCAGATCAATTGCCTGGATAACCTCGATAAATGTCTTACCCGATCCGGAACCATCCTGCGGCCAGAATGAAGGGCCGCAATCGATATCATTGAATACACTTTTCGTTGCGGTGTCCTGATTGGCAATCAAAAAACAATCCCCGGATGCCTTCTCAACCATGAACAGCTCACGCCGCCTTTTATAATCGAAATTTCCGAACCAGCGGGTTGGGCTCTCCATCGCATTGCAGTCAATCACATAATTGTTCATCTCCCTGACGAATCTATCATGGTCGGCCGAGCCCAGTTTGTAAGGCATTTTAAGCTTCCCGGATTGCCATGAAAATGCTGACTGGAAGGAACCATCATGGCTAATCCTCATGATGGTATCGTTTTCCCAGGTATTGTAGAGGTAACCTGCGGCTGTAGGGGTAAATAAGGGAGTCATGATGGCAACACCCCGAGAGAAGTCATATTCCTTTTTCGGCTCGTAGTATTTCCTGAGTATCTTGCCTGTTTCATCATGCATGAACAATCGGAAATATCCTCCATCATCATGTTCCTGCATGAACGTCCAGCTGATGAACCTGTTGTTTCCCAACGGTACAAAGGCCATAAACCGGACTGAAGGCTTGATGTCGCCAATGTGTCTGCCATCCCATGAAAACATCATAATAGTGCCGGCATCGGCATTCCATACATACAATCGTTGCTGCGTTTCCTCAGGCCAGGCAACATAATCGAAATTGTACTCGCCGGGTCCGCGACCGATCCGGCCGATTGTCCTGAGGAACCGGCCCGAGGCATCGAATACCGCGACAGGTTTCTCATGCTGCGCCACGAAGAAAAGGCCCTCGCAGGGCCGGATATTAACAGATTTATCCCCGATGAGATATTTGGTTGTTGTTTCCAGGGCGACATACCTTATGTTACCGGCAATTTCTGACAGATAAACAGGCTTCGGCTGCTTCAAAACAGACGCGATATCTACAATCTGAAGTTTGGCATCGGTAGGAATAATGTTCCGGGCAGCTGATGTAGTCAGATTGTTGCGGGCATTTGTATCGGTACCGGTCATACCGGGGACAGAAGCCGGACCTGATTGCCGGCATCCAACGAACAGCAAAACGAACAACAACAAACCTGCTAGCTTCATTACTTATAATTTAGAATACCTTCTTTCGCGTCACGCGTCACGATTCTCCCGTCACGCGTCACGATTCTCCCGTCACGATTCTCCCGTAACTCGTCCCTTGTCACTCCTCCTGTACGCCGCCCAGTAAATAATCGGAACGATATAAATACTCACCAGGGTGCCGATGGTCATCCCTCCCATAATGGTAAGCGCCAGCGGTTTCTGCAGGTCAGTACCGAGGCCTTTAAAAAAGAGAAATGGCAGCAATCCGAGAACCGTCGTCAGGCTGGTCATAATGATAGGCTTGAGCCGGCGCATCCCTGCAATATGGATGGCCTCGAGCACGGTATGTCCCTCAGCGCGCGTCCTGTTTATTGTATCAATCTTAAGTATAGAGTCGTTGATGATAATCCCCGTCATGACCACAATGCCAATGGCCGACATGAGGTTTAGGGTTTCCCCGAATATCCAGAGCATGAACAACGCTGCGGCAATGTCAATCGGAAGTTCGGAAAGAACGATCAGGGGTTGAAGGAAGGATTCAAACTGAGCGGCTAATATAAAATAGAGCAGCAAAACGGAGATAAGGAGTACCACAACCAGCTCCTTCATGAGTGTTTTCTGGTGGAACCAGGTTCCATCGAATTCCGCCTGCAGAATCGCCGAATTTCTAACTCCATCGCGGATCCTCCCTATGATTTCGGGAACGGCGAAACCCGACTCTTTGGAGATAAGCGGCACATACTCTCCGTTTCTCGATGCCCTGATCGTTTTGTAGTCCTGTTCATGGCCTATGCCCACCAAAGCAGAAATCGGGTAATCTATTCCCTCACTGTTTGTTACGAAGGTGTTCCGGATAATATCCGAGACGGGTTGATGATCGCCCGCAAGCAGTATCGGAATAAAGCGCTGATATGTTTTCAGTGCACCAATCCTCTTTTGGTTGAAGGCTTTTTCGAGTTGGCCGGTGATACTCGCAAAGCTAACCTTGTACAAAAGAAGCCGTTCCGGGTCAACCTCGATGACGATCTGATCGTGCACCGGCACCTGCTCGAAAGTAATGTGAGCGTTTCGCTCCAATGAATCGGTAAAGGACCACACATCCCGGAGTGATGGCGTTTCCTGCCCCTTCATGCTGCTGAGTCGTGTTAACAGTTCGGGCATATCCTCCGCAAAGATCGCTTCAAAAATATTCTCAGGCGGATGGAAACTCACGAGTGCAACCGGATACCTGGCGCCGAGAAATTCACGGATATTGCTGGTCAACCGGCTAATTGAATCAGGGCTTCCGAACCGGAAATAGAGTTCTGACTCAGAAGCGGTTTTATCCATGTTGCGGTTTAGGATAAATTGCTGTTCGCCCACCAGCGCAGACCAATCACGCGGCTTTTCGGGGATCGACCGGATGAGCTCTTCCACCCGCCTGGCATTTTCAACAGCATGAATCGGTTCGTTCCAGTCGAGAACGGCGATCACCTCGGTCTGATCGATTTCGGGAAGCTGACTGACCCCAACCATACGGTAGAGGGGATAGGTGCAGCCTAAAAGGAGGACAAACGCAACCAGATAGAACCTTCGGTACTTAAAAACATGACTGAATGAAACCTCATAAGCCCGTTCATAATCAATGCGGTTGATTGCACCCAGAATCTTATTGTCCGATGCCTTCGGCTTACGGATATAAAACAACCTGAAAAGTGTGGGGATCAGCGTAATGGATACCAGGAAAGAAGCAGTAAGCCCAATCGTGACCGAAATGGCCTGATCGTAAAAAAGTGCGCCGGAAATTCCGCTGAGAAAGATGAGCGGTATAAAAACCGCGCAGGTAGTAAGTCCCGATGAGATAAGGGGCCGGATCACCTCATTTGTGCCATGAACACAGGCTTTGTTAATCGTTTCTCCCTTGTTGAGGTATTGGTTGATGTTGTCGATCACTATGATGGAGTTGTCGATCATCATCCCAACGGCAAGCACAAGGCCCGACAGGGAAATAATGTTCATTGAAAGGCCTGTAAGGTAAAAAAGCAGCAGGCATACCACCAGTGAGACCGGCACGGAAAATGCGATCAGCAGCGGGGACCGGAAATCCCGGAGAAAAAGAAACATTACCAGCATAGCTAAAAGACCGCCGAACCAAAGGCTTTGGCCAAGGTTGCTCATAGAATAGGAGAGGATGGCGGTCTGGTCCTTTTCTATTTCAAAATCCAGATCCGGATATTCGGTACGATAGGTTTCGAGAAGGGTTCCGATTTCTGTTTTCAGGTCCTCCATCCTCGCATCCGATTGTTTGATTATGGAGAGACACAGGCCCTCCTTTTCACGGCTGAGAAAGATTCCCCTCCGCTCCCTCGGCCTTATTTCCACGCCGGCCAGATCGCGGAGCCTGATCAGCCGGCCTGTGGAACCAACATACAAACCGGCGATGTCATTCTTGTCTTTCAGGTAGTTGGCAAATTTAACCTGGTATTGGTAATAACCGTCCCTGACCATCAGGTTACCGATTGCCGTATTGTTTGTTTCGAGTGCGGTGAGGATATCCTGATCGGTGATGCCAAGGCTTTTCATTTTTTCCGGGTCCGGGCTGATCACAAGCTCCGGTTCCAGAGTCCCGGTAATATCCACCATGGCAACTTCCGGCAGCTGTTCAATCCTCCTGACAATGACAGACTGCACGAATTCACTTATTTCCAATAACTTTTGAAGATCACCCGAGCTTGTTTTGTGGGTAATCATCACATTGAATACGGGGATATCCGTAGCAGAGGCCTTTACAACCCTTGGCCTGTCGAATTCACGCGGCAGTCCGGAGACGGCATCATCAATCTTTTCGTTGGTTTCGATATAAGCATAATTGATATCGGTTCCGTGACGAAATTTCATCCGGATGGTACCATAGCCGTCGCGGGTTTCACTTTCGATCCCTTCGAGATGGGCCACCTGCAGCAACTGCATGCGCATCGGGGTTATAACCGTGTTTTCCATTTCCCGTGCCGGGATCCCGGGATATGTGGACTGGACGGTGATTTCAGGAATATCCACATCCGGCATGAGTGATACCGGAAGCTGGAACACGGTTACGACCCCAAGAAAAAGGATCGCCAGAAAGGCCATGATAACGGCAATAGGCCTATGAATAAGGAAGTTTACCATAGTACCGCTATTTTTCCAGGTATTTAAACTCCAGTTCTGCGTCGTTTGCCAGGTTCAGGTTGCCTCTGGTTATGATGGTATCCCCGGCTTTCAGGATACCCGACTTGATTACCCGGATGGTATAGGAAGATGAATTTTCGAGGACCGTTTCAACATAGTTCCAGTAGGAGCGGCCGTTAAGCAGGGAAAACACCACCTGCTGGTTGTTGCGCAGGACAACTGCTTCCTTCGGAACGATCAGTCCACCCGGTACCTGATCGCGGATGAGCGCCTTAACGTTCATTCCCTCAACCAGTCTGCCATCGCTGTTGGGAACTGTTGCCATAACCGTGACGTTGCCGTGCTCGTCGATAAGCGGATTGACAACTTTAATCAGTCCGCGGTAGGTTACAGAGTCGAGCGCGAAAGGAACAACAGTAACCACCTGCCCTTTACGTAATCTGGCCAGTTCGTTCTCCATCACCGGGAAAACCACGTCGAACTCCTTATCATTGATGATCAGACAAAATGGTTTGTCGGTCGGGGGATAATTCTGTTCCCGTGATTCAAGGCTTGCTATCCTGCCAGCGACAGGAGCTGTCAGCCGTGTATAATCATACCGTATAAGCGCCTGTTTATAAGCGAGTTCCGCCTCTTCAAAACCAGTCTGCATATTAAAACGCTTCAAAGCGTCGGCCGGTATATCCTCCGGAGCGCGGGCCCCTATCTGATGACCCACAATGAGGGCCTGTCGATCGAGCCGCACCTTTTCCTTCCTCAATCCGGCTTGTTCGAGATCGAGTCGTTCGATCTCATTTTCGGTTTCGGCGATCACACTTCCCTCCTCCACCCAGTCTCCGTTCTGTGCATGGATCTTCACCACCCTGCCGTTACTGCGGAATTTGAGTGATGCCTTTCGACTGGCTTCGAGCTTGCCATTGCTTACGAGTTCCATTGGAAAGTCACCGAATCCGATGAGTTGTCCCTCCACTTTGATGGGATCGGCCTTTGCACCAATATCGCCAAGCTTGTTGCCAAACCTGTTTTCCGTTTTCTTTTTACAGGCGGGAAGGCAGAAGGCAAGGCAGATGACCGGAATGAGGATGAGGTTTTTCATATCGCGGAAGTTTTATCTTTTTAATCGTTTGAAATGTCTTCGGTGATCGGGTTTAAGAGGCAGAAAAGCGGGCATGAAGACCATGATGGCCAGTACAGAGAAAATGAGCCCTCCCATGGTTCCTGCCGCCAGGGCGAACCAGAAGACCTCGTCATCGCCCTCGGTTACGAAAGGCACCAGCCCCAGGACCGTCGATAGGACGGTCAGTGAAATAGGTATGATTTTTCCCTGGTAAGCCTTGAGGTAAAGGCGCGCCGGCCGGAGCCCCCTGGCGGCGTGGCGCCGGTAGTTGTTATAGTCACTGAGGATATAGAGTGCCGCATTAACTACAATTCCGCTGAGCAGTATAAAGGCGGCAAAGCCACCCTGATCAAAACTCAGGTTGAAGATGGAGAAGGTAAGGAATAGTCCCACAAAAGAGATGGGTATCATGGCTACCACGGCAAGAGGCTGGATGAGGGATTCGAGCAGGATGGCGCAGATCATGTAGATGATTACAATCACCAGCAGTATCAGAAGAAACTGGCGGTTCGCTTCCTGGCGCCAATAATTGTATTCCGACTGCTTGATTGAATAACCTACCGGGAGCAGAGCTGATACCTCATCGATCACGCGCTCCCTGTGAAGCTGTGCACTTTTGGCAGCACCGATAAAATCATAGGCCACGGTAAGCCTGTATTGCTGGTCTTCTTTGCAAATGGCCTTATTCATTCCCTCCTTATGGCGCTCACCAAGGTTGTCGAGCCGTATTACCGCCTCTCCGTAGCGGATTGGCGTGTTTCCCAGCATCCAGACATCAAACTGGTCAGACTGGACCGATTTCATTCTGACGGGTTCATAATTCCCATTGACAAACATCCGTGCATCCGCTGACTGGCTAATGCCGAATCCCCGCAGGTACGCATAGATATTAACCGGAGAAAGGCCGCTCAGTTTCATTTTCTCCGGATCCATGCTGATGACATACTCATAAAGCGGATCGCGCTGACCCCAGTAACGGTATTCACTCAGTGTGCTTACGATGTCGAACTTGGAAGCCCTTGGATGCTCAGCCGCCTTGTCGCGAACCAGGACTGCATACTTCATGAGCTCCTCAAAATTGTATCCGAGCAGTTCAATTTGCTGGGAACCCACCTGTTCCGACAGTGAATTGCTGAATCCCGGACCTACCCCGTAAACACCCCAGTCGGGAGCTGTCAGCTTGTTTGCAAGGTCGTTGAGCTGACTGTACAGGACAAAGGGGAACGCCCCCATTTCGAATTCCGGTTTGAAATTGATATTCATCGTAGCCGAACGAGCACTGTTCACTGTGGTAACAAACTGATCGATCTGGTCATAGCCCTTCAGATAGGACTCCACCTCCACCATCAGGTCATTCATCTGCCCCAGCGTTGCGCCCTGCGGCAATGCAACCGTAACATGGATAGAGGTTCGTTCCGGTTCCCGGTATTTGTAGCGGGAGTACACATTGGTATTGAACAGACGGAGTGTTCCTCCCAGCAGCTTATCGGAAACCGGCTTGATTTTCTGAACGTATGTTTCGCTGGCCAGGGTACTGCGATAGAGTTTATGATACCATTGGTCCCCTTCCATCCGTGTCGGCAGCTTTCCAACCGGAAGCCCGAACAGCAATATTGCAAAAACAATGAACACCCAGCGGAATCGCTGGGAGAAACGAATGACCGGCGCGTATAGAAGGCCAAACCTGGCAGCAAACCGCAGGCTTTTCGGGCGTCGCTTTTGCCCCCCGGCCTTCAGACCGATCAGGTCCATAAGGGCAGGAACCAGGAACAGGGCAATCGCCATTGAAACGATAAGGCTGAGGATCATAACAGCGGAAAAATCCTTCATCTGCAGGCGGAGCTGTTCTCCCATAAACCGGATCACCGACAGGGCACCCACCGTAGTGGCAGTAGCAGCCAAAATGGCCAGAAATACCTTTCGGTTCCCCTTGGTCCGAAGGTGATCAACCATGATAATGGTATTATCGATGATAATGCCCAGCGATACAGTGATTCCTGCCATCGAATAGAGGTTGATTTCAACCCTGAACAGGTAGAACAGAATGGCTGCAATCAGAAGGTTGGATACGAGACTGATAAAAATTATGAGCAGGTAACGCAGTTGCCGGCTGGTGATCAAAACAAAAAGCAAAAGGATACTGAAAGAAAAAAGTGTCCTCCGGAGAACTTTCTGAATCTCATCCCGGATATACTCGGTGGAATCCGAGCTCAACAGCATAAAATACCCCCGCGGGAAAGATCTCGACAGCTCCGAAAGTTTCTCCTTGATCTGGTCAGCCACTTTCAGGCTGTTGGCGTCCTTTTCTGCCGTAAAAACCAGGTTGATGGTATTATTGCCGTTGATCCGGTAATAGCCGGAAGGCTCCTGTTCAACATGGCGGATCATGCAAAGATCACTGATTTTCAGTATTCTTCCCCTGACAGTGGCAACCGGAATATCCTGCCAATCGGTTTCCGCAGCGTTTTTCGTCCGAATGGTCACCACCTTGGGTGATTCCACTCCTGTGCCATCATACCCCATACCGATAATCCCCTTGTGGAAATAGCGGCTGAGGGAACCGGTTATGTCGCTGCGCGACAGCCCCATGCGTTTGAGGTTCTCTTCATCGTATTCCAGTTCCCATTCCATCGGCATTGCACCGTAAACCCGGATGCTGTAAATTCCTTCAATCTGCGAAAGCCTGGGCTGAATTGATTTTTCGGCATATTCCTGAATGATACGCGGACTTGCCGGCGCGTTCAGCGTATAGGTAAGCAGCGTTTTCTCCTCCGACACATTGCTGTATGACGAAATTTGGGGGTAGCTGACCTTTTCGGGCAGTTTTGGGAAAAGCTCGCGGATTTTTGAAGCCACCTCAAACCGCATAGCGTCCATATCTGCCCTTTTGTCGAATTGCAGGGTGATATAACCGCTGCCGTTGGCAGATGACGAAGTGATTTTGGTAACGCCGCGAATGGTATTGAGAAGGCCTTCAAGCGGAGCCGTTACCTCCTGCTCAAGAAGGCGTGGTGAAGCTTCCTGCCACGAGTACCGGACAGAGAGGGATTTCATCGATCGTGTTGGCTGAAGATGTACCGGCAACATCGGGATCAGTGCCGCGCCAATGATCATAAGGATCATCGCAATAATGAGTACGGAAAATGAGGATGTCGGTCGTATCGTCGACATATGGCAATGCCGGGGTTATTTGTAGCTTTGAAAAATGAAAAGCACCGGGTTGCGTAAATATAGTCATATTGCACCATTGATTGCAGCGCTTCACACCTACAATATTTAGACGACAAATTAGGGTCGGAATGGAAAAAACCTATGAAAAAATTCTGGTTGTAGGTGCAACATCAAGGAATCTTGGCAAAACCAACATGGTATGCGCTTTGATAAGCCGCTTCAGCAACTATCCGATAACTGCGATAAAAATCAAGACCTTACGTCCCGGTGATCAACAATTCCACGGTACCGATCCTGATCCTGATGTCCGGTTCATCATCCGAAACGAAAGTGAACTGGCAGGCAGGGATGACACCGTCAGGCTCCTGAAAGCCGGCGCCGCCCAGGTTCTGTATATCAAATGCCCGAGAGAAAACCTTGCGGAAGCCTTTGCCGGTGCAGCAACAATGATCCCACCAGGCAACATGGTCATTATCGAGTCGAACAGCATACGAGAGATTATCCGCCCGGCAATTTATCTGTTGATCATGGGGGCGGAACCGTCACTATACAAGCCAAGTGCAATTGAAACGGCTGTTTATGCCGACATAACCATCACAACAGACGGAAGCAGTTACTCTGTTCCACCGGAAAGACTTCCAATCCGGATTTCCGGCAACGCATGGAAAACCATCCGGCTTTGATCCTATTCCTGTATCTTGATGTGGAATTCAAGTTCGCCATCTTCACCCGAGGCAACCCGTTTCACGAGAATCGCACCCTTCCGGCCTGATTTCAGCTTCACGAGCCAGACATCATTTGCCTGAAGCGGCGTAGCCTTGGTAACAGACAGCACTTCACTCCACCCATTAACGATAACCGCATCCGTAGATATGGCGTTAAAATCTTCCGCCTTTATGGTTGATTTCAGGAATTTTGCCTCATTGCGGGTCGCCCAAAGGCTGATACTCCTGGCACCCGGATAAAGGTCGTTGGGAATATCAGAACCCGGTCCGGCAAGGGTCGCGAGGGTCGTGGTATTGTAGTAGTAGATCAGTTCAATCTTCGACTGGTTCACAAAAGCCTGATCAAGATTGTAAATGGTACCCGTGTTATCCTGAAAGCTGATGAAAGAAGGTTTAACGATGTTGTTCTGTGCACCGAGCACAACCGGGCCATAATGCTTAATGGCCCCGAATTCCGAATTGGGATCCTTGGTCATTACCAGGCTAAGCTGAGACTGGTTATCCTTGACATCCCGAATAATGAAAGTCCATTTTTCAGAGGCATCGGCCCCCTTGTTGATATTCAGGGTAAAGCGGGCCGTATCGTTGCTGATTGCAAAGGTCTGAACCAGCATGTCATTCTGCTGAACATCCAGCTGCTTCAGCAGATCGGTACCGTTCCAAAACACTTCTATCGAAACCGGAAGCGAATAATTCACGCGGATAACAGTGTCCTTGCCCGTGAAGGCAGGACCTTTTACAAACCGGATGGTGGGATTGCCGTCCTCTTTGGTACAGCTGAATATCAAAACAGTAAGCAAAAGGGCAGTTACCCCTGTTAAAAGTTTCCTTATTATCATGGCAGTTTATTTAAATCATGAAAAAATCGTTGTGTCGTATTGTGTATCGCTGTGTCAAAATCCCTGTGCAGCTGGGCAAACGCCTCTACAAGGTCATTCCCGTCGGCGGAGAGCCTCGATAGCCCGCCGTCTTTTCCTCCCCTGATCTTTTCAACCAGTGGAAAGCCGATGAATTTCTCCGCTTTCCGGAGATCCCCCCAGGCTTTTCTGTAGCTCAGGCCGAGCGACTCAGCAGCTGAGCGGATGGTTCCGGTGTCCCGAATGCCTGCCAGCAAGCTCACCAGGCGGTCATCCAAACGACCGCCGGTTTCCCTGTTGGTAAGCCAGATACCGTAATCGAGAAAAACATTGTAATATTTCGAGCCTTTCGGACCAGCCATCTGCGTGCTATTGACAACCGGGCAAAGATAAAAGAAAGTACTGACTATTTCCGGATAAACCGGACAGCGGTCGCCTTAAAAGAGGCGTATACGGTATCGCCCGTTTTTATGCCCAGCCTGTCTATTCCTTCGGCTGTAAGGAGGGCATAAAGGGTAAACCCGACATCGATAGCCACCTCAAAACCGTAAGGAGTTGGAATGAAATCCAGTATTGTGCCGCAAAGCTGGTTTGCCGCACTGGTGTTCACAGGGATGGTGGACAAGATCACAGCATCCTCCGGGATCAGCAAATAGCCGTTTCCGTGGTCCTTGTCGGTCTGAAAGATGAGCGGTATTTCCTGTACTGTCCACGCCCTGACCTTTCCATCGGCAGCATCGCGACGCAAAGTTACAGGCAGGAAGTTGCGGATGCCGGTAAAACTGGCCATAAACGGACTGACCGGATTCCTGAGAACTTCCAGGGCGGGACCGAACTGCGTAAGTTTTCCGGCTTCCAGAATGCCGATCTTCGATGCCAGGTTCATGGCCTCCAGGTAATCATGGGTAACATGTACGATGGTTTGACCATCGCGGTTCAGGTTCCGGAGTACCGAGCGTATCTCTTTCCGGATCCTGGCATCAACTGCCGCAAGCGGTTCATCAAGCAGCAGACACTCGGGTTCAGTGGCCAAAGTGCGGGCCAGGGCAACGCGCTGACGCTCTCCTCCCGACAGGCGCGACGGGTACCTGGCGAGGATATTGGTGATCTCCAGTTTAGCAGACAGCTCTCCAACCTTCATCCGGATCTGTTCCTTCGACTGTTTTCGCGAATGCAACGGATAAGCAATATTTTGATAAACAGTAAGATGAGGGAATAAAGCCAGATCCTGGAAAACCAGTCCGAAGGGCTGCCTGTTAACCGGACAGGAGGACAAGTCCTTGTTGTCGAGAAAAATGGCACCCTGATCGGGCCGAAGCATTCCTGCCATAATTTCCAGGAGTACCGACTTTCCGGAGCCGGAATCCCCCAGCAAAACCACATACTCCCCCCGGCCGATCTCCATGGAGATGTCGGAAAGCAGGAATGCGCCCAGCTTCTTACTGATTCCCCTGATAGCTATCATCTGTCGATTTATTGGCCAGAACCCGGAGTAGTACAAAAAAAACAAGGCAAACGAGAAGAAAAAGTGCAGCAACGGGCCTGGCATATTTCAGGCCGAAGGCGGTGAACCGGTCCCAGATCAGCACCGGTGCGATCATCGGATAGTAAGCAATGATGACCACGGCACCGAATTCGCTTAAGCCCCGGGAGAACATCATCACCATCCCGGTAAACAGGCTGCGCCGGGCCAGCGGTAGAGAAACGGTGCGAAAAGTTCTCCAGCCCGAGGCGCCAAGATTCATAGCGGCCTTTTCAAGCCTCACCGGTACCTGCTCGAAACCGGTTCGTGCCGATTGTATCAGGAAAGGTACGCTGACAAAAGCCATAGCCAAACCAATTCCCAGCGGATGGCCGACAAAATCAAGCCCGATCGAGGAGGCAGCACGACCGATAAGCGAATCACGGGAAACCAGTCCGAGCAGGGCAATTCCGGCGGCGGAATGAGGAATGACAATAGGCAGATCAATCAGCGACTGAACCAGATGCTTCCCCCGGAAGGTCCTTCTGGCAAGAAGGTACGCCAGAGGAACCGCGCCGAAAGAAAACACAACCGTCGTAACCAGGGAGATCACCAAGGTCAGGAAGATGCTGCCGGTAACGGCCTTATCGCGCGCCGTTTCGAAAAACTCAACCGGACTGGTATCGATGAAAAGACCGGCCAGGGGAGCAATAATGAATAAAAGCACCAATCCTCCCAGTACGGTAAAAACCCATGATAATCCCGAAAATTTCAATTGGCGTATTTTTGGCTAAAAGTAACCACAATTCCAACCCGTCAACAGCCAACCGCTTTTTGTACGCTTCCTACTGCCCCCCACCCTGCAGCAACCTGATCTCGGTTATCGACTTGATGGCCCGATCGGAAAAAAAATCAGCTGTAAACAGACAGGAAAACCTTCCGCCATCCTGATCCTTTCCGCGATCCCTTAGAATTACACCGGCGTTGTCATTCCTGTTAAACACCTCGGACCAGCTCACTGCACACCGGTACCCGTCGATACCGGCAACAGCCAGCAACCCGGTCCGGTACAGATTTTCAGTCGGCTGCAGCCGGGATGCCAACAAAATCTTCAGGTCGGTTCCGCTGGTTTGGGTTATTCCGTGAATACCCATACCCCTTCCGTAAAAAACGTGCTCAAATACTGATTGATCTTGATTTTCTGGCAATTCAGAAACCACGGCCGGGTTTTCGCCGATACCGGCAACAGCGATGGATGGCGACCATAGTTTTATCGACCGGTCTACTTTGTAATCAACATTGAGGCTCCTGATAACAATTCTCACCGGATCACTGATATTCCGGACGGTGACCAGATCGGTACCGGCAATGAGCCGCGCCTTTTGCGGAAGAGGCCATTTGTCCTTCGATTTGGTCGGCACAATCCGGGTAACTGAATTGGCAATG
The DNA here is from genome assembly GCA_964457845.1 of uncultured Porphyromonadaceae bacterium. Lineage (GTDB taxonomy): Bacteria > Bacteroidota > Bacteroidia > Bacteroidales > UBA12481 > UBA12481. The sequence goes on along the minus strand of CAYWHP010000017.1, from coordinate 18,089 downwards.
ATAATGTGGTGAAGATTGACAGGATAATAGATCTCGCCCCAGCTGAAAACAGCCGAATCCCCTGCTGATCCATACACGGTGACATACAAATCGATTATCGGGTTGAACACTGCAGCATTCTTCTTAACAACTTTAACCCGGTTCAGGAGATCCAGCAGGGATACCCCGTCATACCGGTAAGCTCCAATAAACGCAACCTCATTGTTGGTAAAGCTGGTCTCTTTAACAATAAGGGAATGCACCGGCAATCCCTCCAGACTCACCCCAGCAGGTTCAGCTACTTCGCCTTCAATGCGGACGGCGGCGGCGGTGGCCAGGCTGACAGGCGGTTCGTTGTCGTAGAAATCGTTGGTGAGGTCGGCCGTATCCCAGATGACGGTCTGCTCCGATGTTTCAACAACAGGTGCCTTGTGCTGGCAGCATGACAACGTCACTGACATTGCCAGCGGAAGGATTAAGGATTGAAGTTTCATTTTTGGGTTGTTTATTCGTTATGCAAAGTAATGCATAACGAATAAACTGACCGCATCATCGATCAATTTTCATAACAACCCGGGATCAACGGTGCTTTTCTGGGAATAAACCGGCTTGATGGCCGTCTGTCCGGATTGCTCGATCAGCAGCCTGCCTTTTGACGGATCAGTGATAAAGCGGACAAACTTTCGGGCAAGTGCCGGATTCAAGGCCTTATCAGGGATTGTCAGGCCATAAATTATTGCCCCGCCGCGGCGGATTGCAACCGTACCCGGAGTCGCTCCGCGGACACTGATTTCGGCGCCGGCGTACCAGTCGGCCAGTGCGGGATTGCCCAAACTGGCAGAATCCGGAAGCAAGAGGTATTTAAAGCCGTGCTGCACCGCCACTGACCGGTAATTGAACATATAATCGATTGTATGGCTCTCGAGCAGAGCGTTGAGGTCAGTTTCCTTGGCACGTATAAAACGAGTATCCTTTAATAGTAAGCTTTGCCAGCGGAGGCTATCCCGGCTGGCCATCCCGGCAAGTTTAAGCGCCAGGACCGTCCTGTAACCGCAAGGATCGGCATCGGGATCGCTTCGTCCGTAACGTACAGCAGGGTCACTGAGTATTTCGAACCAGTTTGAGGAGGTAAGCTGTTCGGCCCTAAGGGATTTTTCCGTATAAACCAGGCAAAGCTCATTGGTGGCAAACAGGATATTCCAACCCGAAAATTCGGGAATAATCATCTGGTCGATGAGGTCGTAGTCCGCGAGTGCAAGCAGGTCGCATGACTGCCGCAGTTCTGTTATTTTGCGCACACAGGCAAGGCTGCCCGCTGCTTCCAGCCGGATTTCAACCCCCGGATTCTCCTTCCTGAATGCATCTGCCAGATTCTTCATGGGAACAGCCAGGCTTCCGGCATGAAAAACCGTAATCACACTGTCTTCACTGGTGCCCTTCCCGCCTGAACTGCTGCAGGAAACGGCAATCAGTACCAGAAAAACTGATGAAATGAACCTGATTTTATAAGTCATCGCTGAAATGGTTGAAATTGTTCAACCTGATACAAATATCAGAAATAACCGGCATGTCGATTACCGTCCGCTGCCAAAGTTTATTCCGATCGTTAGCCCTGCCCGCATGATGAATCCGAAATAGGATTCGTTCCGTGCCTCGAGTAACGGATTACTTATGGTATAGTCAGCCCTGTTGATCGTGGTTCCCGGATCAAAAGTACTGTAATTGGCCCCCAGGCTCCAGTAGAGATCGGCACCGAAGCCCTTCTTAAGCACCATTGCCCCAAAAGTTACCATGGCAATGTACTGTGTAACTGCGGGATCGAAAGCGGCTAAAGAAACCATGCCGTCGGCATCATTGGTCACCGACACCTCCATAGGGGCGAAGTCCTTTCGTGCATACCCGAGCAAAGTACCAATATAACTGTAGGATGCAGTTCCTTCCTTGCTGATAAATTTCGGCTGTACATGCGCATAAAAACCATCCCAGCGAGAAAGGTCGTCCTGACTGGTATCATCCACCTCACGAATCCACATATCGAAAATATTCTCTTTCTTTTGATTCACCTGCATATAGGAAAATTCGAGTCCGAAACGCTCGCCGACCAGATTCAGCACACCACCGTAGTCGCGACGTGCATTGGATGCAAACAGGGGTATCGGATAAATTCCGGTGTAAAGGTTAAATGTCGAATTATCAGCTTTTTCCCTGCGCGCATTTTTACGGTCGGACTTCACCTTTTCCTCCCTGCAGGATTCAGCCAGTTTTTTATACTTACGCTGCTCATCGGGCTTATTCCAGAAGGCGTAACAATCCGCCACCCGCTCGAGCTTCGAACAGTCGCTGTTTTTATAGGAAGCATCGAATGCAGTGGCCGCCATTTCGGCCGTTGCGGATAAACCCACAAACTCCGCCATATCCTTGTCTGCGGCGAACCGAGACCGGGCCAGTGTTTCGGCTTTACTTGAAAACTCATACGCCGGCAATTCCGGCATAAAAGCATATATCAATCCGGGCTGCGCGCCGGAACGGTACTTTTTAAAACTAAGATTGTAAAGTTTAAGGGCCAGGGGTGCAAATTCGGGATAGCCGGCGAGCAGCGATGCCGCCCTGGCACAATAATCCACCCCCGGTCCGACTTCCTGTTTGCCTCCTTCTGTCAACAATTGATTTACACAATCCTCCGCCGAAATAAAGCCTTCATTTTCATTAATTAAAGACTTGACAAAATCCTCCGCTGACAGGAGGTGTTCAAGGTAGGCATAGCAATCCTTCACGCGGTCCTCAGAAGGGATAAGGTCGGGCAACAGTTTGCCCATCCTCAGGAGGACATTGTAGGCCAGAATATTCTGCACAGGAGTCGTACCTCCGCTGGCCAGATAGGATCTGTAATAGCTGACCGCCTCCTCATTCTTTTCCAGTGCGAAACAGATTTCGCCCATAAGTTCATAATAATCTGCCTTTACCGTTGCAAAAACGGTCCAGCTGACCGAATAGTTCTCGCCCTCAAATTCGTATTCTATCGGAAAATATGATTCAGTGATATTTCCCATGACTTCCCGCAACTGGTTGAGTTCGTCAAAGGCTACCTGATAAACTCCACCCTTGGCCAGTGCATTTCCATACTCATACATGGAATTAATACTGAAATAGCCGCAAACCTTTTTTTGCTGGTCGGTTCCGCTGTTCATGGCCCTGTTCAGAAAAAAGAGGCTTGAATCCGCCAGGGGTTTAATGGTGGTAAGCAATTCTTCATCTATTTCATCAGAAAACAGATCGAGGTAATCGATCAGATCGTAGTAGTAAGCAATACCATTGCGGATGTCTTCGGAAGTGGATTGGGAGTGCACGCGGGCCGGAACAGCCAATAACAGGAATGCCACTAAAACGCAGCAGGAGTAAAACAGCTTCATAGGTAATAATCTGTTAGGTTCGACTTGCCCTCATTGGCAATACGGCTTATACAGATTAACGCCCGAGTTGTTCAGCCCCCTAAAAAAAAAGATTGGTTACCGGGCCGTTTCAAACACGTAATGCCCATCCCGAAGTGTGAACACGCTTTGGTCACGGCTACGTACGGGATCCCAATCCTCGGGTGAAACCCGAACTTTTATATCACGCGTACCGGCTGGTGGAATCCATCTGACATCCATTCCCACCGGAATGGTAAATTCATATAATACTGATGTATCCTGACGTCTCCACTGGCTGCTGACCAATCCGGACGGAAATGTGCGTTGAACCGACATTGAGTCCAAACCAGCCACCGGCTGTGGATTTAGGATAATCCTGTTCACGGCGGGATTATTTTCATCCGGCCGGATTCCGCCGAGCCATTTCAGGTACCATTCCGAAACGGATCCGAACATGGGATGGTTCTGCGAGAAGGTGTTGTCGCTCTCCTTCCACGTTTCCCATATTGTTGTAGCTCCGCTTTCGATCATGTGGCGCCAGCCCGGAAAACCCGATTGGTTGACGACACGGAAAGCAACATCGGCGTGACCGGTTGAGGAGAGCGCATCGAGCAGGTATTTTGTTCCAAAAATTCCTGTAGTAACATGATAATCTGATTTTTGCATCTCCGCCAGCAACAAATCTACAGCTTTCGCACGATCAGATCCGCGAAGAACTTCCGACCAGATAAGGCTTGCCAGCAACGTCTGGCGATTTGGGACTTCAATCTGGGGTGTGTCCCAGAAAAGATCGATGATCCGCTCCCGTATACTTTCAGCAAGCAGCGAATACTTTTTTACCCCTGGCTCGTCATTGTTGATAGCGGCAAACCGGGCCATGGTCCGGGCAGCCTGAAAATAGTGACAGGTCCCGGTAAGCTCTACAGGAACTTTGGCAAGACTTTCATGATCGCTTAATCCATTATCCACCACCAGCTTCGGATGAAGCCTCGACACCTTGTCCATCCAGGCGCAGTCAGTTGCATACATTTCCCGAATTAATGCAGAATCAGCATAATGGATCCAAAGTGCATCCTGCAGGAAAAGAAAGGCCGATTCCCAGCTGATTCCGCAATACTCGATCCCGACAAACGGGGCTGTGTCCACAAATCCTGTGGGTTTCATCGCATCTGCCCAATCAAAAATCATTTTACGATAGATGGACTGCATATCGTAATTATAGATATATGCATCGGCTGTAGCATTTATGTCGCCACCATAACCGAATTTCTCGCGGGCGGGACAATCCGATTGCACGCTTTGGAGATTGCTGAGAAATGTCCAGCGGCAGGCGTCGTTCAATTTATTAAGGTATTCCGAAGAACTGGTTACAGAGCAGGCTTCCTGCACAGCTGTGTGCATCCTGCCGGCCTGGATATCCTGTTTTTGAAGCGGTTTTCTTAATCCGGAAACCTCGGCATAACGGAAACCATGAAAAGTAAACCGTGGCTGAAACCACTCCTCTCCGGCACCTTTGGCTACATACATATCGAGCTGCTCGGCGATAGCAGGGGCACCGGGTCCACCCACTCCCTTGCGCTTTATCTGGCCGCACACGGCAGTCATCGGATTAAGTTTACCATCGGGATAGAGCAATTCCCCGTAACGGATGCGGATGGTATCACCCTTTGAAGCATCAATTCGCAATCGGATGGTCCCTGTCATGTTCTGGCCGAAATCCACCAATTGCCGGCTATCACCTGCCGGCATCACTGAGATCGGATCTACCCAGGCAGAGATACTTACCGGCGGGAAAAAGGCAGGCTCAACAGCACCGCCCGGCCCCGCAACAACTTCAACAGGTGACCAACCGTCACCGGCAGCACTGGAAGAGTTCCAGCCTGCAGTCTCCTTACCGGCATCATAATATTCACCGAGGTACACACTGTTGCGTATAACCGGTCCGGGTTTAGACTGCCACCTCCCGGATGTCACAATAGTCTTGGAGGTTCCGTCCCCGAATGTTATTCTGAGAACCGCTTTCGCACAAGGCTTGCCAACTTTCATGTCATTCCGAAGGTTCCGCCCCCCCCACATTCTGAGTGGAAGCGGATTGTAAAAACCGTTTCCAAGCATAATGCCCCATACGTTTTCACCCTTTTGAACGAGCGTTGTCACATCCGTGCCCGAAGCATAAATCCTTTTACTGAAATCGGTCCAGGCTGGATCAATCTGCCTGTCGCCCACCCTTTTACCGTTTATCCATGTTTCGTAATAACCGGCAGCGGTGATCCATAACTCGGCTTTATTGATTTTCTTTTCAGATTTGAACGAAGTTCTCAGCAGCGGTGCCGGGTCATCAGCGTAAAACAGGCTATCGGTTTCCGGCAAGGTCCCGGTTCCGGAAATCCAGTCGGCGCCGGCCATTAGCACCGCTCCCTTTTCAAAAGGAACCGGCAAACTGGCATTCTGCTGAGCCGCAGAAGGTTCACGCTGACAAAGAAGCAACAAAAGAATCAGGAAGAGCAGGTTTTTCATCGGATGAATTATTATCTGCTAAAAATAGCGAATTATTCGGGCGTAACCACCTGAAAGGTCTCAACAGCCCGCGTGAGTTCCTCATTGTCGGGCCCCGGATGGTCTTTCCCCCCTGCGATTTCGTCGGGATCCTCCGTACCCAGCTTGCGCATCTGCCACCAAAGGAAGAATCCTGTAATAATTGCTGAGGTGATGTCGGCAAAAGGACTGCAGAGCCAGACCCCCTTGAGCCCGTAAATTTCAGGTAGTATAAGCAGCGCCGGGACCAGGATAATCAGTGAGCGCAACAGCGAAAGGAAAGTGGCCGTTTTGGCTTTGCCAATGTTTTGAAAAAAGTTGGCTGCAATCACCTGGAAGCCAATCAGTGGCAGTGCAGCCAAAAATATACGGATCCCGTTATCGGCAATCCCGAACAGAACCGGATCGTTGGAATTGAAGAGCTTTACAATAAAATGGGGAAAAAGCTGAACCACGATCCAACCGAAAACGCCGATCGCGGTAGCGGCGTAAATTCCCTGCCTTACGGTTTGCTTCACCCTGTCGAAATTCCGGGCTCCAAAATTGAATCCCACGATCGGCTGGCTTGCCATATTAATGGCCACCATCGACATAACCAGCAACTGGGCAACGGACGCAATGATTCCGAGCGCTCCTACGGCCAGATCTCCTCCATGCTTAATCAACTGATTCATAAACAGGGCATTTACCGCACTTGCCCCAAGCTGCATGAAGAATGGCGCCATTCCGATGGAGAGGATCAGGCCGATAATCTTCCAGTTGGGTTTGATATTGGGCAACCGTATTCTGATGATGGCACGTTTGCTGAAAAAATGGGCAATCACCCATATATCCAGAACAATCATCGCTATAACGGTTGCGTATGCGGCACCCTTGACTCCCATGTGAAATACGAAAATGAAGATGGGATCGAGAACCAGGTTTACGCCCCCGCTAAGGAGCATCGAAAGCATAGCAATTTTGGCATTTCCTTCAGCGCGGATAACATTGTTCAATCCGAAACCTACAAGCTGGAATACACTTCCAAGCAAAATTATATTCAGATATTCCTGCGCGTAACCGATGGTTTCCCGGGTTGCGCCGAAAAGCCGCAACATAGGCGTCTTGATCAGAAAGCCAATTACGGAAACCAGGATGCCCACTGCAATCATCATGAAAAACCCGTTGCCCAGCACCCGCTCAGCGCGAACAAAGTCCTTCCTGCCCATGTTGATGGATACCTGGACACCGGTACCCATGCCGATAAGCATACCAAAGGCCATCACAACCAGCATGATCGGAAAAACAACACTTAATCCGGAAAGAGCCAGTGACCCTACACCCTGACCGATAAAAATCCGGTCAACGATGTTGTAGGTCGCGTTCATGATCACCCCTACAAATGCGGGCAGGAAATAACGCCACATGAGCCGGCTGATCTTCTCCTCGCCGAGCTCACGCGTTTTACGGGCTATACGTTCTTCTGGCAATGCGGATGGATTTAGCGCGCAAAGATAACAAACCGATCTTTTAAGCTCCTCCCCCCGGGCTCCTTCCTGAAACGACTATTGCAACGGAGCAACCACCTCAATAACTTCCGGCAGGTCCATGCCGATGTTTTTCAGGTGCTCAATAGTAGGTACCCCGTTGGAATTCCAGCCGCGGCGTTTGTAAACCGCATCAAGCAATTGCTCATACCGGCCTTCACGATAGGCCCTCAGCGCCTGTTGTTTTTCCAGGGTACTCTTGCCCTCCGGATCAAATCCAACCTGTTCCTTCAACTGCTTGTCGTACCGTTCTGCGCGGCTCTCATATTCCTCCAGTGTAACAGGACCCGCTGCCCTGAAAGGCTGTGCATCAAATTTCCGGGTCCCGTATCCCCTGCGTATGTTAAAAACCCGCTGGAAATTATAAACCCGCTCCGAATCTTCTATCAGCCTTTTCTTATCGAAATCCCGGCCGGTAACGGCCTTATAGATTGTCACATAATTATCAACATGCTCAGGGACCTTGGCAGGTTCATCCGTCTCGGCATTGTTAGCCGGTTCAACATCATTCCAGGGCAGCTTGCACAAACCAACGAGCCCGAACCAGGTACGGAACATCGGAAAATAATGAAGAGCCTCGGCCTTCTTCTCGAAGGTCGGTATTTGGTTGTTTACCATATCCATGAAGATAAGCCATGCCTCATCGTGCTGAGGGCCTTTGTTGGTCATGGCAAAACCGCCCTGCTGGGCAAGGGACTCCTTGGAAACGTACTCGGAATACTCCAGCCCTTTGTTTTCCATCCCGATATCCTGCATGAATCCCGAATCTCCCCATTGTTGTTCCCCAAAATACTCCTTCATTTTGCGGATTCCCATCCCTGCAATCCTTCCGAAACCCTCTCCCCGCGCCACCTGGTGCAAAAGCTCGATGGCACCCGTTGTATTACCGAAATTAAGTTCAAGGCCTCCGGTGCGCTCCTTATTGATGATGCCGTTTTCATAGCACTCCATCACAAAGGCAAGGTTTGTTGCCCAGCTTATGGTGTCCATCCCATACGTATCGCAATAAAAGTTAGCCTCGATGATGTAATCCGGATCGAAAATCCCGCAGTTTGAACCCAAACCTGCTGCATTTTCATACTCGGGTCCGTCAACGAGAACGTCTTCGCCCTTATAAGGGCCTGTTTTAACAATGTAGTGGTTAACCGCCTTGGCACAGCCCATGTTGCATCCAATCCAGCAGCCATCGGGCGTACCCTGCTGGAACCTTGCTTTCCATACTTCAGAATCGATGAGGTATGCGTCCTTGTGCGAGCCGTACTTGTAGTTCATGGTGGGCAGGAGGTCATAGTCATTCATGATCTCCATGAGATGGGCTGTCCCCTTCGTGCGCATTTCACACTGAACATCGTCAAGCTCCCTGATCTCGGCATTGAATCGCTTGCCACGTTCCATGATGGCGGGCAGGTCAACAACGTTGTTAAGGTTGCCCTTAACACCATTGATTTTGCAAACCAATGCCTTGACTTTCTTGTTGCGCAATACGGTTCCGATACCTCCGCGGCCTGCCTGCTTGAGGCGAATGCGGCCCTTTTTCTTATCCCAGAAGCTGAAGTTCAGCATCCCCAGCCAGGAATGCTCTGCCGCCATTCCGCTCGAAATAACCGAAACATTATGTTTGCTCTCCTCACTGTCGGCATACATGTCGGTAAGGATCTCGCTGAGCAGATGACTGTCCAGCGGCTCCTCAGGCGCCTCTTCAATCCGGATGGTGCCTTCGGTACCGTCGATAACAATCATGACATCATTCTTTGCCTTACCCTGAATCTCAATCGCATCAAAGCCGGAAAACTTAATGAACGGTCCAAAATAACCGCCGGCATTGCTGTCAGTAGCGGAATTGCTGGCCGGGGAAATCGTCACAACCAATGACTTTCCTGTCCCTGAATATTGGGTGATGCCGGCAATCGGTCCGGAAGAAATGACAATTTCATTTTCGGGATCATTCCATTTGGTTTCAGGTTTGGTTGCCTCCCACAGGAGTTTAAGTCCATAGCCCTTTCCGCCGATGAACTTCTCCTTCATAAGGGGCGGAACATCCTTAATCCTGAAGGTATTATCTGAAATATTGATATGAAGGATCTTATCGGTATATCCTTTATCGAGCGGAGTCACTTCATACTTGAATTCAGCCAGTAATTTGTGGCGGCTAAGCATTTCCTTAATATTCATCATGACAGTTCTTTTATCCTTGGTTTTGCACAAAAATAGCACTTAATCATTGCCTTAAAAGATCGGACGGGATGATTTATATCATTATGCATCCCCTTGCATATCGGTGCTTTCAACCGATACTTTGCCTATTTTTATACCAAAATCCGGACATGCAAGATCCAATATCCCTGCTTACCTCCCTTTACCCCTATAACCCTGAAAAAATACTGGCTGCGGCCAGGGGTGAATCCTATACCGCGATCATGCTGGCAAACGGCAAAATCGGTGTTTGCTCCAACCTTGGCAACAAGGCAGAAGCAGACCCCATGGAGCTAACCATCGCAGATCCCGGCATACCCGATCAGCGGGTCCTTGCGTTGGCCTATGCTAATGCAAACGTTAACTACGGACAGGAATACCCGATACAAGGTGACATCTTCGACCTGGTTGACTTTACCGCTAAAAAGCATATTGTCATGATAGGATATTTCCCCCCGCTGGTTGAAAAATTCAGGCAAAAAGGCATCCCCCTCACCGTTTTCGACCAGCACCAGAACTATCCGGGTCTTTCGCCCATTGGGCAAATAAATGAGGAAGCTGAAAAAACAGATTGCATGATCATGTCCTCCACCACCCTGATAAATAATACGTTCACGGGGTTGGTGGCCAAAGTAAAACCAGGTACTGAAATTCACCTGCTTGGACCTTCGACCCCCCTTCTTCCACAAGTAAAGGAGAAATACAGGCTCAGCAGCCTCTTTGGAATGATCTTCAGGCCGTTCGACTTCGAGATTCTGGGGTTGATAGGCAAAGGAGCAGGAACTCAGGTATTCGGTAAAAAGGGCAAAAAGGTATCTTTGTAAGCATGAACTGGCCAAACATTCAGGAAATATTAAGTCATCACAGCGCGGGGATAGCCGGTGCCGGCGGTCTTGGATCCAATTGCGCCGCGGCCCTGGTCAGGACAGGAATCGGGCGGCTGGTGGTTGCCGACTTTGATTTTGTTGAGGAATCAAACCTTAACCGGCAGTTTTACTTCAGGGACCAGATCGGACTCCCTAAAGTAGAAGCATTGAAGAAAAATCTTTTACGGATTAACCCCGCCTTGCAAATAGACATTTTCCACGGCAGGCTCATACCTGAAAATATCCGGAAACTTTTTGACTCGGTGGATGTTCTTTTTGAAGCCTTCGACCAGGCCGACCAAAAGGTCATGATCATTGAAACAGCCATCGAAACATGGCCCGACCGACCCTTGATTGCGGGGTCCGGCATGGCAGGATTCGGGGATTTCGATTCAATATGCATAAGACGGAGTGGCAACCTTATTATATGTGGAGACGGAAAATCCGAAGCGGCAGCCGACCTTCCGCCAATTGCGCCCCGAGTGGGGATTGTATCCAACATGATGGCCAATGTGGCCCTCGAATATTTTTTAAACAGCTAATTATTAGACATATGAAATCATATTTTCAAAATTTACCGTCCATACTGCTTGCAGTCGTCCTCTTGTCCGCTTGCAGTACCGGGAAAAAGGCCTACCAGCAAGGAGACTATTCGAATGCTGTTTTTCAGTCGGTTCAGCGGCTTCGCGACAACCCCGACAGTAAAAAAGCAACGGAGACCCTGAACGAGGCCTATCCCCTTGCACTGAACACCTTAAAACTCGAAATCGACCAGCTCCTCAGGAGTCAGGATCCTTTCCGATATGCCGGGGTCACTGAAAAATACGAGACCATGAACCGGATGGCTGATGAAATCAGACATTGCCCGGCTGCTCTGAAAAGCATTCGCAATCCTGAGTCTTTTGCCAACGAAGTTGCGGAAGCCCGGCAAAAGGCCGCACCTGAAGCCTATAATGCCGCCGCCGTTTTGTTGAAGCAAGGAACCCGAATGGCTGCCAAAGAAGCCTATTACCTGTTTATCAGCGCTGACAAATATGTTCCTGGCTATCAGGATGTAAAACAGAAAATTGAACAGGCCAGATTTGACGCCACATTCAAGGTTGTTGTGGAACAGGTTCCCGTTCCGGGACGGTATAAGCTCAGCTCAGATTTCTTTTATGACCAGGTATATACCCTTCTGGCAAAAAGCAGCAAACAGGAATTTGTTGAGTTTTACGCTCCTGAAGCGGCAAAACAGTTGCCTTATGTGGATGAGATTCTGATGATGGAATTCGATGATTTTGTGGTGGGTTCAACCTACGATAAAGATTCGGAAAAAGAATTTATCAGCAAGGATTCTGTAAAAACCGGCACCGCCACGATCAATGGCCAGAAAGTGGACGTCTTTGATCAGGTTAAGGCAAAGTTGATCACCCATCGGCGCGAAGTGGTTTCAACAGGTATCCTGCAGGTTCAGATTGTTGATGCACGATCAAACAAACCGAAGGCGACACAAAAGTTTCCGGGAACCTATACCTGGTATTCCGAATGGGCGAACTTCAATGGGGATGGCCGGGCACTCAGCCAGCAGCAGCTTGAGCTCTGCAAGCGCAAGCCCGCTATGCCGCCGGCACCGCAGGACCTCTTCCTTGAGTTTACCAAACCAATCTACGAGCAACTTAAAGGCTTTCTACGGAACTATTACAGCAAGAATACCTGATTATGAACATCATCCTGAATAATACACCCGAGATGCTTGATGGTGAATTGCTTACCATCCGGCAAATCCTTACAATCAAAACATTCACCTTTCCCAATCTTGTTGTGAAGATCAACGGTGTTCTGGTAAGGAAACAACAATACGAAACTGCCGAAGTGCATGACGGCGATGTCGTTGAGATCATCCATCTGATAAGCGGAGGCTGATCCGTCCTTCGAATCAGGGGTGCTGCAATTTTCTGTAAAAATTGCAGCACTTTTTTTTTCTCAACGTCTTAGATTCGAATATGAAAAGAAACGATAGTCATACCATTCCGCACCAAGAGCTCCTGGAGGCATGCAAACGCGGAGACCCCCGGGCTCAGATGGAGGTATACAAACTCTATTACCGGCCGATGTTTCACGTAAGCCTCCGCATTCTCGGCGACCGGATGGAGGCTGAGGATGTCATGCAGGAATCGTTTCTGGTCGCTTTCAGGAATATGGCAGCGGGTGGTCTTACAGTGAGTTTCGGTGGATGGATGAAGCGCATTGTTATAAACCGGTCGCTTGATGCCCTGAGAAAGCGCAGGTATGCAGTGGAACTGACTGATGAATACCCCGAGGCGATAAATGAAGAAACAGTGGGACTGCCCGAAGAAGGACCTGCATCCGAAACTGTCGAAAAGATAAGAAGGGCGCTGATGAAGCTGCCCGAAAAATACCGGCTGGTTCTCTCGCTGAACCTTTTTGAAGGATATGACCATGACGAGATCAGCCAGATTCTGGGCGTTACGGCTTCAACCAGCAGGGCGCAGCTTTCCCGGGGAAAGCAAAAACTGGTTGAACTGATAACCCAAAAGAACAGCAATTGACGTCAGCCTCTCTGAAGCTAACACACAAACTGAAAGAAGATGAAACAACTTGAAGACTTTATACTGGAGAACAAAGAAATGTTCATGAACACTGAACCAGCGGATGGGCACCTTGAACGGTTCGAAGTCCGTCTCAGGAAGATGCACCGGCGCAAGCGACTGACCATCGCGGCAAGGATCAGCAGCATCGCCGCTGCCGGCCTGATCCTGATCGCCTCATCAGTCTTTGTTTTCGACCACTATTTCGACCGGGATCCGGTAAGGCTCAGCCTTAGTGACCTCGATCCGGAAATGCAGAAGGTGGAATATTATTATACAAGCAGGATCGATGGCCTTTCAGCCGGGCTCGACTCCCTTTCCGGGTCGGTACATGAAGATTTCAGGAAAATGATGGCAAACGAATTTGCTGAAATGGATTCCATTCACCACGAGCTCCAGATCAAGCTTGGAACCAATCCGGGGGATGAACGCGTAGTGAACGCCATGATCACATACTACCAAACCAAGCTCGGAATGATGAAATCCTTTATTAATACACTCAATCAGATCAAACAATCGAATAACTTAAAAAATGAAAATCATGAAAGCATTGAATTGTAAAACCATGCTGCTGGCTCTGGCGCTCGCTTCAGGCATGACCCTGGGTGCTCAAACCCTTCGGGAAGAAGACCAGAAAGAATTCAACGCCTCCGGTTCAACAGAACTGTCTGTCACCAACCAGTTCGGCAACATCAATATTGCCGAATGGGATCAAAACAAGGTTAGTATTACGTACATCGTAGAAGTCACCAATTCCGATGAGGCAAAGGCCAGGAAAGTCATGGACCGGATCAAGGTCGAGTTCAAGGAAGAGGGTAACCTTATCAAGGTAAAAACAATCATAGGTGAACAGGGCAACCTCAACCTGCATGGAGGTAAAGATAAAAAGCAATCCTTCCGGATTGACTACTTCATCAAGTGCCCGACAAATATCAAAGTCAGCCTCGACAACCAGTTCGGTGATATGATCATCGGTTCGTTCACCGGAACTTTCGAGGCCAACCAGCAGTTCGGTTCGCTTAACGCAGTAAACCTTACCGGTTCCGATTCAAAAATCAATATGCAGTTCGGGGAAATAACCATTGGCACACTAATCAATGCCAAAATCGACATACAGCACTGCGAAGCCCTGAAGATCAGTGATGGCGGCGTATTAAAATTACACGCACAATTCACCGAAATCAACCTTGGCACCATCAATACGCTGGAGGCTGAACTGAACCACTGTGAATTCAAAGCTGAAAATCTTAAAGGGATTCTCAAAATGAACAACAACATGGGCAGCACCGAAGTGGTAAACGTTGACCCGGGTTTCAAAGCCATCGAGATCGACCAGAACATGGGCGATGTTTCCCTGGGCTTCGACCCGAAAGCCGGTTACCAGCTGGATGCGGAAGTGAACATGGGATCGTTGAAAGTACCGGAAACCATTAAAGCGAATAAGAACAAGGAGGATAACGTACCGGGACTTAAAGCCGATAAAGTCAGGGGGACCATCGGAAACGGCAGTTCCCAGGTGAAAATATCCGCCAATATGGGCTCTGTCAAAATCAGGTAATTCTTTCCAAATCAACAATCAGTCCAAACCGGCTGCCGGGATTAAAAATCCCGTGCAGCCGGTTTTCTTAACAAAATTCGGCTGATCTTTGTTACAGTATCCATCTATCAAAACGTAACACATGATCAGCATATCAACACCGCCAAAACCAGTCAATGAAGAGGTACGAACCTATGCACCCGGCTCAAGGGACAGGGAAGAACTTATTGAAACCCTGCGCCATTTAAAGAAAAACAGTGTTGATATTCCGATGTTCATCGGCGGCAAAGAGGTATTTACCGGAAATACGGAAGAGATCAGGGCACCGCACGACCACAGTACCGTACTCGGCAGGTACCACATGGGGACCGGCGACCACGTGAAGCAGGCAATTGATGCCGCCCTTGATGCAAGAGCCAGATGGGCGGAGACTCCCTGGGAGCAGCGGGCTTCGGTATTCTTAAAAGCGGCCAGCCTTATCGCGGGGCCATTCCGGTATAAAATCAACGCCGCCACCATGCTCGGGCAATCCAAAAACATACACCAGGCCGAGATTGATGCAGCTGCTGAATCGATTGATTTCTTGAACTTTAATGTTCAGTTCATGGCTGATATTTATGCCATTCAACCCGAAAACAACCGCTACACATGGAACCGATTGGAGCAACGCCCACTGGAAGGTTTCGTGTACGCGGTAAGTCCTTACAATTTTACCTCTATCGCCCTTAATCTGGCAACCGCTCCTGCCCTTATGGGGAATGTTGTGGTATGGAAGCCGGCCCAGACACAGATCTATTCGGCAAAAGTGATGATGGAGGTATTCAGGGCTGCCGGTTTGCCCGACGGTGTTATAAATATGGTGTTTGCCCCCGGGAAAGAAGCTGCAGATGTGGCCCTTGCCCACCCCGACCTTGCGGGTATTCATTTCACCGGCTCTACCGAAGTATTCCGGTCATTGTGGACTACAGTCGGAAATTCCATCGGCTCCTACCGGGGTTTTCCCAGGCTGGTTGGTGAAACAGGGGGAAAAGACTATGTGCTGGCTCATCCGACAGCCAGGCCTATTGAAGTGGCAACTGCCCTTTCACGCGGCGCCTTCGAATACCAGGGCCAAAAGTGTTCAGCGGTTTCGAGAGCATACATTCCCGAATCGCTCTGGCCTAAAGTGCTTTGCCACCTGCTCGATGATCTCCGCCAATTCAGGATGGGCAGCCCTGAAGATTTCGGGAACTTCATCAATGCGGTAATAGATGAGAAGGCTTATGACAAGCTGACCGGATACATCGAGGAGGCAAAAAATGATTCTTCAGTCGAAATTGTTGCAGGTGGCAACCATTCCAAGGAAACCGGCTACTTTATCGAACCAACGGTCATCCTCACCCATGATCCTCACTACATTACCATGCACACCGAATTGTTTGGTCCGGTTTTAACCATATATGTATATCCTGATGCTGAATTTAATGAAACCGTTGACCTGGTTGACAGAACCTCTCCGTATGCACTTACCGGGGCCCTGTTCGCCACCGACCGCTACGCTATCGAAGAAGCTGGCAGGCGCCTGGTAAATTCGGCAGGTAATTTCTATATCAACGACAAGCCGACCGGTGCCGTGGTCGGCCGGCAGCCATTCGGGGGTTCGCGGGCTTCCGGTACCAACGACAAAGCCGGAAGCATGCTCAACCTGCTAAGGTGGGTTTCTCCTCGCACAATCAAGGAATGCTTCCTGCCGCCGGTCGACCATAGCTATCCCTTCCTGCAGCAGGATTAGCGGTCACAGCAGTGCAGCTGTTCGGGTTCATCCTTTTTAATCGTGCATACGTCTTGGCGATATGCATTTAATGGGTAACTGCCTGCGAAAATTCTTCGATTCATAAATCATTTGTTTGATTTAAAATATCTTTGCGTAAGAATAATGAAGAACCGTTACCTCAATAGTGCCCTCTCCCTGCTTGTCAACAAGTACACCATAAGCCTTATCGTTTTTTCGGTTTGGGTTGTATTTTTCGACCAGAACAACCTGATCGACCGGTTGAAATCAAGGCAGCGGCTCAGCCAGCTGAAGAGCGATACTGTATTTTACCAGGAAAAGATCCGCGAAAATCGTGAGGCCATCCGACTTCTGAAAACCAATCCGCAGAACCTCGAGAAGTTTGCCCGCGAAAAATACAGAATGAAAACCCCTGAAGAAGAGGTCTTTGTGATCCTGAAAAAAGGCGAAATTAACTGATCCGAAAATTCCCGCGCTGCCGTTCGTAATTTCTATAACGGGTGAGCATTTCAATTACCGAACCCGTTTCATCGATCCCGATTTTCATTGCAAGCCTCGAAGCTTCCCGCCCAACAGGTTCCTTATTGTAGAATTCACGGTGCATCTCATTCAGGCATCGTAAAACCATCAGAACATTGAACCACGAAAAGAATTTCTTTGTGAAAGACTCGGGGCTGGCGGAATCCCTGAATATACGAACCAGCGAAGCAGAAGCATCTGCTTGCTTAAGAAAGGATCGGAAACACACCGGCAGATCGGCCCAGGCCAGTTCCAGATCTCCGGAAGCGGCAATAATACCGCGGTATATCAACACCGATGAAAAGAAATGCTTGAGCGGATAAAAACTGTCCAGATTGTAAACAACCAGTTCACCATCGCTTTTCATTTGCCGTTGCATGGTAGCCCCGGTGCCGAATGCAACCCTGTCCGACTCACGGGCAGAGGGAAGAACAGCTGTTTCGTTGATCTCCCAGAATCCGCCAAGCTGTATGCATTTATGAAGAAAATAGAAATCCTCGCCGGCCTTGTCGCGGCCCATTCCATTAACCCGCACATACGTTTTGGCACGGACGGTAAAACTGGATCCTACAGTATGAATATCATGCGGATGACCGGTCTCTCTCAGTGCAAGTCGCATGTATCGGAGATAGAGCTCATATTCAGCTATTGAGCGTCGGAGGTGCGGATCGGATAGTTCGGCAATCGGATGCCCGAAGAAGACATTGGCTGTCCTTACACCCTTGTTATGCAGATACAAACCGGCAATACTCTTCAGGTATCCGGCCTCGCAGCAGGAGTCCGCATCAAAACCGGCAATCACACCGTCAGGCCGGCCAATCCGGTTGAACCGCGCAATCGCCTGATCCATTGCTATTTTCCGAGCAAGCCCTACCCCGGCATGCCGGGCAGGCATTTCACCACTTAGAATTGCAAGGATGTGTACATCCGGACGGTTATTATTCCTCGAGATCTCCTCTACAACCTCTAATGACGATAGACTTATCCTTACAGATTCCGGATTGGCTGTCACCGGATAATTCACATTGACGATAATCTCCCACTTTACTCCCGGGGGGTCACAGGCAAGCAGTGCCTGCAGGCTATTACCCAGATCAGGCTCCTTGTAGGCAGGTATCGTTACAATTAAAAAAAGATCCGGATCCGGTTCGGGAAGCCCCGC
>CAYWHP010000016.1:36797-50811 GCA_964457845.1 uncultured Porphyromonadaceae bacterium | reverse complement strand
GTTGCGCTCCCCCTCTCCCGCGACCGCAGGGAGCGCGGGAGAGGGGGCTGGGGGGTGAGGTGTTCGCGGTATAAGGGAGCGCGGGAGAGGGGGTCGGGGGGTGAGGTGTTCGCGGTATAAGGGAGCGCGGGCGAGGGGGTCGGGGGGTGAGGTCCTCGCGTCACGCGTCACGCGTCACGCGTCACGACCTTCGGCGGCAGCACCTTATACATCACCGGCGTCACCAGCCTGGCCAGCAGCGTGGAGGTAACGAGCCCCCCGATGATCACCCAGGCGAGCGGTGAATAGAGGTTCGAGTCGCCGAGCGCGATTGGCAGCAAACCGCCGATGGCCGTCATGGTGGTGAGGATCACCGGCAGGAAACGGATCTCCCCGGCTTTGATGATGGCCTCGTTGAGCTCCACCCCCTGGGCCCGCAGTTGGTTGGTGAAATCAACCAGCAATATGGAGTTTTTGATCTCGATCCCGATGAGGGCCACGAAGCCTACGGCAGCGGCAAACGACAGCGTGAAGCCGGTGAGCCAGAGGGCCACCAATCCGCCCATGATCCCCAGCGGGATCACCGAGAGGACGATAAGCGTGCTCTTGAAGGTGCGGAACTCCAAAATCAGAATGGCGAAAATGCCGAAGATGGCCATCAGGATAGCGATCCCCACTCCGCCGAAACTCTCCTGCCGCCCTTCGATCTCCCCGGAGGGGATGATCTTGAACCCTTCGGGGAGCCTGATTCTGTCGATCTGCGCCAGGATCTCCTTGGTAAGGCGGTCGGTGTTGTACCCGGTTTTTACATAAGAAGAGAGCATGTTGTACCGCTCCTGGTTGTAGTGCTCGATGAGGGTGGGTGAGCTTTGGAATTCGATCCGGGCGAGCTGCGATAGTGGGATCTGGGCACCGCTTAGCGAGGACACATAGATCTTGTCGAGCGTCGACAGGGTGTTGGCGGAATCCTTGGGCAGGCGCACCTTGATGGCGTACTCCTTGCCGTTGGGCTCGCGGTACTTGCCCACCTCAAGACCGGCCAGGCCGAGCCGCACCGTCCGGTCGATCTCGATGCCCGGGATGCCGAACATGCCTGCCTTGTCGTGGTTTACGGCAATCCGGATGTCGGTCATGGTTTCACTCAGGGGGTTCTTCACATAGGTGGTGCCCGGCGTGATTTTCATGATGCTGTCGATCTCCAGGGAGAACTCCTTCAGAAGCGCCAGGTCGTCACCCACGAGCCGCAGGGCGATCGGGGCCCCGATGACGGAGCCGTTCTCGAATTCCGTTACAAAGATGCGGGCATTGACATACGTGTTGAGTGTATCACGAAGCCGGTCGAGAAATACCGTCATCTCATCCTGTTTCTTCAGGTTCATCTCGCAGAGGATCTCACCGAGGTTGGTCTGCTCGGCTTTCTGGAACACGTTGTAAAAGATCTTGGGGTTCCCTCTGCCGATGTTGGCCATGTAATAATTGATCTCCTTCCGGCCCGCCAGAACGGATTCGGCAAAGCGCACGGCCTTGTCGGTTTCGTCGAGCGTGTTGCCCTTCGGCGTTTCGATGGTGATAAGGAACTGCTGCATCCCCGCCTTCGGAAAGAGGCTGAACCCGATGGTGTTGATGAGGAGGAGCGACGAACCGAACAGGGCAAGCGCGAGGATCAGGGTGATCACCGGGTTTTTCAGCGACCAGATGAGTGCCCGGCCGTAGGTGAAGTCGATCGCCTTCAGCAGCCCGCGCAGGATCATGTTGCCGCGCGGATCAACCTCCCCTTTGAATACCTTGCTGGTAATGAAGGGGATAATGGTGAGCGCCACAAAAAGGGATCCCAGCACGACCAGCGAAATCGTTACCGGCAGCGTGCGGATGTATTTTCCGGGCATCCCGGGAAGGAACATCAGGGGAAGGAAGGCAAAGAGCAGGGTGGCGGTGCATCCAAGAACGGCAGGGCCGATTTGTTTTGTGCCCTTAATGGCAGCATCCATGGGCCGGGCCCCCTCCCGGATCCACCGGGAGATGTTTTCCACCACCACAATCGAGTCATCCACCAGCAGACCGAGGGCGATCACCGCCCCCACGATGCTGAGCTGGTTGATGCTGTACCCCAGAAAATACAATCCGGATATGCCGATCAGCACCGACAGCGGTATCGCCACCATCACCACGCCCGACGCACGCAGGCCGAGCGGCAGCAGCGTGAGCAACACCAGCAGGATGGCGAAGAGGAAGTCGCGCTGCAGGCTGCTGAGCTTCTTTTTCACGTTCATGCTCTGGTCGAAGCCGCGCTCGAGGGTGACCGATGCCGGCAGCTTCTTTTCAAAAGCGCCGAGCTGGCCGTAAATCAGGTTGCGCACATCATGGATGTTCTGCCCTTCCATCATGCTGCAGGTGATGAATACGGCCCGCGTTCCGTTGTACCGGCCGAAATAGCGCGGATCCTCCTCGTCCCAGTTTACAGTGGCCACATCCTTAAGGTAAACCACCTGTCCCATGTTCGAACCAACGATAGTGCGTTCCACTTCGCCGAGACTCTGGAAGTTTCCACTGGTCTTGATGTTGAACTTCTGCGGCCCCACCTCAACGCTCCCGCCGGGGATGTTGGCATTCTCACTCTGGATGGCATTCATCACCTGGGATACCGTGATCCTTAGCTGCGAAAGCTTCGGCAGGTCGACAGACACCCGGAGCTCGCGGGCCGGATAAGCCACGGCATCGGCCTTTTTCACGCCGGGGACGGCTGCCAGAAGGTCCTTCAGGTTTTCGGCCTGGGTCCGCAGATCGTCCCAGGAGGCGGTTCCGGAAACAAGGGCACTCTGCGTGATATTGGTTTCGCCGGCGTTGATCTTGCTTATTTTTATCAGGAACAGATCCTGCGGGAGATCCGGCCGGGTGGTCTGCACCTGCCTCACCACCTCGTCGTATTTTTTGTCGGGGTCGCTGTCGGCCGTGAATTCCACCACCACGGTGGCTAGGCCGTCTTTCATTTCACTCCAGATCCGCTTGACATTCTCGAGCTCCTTGAACGATTTTTCGAGTTTGTCCACCACCAGCTCCTCCATATCCACCGGAGAGGCGCCGGGGTATAGAATGGTTACCGGCACGATCGGCATCGGCAGGTCGGGGTCCTCGGCCTGCGGGATCTTCAGGTAGGCATAAACGCCCACCACGATGAGCATCACGAATACCACAATGGTAAACTGATGGTTCCTGACAGCTGTTTCGGTTATTTTCATGGCTCAGGGGATCACTGTTTCCGGATGTCGGCCCGGGCGCCATCGGAGAGGTAGGCAACACCGCCTGTAACCACCTGCTTCACGTTGTCGAGGCCCGATGAGATGGCGGCTTCAGTGCCGAAGAGTGTGGCAATGGTCACCTTAACCTTGCGTGCCGTGCCTGCAGGCGTAATTTCATACACGTATCCCGTCTGGCCGTCGGCCTCAACCACAGCGGCCATCGGCACCAGCCGGCAGCTGATCTTTTGTGCCGGCATGATCTCCACATTGGCAATGAAACCGGATGCGAGCCTCTTGTCTGTCTTATCGAGTTTCAGCTCCACCTCGTACGTTCCCGTCATCGGGTTCGAAGCCTCGTCCATCTGACTCACCACAGCACGGAAGGGCTCTCCGGGCCATGCATCAATAAGCACCGCAGCCGAATCGCCCCGGTTCACCTTCACCACGTCGCGATCGGACAGCGCCGTGCGGATCACCCAATTTTTCCCGCTGATCCCCAGCGCATAAACAGGGTAACCGGGGGCCACCAGCTCGCTCTCCCGCACCAGCTGCCGCAGGATCACCCCGGCTTTCGGAGCGGTGATCCGCGAATGCGCAAGGTTGAATTTCGCCATCTCCAGCACCGACTTCGACACATTCAGCGCCGTTTCGGCATTCTGCAGCTGCTCAAGCGTCGCCACGCTGTCGGCATGCAGGTTTTTGGCCCGGCCATAATCGCGCTGCGCCTTGTTGAAACCGTTTTCCGCCTGGTTTACCTGTGCATTTATTTCTGATAGGTTCAAAACAGCGAGAAGCTCTCCCTGTTTTACCGGGTCTCCCTCTTTCACATACGTTCTCGCCACGATGCCTCCCGTTTTGAACGACAGCCGGATCTCCTCACTGGTGGCGATGTACCCGCTGGCCCGTACCGGGATGCTGATCTCGCGCTGCTCAACCGGCACCACCGTCACCTTCACCGCTTCCGGCGTGGTCGCTTCCTTCACCGGCGCCGGCTTGCAGGAGACCAATAAGGCTAGCAGGAGGATTGTCATCCCCGCGAATGCGGGGACCGCTCCCCATACACGGACTGTTTTTGTCATCCCGGCGAAAGCCGGGACCCCTTCCCTTACCCTGCATCTCATCTGATCTATTTTCATGTTCCTCATTTTTCACTTATTGCACAAACCTTCTCAAATTCGGCATAATCAGCCATATAGGTGAACCTCTGTATAATCACATTCTCTTCTGCCTGCGTCAGCGTGGTGCGGGCATCGATAAACTCGATGAGGCTCGCCTGGCCCTCCTCGTATTTCCGCTTCACCAGCCGGAACCCTTCGCGGGCGCTTTTTGCCTGTACAAGCGAGGATTCAATGCCAGCCGCAGCACTCTGCAGCTCATTCAGGGCATTCATCACCTGAAGCTCGATCTGCTTCCTTGCCTCTTCCGACTGCTGCTGAAGCAGCTGCTGCTGGAGCTTCGCCTGCCGGATCTTCGCCCGGTTCTGGAAACCGGCAAAAAGGTCCCAGGTGAGAATGGCCGAAGCCTGACCGAAGTCGGCATCCTTGTTGATCTCGTATTTCTCCCCCTGGATGCCATAGTCGGCCACCAGCATCAGGTTGGGCAGTGCCCCGGCCTCGTTCATTTTCAGCTGCAGTTCAGTGATGTTTTCGTAGAGGCCGAGTTTTTTCAGCTCCTCGCGGTTGGCCAGTGCCGACTCACGGTAACTGTCCGGTGAAGCGGCAATGGTGGGTATGGTTTCGGGCCCGGCCAGCGTAACCGGATCGGCGAGCGGCTTGTTGAGCAGGAAGTTGAACCAGGCGGTTGCAATCTCCCTGTTTTTTGTTGCCGACAGCTCCTTCTGATCGAACTTGCTCATCTCGGTCTGGGCCCGGTAGAGGTTGTCGATGGTGATCTTTCCGTTATCGACGAGCTTTTGGTTTACACGCACATTCTCCTCGAGCAGGCGGCGCGTCTCCTTCAGCATGCTCACGATCCCGTCGGCCATGGCAACCGAATAGTATGCCTTGCGGATTTCCGCCACCAGCTCCTGCCGGTACTGATCAACAGTGACCTTTTCGGTAGCAGCGAGCTCTCCCCTGATCTTTGAGTTGTAATAAATATCGGAATTGAAGAGTGGCTGTACCACCCTCACCTTCGTTTCCTGCTCCTGGGGCCGGAAAAACATGAACGACTGGTTCTCAATCTGCGGAAACCGGTTTTCCCGGAGGATCTGGTTCAGGGTGGAATAAACCGGGTTAAGCAGGTCGCCGATCGGCAGGTCGATGGTGCGGCCCCCTTCGGCTACCGAGTAGCGCGCATTGAGCGTTATGTTAGGATAAAACAGCCCCTTCGCCTCCTTCAGCGCCTCGAGGCTCTTCCGGTAACTGGTCTCTTTCTGTTTCAGCGCCAGGTTGTTCTCCAGCCCAACCCGTATGTAATCGTCGAGCGGGGTTTGGGCCATGCCGGCGGTTGCCAGGAGGGAGGTGAGGATGATTAGTTTCAGTTTCATTGTTTCTCTTTTTCGTGACACGTGACGCGGGAAAATCGTGACACGTGACGCGTGACGCGGAAGATTCGTGATACGTTGATCGTGACCCGTGACCCTTTTCCGTCGTGTCACGCGTCACGATTCTCCCTTATCACGCGTCACGCGTCACGTCTCCTTTATTCTGTTCTTCATATTCGCCTTTATCTGCAAAAACAGCCTCTTCACCAGTTCCCGGTCGGCGGGCGAAGCCGATGCGTAAAGCTCATCGGCAAAGGTGAACACCTCGCGCATCCGGGCAAGGTAAAAATTATGAACCATCAGGCCGGAGTCGGTAAGTCCGAGATTGATCTCCTTCTGGTTGCGGTGATTGGTGCGGACCACCAATTTCTTGGCCACCAGCTTGCGAATGACCTGGGAAATGGCGCCGCGAGTAACGCCCATATGGTCGGCAAGCCGGGTCATGTTAATTTCCGGATTTTCCCCGATCATGGCAATGGTTTGCATCTCAGCGAGATAAACCTTCTTGCCGGTTCCCGATTCCCAGGGCTGCTTTTCAATCACCGAAAACATCCTCAGGATTTCCAGAAACAGCGATACGAGCTCGTTAACTTCAGCAGCCATATCAAAATTGTTTAGCAACTATACAAAGATACGTAGAGACAGATAATAATCTGTCTCTACCCAAGAAAAAAGGGTGCATAGAAAAATGCACCCTCACCTCAAGCTGCATGAACACCTAACCACCTAACCTCTTAACCTCATTAAATCTCAATCTCCCTCCCAGGCTTCGCTATTGCCTCATCGCGCTTCGGAATCGTTCTCCACCACATTAACGGCCGGCAGCGTGGTGTTGGTGTTGGAGAAATTCAGATTCGACCAATGCGTTTTGTGGAACACTATGTCGCATTAGATGAGGTTGTTATGATAAATTAGCCGTAGTTTCTGACTATTTTTCATAGTGCAGGGAAACGGTCACCGGAGGAGTGTTTTCATCTTGTCAACCAAACCGGAATTTGCTCCTGCCTGATTGGTTTTCTGGCCCGGATCCGTTTTTAAATCATAAAGCTGCGGCTCTGACGAGAACCCGGTTTCAATATTGACATCCTTATAAAGTGGAACACCCGGATAAGGAGGGATCATCACCCAGTTTCCCTGGCGGATGATGGTTTTGCCGCTGCCGTTTTCCAGTATCAGCTCGCTTCGGCCCGACACCGACCGGCCCAGCAGCGCCGGGAGCATGTCCTGACTGTCGGGCCCGGGGTTGGGCTGACCGGTGAGTGCGGCAAAGGAGGCGGCAAGGTCGACCTGTGATACCAGCGCATCAGAGGTTCCCGGCTTTATGTGACCCGGCCAGCTGACGATGAATGGCACATGGGTGCCCGCTTCGAGGAGGCTGTACTTTCCCCCGCGGAACGGCCCCCAGGGGGTGTGTGATCCGTTGAGCACCGCGGCCTGGTCGGCATACCCGTCGTCGAGCACGGGACCGTTATCCGACGAGAAGACGATCAGCGTGTTACGAAGCAAACCGAGTTCATCAAGTTTTTTAACAAACTCACCCACCGCCCAGTCGGCTTCCATGATGACATCACCGCGCGGTCCGAGACCCGATTTCCCTGCGAATTTGGGCGAGGGAACACGGGGACAATGGGGCTCATGCAAGGCGTAGTAAAGGAAAAAGGGCTTGTCGCGGTTCGCTTCTGCAAATTTTTCCGCCTTTAGCAGAAAGGTGTCAACCATGAACTCATCCGTCCAGCGGGCCTTGCTGCCCCCTTTCATAAACCCGATGCGCGAGATCCCGTTAACGATGGTTCCGGCATGGCCCTGCGTAAGGCCCATCCGGATCCTGTCGGGAAAATCCTTGCCGGTGGGTTCACCCGGAAAGTTCTGCTTATAGCTAACCTGAATGGGATCCGCAAGATCGAGACCCACAACCGTCCCGTTTTCAATGTAAACGGTGGGGCACCGGTCATTGGTGGCCGCCATGATATACGAATAGGTAAAGCCGGCTTCATTCGGCCCGGGTTTGATCGGCAGGTTCCAGTTGATGTCGCCGCTGCCGAGCCCGAGGTGCCACTTTCCTACAATCCCTGTAGCGTAACCCGCATTCCGCAACATGCCGGGAAGCGTGGTACGGGAGGGATCGATAAGCAAAGGGGCATCACCGGGCAACACCCTGGCCTTGTCGTTGCGCCATGGGTAACTGCCTGTCAGCAAGGCAAGACGACTGGGGGTGCTGGTGGCGGACGTGCAATAACCGTTGGTAAATCGAAGCCCGGAAGCCGCCAGCCTGTCGAGATTTGGCGTCTTGAGCCTGACTGAGCCGTAACAGCCCAGGTCACCGTAACCCAGGTCATCGGCCAGGATCACCACAATATTCGGTTTCTGCCGGTCGGCTGTGCGCTGGATCTTTTCTTTGGGTGAGCAGCCGGCTTGCGCGATCAATCCGGTGGCAGCGAATAGGGACAGGCGGGTTGGGTTATTCATTGGATTGAGTTTCCAGGATTTTCCCGATAATTTCCTTCAGCAGTTTGGCGGCAAGTTCCCCGGTTATCTGCTGCACGTCGCGCAGGGGATTGTATTCAACAATATCAGCGCCGATGATCCGGCTGTTGATGGATTGGATCATTCCGATTACCTGCCTGGGATTCAGGCCGCCCGGCTCATGATGTGAAACACCCGGCGCAAAGCCCGGATCGAAACCGTCCAGGTCGATGGAAATGTATACCGGGTTTTCGAATACCGGCACCCGGAAGTCATTGATGTTCCTCATTTCATTCACCTCCACGCCAAAGCGCGCAGCCTGTTCACGATGGTGGGTGCTGAGTGTCCGGATTCCCACCTGCACCAGCCGGTTTGCCAGTTTTCCCTCCATGATCCTGGCGAACGGACAGGCATGGGAATACGGGTCCCCCTGAAACACTTCGTAAAGATCGGCATGGGCATCGATATGAAGGATGTCAATAAGCGGGTAATTCTTCCCGAGTGCCCTGATAATGGGATATGTAACAGAATGGTCGCCCCCGAGCGAAAGGATGGTGGCACCGGATTCCGCATTCCGGTGCGTAATTTCTTCTATTTCGAAATAATCCGCGATCCTGAAATCACCAAGATCGCTCACCAGACGGTGATTCGTGCTAATACCGTTCTCTGCGAAATAACTTGTTGAATCACTGTGATAAAGCGACCGGATCAGGGGTGGTGCGAGGCTGGCACCTTTCAGCCATGATGATTTTGCATCATACGGCAGACCCTGTATGATTATGCCTTTCATGGGTATGATATTGTTTTTCTGATGATATCCAGTGCAATGCTTATGTCTGCCTGATGAACCATGAGATTTAAAACAGCCCGGATATTACTGCCATCCACTGCCATTACCCATACCCCGGCGGAGGTTAGTTTGGCGGCAATTTCCGGTGCAGGAAGATTCTCGAGCTCAAAGTACACCATATTTGTTTCAACCGATTCCGGATCCACCCGGATTCCCGGTATGGAGGCGAGCCCGAGTGCCAGTTCCCTTGCATTTTCATGGTCTTCTGCAAGCCGGGCCCGGTTATTTTCAAGCGCATACCGGGCAGCAGCAGCAAGGATCCCTGCCTGCCGCATGCCGCCGCCGAACAGCTTCCGGTAACGCCTGGCCAGCGCGATGAGATCCCTGGTTCCGGCAAGCACCGATCCGACCGGGGCACCGAGCCCTTTGGAAAAACAGACGCTCACACTGTCGAAATGTGCAGCATATTCCGATTCGGCAACGCCGGATGCGACGGAAGCATTCCAAAGCCTTGCTCCGTCGAGGTGGGTGGATAACCCGGAAACCCTGGCTGCCGCCGTTACCTCCCTGATGGACTCAATGGGCCATACCGATCCGCCACCGCGATTGTGGGTGTTCTCCACGCACAGCAGCGAGGTGCGCGGAAAATGGACATTGTCCGGCCGCAGAGCGGCTCCGATGTCGCCTGCTGTAAAAATGCCCTTCCGGCCGTCAAGCAGCCTGCACATAACCCCCGATAGTGCTGCCGGCCCGCCCGCTTCGTAATAATAGATGTGCGCATTGGCATCGATAAGGATCTCATCTCCGGGCCGGGTGTGGCATTTGATCGCCACCTGGTTGGTCATGGTGCCCGAAGGCATGAAGATGGCTGCTTCCTTGCCGAGGAAACCGGCAACATATTCCTCCAGCCGGTTAACGGAGGGGTCGTCGCCGAAAACGTCGTCCCCAACCGGCGCATTTGCCATTATTTTCAGCATTTCCGGAGTCGGCTTCGTGATCGTGTCGCTCCGGAGGTCAATAATCTTTTGTTGCATCTTCGCTTATTGAATACAGATGTAAGTAATGCGCTATTTGAGCGGCGTGAGCTGAACCTTCCGGAATTCCACTTCCGAGCCCTCGGCCTGCAGGGCGATCTGCCCGCTGGTGACGGTGCATTTGTATCCATGGTTTACCGCGTCACCATTTACCCACACGGCAATCTCCGCCCCGCGGCACTCGATCACCATGCGATTCCATTCGCCGGCCGGCTTCTCCGATCCGTTTGTGAGGTTTTCAACCCGGCGGTTCCTGCCCTCCACAATGCCCCATTTCTCTTCCGGACCGCGCCTTTTTACCATATCCGGTACGCTGATGTCCTCTACGATACACCAGAAATCGCCTGCATTTTTGTGTTCCATCTGCACTTCAACCGATTTGGGGAACATGCTGTACAGTGCCCTTGGCGTGGAGGCGTGTACCAGCACCCCGCAGTTGCCCGGCTCGCCCGAAAAGCGGTACTCAATTTCCAGCCGGTAGTCGCGGTAAACCGAATCCGTGATGAGATGGCCTTCCGGTGTGCCCAGACTCACCAGCATCCCGTTCCGCACGATGAATGAATTTCGTACTTCCGGCTTTGTGTCTTTTTCCGGCACATCGGCATGCCAGCCGGTGAGGTCGCTTCCATTAAACAGGTTGACCGGGTTTTCCTGTGCCACGGCCGAACCGGTAACCCCAATGAGTATTACGATAACAAGCGAAATCAATTTGTTCATAAGTTTAATTATCAGATTATAAGATAGATAGGCCTAAGTGTTTTCGCACGGATAGGCAACCCCGGCGAACTGGCGGATACGGTCGAGCACTTCCATCTGATCCAGCGTGAAAGAGAGCGGCAGCTCGGGGCTCTCCATGAGGCCTGCATCGAGGCACTCCATCACGTGTTTAGCCTCCAGGAAAAGCCCGAACGCACCTTCATGACTGAAAACAAATTCTTCATCCGAGACCCCTTTCCGGGATACGAGAACCTTAACCGTTGAAGGATCCGATTTTCGTACCCTGACAAACCCCTGCTCGAACCAGAATTCAGTCTGTGTATCACTGCAGACCGCAAAACTCGAGGCCAGCTGTGCAATTTTACCGCCAGGCCAGCTGAAGGTCATGGCGATGCTCCGGTCAGCGCCGGTCGGCGCGAGATCGGCTGTAACCGTTATGCCGTCGGGTACACCGAACGCCTGAAGCGCCCAGAAAACCGGATAAACGCCAATATCCAGCAAGGCACCTCCGCCAAGCGACAGATTGTAAAGCCGGTTTTCGGCGACATAGGGGGTGAAAAAGCAGAACTCCGAGCGCATCATGAGGGAATTTCCAAGCTCGCCCGAATGAAGTACCTCCATGGCTTTCCGGAATCCGGGCTGAAACCGGGTCCAAAAGGCTTCCATCAGAAAAACCCCGTTCCGTCGCGCACATTCGGCCATTTCGCGTGCCTGCACAGCGGTCAGCGCAAAAGCCTTCTCCACCAGCACGTGCTTGCCGTGCTCCATGCAAAGGATGGCATGATCCCGGTGATGCGAATGCGGCGTTGCGATGTAAACCACATCAACCTGCGGGTCCGCAGCCATATCCTCGTAACTTCCGTACGCCTTCTCATACCCGTATTGAGCAGCAAAAGCAGCTGCCTTGCCCGGATCCCGTGATGCCGCCGCATAAAGCCGTGCGTTCGGGAGCCTCTTCAGGTCGGAGCTGAATTTGCCCGCTATCTTGCCGCAGCCCAGTACCGCCCAGTTATATATCCTTTTCGTCATCTGGCTAATTTAGGGAAATTCGTCACGCGTCACGCGTCACGCGTCACGATTCTTCGCCGTCACTCGTCACTTGTCACTTGTCACTTTTTGCCCGGCTGGAACAAAGTAGCTATCTTCGTTGTTTACGCAAATAAAACCCTATGAGCGAACTGTATATCTGGATCGGTTTTAATCTTTTCGTTTTACTCATGCTCGCCCTCGACCTCGGCGTGTTCCACCGTAAATCACACGAAGTGGGCATGAAGGAGGCCCTCGTATGGAGCGGAGTGTGGATCACCCTGGCCCTCTCCTTCAATGTCATCATCTACCTTTGGAAAGGGCCCGAGCTTGGTATTCAGTTCCTAACCGGGTATCTTATCGAGAAATCGCTGAGTATCGATAATATTTTCGTCTTCGTCCTGCTCTTCTCCTACTTTTCCGTTCCGCCCAAATACCAGCATAAAGTGCTGTTCTGGGGTATCATAGGCGCACTCATCATGCGCGCCATCTTCATTTTCGCAGGCACCGCCCTTATCGAAAAATTCCACTGGATCATATACGTCTTCGGCGCTTTCCTGATCTTCACCGGGATACGGATGGCCATGAACCATGGCACCAAGATCGACCCGGCCAAAAATCCGGTTGTCAGGCTCTTCAAAAAACTCTTTCCGGTAACGGAAGAGTACCATGGCAGTAATTTCTGGATACGCCAGTCCGGTAAATGGGTGGCAACGCCCCTCTTTGTTGTACTCATCCTGATCGAGGTTACCGACCTGATCTTCGCCGTCGATTCCATCCCGGCAATTCTGGCCATCACCAAGGACCCCTTTATCGTCTATACTTCCAACGTGTTCGCCATTCTCGGCCTGCGTTCCCTCTATTTCGCCCTGGCCGGCCTCATGCACCTTTTCCGCTACCTGCACTATGGGCTAGCAGCCATTCTGGTTTTCGTCGGGGGTAAGATGCTGCTCACTGATGTGTTCAAAATCCCGGTGGGAATCTCCCTCGGGGTGATCCTGCTGATCCTTGTGGCTTCCGTACTGCCTTCGGTCCTGAAGCGGAAGTCGTGAGTCGTGACGCGTGACGCGTGAAGCGTGAAGCGTGACGCGGAAGAACAGCTAGGTCAGGATTTGGGCAAATTGGCGAAAAATGGGTAACTTTTCGCACAAAATCCATTGTTGTCATGCCGCCAATCTCAACCGGTGCCGTTGATTGGTTGCTCGGTTCGGGCAATCCGTCGATACGCTTGCTTACTTTTACCGAACTACTTGGTTATAAATCGGATAGCGTCGAAGTCGGGGAGGCCCGCCGGGCTATCATGACAGCAGGAATTGTTCCTGAACTACTTGCCCTGCAGAACGCCGACGGATCTTGGAATGATCCGGTGAAGTTTTATACCGATAAATATTGCGGCACAGTCTGGCAGCTGATGATTCTTGCCGAACACGTCGCTGATAACAGGCATCCCGGCGTGATAAATGCCTGTGAATTTATTTTGCAGCATTCACAGGAATTGAGGGCTGGCGGCTTTTCAGCTTACCATAGTGAAAAAAACGGCGGCGGACTGCCCGCTTACGTCATCCCCTGCCTTACCGGCAACATGGTCTGGAGCCTTATACGGCTCGGGATGGGAAACGACGAACGTGTGAAGAATGGCATTCATTGGATCAATACCTTTCAGCGGTTTGATGACGGTGATACCAAACCACCAAAAGGTGCTCCATATGACCGGTATGACATGTGCTGGGGCTGGCACTCATGCCATCTGGGGGTTGTAAAGGCCATGAAGGCCCTGGCGGAGATCCCGGTGGCAGACCGGTCGGCAGAAACGCGAAAAACCATTGAAAGGGGAGTGGAATACCTTCTGATTCACCACATTTACAAAAGAAGCCATAACCTGGATTCCGTATCGAAACCCGGCTGGCTCAAATTGGGGTTTCCGCTGATGTACCAGACAGATATCCTTGAAATTCTGTTGATCCTCACTAAACTGGGTTGCAGGGATCCCCGCATGCAGGATGCAATCGATATTGTTTTGTCGAAGCAGGATGCCAACGGACTCTGGAAGCTGGAAAACAAACCGGCCGGCAAATTTCAGGTGAAAATTGAAAGGAAAGGGAAACCTTCGCCTTGGATTACTCTCCGCTGCCTTCAGGTGCTGAAGTCCTGGGACGAAGGACAAGCTTAATCGGCTGGCGTTCAGCAACCGGACCATCAGTAGCCTGGTTTTCCGGTTGTGCTTGAGCCTGGCGCCTTTCCGGCCGTGGTGAGCGTTCTGGTCGTGGTGAGCGTTCTGGTCGTG
>CAYWHP010000016.1:0-36697 GCA_964457845.1 uncultured Porphyromonadaceae bacterium | reverse complement strand
TGGTGCCCGTTCTTGTCCTGGTGCCCGTTCCGCTCTTGCCGGCCTCTCCCGGCTGTCTGAACGGGGTTCGCTTTTCGGCCGGGTCGTTCTCGACCTGGAACTGCCCGGGCGCTCTTCTGTCTGGTAGGGATGGTCGGTAACCACAGGAATCGGGTTCTCCATCAGTTTCTGTATCTCCTTCAGGTAGCCCCGTTCGTCATGGTCGCAGAAGGAAACGGCTATTCCGCCGGCACCGGCACGGCCCGTGCGCCCGATACGATGGATATACATTTCCGGAACATTGGGCAATTCATAATTGATCACCATCGACAGGTTGTTCACGTCGATTCCCCGTGCGGCGATGTCGGTAGCCACCAGCACACGGGTAACATCGCCCTTGAAATCCCGGAGTGCCTTCATCCTCACGAACATGGTTTTGTTGCTGTGAAGGGCCTCCGCCTTGATACCTGCCCGGATAAGCGCATGAGCCACCCGGTCGGCACTGGTTTTGGTGCGGGTGAATACCAGGGCGTTGTCGGCATTTGCTTTTTTCAACAGGTTTACCAGCAGGGCATTCTTATCGGCCTTGTCGACATAATACAGCGATTGTTCGATGGTGTCGGCACTGGAGATCTCTTCGGTTACATCCACCTTCTCCGGTTTTACGAGGATGTGGCTGGCGAGCTTAACCGCTTCAGGGGGCATGGTGGCCGAGAGGAAAACAGTCTGGCGCTTGGCCGGTAACTTGGTGATGATCCGCTTGATGTCGGGAATGAATCCCATGTCGAGCATCAGATCCGCCTCATCGAGAACGAACCAGCTGATGTTGCCGAGATGGATGTATCCCTGGCCCATGAGGTCGAGCAGCCGGCCAGGTGTCGCAATGAGCACATCAACACCTTTGATGAGCGCCGATTCCTGGGAACCCTGGGGCACACCGCCAAAAATAACCGTGCTGCGTATCGAGGTAAAACGGGCGTACGAATTGAAATTCTGACCGATCTGTCCGGCGAGTTCACGTGTGGGGCAGAGGATCAAAGCCTTTATCTGCCTCGACCGGCTCTGGTCGGTTGGATTTTCCAGCAGCCACTGGATGATGGGGATCGAAAAGGCAGCGGTCTTGCCGGTGCCTGTCTGGGCACAGGCAAGGAGATCCTTGCCACCCAGGAGGATCGGAATACCCTGCTCCTGAACGGGCGTGGGCTCAGTATATCCTTCGGCGCGCAGTGCATCCCGGATGGGGTCTGCGAGGTTTAAACTTTCAAATGACATGAAATGATTTTGTAATCTTGATGCGTGATGCGCTTATTAGCCGGGGCATCAGTGCCCGGAATATGACAAGCGTGAGTGACCTGTCGTATGGAATGAATTTGTACATTAACGGGCACAAAGATAATCATTTAATCCGGTACATTTGTTCACTATGAGAATGTATTGCCTTCTGCTGGCCACAGGCATGCTGGCAGCTTTAACTGCAGGATGCAGGGAAGATCCCGTTAAAAGCCTTCCGGTGGTAACCACGCTGTCCGTAACAAATGCCGGGCTGAGTTCGGCAGAAGGTGGCGGTGAAGTGATCTCCGACGGGGGGATTTATGTCAGCGAAAGGGGCGTCTGCTGGAGCAAAAATCCGGATCCTGCAATCAGCGACAGCCGCACCGCCGACGGGTGGGGCCTTGGTGCCTTCAGCAGCGCAATCACCGGCCTGGCTCCCGAAACTCGTTATTATGCACGGGCCTACGCAACCAACAGCGACGGCACCGCTTACGGCAGCCAGGTAGAGTTTCAGACACTGCCGCCATACAGCGGCTCGGTAACCGATATCGACGGCAATACGTATGGGACCATTCTGATCGGAGACCGGGAGTGGATGGCCGAAAACCTTAGAACAAAGCGGTTCAGCGACGGATCCCCTGTGCCGGAGGTGGCTGTTGAGGCGGAATGGCCCCTGCTCACCTCCCCGGGGTACTGCTGGCCTAATAACGATGCCGCGCTTCTGGGAAAAACATATGGCGCGCTCTATAATGGCTATGCAGCGGGCAACCCGGCCATCTGCCCGGAAGGCTGGCATCTCCCCACCGATGCCGAATGGCTGGCCCTCGGCTCAACCCTTAAGGGGGACCCGATAGAAAGAAAAAAAATGAAAACAGCCGGCACCATGGAAGCCGGCACAGGCCTGTGGCAGTCACCCAACACCGGAGCTTCCAATGAAAGCCGCTTTTCCGCACTGCCCGGCGGTTACCGCTATGGCGACCGGGGAAAATTCGAGGCACTCAATACGAAGGCCTTTTTCTGGTCATCTTCGGCCGATGGGAAAGGCGGACTTTTTTACAGGAATCTTTATCACGATAATACCGATTTGTATAAATCCGGGAGCGGCAGCCTCAAATTCGGATTCAGCATCCGATGCATTAAGAATATTCCGTAAGATTTTTAAATTTGCCACACAGACAGAACCTTCCAAAGAAATAATTGCTTGGACAGAGGTGGCGATTCTTTGCAGAATGAACTGCGTTTCAGTATCTTATTGGCAACCCTATGGCCCCGCAACAACCCGAATTTGTTTTTACAGTGTATTCCGGCCTGTTCTTCACGGCTACACTGATCTCCCTCTTTACTGCAATTCTGGCCTGGCAGCGAAAATCGATGAACGGCGCACGCGAGTTGCTGGGCCTCATGATTGCAGCTGCCGTATGGACCTTCTTCAATATTTTCGAGGCAGCTGCAACTGAATCCGGCGCTAAAGTCTTCTGGTCGCAGCTTAACTATCTGGGTGCGGTTTCAACCCCTGTTCTTTACCTGATATTCGTGATGAGGTTTACGGGTCGCGATAAGTGGCTGATACCGCGTAATCGGATGATAATGTTCATAATACCGGTTATTACCTTCGTTCTGGCAGCCACAAATGAATACCACCACCTGATCTGGTCGGGATTCTCCTCGATAGCTCCGAAAACCAATATCATGGTATATCATCATGGTATCGGTTTCTGGATCGGTTACATGGCCTACAATTACCTGATGCTTGCCGTATCAACCGTGATCCTGATCCGGTTTATCACAGCGCATTCAAGCACCCTCCGGTCACAGGCCTGGTTCATACTGGTAGCCTGTTTGTGCCCCTGGATCGCCAGTGTCCTTTATCTGACTGATTTTCAGCCAATCAGCGGGCTTGACCTGGTGCCGCTGAGCATTATTCTCAGTGGTGTACTGTTTACGTACAGTATGTTCTACCGGGGACTCCTCCACCTTTCCCCGATTGCCAGGGAGACACTGATGGAAACCATTACCGATGGAATACTGGTGCTCGACCGGCATAACAGGATCCAGGATATAAACAATGCCGCTGCCACACTTCTCGGATTGGGTAACAAAAAGGTCCTTGGCCAGTATCTTACCGAGGTCGATTTGCCGACCGGCTGGCTTAAGGATATCCTGCTCGATCCTCAAACCGGGCCAGCTATCCAGGTGAAGAGCCCCGACGGTTCACTGATCTGCCGGATCTCTAAAAAGAGCCTCCCCCGCGAACAGGGCAGTTTCCTCTTCGTGATCAGGGATATTACCAGCCTGATTCAACAGGAAGATGTCATCCGGGCAGCTGAGGAGCGCTATCGCAGCATGTTTACCATGTTCAGGCTGATGGCGGACAATATGCCTGATATGCTCTGGGCAAAGGACCTCGACAAGAATTTTATTTTTACCAACAAAGCCATCTGCGATAACCTGCTTCATGCCCATGATACCGAAGAAACGATCGGGAAAAGCGACCTCTTCTTTGCCCTGCGTGAAAGACAAACCCACCCCGATCACCCGGAATGGCACACCTTCGGAGAAATGTGCCGCGATTCCGACCAGGTTGTCATGAATTCCGGGAAAGCGGAACATTTTGATGAGTTCGGAAACGTTTTTGGCAAGTTCCTTTTTCTCGATGTGAGAAAAGCTCCCATTTTCGACCATAACGGAGTGATGATCGGCGTGGTGGGCAGTGCCCGTGATGTTACCCGGCAAAGGCGGAATGAAGAAGAGATCAACAAACGCGACCAGCTGCTTGGTGCCATCGCCAGCGCAACCGCCCTGCTGGTTCAGCATGACGACCTGGAATACAGCATTAACGGCGCCCTCGGACTCATCGGAACGGCAACGTCGGCCAACCGGGTATATATTTTCCAGAATTCCGTGAAGGAAGGATCCCTGATGCCACTGATGAGCCAGCGGTACGAATGGACCGATGGCCGGATTGAACCCCAGATCGATAATCCGGAACTTCAGGACCTGCCCTATGAAACAGCGTGTCCAAGGTGGTTTGAGATACTCTCTGCCGGTGATGCAGTGGTGGGGAACATCTCGGATTTTCCGGAGACGGAACGCTCATACCTTGAACCCCAGGGTATAAAATCAATCCTCGTAACTCCCGTATTCATCGACAAAAATTTCTGGGGCTTTATCGGATTCGATGACTGTTTTAAGGAAAGGGAGTGGCCGGTTACCGAGCAGCAGATCCTTTCGGCCGCCGCAGATACAATAGGCGCCGCATACACACGCAAAAAGAGCCAGGAGGAACTTATGGTCGCCAAGGAACGGGCAGAAGAGAGCGACCGGCTTAAATCAGCATTCCTGGCTAACATGAGCCATGAAATCCGGACACCCATGAACGGTATTCTCGGTTTTGCCGAATTGCTCAAGGAACCCGACCTCACCGGCGATGAGCAGATGAAATACATCAGTATTATTGAAAAGAGCGGCAGCAGGATGCTCAACATCATTAACGACCTGGTGGATATTTCTAAACTGGAGGCGGGGCAGGTGGAGGTCGTCCTCTCCGAAACCAACATCTTCCACCAGATGGAGTACATCTACAATTTCTTTAAACCGGAAGCTGAGAGTAAGGGAATCAAGCTTGGATTAAAGAGCGATGAGCATCTTAAGGGTCTTATCGTTCTCACCGATAAGGAGAAAGTATATGCCATCCTGACCAACCTGGTAAAAAATGCCATACGCTATACCGAGAAAGGGTACATTGAGTTTGGCTGTTGTGAGCGTAACGGCAAAGTTGAATATTTCGTAAAGGATACCGGAATCGGCATCGAGCCGGCGAAGCAGGAAACCATATTCAACCGATTCGTTCAGGCTAACACCCCTTCAGGACAGGCCCGTCAGGGTGCCGGTCTCGGATTGTCTATCGCGAGGGCTTATGTGGAACTCCTCGGGGGAAATATCTGGCTCGAGAGCACACCGGGTGTGGGTTCCGTATTCTCCTTCACAATCCCGGAATATAATCGTTAACCAGAGGTAATTCCTGTTGGGTTTCCCCAAAAGGTGCGGCGTCGGCAAACAATTTGCCGAAATACTTGTTCTTTTGGGCATAACCTCTATCTAACCCGTTCGACCATGAAAAGGACCATTACCCTATCGGTTTTACTGCTGGCGTTTGTTTTGGCATTTGGCCGACACGTGCCTGCTGGAAGGGCAAAAAGTGCCGGAAAGGCATTCCTGGAAACGGCTGCTGCTATGCCCGGGCTGAAAGCCGGAGGAGAGCTGCAGCTCGTTTATACAGCCGCCTCGGTTAACGCCGATGATGCTGGTATAACCGATTCGATTCCATTGTATTATGTTTTTGGAATAGATAGGGAAAACGGATTTGTAATTGTGGCGGCCGACGATAATGTATTACCGGTTCTGGGGTATTCCATAAAAGGATCCTTCAATCCCGACAGCTTGCCGCAGAATGTTGCAAAATGGCTGGAGGGGTACAAGAGCCAGATCAGGCATATCATTTACAACCGGATACCTGCAACGGCGGAAATCGCCGATGAGTGGAAAACCCTTGCCGATGGCGGAGGCCTGAGCTTCTCCAATCAGTCGTCGACTACGGTGAACCCGCTCATGCTGACAACCTGGAACCAGTCGCCGCACTACAATGCACTTTGCCCGGGCGGATCGGTTACCGGATGCGTGGCAACCGCCATGGCCCAGATCATGAAATTCTGGAACTATCCTGAGAAAGGATCGGGTTTCCATTCCTATAACCACGATCAGTATGGTACACTTTCTGCGAATTTCGGAGGCACAACCTACAATTGGGCAGCCATGCCCAACGCCGTGAACAGCGCCAACAGCGCGGTGGCTACCCTCATGTACCAGGTTGGCGTAAGTGTCGATATGGGGTACAGTCCCGAATCAAGCGGAGCCTATGTTATCAGCGCCGCCAGCCCTGTAACAAACTGCTCGGAGTATGCCCTGGAAAACTATTTCGGATACAAATCATCGCTTCAGGGCTTGAAGCGGTCAGGCTATACCGATGCACAGTGGCTCCAGATGGTGAAGGCCGACCTGCAGGCCGGAAGGCCAATATTGTACGCGGGCTTCGGATCAGGTGGCGGCCACTGCTTCGTGGCCGATGGCATCGACCGCAACGATTACATTCACATGAACTGGGGCTGGGGCGGCTATTACGATGGCTACTTTCCGATCAACTCATTAAATCCCAGTGGTGTGGGTACCGGAGGCGGTTCCGGCGGGTTCAATAGTGGCCACCAGGCTGTTTTCGGAATAGAGCCCCCTACCACCACCACCCAGAATTTCAGTATGTCCCTGTATGATTATGTCAGGCCTTCGGTAACGCAAATATCTTATGGACAGTCTTTTACCGTTACCACAAATATTGCCAATTTTGGAAACGG
Organism: uncultured Porphyromonadaceae bacterium; assembly: GCA_964457845.1. GTDB lineage: Bacteria > Bacteroidota > Bacteroidia > Bacteroidales > UBA12481 > UBA12481. Next base: position 30,041 of record CAYWHP010000016.1, on the reverse strand, counting down.
TAACTTTACGGGTGATTACTGCGCTGCCGTGTTCGACAATTCCTACACTTTTGTAGAGTTCGTCGATTCACTCACCGGTTATACCCTTCAGGCCGGTTATGCCTATACCAACAGTCTGGTATTTACCTCTAAGGCCTCCTTTACCATGCTCCCGGGATCCTATTATATCGGGATCTTCTACCGTCCTACGGGGCAGAACTGGTTCCAGGTGGCCGACAACGGTAACTATGCCAACCTGGTACCGGTTACCGTGGTGCATCCGAGCGACATCGAACTCTATTCTGCAATGACTGTCACACCCGGGCTCGAAATAACCCAGGGAGGGTCGGTTTCCGTTAACCTGAACCTGATCAACAAGGGGGCAGCCACCTTCACGGGGGAGTACTTCGTGGGGCTCTATACACTCGAAGGTGATTGGGCGATGGATATCGGAACGGTGACCGAAAGCAATGGGCTCCCGTCAAACTACGTGTACCTGTCTCCCTATCTTACTTTCAACAACTCCGAAGTTACGGTGGAGCCGGGGACATACCTGATGGCCGTCATGCATAAACCCAACGGTTCCGACTGGCAACTGAGCGGTTCAACCAGCTTCCAGAACCCGATTAAGGTGAAGGTGGTTGAACCGGATATCAAACCCGACAAGTTCGAGAACAACAACGCTGCAGCCCAGGCATATCTCCTGTCAGCCGGGTTCAGCGCCGACAGGGCAAATGCCAATACCGAGGGCGCCACCTGCCATATCGCTTCCGATAACGACTTCTATAAGGTTGTGCTACCGGCGGGCTTCAATTATACACTTACGCCCCGGCTACACGATTCCAACAACAGCGGTAACGGCAAAACCTACTCGCTCGACGGCCTGTTCTCCTACTCATTTGATGCCTCCAAATGGTCGAGCGCCTACGACGACATCATCAGCGGCACCATTGCCATGCGCGGCGGCGGCACCATCTACTTTCATGTCGCCCCCTTTTTCGCCGGCGAAACCGGATCATACAACCTGGATATCGGCCTTTCCCGAACCAATGCATCGGGAATCGGGGATGTTGAAAAGGATGCCCTTTTTGCCGTTTATCCTAACCCTGCCTCGGACCACATCAATATCGACCTGAAAGGTAATTCCAACAGGATTCGCGAAATCAGCCTGGTTAGTCTCCTTGGACAAAAATTGCTGAGTATACCGGTCGCAACAACTGACCACCAGCTGTCGATGCCTTTGTTCGACGTTCCCGGCGGACTCTATTTCGTTGAACTTCGTACGGAAAAAGAAAAATTCACCCGCAAAATCGCTGTTACCAAATGAAACTGATCATTCCGATATTGCTGATTGCGATGGTTGGCTGCCAGACTTCGGGCAAGTTAAACCGGAATCAGCATGACAGCCTTGCGGCAACTCCCCGTCTGCTGGTGTACAAAACAAAAGCGGATTACCGCGATCGTGTTCCCGTCATGCTAAACGAGGATAGAACCCAGATAACCGGCTATCCCGACCCACGGGATGTTGTCATCGATGGCTCCTATCCGTTGCCAACCCGCCTGAAGAGCGGCTATCTGCTCGACAACCGCGGAATAAGTGTGAATGTGGCTTTCCTGAAAACAACCTACAAGGAATATGCATCCCTGCAGAGGCCACCGGCACTGGAAGAGTTATTTTCAGTCATCCTCGACCCCGATCCGCTTGTCGAGCTGATCGACTGTGGCAGCCGCACCGCCTTTACCGACCCGGTCGCCGAAATCAACCGCCTGATCCAAAACAAAACACTCCGCACCACCTTCAAGGTTTTGAAGTAGTCGATCCCGTCACTCGTCACTTGTCACTCGTCACTCTTCTTCCGCGTCACGTGTCACGCGTCACGACTCTTCCGCGTCACGCGTCACGTGTCACGCGTCACGACTCTTCCGCGTCACGTATCACTATTCCCTCGTCACTCTTATACTCACCGTCACAATCTCATGCGGCTTCAGGACCACCTTTACCGTGTTTCCTTCCACAACCGGTTTTGAAACACCGTTAAGCGGGAGCTCGATAATGCTCACCCTCGAGGCGCCCGCCGGCGTAACCGGCAGCGTTACCGTTGCGAGGGTTTCTTTCCCGTTCACCTCCGCCAGCCGGATGATCAGGCTCTTGCCGTCCTCACCCTGCTTGATGCCGCTCATCACTACCTCCTGCGGAAAAACCGAGAGGAGTGATCCGGTTTCGGGCCGCGTGGCATGTGTTTTTACCAGTGCCAGCGATGGCGGCTCGGCTGCGTAAACAGGCACATTGAATCGTTCCGCTTCGGCCCATACCCCGTTTTTCCAGTCGCCTGCATGGGGAAAAAGTGAGTAACGGATGTGGTTCACACCGATATTCGGATATCGGTTAGGAGAATAGGTGGCCCTTAGCAGCGAAAGCCGCAACTGCCCCTGTTCGAAGGAGTGCCCGAATCTGGTGGTGTTCAGCAGGGCTATCCCTCCTTTTGCATCCGAAACATCCACCCACTGCTGAGCCGGCACTTCCTGTCCGTTAACCGGTCGCGAAACAACATCAAACGGCACATGGCTGTTAAACACCGGATTCTCCATCGCCAGGTCGAAGGTGGTGCGGAGAAACGGTGCCGGATTAACCCCGTCGCCCGTCTCAAACCAGTGGACTTCCAGTTCGAAGTCGATGCGCGGATAGTTTTTGTAAATGTGCGTTCGCTGAATGAATTTCGACCTGCCCCATTGTTTCACCACTTCTATGGTCGCCCTGACAGGCCCTTTTTCGGTAATATTGACGCTTACGATGTTGGTAATATCCCGTATCTCTTTTGTTTCCCCGATAGTCCATGCATTCATGCCATTTGGGGCCTCCATCCATATTTTAAGGCGGTTCAGCGATCCGCCGGGTGCAACATACTGGCGGCCGGTGCGCTTGTCCTTCAATCCGGTAATGTCGCCGCTTTTCATATCGACTGTGGCAATGAATAAGTCGGTATCGAATACGCCGTCCTTTTCCGGAATGGGTGCAACAGCTGCGCCGGGAACCATGGCATCCACGTAAAAGGTGCGATACCCGCCGGCGGGCATGCTGTCGATCACAAATTCAACGGTTGAGCGATATCCAGGGGGGAACACTTTCCCGCCGGTGATCTGAGCCGGCCAGCTCCGTCCTGATCCGTCGCGTACCAAAACCGTGGCGGTCTGGTGGCCGGTTGTGGGCTTCAAATGGTTGTATTCGTAATAATCGCCCCATGCGGAAAGGGTTGCCGTTGCCGGCTTTTCATGGGTGTATACCTCGGCTTCCACAAGCACTTTCCCGCTTCGGGGCTGCATGTTCAGCACCACAACCGGCTGGCCAAGGTCTGTTTTGAACTTTATTTCGTCGGCCAGCCGCCTGAAGTCCGATTCAAACAGAAACGCTGCCTTTTTCTGTACCATCTTGTGGTCGGCAACGGCATCCTGGTACGATTCGTAAATGGCCGAACCCGGCAATATATCGTGGAACTGGTTGAAAGCAACCGTTTCCCAAAGGTCCTTCAGTTCACCGGCAGGGTACTTCTCGCCGGAAAGCCACCGGGAAGCCGACAGGAATTCGGCACGGTACATTGCCTGCTCGCTCTTTCGAGTATTCTCCTTGATCTCCGCTACCGAGGTGTAGCACCCTTCAAAAATGAACTGCATCTCGCCGCGATGAACCGGAAGTTTAACCGGCATTTTTTCCGTTTTTTTGAAAAATTCCTCCACCGAGGCAAACTTTATGGAGGGGAATCCCGGTGCGGAATCCAGCTGGTGTATCATACCGATATTCTTCAGGGTGGGGCCGCCTCCATGATCACCAATCCCGGTTGGATGGAGGATTTTCCGGGTAACAGGCGAGATCTTGTCCACCTCTTTGCGCAGCGACGGGGCGATTTCGCCGTTGTAGGTGTAGTTGGTGAAACAGAGCACATTTGACGAATCGGGTCCGATCCACCGGAAAGGGCCGATAAAGGGCACACAACGGTGGAAATAGTAGAAATCCATCCCGGAGAGTTTCAGCATCTGCGGAAACTGACTGATGTGGCCGAAGTTGTCGGGCAGCCAGCCCACCCGGGCCATCTTGCCAAACCGGTCGAGAAAGTAGCGCTGCCCAAGCAACAGCGTCCGGCAGAGTGCCTCGCCACCGGTAAGGTTGGCATCACTTTCGGTCCACATGCCGCCGGCCAGCTCAAGCCGCCCTTCCGAAACGTATTTTTTAACTTTTTCAAACAGGGGAGGATCGATCAGCTCAATATGCCGGTAGATCGTTGCCTGGCTCTGCAGGAACCTGTAGTCGGGAAACCGTTCCATGAAGGCGGCCATCTGCCTGAAGTTGTCCTGAAACATCTTAACGCTCTCGTCATACGGCCAAAGCCAATTCATGTCCATGTGTGCATGCCCGGTAATGTAAATACTGTCGCCCCGCAGGTCGGGTATTCCCGCCGTTACCGAGCTGGCAATCCCATCGAGGATAACCTTCGCTTCAGCCATCCGTCCGGCGGCCACGTGGCCCAGTGCCGCCCGTGCCTCATTGCTGATATCCGGCTGTATTCCGTACAGCTTCCGCATCGCTTCTATCGAAGCCGCCGTTTTAACCATCTCCGCGCCGGCGATCGCAGGCGTGGAAGCCACCAAAGTCAGGAGATCTGCCGCAGTTTCGCCCTCAACCGGCACCTGGTTGGTTCCGCCGCTGCCGGTTACCCTAACCGTTACCCCTTTGCCGGCCAGCAGGGTGCAGGCACTCTTCAGCGGCATCGTGAATTCGGCCGTTGCACCCGACGGGTTCGCCCTGATCGTTGCCGGCACCGGCTTCCCGCCACCGTTGAGCTCGCAGCTTGTAATTCCGGCGGAACCCTTACGGCTGGTCAGCTCTGCACGGAGTATTACTTTGTCGTTGCCCTCCAGGCGGATCCCGATACGGGCAACTGCCGGGTCGGCCGTTACAGCCATCTCACCGGCCGCCGGCCGTTCGGAACTCACCCGGATGTCGCGGCCGGATACAGTGCAGGCCATCTCCCATCCGCCGCCGCCCTGGTCAACCTTGATCAGCAGGCGGTTCCATCCCTGGCCAAGCTGAATGTGGGCGGTATCCTGGTTTTCAACGAACGACCGCTGGACCGGCCGTTCGAGAACCCTGATGCCGTTCAGCCAGATGATGGACCCGTCGTCGGACCCGAAAAGAAGAGTCGCCAGCCGGGGCGACGGGGCATATATGTAGGTGAATGCATAGCCGGCGCAGTTGCCGGATTTGCTGAATCCCTGCTTGGTGAAGTCAACGAATGAGGCCTCAATCGCTTTCCAGTTGAGGGTACCCGCTTTGTCGCCGTTTGCCGGCGCGGCCGCCGCCTCGTCAAAAAACGGGGTTTCAAGAAGATTGTTCGTCTGTGCTGAAGTAAAGGCCCCGGCAACCAGCCAGCGGTCTGCCTTACCATAGAAGGATTGCCCGTAAACACAGGCAATTCCTGCGACGGCGATAACCGCTGCCAGGCATGTGAATTGTTTCATTGCTTTGGATTAAGATCTACCAAAGCTAATCAAAATCGGTATCCGGTTATTCCGGCCTGAGACTCTGCGCAGTGGCCCGTTTCCGTACCGCATGCCACGCCAGCGCCGCAATCCAGAACAGTCCGTTTAGGAGAAGAACGGCCAGTATCGAAAGAAGAAAAAGAGGCGAAACTTCACCTGCAGGGCCAACTACCGCGGGAAGAACCGCAACGAGCCCGGGGATCCCCCCGGCCAGTGTCCCCAGCAGCAGCAACGTGGAATACTCCCCGACGATCAACCCGAAAACCCGCCGCTGCGAGAACCCGGCCGATCGCATGAACGCGATTTCCGCCTTACGCTCCAGCAGGTTGCGCGCCACGATAACGGCAAGCCCGAAAGTGCCCAACAGCATGGCCAGGGCTCCCATGATTAAAAATATAGACAGATAGGTGTTCTCCACAGAGTTGAATTCGGCCAGTCTCGACGAAGCCGTTTTCATATCAGGCCCGTAGTCGCGGAAAAGATTCATGATCTCCGATCCGGCGAGCTCCCGTTCCGATGGCGCCGCCGTCACAAGCATCACCCGGCTTCCGCTTGCCGATGGCCACCAGGTGCTGAAGGCCCGCTCCGGAATCAGGAGGCTGCCCTGAAAAATCGAATTGGCAAGCCCTCCGACCAGCCGCACACGAACCGTATCACCGTTGCCGGCCAGGTAGTTGAGTGTATCGCCGGTTTTCAGGCCAAGGCCCCATTGTATGACGGTCTGGTCGGCAATGGCCGGTACCAGCCCGTCATCGGTCGCAGCCTCCAGTATGGCCCACGGATCATCCCGGAACGCCTCATCAGCAAGCGAAACAAAGCTGAAACGGCCGGCGAAAGCGCCTTCAGGCACGCCCAGCAGTGCAGGGTTGCTTACCCGGTTGAGGTTCAAACAACTGGCATCATCCCCATCCAGCCGCTTCATCTGCACAAAGGAGGCAGTAGATTCGAGACCGTAACGGGCACGAACAGCCGGGCTGCCGAGGTTGTCGGCAACAGGAGCCGTAGTTTCAACGTAAAAGGCGAATCCTCCGGTGCCCGACAGGAGTCCGTCACCTTCTTCGCCCTTGCGGTTGGCACCGATGGCTATCACCATGAATACCCCTATGGAAAAGAGCAGGACTATGGAAAGGCTCCTGCTTCCGTTACGTGCCAGATTGCTTCTGCCTATAGCGGCCAGCGTAAAAGTAGCGGCAGGGATGGTTTTAGTGACCCGGAACAGGTGGATGGATACCAGTATGGCGCTGATCAGCATGAGTGTTCCCGAGCCGAAGAACCAGATGGGGCCCGTGGCGCTTAAACGAAGGAGGCCGATAGCCAGCATCACCAGCGAGGCAGCACCGGCAACGCCGGAAAATCCGGAATAAACCATTCGCATGTGCTTGCTTTTTCGCGCCCCTGATTTGCGGATGAGGTCAATCGGTTTACGGCGGAAAAATCGTGCGATCACAAACCAGGCGATACCCCCCGAAAGCAATATGCTCAGGGCGGCCCCGGCCAGCAGGGTCGCCGGCAGGAATACGGGTTCAAGGGTATCCGTCAGAACAATGCTGTTCCATACGCCGCCAAGCGCCAGGAACACCAGCCGGCAATAGAGCCAGGTTAACGCGAGGCCGGCAATGGCCCCGGCAACAGCGATCAGGAAATTCTCTGCCAGGAGCATCCCGAGTACCTTGTTTTCCGGCCAGCCAAGCGACCGCAGGGTGCCGGACTGTCCGGCCCGGCTTTCAAGGCCGAGGCGGACGAGCAGTGCCGAGAGGATGATGCCCCCGGCAATGAGGAAAAAGCTGAGGCCCAGAAAGAGGCCGCTGAAATCAACTCCGGAGGAGGCGGCCGAAAGCCCTTCACTTGCTATATTACGAACAGTAATTCCGGTATCAGACGGACGCAGGCTGGCCAGAACGGCCTTTTCGATCTGCCCGGCATCCATCGCGGCGGGAAACCGCACCTGGGTATAACTGCCGAACCGGTTCTGCCACATCCCGACCGCCTCGGCTTCATTGATCCAGGCCTTCGGGGTGCCCCGGTACTGCTCCCAGTACTCCTCATCTTTCGTCCGGATCCGGTCGAGGTCAATGGGGATGCCCGTCTCCCAGTCGCGACAGTTTCCCGCATCGGATAATCCCGGTATTTCCGGCATCAGCAGCCGGTCGTGCGCAGGATCGCTGTCGGGCAGGATTTCCGCAATCCGGAAACTCCTCTTCTCTTCCGTCAGGTTGCGCAGCGGCCCCACCATGAAATAGCTCATTGCCAGGGAATCACCGGGTTTCACGCCGAGGTCGTCGGCCAGCCAGCGGCTGATGATCACTTCACCGGGCATCACCGCATTGCCGGGAAGGGTGGATACAAAGGAGTACGGGGTAGCCAGGCTACCCGAACGGATTTCGTTGATGAAATAGCTGAACCAGCGAGATTTGCTTTCAGCAACCGCATCAAGGGCGGCCAGGGTGGGCAGGTCGAAAAAGACCCCGGGCGTGCGCACCAGCCATTCCCCGGTTGCCGGGTGGCGGCGGATATCCAGACCGGCATCCCTGGCCGTGCGGCATTGCGCAAGGGCCTGTTCCGTTTGGTGGACCGAAATTTTTCCTTCACCGGAAAGCAGTATCAGGTTAGATAGTCCCGGCGATTCGGCCAGCTTCTGAAGTCGTTTGCGGCTGATGAAGATGTTGAGCGGAGCCGCCTGTGTGTTGCGGAGGTGAAAGCGGCCGAGCGACTCCTTGCCGGCTAAAGCGCTGATGGTGAGCGGGATGGATACAATACTGCCTTCATCGGAGACAAATGGGGCATCCACCGGCACCGGGCCGGGCTTGCTTATCCGGAGGATGATCTCGTCGCCGGGTTTTACATCGAGCCGGGCAGCCAGGTTGTCGCTGATTACGATGTCGTTGTCGCCGGCGGGCAGTTCGAAGGTGTTTTGGCCGGCAACTTTTCGGAATTCCGGGTCGATGCCGAGAATGGTTACGTTGGGAACGCGCAGCGCCCCGCCTCCTGAAGAGGCCGATCCCTGGAGCTCGAGTACAGCCGCTGCCGGGGTTTCCAATATTCCCGACAGCCGGATGGCGAGTGAATCGGTGATGAAGCGGTCGCCGGTTGTGACAGCCAGGTCGGTTTCGCCGAGCCGGATCTCAACAAGCTTCCGGAGGCCCAGCTTCACCGAGTCGCCGGTTACAAGTGCCCCGGTGATCACCGCCATGCCGATGGCCATGCCGGTGAGTGTTATTAGCGCCTGGCGGCGGTAATAAATTAAATTGTTGATTATGAGTTTGATGGTGCTCACGAAATGATGCCTTCGTGAAGTTGAAGCGTGCGATTCATGCTTCCGGCCAGTTCTGCCGAATGAGTTACCATCACGATGGTCTTGCCATCGGTTCGGTTGATTTCGGTGAGCAGGTCCACCAGGTTTACGGCGTTCTTTTGATCGAGCGCCCCGGTGGGCTCATCGGCCAGAAGCACCTGGGGATCGTTGATCAGCGCCCGCGCCACGGCGGCACGCTGGCACTCTCCGCCGGAGAGCTCGCCGGGCTTCTGGTTCCGTACTTCCCAGATCCCCATCCGTCTGATGAGCGATCCCGCACGCTCCACCAACGCGGAAGGCGCCCTGCGGTGAAGGGCGAGAACAGGCAGCAGCACATTCTCGAGCAGTGTACATTGTGGCAATAGATGGTGCAGCTGAAAGACCAGGCCGATGCTGCGGCTTCGGAACGAATCGAGCTCAGCGCCAGACAGGGCAGCAAGGCTGGTGCCGCCGAAAAGTATGCTGCCGGAATCGGGCCTGTCAAGTGCCGCCATCAGGTTGAGCAGGGTTGTTTTGCCCGAGCCCGACGGGCCGGTGATGGCAACGGTTTCCCCGGCAGCTATGCCGAGGGTGATGCCTTCCAGTACCTTTCGTTCGGAAGGGGTGCCGGGCACTCCGTATGATTTTCGAATGTCTTTTATTTCAATCAGCATGATGCGGAATTTCAGTTTCCGGTAAATTTCTGGTAAACGGCAATCAACTCTTCAGCGTGCGTAAAGATGTTAAACTGCTTTTGAATGCCCTTAACGGCGGAATCACTCATTCCGGCCAGCTGAGCCGGGTTGTTCAGGATTCTGGCCAGCGCTTCGGCCAGTGCTGCGGGTTCATTTGGCCCGTAAACAACACCTCCGCAGGTTTCGCCAACAATCTCGGGGAAAGCCCCAAGCGCAGGCTGTACCACAGGAACCGCGGAGGCCATTGATTCGAGCAGGTAGAGGCCGAAGGCTTCCCCGTTCAATACGGGTACGGATACAAGAGATACCTTGCGGAAAAAGGTTTTGCGCCCTTCTTCTTCAAAATCTTCGTGAAATTCGACCTGTTCAGCTACTCCGCCGGCTTCGATTTTCCGGCGGATCTGCTTCAGAAACGGTTTGTCCTCACCCGTGGAGCCCCCGGTGAGAATCAGCTTGACGGGCTCCATTCCGGGCTTCTTCTTAAGAAGGATGAAAGCTTCCACGAGCACCTCAAGACCGTTGTCTATGCAGAGCCTCGAAATATAACCAATGTTCAGGGGCTTCTCTGAAACCGGAATCGGCTCATAGTCTGCAGGATCGACGCCCAACCGAACGGTAAAAAGCTTTTCTTCCGGTATACCGATCCGCTCCTTCATCAGTGAAGAAAAGTACTGGCTCACCCCAATGAAGGCGGCGATTGATTTTCCGTTTTCGTGCATAAGGTCCCATGCTTCCTGCCGGAATTCGGGTTTCATTACATCCACCCAGACATCTTCATCCTGGAGCGAGCAGAATACCGGCACACCCAGTTCCGACTTTATTCTCGGCGCAAGACCGGAAAGCAGCGCATTCGACAGATGAATAACATCCGGCTTGTAATGATCACGAATCCAATGAATCATCCTGTCGAGCTCCTCGTGCTGTTTGCCTTGCTCGCCCTTAAGCATCGAGATGGTCATCTCGCTGAGGCCGGGGGCGCTCGTGGAACCGGCCATGCCGGCAGCCATCTTCAGCATCGGTCTGGCATTCAGCAGCCTGTCGAACCACTTGGGGGCCTTTTCAAATATGGGATAGAGCTGCTTGAGATAAATGCTTATGGCTCCATAAAATACGGGTATCCCGCCCTGATCTTTCTCGTGGGCAAAGAGCGGAAGATACATCGGGATCTTCACCACCTCGTGGCCCATTTCACGCAGGGCATGAACATATTTACTGTCGCGCAGGCAGTTGCCGCAATAGAAACTGCCGCCTGAACCGGGGATGATGTGGAGGATCTTCATGGTAAACGAGTTTGATTCCTTAAACCTGAAAAGTGCACTTTTGTTGACTGTTTGATTTATTTACCCAGGCAGCGTATGGTGCCGTCCTGACCTGCCGTATAGATCCGTCCGCCACCTGTGGCAGGATTGCCGAACAATGGTGTTCCGGTTTCGTAAGTCCACACCGGCGATCCGTCGTTCAGCTTCAGCAGCAGCAGGTCGCCCCGCATGTTGGCCACCAATACCCTGTCGCCGATAATCAGCGGGGAGGCATCTACCTTTTCACCGGCATTGTATCTCCAAAGCAGCTTCCCGTCGGAACGGGAAAAGCAGTAAACATGTTTGTCGCGGCTGCCCGTCACTACCCGGTCGCCCGCGATGGCGGCCGATGCCACAAAGGGGAGCTGCGATTTGTCGTTGGTGTATTTCCAGCTGATTTTTTTTTCGGTGGTGCTCACACATGAAAAGCCGCCATCGTAATCCCCGAGGAATGTCTGCCCTCCCGACGAAGGCGCCGATCCGGGCACGTAGGTGGCAACATTGATTTTGAATGCCGCGCTTCCGGTGGCAATGTCTACCGCATGAAGGTACCCGTCGCACCCCCCGAACAGGGCTGTTCCATCCACACAGGCCGCTGCCCCGTTGATGAAATTGTCGGATTCATATTTCCAGATACTCTTGCCGGTGGCAGCATCCACACAGTGCAGGTAATAATCGTAACTGCCAACCAGTATCCTCAGGCTGCTGCCCGTTTTCCACCAGTTTGCCGCCCCGCTGATCTGGCCCTCCGTTGCATACTTCCATTTTTCCTTGCCGCTGCCGAGATCAAGCGCGTATAGTACGCCAGTTAGATTGCTGATATACACTGTGTTGTTCAGGATGAGCGCGGCAGCCTCGATCCCGTTCCCGGTTTCGAATTTCCAAAGGAGCTTCCCTTCGGTTGACAGTGCGTAAACCACCCCGTCCATGCCACCCACTACCACCGTATTGCCGGCAACCACCGGCGATCCCTTGATCTCGTCGCCCGCCTTAAACGACCACAACTGTTTCACCTTGTCGGGTAAACTGCCCGGCACAACACCTGTCAGCGCCTGGTTCCCACGCGATTCCCCCACCGGAAATTTACCCTGAACCGGGCCCCATCCTTCATAAGGAGGGGGTTGGGGGAGGTCAGCCAGCGCCGCGACAGCGCCCAGCAGCAGTAGTTGCAGAATTTTCATTTTTTCGTGTTTTTCATCGCCAGCGCCCCCGTGGGACAAGCCCCGGCGGCCTCTTCGGCTGTTTTGGTCAATCCTTCCCGGATCGTTTTATTGAACGGAACCCCAACCACCACATCGAAGCCGCGCCCGATGAAGGTGAGCCCGTATTCTTCACCGTGCATGGCCGTGATCCTCACACAGATCCCGCATTTGATGCACTTCAATGGTTCGTAAACCACCGTGTCGTGCTGGAACTGCTTGGTGACCATCTTCCGCTCCGGGCCCTGAAACCGCTTCTGGTCGGCACGATACTCATCAGAAAAATTCCGGAGCAGGCAGTTGTCGGCCTTCCGGCATTCGCAGTGCAGGCATCTCGCCGCCTCGGCCATCACCTCTTCAGCAGTCAGTCCGTCCGGAATGCCGCGCGCCGGCTCCACCCGGTGCCCGGGTACCGACTCCTTCAGGTATTCCGCAAATTCAGGCTCCTGCAGCCTGCCAAAACGTGAGTTGAATAACCGCGGTTCGCCGGTTTCAGCCTCACCGCTCAGCCGCTGCCGCACCTTCCAGGCTGCCTCCTTGCCCAGCGCCGACGCGCGTATGGCCATTTTCAACGCCCTGTTGAGCGGATATACCACCGCATCAAAACGATCTTCAAGTTCAGCCGTGTTTTTTAAATCGATTTCGGCATTCATCTCAAACAGAACTCCCGACCTTCTTATCCGGTCAATCTCAGCGTCGAGCGTCTCCAGCGGCAGAAGCTCTCTTGGTACCGAATACCGCAAGGCTCCCCCCGGAAGCGGATTCCTGTCGAAAACAGTGCACTGGAAACCGAACGACTGAAGGTACCAGGCCGCCGACAGGCCGTGGGGGCCGGAACCGATTACTGCGACGTGATGATGGGAAGTGACGGGGGAATCGTGACGCGTGAAGCGTGACGCGGAGGAATCGTGACGCGTGACGCGTGAAGCGGAGGAATCGTGACGCGTGACGCGTGAAGCGTGACGCGGAACTTCCTGCTTAGGGATACTTGAATCTGTAATTTCAGAATTCAGAATTCTCAATTCGAATCTCTGACTTCTACCCTCCTCATCCTTCAACACTTCATCCCCCGTATATCTCTTGAGCATGCAAATCGCCACCGCCTCGTCAACCGATTTCCTTCGGCATGCCCCTTCACATGGCGCCGGACAGATCCTTCCTAATATTGATGGAAGAGCAATATCTTGTATGACAACATTATACGCTTCATCAAATTTTCCTTCGGCCAGCAAGTGGTTCATCAGGGGTATGTCCATGTGCGCGGGGCAGCTCATCGTGCACGGCGCCTCACAGTCACCGGTGTGGTCGCTGAGGAGCAGGTCGAGGGCCGTTTTCCGGGCCTCCCGGATCTCATCGCTCATGGTGGTGATGCGCATCCCTGGCCTTGCCTTCACCGAGCAGGAGCTAAGCAGCTTGCCGCTCGCCTCTTCCTTCACCACACAGATCATGCACGAGGTGAAATGTGGCAGGTCGCCGTTGTGGCACATCGCGGGTATGGTTATGCCGATCCCGCGTGCCGCATCCATCAGGGTGGTACCCTCCGCAGCGCTGACCGCCTGTCCGTCTATAGTGAATTCAATCATTTGATTACGCCTTGATTACTGCATCCACCGGACAAACCAGCCGGCAGGTGTCGCATTTGATGCATTTCTCCTGTATCACTTCGTGCTGCTCGTGGGGCCTGAAATCAATGGCCTCGGTGGGGCATTTCTGCGCGCAAAGTGTACATCCGATGCATTTGTCATTAATCGTGTATTTGATGAGGTCGACACATTTGCCTGTGGGGCAGTGTCCGGCCAGGTGCGCCTCATACTCCCCGCGGAAATAGCGCAGGGTGGTGAGCACCGGGTTCGGTGCCGTCTGCCCCAGTCCGCACAGGCTCCCTTTTTTGGTCCATCCGGCGAGGTTTTCGAGTTCGGCCAGGTCGCCCGGCTTGCCTTTTCCGGTGCAGAGCCGGTCGAGGATGTCGAGCATCCTGCGGGTGCCGATCCGGCAGAAGGTGCATTTGCCGCACGACTCCTTTTGGGTAAACGACAGGAAGTAGCGCGCCATGTCGACCATGCAGTCGGTTTCATCGAGCACCACCAGGCCGCCGGATCCCATCATGGCACCGAGTGCCGACATGGATTCAAAATCGATGGGCGTATCGGCCAGCGATGCCGGTATGCATCCGCCCGATGGTCCGCCTATCTGTATAGCCTTAAATTTCAAATTATTAGGCGTGCCTCCGCCGATTTCCTCCACAATTTCCCGGATGGTAATGCCCATCGGAACCTCGATCAACCCGCCCCGGCTGATCTTGCCGGCAAGTGCGAATACCTTGGTGCCTTTGCTGCCCTCCGTTCCCTGTTGGTTAAATGCCCCGGCTCCGTGCCGGATAATCCAGGAGACCAGCGCGAGTGTTTCGGTGTTATTTACCAGGGTGGGTGCACCCCACAAGCCGGCCTCGGCCGGGTAGGGTGGACGCAATTGTGGAAATCCCCGCTTCCCTTCGATGGAAGCGATCAATGCGGTTTCTTCGCCGCAAACGAAAGCACCGGCACCTTCGTAAAGATGGATGTCGAAAGAGAAATTGCTGCCAAGAATGTTTTTTCCGATGAATCCCTTTTCACGGCAGCTGTCGAGCGCCTGCCGGATACGGCTCACCGCAAGCGGATATTCCGCCCGGATATAGAAGTACCCTTCCGATGCACCCGTGGCGTACGCGGCAATGAGCATGCCCTCGATCACCCGGTAAGGATAGGATTCCAGCAGCATCCGGTCCATAAAGGCCCCGGGGTCGCCTTCGTCGCCGTTGCATATCACGTATTTTACGGGGGCTTGCTGTGCCGCAACCATCTCCCATTTTTTACCCGACGGGAACCCTCCGCCACCGCGGCCTCTGACTCCGCTGGCAATGATCTCATCGATTACCTTTTCGGGTGTCATGCCCCCAAGAACCTTCTTCAGCGCCACAAAGCCCATGTGGACCTTGTATTCGTCGATGTCGAGGGGGTTCACCATTCCCCTGCTTTCGGTAGCCATTGGCACCTGCCGGCCGAGAAAGGAGGAGATGTGCTTCTCCCGCATGGGGGAGGAGTAGCGTTCGATCGACTCCCAGCTGCTGTCATCCTGTATGGATTCGATCAGGTTAAGGGCCTTTACACGGAGCCTTTTTATCAGTGTTGGCGGGTTGAAGTGCTTCTCAATGAGTCCTTTCACATCGCGGGGGTCAACATGGGTGTATAAAACCGGTTCCCCCAGCGTGGGGACGATCTCCATCAACGGAACCTGATGGCACATGCCCACACAGCCCACCGATTTCAGCTTCACGTGCAGGCCGTTGTCGGAAACCGTCTCCTCAACGGCTTCACGGATGGCTTCGCTGCCACTGGCTACACAGCAGGAGCCGAGTCCGATACGTATCTCCCCTTCAATTTTATGGCCTTCGCCGGTGCGGAACGACCCGCCGGGTTTGGCGTTCCGGTGTGTTTCAAAGTTTTTCAGGATGGTGGAGGCCTGATCGGGAGCAACATGACCGTACGTTATTCCGTCAATCTGAACTACCGGAGCCAGTGTGCAGCAGCCCAGGCAGCTCACCTTCTCGATGGTGTATTTGCCCTCCGTATCGGTGTCTTCCTCTCCGGTAAGCTTAAGTTCACGACGGAGTGAGTCGTAGATAAGGGTGGCGCCTTTAACATGGCATGCGGTGCCGACACATACCTTTATCATGTGCCTGCCCACAGGCTTCAGCCGGAACTGGGAGTAGAAGCTGGCCACCCCGATAATCTGGTCGGGTGTGATATCGGTTTGAGCGCAGATTTCGCGTAAAACATCTTCAGGCAGGTAATTCCACTGATGCTGAACCGCCTGAAGGATCGGGATCACTGCCTCGCGGCCGGTGCCGGTTCGCGTCAGAATCTGCCGTATGTCGTTTGCGGTGTCCGTCACTTTTCAGAAATGCAAAACAGCGATTTCTCTCCCCTCAGGTAAATGGATCCATCGGCAAAGGCGGGGGTAACAACCGATTTTTCCCCGAGAACAGGATCTCCCAGGCTGGTCAGGGTCCGGCTTACCTTAAAGATGTGCATCGCTCCGCCGCGGTCTATAACATATACCTTGCCGTCGGCAATCATCGGGGATCCGTAAAAGCCCTGGCCGAATTCCTTTTCCCACTGCTTGGCCCCGGTTTTGGCATCGATGCAGACAAACATGCCGTAACTTGTTGCGATGAACAGCAGTCCCTCACTGACAGCCGGGCTCGATGCCTCGGGCAGGTATTCGTCGGATTGCCATACTATCGTTGGCGCGGGTCCGGGCTTGATGGCTACCAGTGTGGCATATTCATTGGCGGCGTAAACGAGCCCGTCGGCATAGGCTGCCGATGGACCCACTTCACCGGAAAGGCAATCAACGGCCCATAACTGGGTCCCCGTTTCAAAGTCGAATCCGGCAACTGTTGGCGATGTGGTGGTGATGATCTGCAGCTTTCCGTCGATTTCCGCCAGCATGGGTGATGCCCAGGAGATTTTCGACTTGCGCGGCGTGTCCCAGACCGTGGCTCCCGACAATGTGTTAAGTGCCAGCAGGCGTCCGCCCTTGTTGGTGTCGAACTGGATGATTACCTTATCGCGGTAGGCGATAAGGGAAGAGGAGTGCCCGTAATGATTGTCGGGTACGCCCAGGTTCTTTGCCCAGATTCGTGTGCCGGCCAGATCGGTGGCTACAATATCTCCGGTGCCGAAAATTACGTAAACATGTTTACCGTCGGTGGCAACACTCGGAGCCGAGAGTCCGGTATCAGCGGTTACCTTCGGCGGAGCTGCGGGCGAACCCGGAATTTCCTTCGCTTCATGCTGCCACAAAAGTTTGCCATCGGTTCGGGCAAAACAGTAAAGCACGCGCGAGGTGTTGTCGGCTCCGGCAACAAAGAGTTTATCACCCCAGATTACCGGAGAGTTATACCCTTTTTTCTCCAGGGCAACCTTCCATTTCACGTTCCTTCCCGTCGGACCGTCCCAGTCGACCGGAATGCCGGTGTGATAGGCAACACCCTGCCCCAGCGGGCCGCGGAAGGAAGGATGGTTACGGAAAAATTCGCCGGCAGGCCGTGAGGTTAGTGAAGCAGTTCCCGAGCCAGCTTGCGGGACAGGGGTAGCGGTCCCCACTTTCGTGGGGATGACAACGCTGCTGCCAGCTTCCTGCGAAAGGGCTGCCGTCCCCTCACCGGATTGCGCGGTAAGGGAAGGGGTCCCGGCTTGCGCCGGGATGACAACGCTTTTGTCAGCTGCCGCCTCTGTGCCCTCCGTCTCCTGTCTGATGTCTTCTGTCTTCTGTCTCACGTCTTCATCGCTGTCTGCTTCAACTATTGTCACCTTTACAGGTTCCGAAACCGGGGGCTGTACAACCTGACCGGTCTCCTCGTACACCTTAAGGTAATCGTCGGTGAGCAGGGAGGCTGTCAGCGCCGAGGCAAGCAGCAGCCCGCCGGTGATGAGGATCCACCGTTGCGACAGCAGGCGGGTGACTGATGAGGCGGGGCCTTCGATGAGTGGTTCCATTATGCGGGCTTTTAAGGTGTGGTAAATCCGAAGGAAAGATGCAAAGGCGATTGCGCCGAAGAGCAGCAGGAGCCCGCCGGTGCGAATCTGCCAGCGGCTGGTGAAATACGCCTTCCGGGCGAGCAGATCGAGGCTGCGGATCTCCTTCTTCAGGGACTCACTCTCCGGATCGGCCTGAAATTGCTGGACGAGCGACTTGAGCGCCTCGGTTTCAAGCGGCTTGGTCTGGCTCATGTGCCAGAAATTTACCAGCAGCAAAAGCGCCACGGCCAGGCAGAAAATGCCCGAAATGGTTACCAGGTTGCCGAATAGTTTTATGTTGTCCTGATTGCTGTGCATGGGTCTCGATTGGTGAGTTTATAATTAACCACGGAGAAACGGAGAACACGGAGAAACACGGAGGTTGTTTTTCACCCCCTGTTCCCATCTTCCCATCTTATCGTCTTCCCGTCTCATCGTCTTCTGTCTCCTGTCTTCTGTCTCCTGCCTTCTGTCTCCTGTCTTCTGTCTTTCTTCACTCAACAGGGCAGTAATCCAGGCACCTCGCACAACTGTAACAGTTGCTCTTGTTTGCCTGGTACTCCGTCCGCCGCCGGAAGGTAACCTGGCCCATGGCCATCAGTGCAATAACCAGGCCCAAAAAGGCTCCCAGCGCGATGCTGCCTGTATGGAACTTGTTTCGTATAACCCTCGCGTCATCCGCCAATGTTTCGAGCGACTTGCCCGATGCGAGGAATGTCTGTATGTCAATGTTGTTTTTGTCGGCTTTCAGTTCGGGATGCGCGATGAGCAGTTCGGCGAGATAAACATCGGGATGTGCCTTCGACAGGAACACATGGGATTTGGATCCGATGAATGCGCCTGCACCCATCAATACCGGGATGAGGGCCATGTAAATGATGAACTTCCGTGTGTTTGAGCGGGCATCGGCCTTCTGCTGCTCCTCATCGGGAAAATCGATGGCCTCAAACGGGCATGAGGTGGTGCAGAGCTTGCACTGGATGCATTTGGTCGGATAAATGGAAAGGTGCCTGCGGCTGAATTTTGAGAATATCCCCAGAATGGCCCCATAGGGGCAGAAGAACCGGCAATAGGGCCTGGCTACGAACAACCCGATGAGCAGGAAGGCGATGCCAAGATAGATCATCAGGTGCGGACCGTTCATGCGATAGATGCCGATGAAGGGGTCGTACCGGCAGATAATGAACTCGGTGCCGGTGGCTGCGTAGAGTACCGCAAGCCCCAGATAGAGCCAGGGGATGAACCCAAGCGTTTTCCGAAGCCAGGCAGGTATGGTTATCGGTTTGTATATCAGCAGGTCCTGGATGGCCCCGAGCGGACATGCCGCGCCGCAGAATACCCTCCCGAAAAAGAGTGCGAAGATGAGCGGGATCAGGAAGAAGAGCAGGGCGTACAGGGAAATGACATATTTGGGATCCGCCAGCGCGAGTGCCACATTTTGGATTGATCCGACCGAGCAGATGCACCCGTCGCGGTAAAAACCGAAATAGATGGCCGAAAAAACCGTCAGGTACAGGATCCCGTTGCGTGATCGTTTCCGGATAGCAAACCATGTGGTAAGGCTAAGGACCACAATTAGCACCAGTATGTCGACGAACTCCATGCCGACACCCCTTGGTTCCGGCATGGTGGGCGTGGGCTGGGTATAATTGTTGTGAAATTCCGGTTTCGGGAATCGCTGCTGGGCCTGCAATGCGGGAGCCGCCAGAAGTACCGGCAGCAGGAACAGTATGATCTTAAGCCATTTCATTATTTTGGAGTGGTGCCTGATGCCTCCTTGAAATCACCCTTGATGAGGTAGGCTGCCTCTACCGGTACCCTGCTGATGGCGTTCGAAGGGCACATCCTTGCTATTGAGCATTCGTTGCAGTTCTGGCACTCGTTGTGGCGGATCTGCAGGTGAAGTGATCCGTTTCCGAAAGAACCGCACCCCTTGACGCACTTCCCGCAGCCGTTGCAAAGGTCCTCCTCGATGGTGTATTCAAAGAAAGGTTCCTCGATGTATTTACGTTTCAGGGCGCCCGTGGGGCAAAGCTGGCTCTCGGCGCCGGTGTTGAGTTTGTGCGTGTTCGGCTTGAAATAGCCTCCGCACAGGTCGCAGTATCCGCAAAGCTGGTAGGCATGCACACACTTCACGGCCGAGAGGTCGCGCACGCACTCGGTGGCACAACGGCCGCACTGCGTGCATTTGAACGGATCGATCTGCCAGACGTATTTGCCGGATGCTGACACCTTCCGTTGAAAGATGATAGATCCGGTTACGTACGCCAGTCCGCCGAGAAGGACAAGACGGCCTGAATTATTGATGAATTTTTTGCGGTCCATGTTTACTTTTTTCGTTGAAAGCACCTGATCATCCTGCGCTCATAATCCAGCGCGTAAATGGCACCCGACGGGCTTACAGCCAGATCGGGGGCCTGAGTCCCGCCTTCGAAGGCGGCGGGCGGAGCAACAACCTCGAGAAGTTCTCCCGAAGCTTTATGGATTTTTATCCTGACGAGCCCCTTTTCGGCTGTTACAAAGGATCCGTCGGGCAGAACCGCCATCTGTGCCGGATTGCAGCAGCCCGAGAACCCGTCGAGGGTCATCGCCGTGCGTTCCCAGAAGCCCCGGAGTTCACCATCGAAGGTGTAGTTCTCCAAAGCATGCATGCCGGGGTTAACCACCCAAAGTTCACCGAATGAATTTATCGCGATTTCGAAATAGGGACTCGGGATGATGAAGCCATGCAGGTCGGCACTGTCGCGCTTTCCGGTGAAGCTTCCTGCCAGTGCGCCATCCCTTGTATAGCGAAGCACCCGACGGTTGCCGGCATCAGCAGCGAACAGAAAATCACCGTTGACAGCCAGGCTTGTGATGAGCGAGCTGTCGTTGAGGGAGGGCCAGCTTTTTAGCAGCTGGCCATTTTC
The DNA here is from genome assembly GCA_964457845.1 of uncultured Porphyromonadaceae bacterium. Classification (GTDB taxonomy): domain Bacteria; phylum Bacteroidota; class Bacteroidia; order Bacteroidales; family UBA12481; genus UBA12481. The sequence goes on along the minus strand of CAYWHP010000016.1, from coordinate 9,597 downwards.
GTTATAATTGACGATGTGATTCGTATACCCAATATAAATATCAGAATTAAAAGCTGTTACACAACGCGGGGATTCCGGCAGTTCCGTTTTGACCAGTTTCTCACCTTCCGGTGTGGTGACTACCAGGAAGTTGTCTTCCACAAGGTAGATGCGGTTATTGGCGAAAGCGATTCCGCGAAGGTCGAGATCGCCGAATGTGAAATTGATGGTTTCCTCCCAGCGGACCATGGAAGTGTCGACCCCGGCGAACTGGCTGACCGAGTACTCATAGGGGTTTTCGGGCCTGTAGCCGGGTCGCGAACGGTGCGAATCGATGATGACAAGCCCGGCGATGAGGACCGCCAGGATCAAAATTCCGGCAACTATGAGTTTCCTGTTCATTGCGTTCCCTGATTGGCCGTAAGTTTAAGACAGACCATCTTTTTTGAATCCCTCAGCACCATGTACCCGTCGGCCACAGCCAGCGGCGCCCAGGCATCCTGGCCATCGAACAGCTTCACCTGGTCGACCTTGATGAACTTCCTGACATCGGGCCTGACAATGGTAAGCGTGCCATCGTCGTTCAAAATAAACAATTTATTGTCAGCAATCATGTAAGGGCCGAGTCCGAATCTGTTTTCCGAGCCGCTCGACCATACCGGCACGCGGCAATTCGAAGGTGCCACGCAGATCAGCTGGTTGCGGAATTCCCCGGCATCTTTCGGTGCAATGCCGATGAGGTGGCCATCGAACCAGAGGGGAGTCTGCTGTTCACTGGCCAGCCCTTCCGAGGGCAGATACTGGTCAGTTACAGCGACTGTAAAGGTGCCGCCGGATTGCGACAATTGCAACACCATGCTTCCTGCGCCATAGCCTGCGGTGAGGAAAATCCGGCCGTCGGGCATGCACACCGGAGAGGGCGCCACTACCGATTTGTTCCATGCACCTGAACTCCAGAGCACTGTCCCGGCATCGGGGCCGTCGGCTGCTATGCCGCATATTCCGCCAATGGCGCTATAAACATACATGCGGCGCCCGCCGAACTCCATCGGCATAACGGATGAGTGCGACATTTTCCAGCTTTTTGGGTTTGGTGTTTCCCAAACCTTTTGCCCGGTTTCTGCATCAACAGCGATCATCAGGGCTTTGCCTCCTGTGGCAATGATCACAAGCCCGTTCTCCATAAGCGGGCACTGGCCCGTATACCAGAAGGGTATCTCGGTTTTGTAGTCCTTCTCCACATCGATGCCCCACTTAAGGTTGCCGGTAAGCCGGTCGATGCACATCACATGGGCCCGCGGACCAATGGTGACGACATTTTTTTCATCCACAGCGGGGACGGTGCGCGACATTCCGTGATTACGCTTGATATTAACGCGATAGCCCCGCTGCCACACCTCCTTGCCGTCGTTGAGGTTGAAGCAGCGCAGGATGTCGCTCCGCTTGAGCTCGTCGTAATCGAGCACATAAACGGCTCCTTTGTATATGGCTGCTCCCGCGTGCCCCTCCCCGAGGTTAACCCACCAGAGTATGCGCAACTCCAACCCGGCAGTACCCTCGATAAGCGGGATTTTCGATTTGCTGATGTTGTCGGATTCAGCTCCTCGGAAACGGGGCCAGATTTCGGTGCCTCCGGTAAGGGTTCCACCGGCGGCAAAGAAATACTCACCTATCCGAACCTGCTCGTTGAGGGAATCGGCCCTCGGCGGCCGGTTGTCGGCGCCGGGAACACTCTTTTTGAAATCGCCCGTGGGGTCGCCGGAGAGCCACCAGATAAAGGAGGCAGCCATCAGTATGGCTGCCCCTGTCAAAATAATATTGCGGTAACGGCGCTTCAAATCAGTTACCGGCTTTTATACTGTATGCCATCAGCGCACTGCCGTGCCGCACATATAATACACCGTTATCGATAACGGGGTGTGCCCAATGTTGTTCGGAACCCAGCTTTACGCTAACCTTGCCCGCGAGTTTGAATTCTGCCGGGGTGGCTTTTGCCATGAAAAGCTCGCCCTTCTGGGAATAGCCGTACAGCATTCCGTCGGCATAGATTATGACCCCCTTGGCAACCTCCGTGGATGAATATTTTTTCTCACCCGTTTTCCAGTCGAGGCACTGCCACTCCTTGCCGGCGCTATCGCCCGAGCCGTACACATAACCGTCGACATAAACGGCCCCGCCCATCCGGCTGTCGAAGGTTTTGGCAAACCAGTCGAGGGTAACGGAGCTGCCGTCGGGGCTAAGTTTCAGCTTGGGGCCACCCTGTCCGTAACCGCTGAAGCAAATGAGTCCTCCGTCGGCGTAAATGGGGGTGTTGGGATGCACTGAATATTCATTGGTCTGGGGATATGACCATAGAAGTTTGCCGTTTGCAGCGTCGAGCCCGATAATGTTGTTTGCGGTCATCGTAACCAGCAACTTTCGGGACGGAAGGTTTACGATCAACGGTGAGCAGTAAGCCGACAGGTCGCCCTTTCCGGCGCTGTTCCAGATGGTCTGCCCGGTCAGGCGGTTCAGCGCCATAACGTTCTGTGTTGGGCCACCGGGTGTGCAATAGAGAACATCGCCGTCAACGAGTACAGTTTCGGTGAATCCCCAGGTTATATTCTGACCATCTGTTTCTGTAAGAAAATCTTTTTTCCATTTTATGGATCCGTCTTTAGTGCTCATACAGAACAGGTTGCCAAGTCCTGTTTCCATATAGAGCAGGTCGCCGGAGATTGTCGCCGTGGAACGTGCACCCGGGTAGCTTTCGGTGAACTCTTTGCCGTAACCCCATTTCGTGATCAGTTTACCATCCATCGACAATACATAGATGTATCCCTGGTCGTCGATGGTTCCGGTTACGTAGATTTTGCCGCCGGATATCACGGGCGATGAAAAGCCCTTGCCAAGCTCATCGAAATGCCAGTTCATATTCGGACCTTCAGCCGGCCACTCTTTCAGCAGGTTCTTATCGGGGTATATGCCATTGCCTTCAGGGCCCCTCCAGCGGGTGGCCTGCGCATTAAGGTTGCCGGCAATCAGCAGCGAGGTTAATGCAAACACGAGAAATTTCGACATGGTGAATAGGTATTGGTGAAACAAAGTCCACTAAAATAGGTAAAAAACCGTTTACCGCTTTTTTGCATCCGTTTACCGGTAATTACTTTGGATTTTCCCTCCTGATGGTCAACTTTGTTGTCGGGTTCACGCTTTTTCGTGAATCATTTTATCAATTTTACCCTCTTATGGCAAAACCCGGATCAGTAGCAATTATTGGCGCAGGGATCGGTGGCGTTTCGGCAGCCATCAGGCTGGCGAACAATGGATTTCGCGTAACGGTTTATGAAAAGAACGGCGCACCGGGCGGCCGTGTAAGCCAGACGGTTCGCGACGGGCATCGGTTCGACCTAGGTGCGACCATTTTTCTCATGCCTGAAGTATATAAAGAGACATTCAGATCGATGGGGCTCAACCTCGAAGAAATGATCGAGTTCCTGCCGATGACAACCCTCTATAACCTGTTTTTTGATGATGGTACGGTTTTAGACTTTACAACGGATAAGCGGAAGATGGAATCGCAGCTGGAGGCTATCGAACCCGGCAGCTACCCGAAAATGCTGTCGTACCTGGAAAGCGGATACGGATTCCTTCAGCTTGGGTTGAAGAAGCTCCTCGGGCGTAATTTCCTGCACTGGTTTGATTTTATACATCCCGGTAACGTTTTGCTCCTGATTCGGCTGAAGACATACATTCGCCACCAGACATACGTTAAGCGGTTTTTCCGCCATCCGCACCTTCAGATGGCTTTCACGTTTCAGAATATCTATGTCGGGCAGACCCCCTACGAGGCTCCGGCGCTCTTTTCCATGCTGCCGGCCGCTGAACTGCTCGAGGGATCGATGTTTCCGAAGGGCGGCATGAACCGGATACTTGAAGCCCTGGTTGAACATGCGGTTTCTCTTGGTGTTGAGTTCGTTTGCAACAAGCCTGTTGAAAAGATACTCACCGACGGGAAAAGAGCAACAGGCCTCCGTTTCGAAGACGGGTCCGCCATATACGCCGACATCATCGTGGCCAATGCCGACCTGCCCTACGTTTACCGGGAATTGCTTCCCGACAGTCGCAGGGCCGCCCGGATCGGAAGGCTCAGACATGCCTGTTCCGCCATTGTGTTGCACTGGGGAGTCGATAAGGTGTATCCCGGTCTGGCGCAGCACAACGTATTCCTCGCCGACAACTACAAAGAGTGCCTCGATACAATCTTCAAGGAGAAATCACTGTCGGAGGAGTTCTGCTTCTATGTGCACTCCCCGGTGCGGACCGATCCTTCTGCAGCCCCGGAGGGGCAGGATTCGCTTTCGGTCGTGATCCCCGTTGGACATATGGATGAGTCGAAAAACCAGGACTGGCAGGAGATCCGGGCGATGGCACGCCGTGGTGTCATCCGACGGCTCAGCCAGCTCGGCTGGGAAAACCTCGAGGATCATATCAAGTTCGAGATTTGTTACCTTCCCGGAACCTGGGAGAGCATGTTTCATGTTAACCGAGGTGCCACATTCGGCAGCCTTGGCCACAATATTATGCAGATGGGCTATTTCCGGCCGCACAACAGGCACAAAAAATACGGAAATCTTTATTTTACCGGCGGAAGTACCCACCCGGGAAACGGAATCCCGCTGGTGCTTCTTTCGTCAAAGCTTACAACCGAACGCATCCTGAATGACCATTCCGTTTAAAAGGCCTATTTGACTATGAATCCCAGCATTCAACAATATCTCGACATCCTTGACAGGATCCCTGTAGACCGCATCACCCACCATCCCAATATACTTGTGGCAGCGGGTTTCTGGGACGAGGAGCGCTATCACGCGGCGAAAGTCTGTTACAGGTTTATGCGCGAAATTGATGACATGATTGATGATTATAAAGCAACCCACACAAGGATCAGGGAAGAGGACCGGGAGCGGTTTACCGGGCAGGTGGAACGCTGGCTCGGCAGGATCCGGTCGAAACGAACCGGAGGGCTGATCGGCAGTGAGCTGATCCGAACGATTCGCGATTTCCGGATTCCGGTTTGGCCAATTGAGAACTTCGCCCGGTCGATGGTGTATGATATCCACCATGACGGGTTTCCCAGTGTGGATGCCTTCTTCGACTATTCCGAGGGAGCCTCGGTGGCACCATCGTCCATCTTTGTACACCTCTGCGGAATCACGTACAAAGATGGTGCATGGCAAGAACCTGCATTTGATGTGCGCGAAGCAGCAACCCCTTGTGCACGGTTTAGTTACCTGGTGCATATCATGCGGGATTTCCGAAAGGACCAGCTAAGCAACCTCAGCTACTTTGCCGATGACCGGATTGCCGCCTGCGGCCTTAGCAGGGACAGCATGAGGAAAATTGCCGAGGGTGCGCCGCCTACCGAAGGGTTTCGCACGCTGATGCACGAATACTGCCGCCTTGCCGAATCCTGTAAAGAGGAAACCTGGAAGGTGCTTGATCGGATCAGCCCGCTGCTTGAACCCCGATATCACCTGAGTCTGCTTATTATCTTCAATCTTTACCTTATGGTTTTTGAGCGGATTGATCCCGATCAGGGGACCTTCACCACGGAAGAGCTCAACCCTTCACCGGAGGAGATTCATGAAAGGGTAAAGCGCACCATCCTGGATTTCAGACACAGATCAATCAATAATTAATACATTAGCACCGATTAAACACGGCTGCTGATGCGAAATAATTTTCTTGCCCTTTGCTTTGTGGGTTTATGGTTCCTGCCAGCCGGGTTGTCAGCGCAACAGCACGATGAGGCGGTGGATATGGGCAAGATCCGGATGCGATCAATAAGGCAACTGCTCAAGTCGGAGAATGTGCGTAAAGCAAGTGATTATCAGAATATTAATACATCCTGTTACCATCCGGCGGATTCGCTGACCTATCAAACCAATTTAAAGACTTTTACGGTTAATGCGAATATTTCCGAGGTGTGGAACCGGTATACGAGTTTAAGTCCGAAAAAGGCATGGAACGGGAAGATGGTGAAGTTCGGTTTTCTCTATTCGCGGCCGGCAAACCGCTTTATTTATCCGGAAAATGCCGATGATCCCATAGGGGTGGGCAGTATTATTTATGTAAACCTGAAACTGCTGAAAGGCTTAAAAAACCTTGGTGTTGCATTCGAGATAACCGGTCTTGATCCGGCAACCCGGACCATTTCGTTTTGCTATCTCGAACAAGGGGTGACCAACGGAACGCAGGATATTCATTTTGAAGAACTGCCCGACGGATCGACAAAGATCAGCCATCTCACCCATTTCAGGAGCCGCTCGGCATTTCGCGACAAGGAGCTTTATCCTGTGTTTCATGAAAAGCTTGTGGGGGAGTTCCACCAGAATGTTCTCCTTCAATTTGCTCCGGTTCTTTAACCCGATAGTTGTTCCGATACGATGAATGCGGATGATACACTTCTGATCAGGGCCATCCGGCACTGGCTTTCCGGCCATCCGCTGACGGACGGCAGCGAGCTGGATGTTCATGGCGTACCGGAGGATGTTTTCGACCTGGCAGTGGAGGATGACCGGCTCAGGCAACTTAACCGGCAAATCCGCAGGCTCCCCGCCGCACAGCAACGGCTGTTAAGGTACCTGAGCAGGGATATCGATCCGGCACTCATAATTGAATCCATGGAGTATTCCTCGCCGGAGCTTTTTTGGCTTGATAAGGCGCTGCTGGTAAAGGAGATCGATCCCTCCGCCCGCCAGCAGGATGTTTTACAGGTGTTTGATGCCAATGAATCGCTTGTGGCCGAGATTATCCGGGTATCGGATCTGATGGATGAGGAGGGTGAAAAAAGCCATAACCGCCGATTCAGGAAATGGTCGCTGATTGCAGCACCGGTTCTCCTGATCATTCTTTTTACTGTGATTTACCCCTTGCTTTTCAAACCCGATCCCGTGGCCCTTTATGATCGTTTTATAAACAGGTACACGCCGGTTTCAGGAAACATGGATTCCCTCTCATTGGAAGGCGTCACCTTTTATGAAGGCATCGACTTGCTGGAGGAAGGCAGCTTTTCTGAAGCAGCCGGTCTTTTTACACAGGTTATCCAAAGCGGCGGAGCACACCAGCCAGAGGCCCGGTGGTTCCTCGCACTGAGTCAGTTACGGACAAACAACCGCGACGCATGCATAGCAGAGCTGAAGGCACTCAGGTCGGAAAGCCCGGTTGTATGGGAGAAAACCGGTGCAGCCAGCCTGCTGAGTAAAATCAGTCGTTAAAGTGATAAAGGAAAACGATAAACCCCACGTATGCGGGTTTGGGATTGTCGAGGATTTCCATGGTGACTTTCATGCGGGTGCGGATTATGCCCCTCAGATTTGTTAGGGAATCCAGAAAGACTCGTATTCGTACCTGGTCGTTTACTTTCACCGGCTGGTTGAATTTGAACTCATCAATGCCGTAATTCACCATCATTTTAACATTCTTCACATCTGCTATCTGAGCCCAGAAATAGGGCAGAAGTGATACCGTCAGATACCCGTGTGCTATCGTGGTGCCGAATGGAGAATCCGATTTGACCCTTTCGGTATCGATATGTATCCACTGGTGATCCAGCGTCGCATCCGCAAACTTGTTGATCTGCTCCTGAGTGATTGTCAGGTATCCTGAAAGACCGATTTCCTGGCCGACCAGTTTCTCGAACTCGGCCAAACCGTTGATGACCCTCGGGGTAGTGCTCATATAGGCTGAATTTAGGTTAGCGGTGCCAATATAGCTCAATTTTGATATTCCGCTCAAAAGTTCCGGGCGAAGCAATAGTATCGACCGGGCAACCGAGTTGCGTTTTGAATCATTCGTCAAAGCCTGTTTTTTACCGCATCGACATTCGTCACAGTAATCATCTCATTCGTCAAACATTTTTAATGGTCGCGAGCATGATTCAGGCTCGATGGATTTCAGTAACCTAAATTTAGGATCAGATACGTAGCGAAAGAGAAAAAATGTTCACAGGAAAAGTCATATCATTCGGAGCCGCAATAGCCTTCCTTTTCCTCGTTTTGTCCGTTGACACGATGGCCCAGGTTTCTGCTACCGGCCATATCACTGCAGAAGTCATCGATGCGATAACAGCAGGGGAATCCAATCCAATGAGTTTCGGAAGGTTCACGGCCGGAGACCAGCGTGGTTCTATTGTGATCAGCCCCGCAAGTGGTAATTCAATGACAACTTCATCCGTTCTACCCTCAGGCAGCGAAATTAATCCGGCAACATTTTCCATCAGTGGCGCTGATGGTGCCGCTTTTTCTGTAGTCCTGCCACAAATTCCGACAACGCTGACCAGTTTGAGCGGAACGGGTACACTTACTGTGACCGATTGGGCAGCCTGTTCGGGCCGGGGTTCTGATTCCTGTCAGTTTGCCGGTGGCACACAAACCGTTAGAGTTGGTGCAACGCTTAAAGTCGGAGCTGCCGATGAAACTCCCGGTGGCTGTTATACCGGTTCCTATCAGGTAACATTCTCCTACAATTAGACGCCCGATCGCTATTCTGCTTCCAAATCATAAAGGGAAATTCCAAATTGCGGAAAGTTGTTAATCATTTTAATAATCGCAAAAACTTAAAAATCAAGCGATTAGCATAGGCTTTTATTGATTGGAACGTTATTTGATCCAATCCTCCCGTAACTGACAAACAAAACGATCAGTTCCGGGAAAATGTCAACACAAAGAGTACATATTTTAGCGATCCTGACCGGCCTCCTGATGATTACCATCGGATGCCAGAAGGAACCAATTTCCCTGGTATACGAGGATGGTTCGGATGCACCTACCGCACTCTCAGCAAGATATGACGCCACGCAGACATTCATTACAATAACCTGGGAAGACAACTCTACGAATGAGTCGGGCTTCGAACTGGAGCGTTCTGTCGGCACCGAGTCCGGGTTCGAACCACTGGCTGAACTTCCGGCTGAATCCACCTCTTTTGTTGATGCTTCTGTGACTTTCGGTACTGATTATTTTTACAGGATACGGGTTAAGAAGGCAGGCACAACCACTCCGTTCACGAAGTCGGTGAAGCTTAGCCCTCCGATTGAGTACGTGAGGGATATTGATGGCAATATATACATCGCCAGCCGGATTGGTAATCAAACCTGGATGGGGTCGAACCTGCGTACAACCCGTTATGCCGATGGCACACCGATCGCCGATGGTTCAGGCCAGGGAGCTCTCGACAGCCGTGGTTCTGACAGCTATTGGTTTGCTTACGATAATGATACCGCCAACAAGGCTTCCTATGGTCTCCTTTATACCTGGGATGCCATGACGAGAGGATCTTTGCCTTCGAATGGTTCACCGAGCGGGGTTCAGGGTGCTTGTCCGGATGGATGGCATATCCCGAGCAATGCAGAGTGGGATGAGCTTATTTCAGGGCTTGGCGGGTTGGTAGTTGCCGGAGGGAAAATGAAATCATCCGGAACCTCCTTCTGGGGTCCGGTTAATGAAGGTGGCACCAATGCCTCCGGTTTTAACGGATTGCCGGCAGGTTTCCGTCTCAGCGACGGAAGGTTTGTTCTTAAAGGATCAAACGCTCTTTATTGGACGGCCAGCGCTCAATGGCAGTATGGTCTTGAGT
>CAYWHP010000015.1:19896-51167 GCA_964457845.1 uncultured Porphyromonadaceae bacterium | reverse complement strand
TCTCCCGCGCTCCCTGCGGTCGCGGGAGAGGGGGGCGCTCCTGCATAGTTTTTCGATATCACGATTTTTCCGCATCACGCGTCACGCGTCACGCGTTACGATTCTTCCGCATCACGCATCACGCGTCACGATTCTTCCGCGTCACGATTCTTCCGCGTCACGCGTCACTCGTTACGTTTTTAATTATATTCGCTCGTTGCGTAAACCAACCGGCGGGAATGAAACAAAACCAAAGACCACGCGTATTCGACACTCTTTTAGCAACTTGTGTTATACTGGCACTTCTTTGCCCACCGGTAAACGGTCAACCTGCAGGGCCATCCCGGGTGGTTGCCTATGTGATGCCCAGAGGCAACGACCTGACCACCATCGAAGCGGGCAAACTTACCCACATCAATTTTGCATTTGCGGCGATCATCAACGGCGAGATCGCTTTCCGCTTCCGGAGCCCGGAACATGAAACCCGCACTCGGCAGGCGGTGGAAACGCTCATCGGGTTAAAAAAAGTGAACCCTGATCTGAAACTAGTGCTATCGGTTGGCGGATGGGGCAACTGCGGGGGCTTTTCCGATGCCGCCCTTACTGCGGAAAGCCGCGGCAAGCTTGCCTCCAGCGCGGTTAAGATCATCCAGTCGTACGGTTTCGACGGCATCGATCTCGACTGGGAGTACCCCGGTCAGGTAGGCGGCGGTGAAGTATTCAGGCCGGAAGACCGGGAAAACTTCACCCTGATGCTCAAATCATTGCGCGAGGAGCTCGACAAAACCGGTCGCCACTGGCTGCTTACCATTGCCACCGGTGCTGATGATGAGTATTTTCGTTGGACACAACTTGGCGAGGCGCAGAAATACCTGGATTTCATCAATGTGATGTCGTATGATTACTACAGCGGACTGAGCCGGATCAGCGGACACCATTCCAACCTGAAGAATACCGATCTGCCCGGTTCGATACCCATCAGTACCGAAGTTGCCGTTGACCGGCACATCCGGGCCGGGGTTCCCGCCTCAAAAATTGTGGTTGGCGTGCCTTTCTACGGACGCTTCTGGCGCGGGGTGCCGGATACCGGCAACGGCCTCTATCAGCAGGGCGCCACAACCGGGATGTACAAGGTATACACCGAACTGGTAGATACGTACATCAATAAAAACACCTTCACCCGGTATTGGGACAAGCCGGCCAATGCACCCTATCTCTATTCCAGGGATTCGGCCATGGTGATCACCTATGACGACCCGGAATCCCTTACCCTGAAAGCAAAGTACATCAAGAACAACAAGCTGGGAGGCTTCATGTTCTGGGAATACTTTGGCGACCGGACCGGCATACTTTTAGAGACGATTCACCAAAACTTGAAGTAACAAAAATGAGATTCGAGTTTAGAATTCCGACTTCACCCCCGGCCCCTCTCCCGCGCTCCCCGAGACCTCACCCCCGGCCGCGCTCCCTGCGGTCGCGGGAGAGGGGGGGCGCTCCTGCACAGATTCTCATCACCCCGGATTCTTCCGCGTCACGCATCACGCGGCGCGTGTCACGATTTCCATCTGAAACCCTAACGCTTAACCATATGAAACGCACCGTTCTTCACATGCTCCGCAACAGCGCGGAAAAGTATCCCGGCACTGCCTATACCAACCAGAAAGGGGATAGCGGCTGGGTTGGCATGACCTATCCGGAAGTGCTGACCGAATCGAGGCTACTGGCAGCCGGTTTGCACCGGCTCGGCATCGAAAAGGGCGACAAAATCGCCATGCTGGCAGAAGGCCGGAACCGTTGGCTGACAGGGGAATACGGAATCCTGTTTGCCGGTGGCACCACCGTACCGCTGTCGATCAAGCTGATGCCCGACGAAGTGCTTTTCAGGCTTAACCATTCCGAATCCAAAGCCATCATGGTATCGCGCAATACATTTGAGAAGGTGGCTTCCATCTGGACACAGCTGAAGTTCACCCGGACAATTATTTACATTGATGATGACCTTGGTGCCATTGAAAAGGACTGCAAGGAATTCGGGATCAACCCCACGAAAGATATCGTGCAATACGCCGTTCTCGTTGAAGAAGGCAGGAAGCATCAAAACGACGAGGAGGCGTATCTGAAACAAACAGAATCGGATACCGCTGAGGATGATGTTGTTACCATATCATATACCTCAGGCACGACAGGTGATCCGAAAGGCATCATGCTTACCCAGCTGAACTACTATTCGAACAGTACCGATGCGATGACCTATTTCAACATAAATGAAGGCGACAGGCTTTACATCATTTTGCCGCTCGACCATTCATTTGCGCATACTGTTGGCATTTATGCGGCGCTCACGCGGGGGCTCAGTCTCTATTTTGTTGATGCCCGCGGAGGCGGCATGCAAACCATAAAAAACATCCCGGTAAACCTCGTTGAATGCAATCCGCATTTCATCCTTACAGTGCCTTCACTTTCCGGAAACTTCATGGCCAAAATCAAGGAAGGAGTGGCTGCTAAGGGCCGTTTTGTTAACTCAATTTTCACTGCCGGTTTAAATGCAGGCATCCGGATACACCGCGACGGGTACCGGAAAGCCGGTCCCCTGGTGGTGCTGGCAAACATCATACCGTATAAAGTAGCTGATGCACTGGTATTTAAGAAAGTGCGAAAAATCTTCGGCAATAACATCCGCTTTCTGGTTGGCGGGGGCGCTCTCCTTGACATCCGGCAGCAGCTGTTTTTTAATGCAATCGGCGTGCCGGTTTATCAGGGCTACGGTCTCAGCGAAGCCACCCCGATCATATCGGCCAACACGCCGGAAGTTCACAAAATGGGCTCCTCGGGAAGGGTAATCCCTAATGTTGATTGCCGGATACTTCTGCCCGACGGAACCGAAGCGAAACGAGGCGACCAGGGCGAGATCGTCATCCGCGGCAACAATGTGATGAAGGGATATTACAAGAATCCTTCGTCAACCGCAGGCACTGTGCGTGGAGAATGGCTTTACACGGGCGACCTTGGCTATTACGACACCGACGGGTTCCTGATTGTGGTGGGACGCGGCAAGGCCTTACTGATCGCCGGCGACGGCGAAAAATACTCACCGGAAGGTATCGAGGAGGCTATTCAGAATTCATCGGAGCTGGTCATGCAGGTAATGGTATACAACGACATGCGCAAATACACCAGTGCCGTTGTCACGCTGAATGCTGCCAAAGTGAAAAAATATGCGGAAAAGCACAAAATCGCCGACTCCGAAGTGCTGGTTAAGGCCATCAAGCAGGATTTTTACCGGTTTAAGGAAACGGCCGAATATCGCAACCTGTTCCCCGAAAAATGGATCCCTTCTACATTTCAGATTGTAGATGAACCCTTTACCGAGCAAAATCACATGATCAACTCAACCATGAAGATGGTAAGGCATAAAATCCAGGAAGTGTATCACGATCGAATCGAATTGATGTACACCCCGGAAGGAAGCAATTCCGTTAACGAAACTAATAAACAGATTGTACAGAAATACCTGCCATTCAATTAATTATGAATAAATACCTTTTGTTTTTCATTCTGCCGCTGACGCTTCTTGCCGGGTGCAAGTCTGGTCCGCCTGCCGACAGCAGGCCTGTGGTAACCGTCAGCATCATGCCGTATCAATGGTTTGTTGAGCAGCTTGCCGGCGACCGGTTCAGGATAAACGTCCTGGTGCCTCCAGGCGTCAGTCATCACAATTACGATCCCTCCCCGAAGCAGCTGCAGGAACTGGAAAGCTCGCGGGTTCTCTTTATCAACGGGCAGCTCGGATTTGAGCTTGTCTGGCTTCCGAAACTCAAGTCGAACTATAAAAACCTTGCCATCAGCGACCTGTCGGCCGGCATTCCGCTGATCAGCGAGGAAGGAGAGGCGGGGGAGCTTCATGCTGAAACGGAAACAGACGGTCACGAGCATCATGATCATGGTGGGGTCGACCCTCACTACTGGATGTCGGTGAAATGTGCACACACATTTGCCTCCACCATGGCGCAGGCGCTGATTCTGGCCGACCCTTCCTGCCGGACCCTGGTGGAAGGCAATCTTGCAAAACTGGGAACCAGGCTCGACAGTGTGGATGCCCTCATAAACAGGGTGACGGTACAGCTGCAGCACCGCGACTTCTTCATTTTTCACCCTGCCCTCACCTACTTTGCCAATGATTACGGATTAACGCAGCATTCGATGGAGCTGGCGGGAAAGGAACCAACCGCCTCACATTTCCGGGAGCTGGTTGACCTGTCGAAAAAAACACGGATCAACACCATATTCATCCAACTCGAATACGACCAGGAAAACGCCCAGACACTTGCACGTGAGACTCGTTCTCAGATCGTGACCATCGATCCCCTATCGGCCAACTGGATTGGCGAGATGGAAGGGCTGGCTGCGAAGATGGCGGCTATGGACCAACGGTAATCGCGTCACGCGTTACGTGTCACGTGTCACGTTTTTATACCTACCTTTGCCAAATGGCACTGGTTGAGCTAAAAGACGTAACCTTCGGCTACCGCGCAGAGCCGGTGATCGAGCATGTTAACCTTGAAATCGGCGAAGGCGATTTTATAGGTATGATCGGTCCCAACGGCGGAGGCAAATCCACTATTATACGGATTATAATGGGGCTGATTACGCCCTGGTCGGGCGAGGTGATTATTCCCCGGGAGACCAACATCGGGTACCTGCCGCAGACCCACATTTTTGACAGCCGATTTCCGATTTCCGTTCTTGAGGTAGTGCTCAGCGGTCTGCTGAAAACCAGGGGCATCACCGCACGGGTGAGTAAAAAAGATAAGGCCGATGCCATGACGGTTCTGGAAAAAGTAGGCATGTCCGATTTCGCGGGGCGAAGCATCGGCGATCTGTCGGGCGGCCAGATGCAGCGCGTATTCATTGGCCGGGCGCTGATATCGAAACCCCATCTGCTCATACTCGACGAACCCGTCACCTACGTTGACAACCGGTTCGAGCAGGAGCTTTACAACCTTTTGGAGATCCTTAGCCGCGAAACAGCAATTGTTCTGGTAAGCCACGATGTCGGCCAGATTGTTTCATCGGTAAAAACCATTGCCTGCGTAAACCGGAATCTGCATTACCATCCTAACAATCAGATCACCGAAGAGATACTCGAATCGTATAACTGCCCGATCGACCTGATCACGCACGGTCATGTTCCGCACCGGGTACTGCACTCCCATCCCTTATGATTCCTGAATTCTTCCGATATGAGTTCATTCTGTACGCGCTGGCAGCCTCGCTGCTCGGCAGCATAACAGCCGGCATCATCGGCACCTATGTGGTTACCCGCAGAATGGTATTCATCACAGGTGGCATCACCCATGCCTCCTTCGGCGGCCTGGGTCTGGGCTTCCTGCTTGGCATCAATCCGCTTATCGGGGCGGCACTTTTCGGGCTGGTATCGGGCGTCGGGGTTGAGTACCTTTCCAGGTTCCAGAAAATCAGGGAGGACTCCGTAATCGCCATGATCTGGTCGTTTGGCATGGCCCTCGGCATCATCTTTATCTACCTTTCGCCCGGGTATGCCCCAAACCTGATGAGCTACCTGTTCGGCAATATCCTGAGCGTTTCCCGTGCCGACCTGTGGATTATGGGAATCCTGCTCGTACTGGTTCTGGCACTTTTTGTACCCTTTTTCCGCCTGATCCAGTATCTCACGTTCGATGAAGACTTTGCGCGCACCAGCCGTGTGCCTGTCAGCCTTTTCAAATACCTCCTGGCCGCGTTGGTTGCCCTAACAGCGGTAGTATATATCCGGGTTGCAGGCATCATCCTCGTACTCTCGCTCCTTACCATTCCGCAAAATACCGCCCTCCTCTTTTCCAACAACCTGAAAAAGATCATGTGGCTATCCATAGCCATCGGCTTTGCCGGCTCTTTCGCCGGGCTGGTTTTCTCCTATGCCGCGAATATCCCATCCGGGGCCTCCATCATTTTTTCGCTTGTGGTACTCTACGCTGCCGGTTCGATCGCAAGCGTCATTACCCAAAACCGCAAGAAAAACAAAAAAAAGACCTTGTCCGGAACTCCTGGTTAAACCCCGGCCTGTTTCCGAAGTCTTAAAAAATGTGAAAATTGCACCCGTATTGGGTACGATATTTGTTTATCAGTTCATGAATTGTACTTTTACGCGGCCTTTTTCCCCCGAGGCCGCTGAGGTTGGAAAAATTACCACTAGGGTATTCAATATGCATATGCCAATGAGAAAAAATTTGCTTAGCCTGATTATAGCCGTTCTGTTCGCGGGATGGTTTTCTTCCTGCTCAACCGAAATCGACGTTAATACTACTAATCAGGATGTTCCGATAGTTTATTGCGTACTCAACTCTGCCGACAGCTTTCAGTATGTGCGCATTCAGAAGACATACCTTCTTGAAAATGCTGCCTTGCTGACCCCTCCCGATCAGGACAGCATGTTCTTCGACGGCGAGATTGTTGTTAACATGGAACGGTGGTCGGGCGGGAAAGTTCAGGAAACCTACCGGTTCTATCCGACCAACGACATACCGAAGGATTCGGGTTTCTTCCCCAATAAGCGTAATACCATTTACAAGGCCAGGATTAAGGTTCAGGGTAACCAGATTTACCGTCTTTACATTTATCTCGGCAGCAAGGAAAAGGTGCTCTATGCTGAAACCTCCTCGCTGGGCAGGCTGTCGGTTATCGACCCCATGCCTCTGAAGGAAAGAAAGATAAGCCTGTATCCGGGCACCAACTACACCTGTCAGTGGGAGCCTGTTGCGAATGCAGGTGTTTATCAGATTGCACTGCGGGTTCATTACAACGAAACTTTAGGCGGAGAAACGAAGGCGAAATTCCTCGACTGGCCTCAGACGTTTGCCAGTCCGGGATCCGATCAGGAATACCTGAGCAACGACATCAGCGGTTCGAGGTTTATGCATGTGCTGGAGGAGAACCTTCGGCCGCTTTCCGGGGTCGTCAGGGAAATCAAGGGTATCGATTTTCAGGTTGTGAGTGGCAGTCTGGAGATGAAATACTATATCGAATCCACCTCCCCCTCGGAAGGTGCACTGATGGAAAAACCCGTTTACAGCAACATTACCAATGGCATCGGGCTCTTCTGCTCGGTAGCCCGCATCAATGTTAATAATCTGGTACTGTCACCCGTCACCATCGACAGCATTGCCTACGGGCAGTTCACCCGGGCACTCGGGTTCCTCGACCACACCAGTGATCGTGACAGCACCAATAATTACTGATGAAAATCATCGACATGAAAAAAACAGCTCTCCTTTCGATTCTCGCAGGATTCCTTCTTTTTGCCTCCTGTGAAAAGCCCCCGATCGATCCGGTAGATCCCGGCGAACCAACAGCCCCAAAAATAGCAGGAACACTGGAAATTGAATTTCGCGTTCCGGGCTCATTCCTTCCGCCGACACGTGTGCTTCGCGCCGACCTCAGCATTGCCAAAGATGCCGAATCACTCTATAAGGGCAGGTACCTCCAGATGGCCAACGTTTATAACGGAAAGCTGGTATACAAATTCGCCCTGGCTCCGGGCACCTACTATTACCAGGCCGGCATCATCTGCATCGCTGAAGGTGATTCCTGTTCAGCCGCCAGTTTCCCGGGCGGGAAATTCGGCATGAAATGGGCGGTTGGCACCGCTGAAGTGAAACAGGATAAAATCACAAAGGTTGTTCCTCAATTTACCAGGTAAACTATGAAATTAGCCCATACAGGATATTTTTTACTCGCAACTCTGGCCATTGCCGGGTTTTCCCGGTGTAAAAAAGATGATATCGTAAAGACACCTCCCGTGGGTGCCTTTAAGCTGAGTCCGGCCAACGGCCTCACAACAACCTTGTTCCAGTTCGATGCCAGCGAGTCCAAGGCAACCATTCCGACGGATACCATCCTCTTCATCCGCTGGGATTGGGATGACGACAATAACTGGGACACCGGCTTTTCCCGTTCGCGCTATTTCACGCACCGCTTTTATGTACCGGGCAGTTATAAGCCGCGCATGGAAATACGCAATGAGGCAGGCCTCAGCGATACGATACAGCTGAGCGTTGAGGTGGGGCGCGGATACAGCGCACCTAAACCGGCCTTTACCCTGGCACCGGGCAGCGGAAACCTTCGTACCGAATTCACGTTCGATGCCGGGATCACTACAGATGATGAGGACAGCCTCAATACACTCAAGTTCCGCTGGGACTGGGAAGGCGACGGCATTTATGATACGGAGTATTCGCCCGAAACACTGCAGAAGCACTTTTACGAAGCATCGAGTGTTTACAACCCGACACTACAGGTACTTGATCCCCAAAATCTTACAGCAACCCTTCGCAAATCGGTGAGCGTATCAACAAGCAACCTGAGGCTCGTACCGCTCTTCTCCTGGTCGCCCGACAAGCCGTCCACATCTGATACGGTCAGGCTGGACGCTTCGGCAAGTTACGACCCGGATCATGCCGACAACCATTTCACGTACCGGTGGAAATTCAACAAGGATACCGAGTTTACCACGGAATATCTTACCGATCCGGTATTCGGGTATCAGTTCACCATAGAAGGCGATAACGATGTGATTCTCGAGATTCGCGACCAATGGGGACTTATCAATCAGGTAAAGTCTAAAATCTTTATATACCATTCGAATCTGAAGCCGACAGCCTCATTCTTCATTGGTTATGAGTATGGCAACCTCACAACCAATTTCTATGCAGATGCGAATGGCTCGAAGGATGGTGAGGACCTCATCGACCAGCTAAAGGTGCGCTGGGATTTTGAAAGCGACGGAATCTGGGATACCGAGTTCGTCAAGGAAAAAACAGCAACGCATAAGTACAGCAAAACCGGCCGTTTCCACATCAGGATGCAGATCATCGATTCCGGCGGGCTGACCGATACCACCGGACAATTTGTAAACGTTGGTCCGGGCACAAACGAAACGGGACTGATCCTCGATACCCGGAACAACATCTCTTACGGCACCGTTAAAATCGGCAGCCAATGGTGGATGTCGGAGAACCTGAATGAACCCGGCAAGGTCTGCTACAGCAACCAGGCGACAAACTGTGCACTATACGGAGGTCTCTACACCTGGACGGTGGTCATGAACGGTTCAACCGCCGAAAAGGCCCGCGGCCTATGCCCGCAGGGATGGCATATCCCGACCATTGCGGAATGGGATCAGCTGATCAACTTCTATGGCGAGGCAGAGGCTAAAAAACACCTGCTGGTCGACGGAGACAGCGATTTCAGGATGTTCCTCTCAGGTCAGCGGTCTACGGCCGGTCGTTCAGAGATGATGAATCTTGTTACCAATTTCTGGTCCTCCACCAAGTCGTCGGGAGAAAACGCACAGGCTATTTCTTTCCAGCGCGACCAGGAAGCTTACTTTAAGCTTAATCTTTCGGCACAGTATGGGTTCAGCGTGCGGTGCATAAAGGATTAGTGACGAGTGAAAAAGAATGCGTGACACGTGACACGTGATGCGTGACGCGAAAGAATCACAGCTTGCATAAAAAAACTACCCCATCCGCTTATCGGATGGGGTAGTTTTTTTCGTGCCACGTGTCACGCGTCACGTGTCACGCGTCACGTTACTTCTTCTTCGTCATGTACTTTGTCTCATTAAGATAGGCGAAGTAGCTGACCGAGAGGATTGCAATCAGGATAACATACGTAAAGAGCGGCACTTCCGGTGCATCGCCGGCGGCGTAGGAGTGCATCCCGCCAAGGAAGTAGTTCACACCGAAATAGGTCATCAGGATAGAGCTGAACGCCAGGATCGAGCCCAGATTGAGAGCGAAATCATTGTCGAAATCCTTGATGCTGTGCATATGGGTAACAAAAGTGTATACAAGAATTGAGATAAGGCACCAGGTTTCTTTCGGATCCCATCCCCAGTAGCGGCCCCACGACTGGTTGGCCCAAATAGCGCCAAGGAAGCAGCCGATGGTGATGAGGTAGAGTCCAACGATCAGTACGATCTGATTGAGTTTGGTAAGCTGTTTCAGGTGACCGCTGAGGCTCCGGTTGTTCTTTTTGTTCTTGGCCAGGTAAAGGAACATGGTGATCAGGCCGATCAGGGCACCCAGACCGAGGAAGGAATAGCTTGTCATGATGATAGCGACATGAATCGTCAGCCAAACCGATTTAAGAACAGGAACGAGCGGAGTGATCTCGGGGCTCATCCAGCTGAGGTGCGCAACCAGGAGTGACATGGCGGCCAGCACGCCGGTAAGCGCGAGGGGCAATTGGGATCGCTTCACCACGACAAAGCCGGCCAGCAGGGTACCCCAGGCAACGAATATCATGGATTCATAGCCGTTGCTCATCGGCGCATGTCCGGAAAGGTACCACCGCAATCCCAGGCCGATCGTGTGAAGTATCCACGCAAAGGCAAGCAGCCCGCCGAAAACCCAGGATGCTTTCCGCTGCCATGGAGCCGGTTTGAAAAGTGACCAGAGCTGAACAATAAGGAAGAGCAGGCCTACGGTAGCATAAAATATGGCGAGGCGTTCGAAAATCAGCAATTTGTTGTAAAGCACTTCGAGGTTTGCCTTTTTTGCTGAAGGAATCAGTGCAGAACCGTACTGTTTCTGGAATTTCACAATGGCTTCCCTCATCTGCCTGGCTTCTGCGAGATTTCCGGCTGCCAGATTGCTGAGGTATTCGCCGAATGCCCCGCCAATCAGCAATGAATCAACACCTGTGATTCCGGCAGGCACCTGGCCCGGAATCGACCATTTGGCCTTCGGATTTTTGGGATCCGGAAAAATATTCAGCATCTGGCCGGTAAGCCCCATATAAAAGACGTTCAACGTTTCGTCAAGTTTGATCACGTATTTTTCGAACCCATTGCGCTGACTGGGCTGTTTCTGAAGTGCCTCATGAACGATATCACCCATCAGATACTGGTCTTTCCTGAAAAAATCATTGTAGGATCCGCGTGTTCCTTCGATCTGGAACATATTCAGCAGTTCCTTGTCCTTGACCTCGAAAATGGGCATTGCGGCCCACTCGTTGGGGTGTATCAGCATACTCAGCCAAAACTGTTCAGGGATCATTCCCCCATAATTATTGTCACCGAAAATCTTCCGGATCATCTCCGACGACAGTGTGTTAACCGGTTTCATTCGGCCTTCGCTTCCCTGAAGATAAATCTTCCCGAATGCCTTCGCCTCCGCCTCGCTCGGCGGGGCAGGAATGGTCTGAGCTGATGCATTACGGGCGGGAATGAGTGCAAGAACCAGGAACAGACCGGCAACAGCCACTGTTTTTCCCGTCTCACGAACCAGGCGCCGGAAACGGCTTCCCGGAGCAAATAAGGCAAGGATAATAAAACCAAACATCAGAAAATACCCGAGATAGGTGACCGTTGTACCTAAACCGTCATGGTTCACGGAAAGGACGGTACCCTGTTCGTCAGTGTCGTACGAGGATTGGAAAAACCGGTACCCTTTGTGCTTGAGAATGTTGTTCATAAAAATCCGATACGGCATGCTTATGCCTTCACTCTGATCCGTTAGCACTACTTCGCTCGCAAATGATGACGGACTCATCGAGCCTGGATATTTATCGAGCTGAAAATCTTTAAGGGTAAGGGTAAATGGAAGACTCATCTGTTTGGAGCCGAACCCGGCTGTGAATTTCACACCTCCGATTTCAAATTCGTTGGGAATGAACTCCGTCTGGGGCAGGCCGCGGATAACAACATCTTCCGATCCGCCGTTTACGGAAACCCTTATCTGGAGCACATCGCCCTGGTTGCCTCCGTTCCTCATCGACTGACCGATAATGTACTCATTGCTGCGGATCCTGATTTTATCGCCGCCTACGTGCAGGCTAACATTGACCTCCTTCTTGCTTGACGGAGATATGTATATCTGCTGAGTCTTTTCCGCCGTGCCGGCGCCATTTTGAGCCTTAACATAAAAATAGGTGCCGGAGCTGATGTAATTGCCCGTGGTCTCACCTTCCCGGATGTGCATGATGCCCTCGGTACCGACATAACGCGTGAGCGCGGCACCCAGAATGATAATCAGGAATGCAATATGGAATATGAAAATGGGCAGCCTACGGAGGTTGTAAAGCTTAAGCCTGATGATATTTGCCAGAATATTGATAAATACCAGCACTATAGCCAATTCGAACCACCATGCCTGATATACGATAGCCTGAGCAGCGGTGGTTCCGCTCCGATTCTCGATAAAGGTGGCCATGCCCATACAGAAAGCAAGGAAAATAACGAGGACTCCCATAAAAGGCATGGAAAAGATAAACTTCACAACTTTATTTAAAGCTTTCATAATCTTTTGGTTACAATAAGTATTTAACTATTCCGGCAACGCGGAAATTTTTCGCGAATATAGTATTTAATCCTGATCTAAATCTGTGCAGGGAAAATAGGCAGATGGCTTTGCTCAATCCTCCAAAGCCCTGTAAATAAAATCGTTGAATGGCTTCATCAAACCATATAACTCAAGTGCCTTTTCGGCAAGCTCAGGATCGGCAAGCAAGTCATCCGACACCGAATACCAGGGGCAGAAATGCTTATGCTTGAGGTATTCGATAAGTGGAAAGGCGGGGTCGAAACCGAGTGGCGGTCGCTTCAGCTTGTCATCCTGAAAAAAAGTAAAGGACGCCGCAAATTTCGGGTCCTCAATCAGGGCGGAAAAGTCCTCAGGAAAAAGATAGATTTCCTTTCGGATTTTTTTCAGTTTCTCGCCGTCGGGCATATAGATACCACCAGAAATGAAGCTCTCGCCCGGCTGGATATGGAAATAGTAGCCGGGCTCTCCGCTGTTCTTGCCTCCGCGTGATAGATGTGCGCCAAAATTATTTTTGTAGGGTGTTTTGTCGGTTGCAAAACGGGTATCACGATAAATTCTGAAAACAGCATCGGAAGGTTTCATGCCGGCCACACGGGGATCGATCCGGCCGAGCCCGGAAATCAACCCTTCGAGAAAATGCTCAAACTCCGCCTTTGCTGCCTGGTATTCGTGCTTGTGTGCATTAAACCAGTCGCGGTTATTATTGTCGTTCAACTGGTTGAGGAAAGAAAGTACCTGCTTCATGATACGATGCCTTTGTAATTGTAACCCAGTTCATTCACCCTGCTTGCCACCTTGTCGATATTTACCGCGTCGCCGCCAATTTTTACATTGCCGGTCTGCAGGTCGACATCAACCTCGGTGACCCCTTCTATCGAGGAGATGTTGTTCAGCACAGTCATCCTGCAATGATTGCAGGTCATTCCTTCCACGGAAATCGTGGTATAGAATGGATTCTTCGTTTCTTCCATCGCAACTTTTCTTTTAAATAACACACTATTTTTCAGCCACTTGTTCCAAACAGCCAGCAGGAGCAGTCCGCCAAGCAGAACAGAACTTGCCAGGTTCAGCCAGTTGCCGCCCATTTCATGTTGGTGGTGGCTCATATGCTCCATACCGAACCACGAGGCGGGAAGGAGCTCATTTACCGCGGTACCGAAAGCCAGGGCGCCTGCTACAATGGTTATCAGGTAGATAAAGAATGCTTTCCTGCCCATCGTATTGGATATCACCATCATGGTTGCAATATTGGTGGCAGGTCCGGCCATCAGAAAAACCAGCGCGGCACCCGGCGAGATCCCTTTCATCAGCAACACGGCTGCAAGGGGTATGGACCCCGTGGCGCAGATATACATCGGAGCAGAAACAGCCAGCAGAAGAAGCATTTCCAGCCATGGATTACCCACATATTTTGTAAAGAAGGTATCAGGCACCAGGAGCGACAGGAGGGTTGCCGCCACAAGCCCGATCAGCAGCCATTTAACGATATCCTCTACCAGTTCCCCGAATCCATAACGAACCATGATTTCCAGGCGTTTACCTATTCCCGGCCGGGCTGCATCCGGGTCACGGGAAGGTACCATTTCAGCTGGGCTTGTTTGCTGCCTGTCGAAAAGGTGACTGGCAATACCACCTGCCAAACCGGTTACCAGCGCTGCCACCGGCCTGATAATGGCAAACGGAAGTCCAAGCAAGGCGTAGGTTGCCAGGATCGAATCGACACCGGTTTGCGGTGTTGAGATCAGAAAGGAGGTGGTGGCCCCTTTGGTGGCCCCGTTCCGGTAAAAGGATACCGCTGTCGGGATAACCCCGCAGGAACAGAGTGGCAGAGGTACGCCGAGCAGGGCGGCATTCAGCACGGAACGGAACGATCTTTTACCCATAAAGCGGGCAATGCCGTCAGTTGGAAAGAAGGCTTTAAGCAAGCCGGCAAAAAGGAAACCAAAAAGAAGATACGGGGCCATTTCGCCGACCAGAAAATAGAGCTCGCTTAAAAAATCAGCAATAATCTTCATGACTTGATCACTCTTCACCCTAACAACCCGCGACGCTAAATGTTATGCTAATACTCATATATAACCAGGCGATCATTTGCTGATTTCTTCATAATCAACATACTCACCTTCATCAGGATCGATTATCTTGGTTTTCTTCGCAACCGATGTTTCAGGTTCCTGAGTGAACTCCTCCCTGGGCCTGCGCGACCGCATCGCGAAAAAGGTAATATTCCGGATAAAGCGATAGATCAGGTAGATGAGCAGAATAATTAAAAATATCTTCATGATCAGTTATTTAATCGCATAGTTAAAAAGATGGCTCCCTTCATTGCCCACAAGCAGATTCTGAAACCCGATTTCCTTTTCAAGTGATACAAGTGTAAATGCAGAATACCCACCCAATGGAAAACCTTTGCAAACCGAACCGTCGGCGTTCAACAAAACAATCTGGCGTGCAGATCCAAGGGTAAGGCCAATTTTTGATGAACTTCCTGAAGCAAGCACCAACATTGATGTTATATCGGATTCAAATTTACGATTTGCTACACGGTCGCCGCCATTACTAAAAATCTCAAGCCGCAGGTGGTCGGCAAAAAGGAATTCGGCAAGCCCGTCGTGGTTAATGTCCTCTGCCGAAAAGAGGTGATCGGGACCAAAATCCCCCAATTTTCTTGATTCAACGGTTCCATCGATCGCAATAGCCTTAACATTGCCATCGATATCGGTTGTAAGAAAACGGGATCCGGAACCGGAAGCCCTGGTCTCCAGTGACAGCGGACTATTCTGGCATACAGGGAAATCCTCCGAAGGTGTTATGCGGACCGCTCCTTTCCTGTCGAGGATATGGACTTTCAGGGGATCGGCAAAAACGAGGTAATCCTTGTTTAGAATCTTGAAATGCTGGACAGGCTGAACTACCGTACCGCCTGTGCGATAGGGTTTCCATCCCCGGGCCGGTTTGCCGGTTTTGTCGAATGCATAAACAGCGTTGTCGGTGCCGGCGATAAATATTCTGAAATCACGGTTCTTGTCGAAATCAACCAGCGACAAGCCATTGGCCGCCTGAAAACTGAGGCGAACGGGATAACCGGGGATGTATGCCCCGTTTCGGTCGATCAGGTGAATGGCATGGTCGGTGGAGAACAGGTAATCCAGCCTGCCTTTCCGAACAAGGTCGATCTGTGTGATCCCGGAGCGGATCATTTCGCCCGGATTCATCTTCCACAAAATGCGGCCCGATGAGTTGATCAGGTACAGCGTTGATGCTTCGTCCTGGACCATGATCTCGCTATCCCTGGTAACCGGGTTCACCACGATGACCGGCCGTGTTGCGACAGGGGCCTCCAGCTTTGACTCCCAGATGGTTTGGGGCTTTGAATAATCGATCTCGGCAAATGACACAAAAAGGTTGTGAAGCGACATGCCGCTTTCGGAATTGAATTGAAGCCCTATGGCGCCGGTCTTTAACAGGAAACGGTCGTTTGAGAGGAATGCCAGCCTGGCTTCCGGATTAAGAATCCTTTCAAGTATGGGACGTG
The DNA here is from genome assembly GCA_964457845.1 of uncultured Porphyromonadaceae bacterium. GTDB lineage: Bacteria > Bacteroidota > Bacteroidia > Bacteroidales > UBA12481 > UBA12481. The sequence goes on along the minus strand of CAYWHP010000015.1, from coordinate 35,312 downwards.
CTTTAAAGGGAATTGCAAAAAAGGTGGCATTCGACTGGGTGGACAGCAGGCTTGCCAGCGACAGATAGACCGGGTCGTTAACCAATGTCTTGCCCAATGAATATTTATGCAGAATCTCCTCCAGAATTGAAATTTCGTCGGCCAGAATCAATTCATCATCGATGCATGTAAAGTAAAGTCCGGTAGTTGCGGCAAAAATTCCGCCCCCGAGAATCAGCGGCAATCCTTCGAATGGCATCGGATAAATCGGATACTCATGCCCGTTTTCGGCGATATAGGGCTTTTTTCTGTAGTCGGTTGCGGGCCCCGCTCCCTGCCTGACACCGGATAACCAGCGGATCAGCTGTTCGGAGGCAAGCTTTCCGTCGGCTACCTCCACCATGGCAAAGCTTCTGACCGACTGATCGGAAACCCCGCAAAGGTAACCGATGGAGATTTCCTTGTACCCCAGGTCGCTCCAGGCCTTCGGCACATCTTCCCGGATAACCGAGAAGGCCTTGTCGATGCTTCGCTGCCGCTTTCGGCCGGCATCACCGCTGCCCAGGTAAACCGACAGGGCCCGGAGGAATGGACCGGGTTTTTCAACGCCTGCAGTGAAATAGGCTGCGGTACCGGCAGGCAGATAACGCTCGGCGTCGAGCTTCCGCGGCGTTTGGTGCCTGAAAAGGTTAAGATAGGAATTCAGAGTATCCCCCTGGATGGCAAATCCGTTAAACCACACGGCATCCTTGCGCACGGTGAGGTCGAGGGAAGCCCAATCCCCGTATCGTGTAAAATTGTCTGTCTTCTTTCGTGCTTCGGGTCCCAGCCAGGCCGACAGCCAGGAGGGGAAGGACTTCAGGTTGACATAGACGTGGGCCAGCGCGTTCCTGCCTGCTGTGCGTGAAAGTTTACCGAACGTCTCGCTGTTGAAGAGGCCGGTTTCCATACCGGCTTGCCTTACCGAATTCTCCAATACGATCGGTGAAGGGCTGATGAGGAGGAGATTCTTGTGTTCAGCCAGTGAAATCCCCGGCAACAGTGCATCGGCACCAAAAGTTATCCGATTGATATCCTGATTATTATAATTCCGACGCGACCACTGCCCGTTCGTACCGCACAATGCCGCAAAGAGTTCACCGGCACGCGCCTGACCGCCGGGGCCATCCAGTTGCAGGACCAGCAGAAACTGGTAATGGTCCTTGCTGGTTTGATGCCATGACATAATCACCGGACGGTGGGCATATAAATCACGAAACCGGCTGCTTTCAGAAAGAATGCTGTCGATTTTCCGGAGTGCTGCAAGATAGGGCTGTATCTGATCGATCTGCCGGATAGCCGGAAAGAGCGGATCCGATTGGATCAGTGCCTTCAGAAGCTCGGGTACTGAGGTAGTTTCGATGATCCATACGGCATCATCAGGAACAGCGCGAATTCCTTCGCTTTGGCCGGCTGCTGCCACTTCGCTTCGTACCGGGGCAAAGAATTTCCAGGCAGCAAAAGCAGCAAGGGCAATCACGATTACCAGTACAGGCAGAAGTAGTCTTTTAAGCATGGCTCATGCAGTAAGAGGCGACAAATTTAAGTTTTTTACCTATCTTTGTGCCCCGGTTTGGCACTGTTTGCAGCTGATTCCCATTAAAATACCTTATAATGACCAATATCAGAGTCATGAAATTCGGGGGCACCTCTGTAGGAAACCCCGGGCGTATCGCAGAAGTAGGCCGGCTGGTCTCGGATCCGGCGCCAAAAATCGTTGTCTTATCGGCCATGTCGGGCACCACAAATGATCTGGTGGCCTATTCTGAATATTTATACAAAAAGAACAGCACGGAGGCCCGTTCCCACCTCGAAACCATGCGGCAGAAATACCACGCCGTTGCCGCCGAGCTGTTCGCTTCAGAAGAATTCCGCAACCGTGCAATTGAGATGATCGATTCGCACTTCGACAATCTCGGCGAATTCAATCGCGACATGTTTACGCAGCACGAAGAGAAATCCGTTCTCGCAAAAGGGGAATTGATCTCCACTGCGCTGATGGCTTATCATCTGGAAGAAACCGGAACGCCAAACGTTCTCTTGCCGGCATTGAATTTCATGCGGATCGACAAGGATCAGGAACCTGATAACTATTATATCAGGGAAAATCTCGCGCGCGAACTGGCGCAGTATCCTGATAGTACCCTGTTTATCACGCAGGGGTTCATTTGCCGCAATGCTTTCGGCGAGGTTGACAACCTGAAAAGGGGCGGCTCCGACTACACCGCTTCCATTATCGGTGCTGCCGTTGAGGCCGAAGAGATCCAGATATGGACCGACATCGACGGGTTTCACAACAACGATCCGCGCTATGTGAAGAATACCAGCCGCATCGACGAACTCTCCTTCGGAGAGGCTGCCGAGCTGGCCTATTTCGGGGCCAAAATCCTTCACCCCACCAGTGTGCGCCCTGCACAGGACAAGAACATCCCGGTGAGGCTCAAAAACACGATGGATCCTTCGTCCCCGGGAACCCTTATAACATCTGCCGCAAAAGGCACCGGCATCAAGGCGGTTGCCGCCAAGGACGGCATCGTGGCCATCAGGATCCAGTCGGACCGCATGCTGCTGGCATTTGGCTTTCTTCGCAAAGTATTCGAAATCTTCGAGAGTCACCGCACCTCGATCGACATGATCGCAACATCGGAAGTATCGGTATCGATGACCATCGACCAGACCGACAGGCTGGACGAAATCCGCAGCGATCTCGAGAACTACGGAACGGTTGAAATCCACAGAGACCAAACCATCATCTGCGTGGTGGGTGACATGATTGCCGAGAGTCGCGGAATGGCCGTACAGGCGCTCGAAGCACTCCGCCGGATACCCGTCAGGATGATCTCCTACGGTTCCAGCAACAATAACATATCGCTGCTTATCCGGACATCCGATAAGATTGAGGCCCTTAATGCGCTCAGCGAACATCTTTTCAAGGGCAGATGAAGACGAGCTTCCCTCTGGATACGTTTCAGCAGCTTGAAACCCCATTCTGGTATTACGACACTCTCCGGCTGGAGAAGACGCTCGACGAAGTGGCCGCGGCAGCCGGCCGAAACGGATTCCGTGTTCATTATGCGCTGAAGGCCAATGCAAACATTCCTGTTCTAAAGCGGATCAGCAGCCGCGGTTTCGGTGCCGACTGTGTGAGCGGTTATGAAGTGAGGCGCGCGCTCGAAACCGGGTTCAGCCCGAAAGATGTTGTATTTGCAGGGGTTGGCAAAGCCGACTGGGAGATCGGGTTCGGTCTTGATAACGGTATTGGCTGCTTTAATTCGGAATCGATCCAGGAGCTGGAGGTGATCAATGAAATTGCGGGTCAAAAAGGTGTCAGGGCGCCGATAGCCCTCCGGATCAACCCGCATGTGGATGCCCGGACTCACCACTACATCACCACCGGCATCGAGGAAAACAAATTCGGCATCAACCCCTGGGACTGGGACAAGGTGATCCGCTTCCTCGAAAGGGCTCAAAACCTCGACTGGGTGGGCCTCCACTTTCATATCGGATCGCAGATCACCAGTTTCGATGTTTTCCGCGGGCTCTGCTCCAGGATCAATGAAATTCAGGCCTGGTTTGCCTGCAACAACCTTACGCCGAAAATCATAAATGTTGGTGGCGGGCTCGGAATCGACTACGCTGCGCCGGATGGTGACGGCCCTGATTTCGGAGCCTATTTCGATATTTTCAGGGACCACCTCGAACTCCAGCCCGGCCAGGAGGTTCATTTCGAACCGGGTCGTGCCATCATAGCGCAGGCCGGCAGCCTCATCTCGCGGGTCCTGTACGTCAAGGAAGGAGTAAAGACCCGATTCGCCATACTCGATGCCGGAATGACTGAGCTCATCCGGCCCGCACTGTATCAGGCTTTCCATGTCATCGAAAACATCACTTCCAACGGTCCTGACAAGTTGTATGACGTTGTGGGCCCGATATGCGAGTCGTCTGATTGTTTCGGCAAAGCCGTACATTTACCCGAAACCCGGCGCGGCGATCTGATCGCGCTCCGGTCGGCCGGAGCATACGGCGAAACAATGAGCTCAAATTACAATCTGAGAGAAAAAGCAAAAACCTGGTATTCCGACGAATTCACTACAGATGAATCCATTACAAAATAGCTATCCGGCCGGAAGGCCGGTTAAACTGGTGCTGCAGGACGGCACTGAATGGGCCGGATGGTCGTTCGGTTCTGAACTTCCTGTTGCCGGCGAGGTGGTTTTCAATACCGCCATGACGGGATATCCCGAGAGCATAACCGATCCCTCCTACCGGGGCCAGATCCTGGTTCTTACCTACCCGCTCATCGGCAACTACGGCGTTCCGGGCAAAGAACGGGAAGATGGCATGCTTAAGTTCTTCGAATCCGAGGAGATCCACATCAGCGGGCTGATCGTATCCGACTATTCGTTCAATTACAGCCACTGGAATGCCGACCAGAGCCTGGCAGACTGGCTGAAGGAGTTCAACATTCCCGGCATCTATGGAATCGACACCCGTTCGCTCACCAAACACCTGCGGGAAGACGGCGCCATGCTGGGAAAAATCGTATTCGACAAGGATGTGCCTTTCGTGGATCCCAACAAACTCAATCTCGTTGATCAGGTGAGCACCCGCGAGGTGATCCGGTACGGAAATGGTCAGCAAAAGATCCTTCTGATCGACTGCGGGGTAAAAAACAATATCATCCGCTGCTTCCTTCGCAGGGATACGCAGGTGATCCGTGTTCCCTGGGATACCGACATCTCGGCCTTCGAATACGATGGCCTGTTTATTTCAAACGGCCCGGGCGACCCCAAACAGTGCACCATCACCATTGAAAACATCCGCAAGGCCCTCGGTCAGAACAAACCCGTTTACGGAATATGCCTTGGCAACCAGTTGCTCGGACTGGCAGCCGGCGGCGACACCTACAAGCTTAAATATGGCCACAGGAGCCACAACCAGCCGGTACTCCTGATGGGAACCGACAAAGCATACATCACCTCGCAAAACCACGGTTTCGCCCTTGATGACACTACCCTCCCCAAAGGATGGGAACCGCTCTTCCGCAACCTCAACGACAACACCAATGAGGGGATCAAACACGAATCCAAGCCATTCTTCTCTTCGCAGTTTCATCCCGAAGCGAGCAGCGGGCCAACCGACACCGAGTTCCTGTTTGATGAGTTCATCGGCAAAATCATTAATTCTAAAAGCTAAACGATGGCACCCAATAAGATCAGAAAATACAGCAAAGTCCTGGTCCTCGGTTCAGGTGCCCTCAAGATCGGCGAAGCCGGCGAATTTGACTATTCCGGCTCTCAGGCCCTGAAGGCGCTGCGCGAAGAGGGTATCTACACCATCCTGGTAAACCCGAATATCGCCACCGTACAAACTTCGGAAGGCATCGCCGACCAGATCTATTTTCTCCCGGTAACCCCCTATTTTGTTGAAAAGGTTATCAGCAAGGAACGGCCCGAAGGAATCCTGCTTGCATTCGGGGGACAGACTGCCCTCAACTGCGGTGTGGCCCTTCATAAATCGGGGGTGCTCGCAAAATACGGTGTGGAAGTGCTCGGCACCCAGGTTAAAGCCATCGTGGATACCGAGGACCGTGAGCTCTTCGTTCAGCGGCTCGACGAGATCGATGTGAAAACCATCCAGAGTAAGGCCGTAAGCACAATCGATGACGCCTGCGCTGCAGCTGAAAGGCTCGGCTATCCGGTCATCATCCGGTCGGCCTACGCCCTGGGCGGACTGGGAAGCGGGTTCTGCGACAACCGCGATGAACTCGAAAAGCTCGCCACCAAATCGCTTACCATGGCACCGCAGATTTTGGTGGAGAAATCGCTGAAAGGCTGGAAGGAGGTTGAGTATGAAGTGGTACGTGACCGGTTCGACAACTGCATCACGGTTTGTAACATGGAAAACTTCGACCCGCTCGGTATCCACACCGGCGAAAGTATCGTGGTGGCCCCGTCGCAAACCCTTACCAATGCAGAATACCACAAACTCCGCGCACTGGCGATCAAGATCATCCGCCACATCAAGATCGTTGGCGAGTGCAACGTTCAATATGCGCTCGACCCGAATTCCGAAGACTACCGCGTCATTGAAGTAAATGCCCGCCTCAGCCGCTCATCGGCGCTGGCATCCAAAGCCACCGGTTACCCGCTCGCCTTTGTTGCAGCCAAACTGGGTCTCGGATACGGGCTGCACGAACTTAAAAACAGTGTAACCTTAACTACAACAGCCTGTTTCGAACCGGCACTCGATTACATCGTTGTGAAGATCCCCCGCTGGGACCTCGATAAATTCGAAGGTGTTTCGCACGAGATCGGTTCGAGCATGAAGAGTGTCGGTGAAGTGATGGCCATCGGCCGCACGTTCGAAGAGGCCATTCAGAAAGGTCTCCGAATGATCGGTCAGGGCATGCACGGATTCGTCGGCAACCGGGGCATCCATTTCGAAGATGTTGAACAGGAGCTCAATAAGCCCACCGATCTGAGGATCTTTGTTATCGCTCAGGTTCTCGAGCATGGAATGACGGTGGAGGAGATACACAACCTCACGGGCATCGACCTCTGGTTCCTCGACAAGCTTCGGAATCTTGTCCTCCTGAAAAGGGAGCTCGAATTGAACAACACCCTGGAATCCACCGACATCGCCCTGATTAAGGAGGCAAAAGTCCGCGGATTCTCCGATTTCCAGCTGGCCCGCGCCATCCTGAAGAGCCCGGTTGAAAAGATTGAAGCCGACATGCTTGCGGTGCGCAAATTCCGTAAGGCTGCCGGAATTGTTCCGTATGTACGACAAATCGATACCCTCGCCGCTGAATACCCTGCGCAAACCAACTACCTGTACCTAAGCTATTCATCGCAGGCCCACGATATCTCATTTGGTCATGATAAGGAGCCCGTGGTGGTACTCGGTTCGGGTGCCTACCGCATCGGCAGTTCCGTTGAGTTTGACTGGTGCAGCGTAAACGCCTTGCTTACCATCCGCAAGGAAGGCTACCGGGGAATTATGATCAACTATAACCCCGAAACGGTATCCACCGATTATGATATGAGCGACAGGCTCTATTTTGATGAGCTTTCGTTTGAGCGGGTGATGGATATCCTGGAGCTTGAGCTCCCGCTGGGTGTAGTTGTCTCCATGGGCGGACAGATCCCCAACAACCTGGCGCTCAGGCTTCACCAGCAGAACATCCCCATCATCGGCACGTCGCCGGTATCTATCGACCGTGCCGAAGACCGGCACAAGTTTTCAATGATGCTCGACACCCTCGACATCGACCAGCCGGAATGGCAGGAACTAAGCAGCATCGAGGAGATCCATCACTTTACCGACCGCATCGGGTTCCCTGTACTGATCCGCCCCTCGTATGTTCTTTCCGGAGCTGCCATGAACGTAGTATCCAACAAAGAAGAGCTCGATAATTATCTCCATCTCGCCGCACGGGTTTCAAAACAGCACCCGGTTGTTGTAACCGACTTCATCGAACAGGCCAAAGAGATCGAAATAGATGCCGTAGCCAGCAGCGGTGAGCTGATCGCTTACGCCATCAGTGAACATGTGGAGTATGCTGGTGTCCATTCCGGCGATGCAACCATGATCTTTCCGCCGCAGAAACTCTATTTCGAGACGGTACGGCGAATCAAGAAAATCTCGCGTCAGGTGGCCAAGGAGCTCAACATCACCGGCCCGTTCAACATCCAGTTCCTCGCCAAGGACAACGATATTAAGGTGATTGAATGCAACCTGCGTGCTTCGCGCTCGCTGCCGTTTGTATCGAAGGTTCTTAAAACCAACCTGATAGAACTCGCTACCAAGGTAATGCTGGGCAAACCGGTTGAAAAACCGAAGAAATCGATCTTCGACCTCGACTACATCGGGGTAAAGGCATCGCAATTCAGTTTCTCGCGTCTGCAGAAGGCCGACCCCGTTCTGGGTGTCGACATGTCATCCACCGGTGAGGTGGGATGCATCGGAGAGGATTACTACGATGCGATACTGAAGGCCATGCTTTCGGTTGGTTACAAGATCCCGAAAAAGAACATTCTGCTCTCCACCGGTCCGATCAAAGACAAGGTGCACCTGCTGGAGGCCTGTCACCTGCTCGACAACCAGGGATACGAGATCTTTGCCACTCCGGGCACGGGCGACTTTCTCCGTGGCAACGGGATTCCCAATACGATCCTGCACTGGCCCGATGAGAAGATCAACCCGAATGTTACCGAGTACATCCGCAACGGCCTTATCGACCTGGTCATCAATATCCCCAAGAACCTTACGCAGGGTGAACTCAAAAATGATTACACCATCCGGCGCAACTCCATCGACTTCAACGTGCCGCTGATCACCAACGCCAGGCTGGCAGCGGCTTTCATAACGGCTTTCTGCAAGCTCGATCTCGAGGATATTTCCATCAAGGCATGGAAGGAGTACTAAAGTCGGGTGAAAAGGATGTAATCATTATCGGTGCCGGCCCAGCCGGCATCTCCACAGCCCTGTTTTTGGCACGGCAGGGCATCCGGTCGACATTGGCTGAGAAGGCATCCTTCCCGCGCGACAAGATTTGTGGTGACGGGTTAAGCGGTTGGACCATGAAAATGCTCCGCCGCCTCGATCCGGATCTTCCGGCAAAAGTGGCCAGCCATCCCGCGCAGCTTGCTTCAGGGGGTATTCGTGTTTATGCCCCGGGGCTTCATTCCGTTGCATTGCCTTATCAGAATAAAGACTACCCGCTGGAACCTCCCGGGCACGTAATGCGCCGGATTGATTTCGACACTATTCTGATGGATGAAGCGGTAAAAAATCCGCTGATCGAGGTGATTACCGGGGTAACGGTTCAGTCCATCGAAACCGGTGATGACGGTGTTCGTGTCATGGCCAATGACGGGGCCACCCTGAGGGCGAAAATCACCGTGGTGGCCGCCGGTGCGGGAGGAAGGATAAAACTTCCGTTCGCGACGGATGCCGTGATGTCCGGGGACATGGCGACAGGGATCCGGCAGTACTATTCCGGAATAACCGGCTTTCATGAAGGCAATTTTGTGGATTTCTATTTCCTCAGGGATTTTCTGCCGGGTTATCTTTGGGTTTTTCCGCTGCCAAACGGCATGGCCAATGTGGGAGCAGGTATCCGCACCGATATTCTTCGCAAACGAAAAGTCAGCCTGAAATCGGTGATGGAACAGGCCATCCGTGAGAATCCGCAGCTGGCCGGGCGGTTCAGCAATGCCAAAGCCGAATCGGGCGTGGCGGCGTGGAGCCTGCCGCTGGGATCTTCCAAAAGGGTGCTCTCCGGCAACAGGATCCTGCTGGCCGGTGATGCGGCCGCTCTGGTTGACCCGTTCACCGGCGAAGGTATCGGGAATGCCATGTGGTCGGGGCAGGCAGCTGCCGGGCATATCGCTGCGGCTTTGGAAAAAGGCCGGTTTGACAGCGAATACAACAAACACTACGACCGGCTGATTTATAAGAAATTGTGGCCGGAAATGCGTTTATCGGCACGTATCCAGTGGCTTGTGAGCCATCCGGCACTGTTTAACTGGGTGGCCGCAAAAGTGGAGCGGCACCCCGATCTGCAGCAGAAGTTGACGAGGATGATCAGTGAGCCCAATCAACTGAAAAAGCTCACCATGCCCTCCTTTTATGCCGCACTGCTGGGCCGGAAATAATTGTAGTTTTTATAAATTGGCGCCAAATGGAACACCGATTTTTTTTCTTCGCCGGAGGCGACTACAGGGAAGGCAAAGGCAATGCATTCACAGCCAATTTCATCCGTTATCAGAAAGAGATTCTGGGTGACCGGTTCAGCCTGATCACGGGCATTTATGGAACAAGCCCGGTCGGAAATGTGATCTGGGCGCTCAACCGTGCGCAGGCGCCGCTTACGGATTTTGACAAGCATCCCCTGCTGGCCACCTCGATCAGTCAGATTATTGATGACCCCCGGATCCGAACCTCCAAAATTACGCTGGTATCTTCGAGCTTTGGCAGCGTGGTGGCCGCTCAGACGGCATGCAAGCTTGCTGAGCTGCACCTTCATGACAACATCTTTTCTCATCCCTTCGATATCGCCCTCGGCGCCAGCATGATCCATCCGGAATCAAAACTTTACAGGCAGCTTCAGCACTACCAAAACGCCGGGGTGATTGGCAAAGTGCTCTACGATGATCTTCAGGATGAGGGGGACAACTCCAACGGCATGGGCGGACTCAACCGGATGCAGGGCTACCGAAACGGGCTGGGCATATGTTTCCCTTTCCTGACGACAAAATTCAAAGGGCCATCATTTCTTAACAACGATCCGGTAAAGGGTCATCTTCACCGCGTAAGGGCGCAGTCGATGCAAAAGGCCAAAGACTTTGTCAAAGTGATCTTTGTCGACCATGAAATGGCCGGTGAGGATGCCAGGGAGAGGGCGTTCAGCATCCTGAGTTCCTCACCTGCCTAGCTATAAGGGAATCCTTTTAAAATCGATATATCCCATCTCGACATCGGTAGCCACCAGCTCCACGCGAATATGCTGCCCTACATCGAGCCTTTCGGCACCTTCAACGATTCTCCCTTCCACATGCGGATGAACAATGCGCACCCATGTTCCCTTTTCGGCTGAACCGGTCACCATGGCATCGTATTGTTCACCGATGCGGTGTTCGAGCACCAGTGCCGCTGCCGACTTCGAGACCTGGCGTTCGACCTTTTTGGCGTCATCCTCCTTCTGAGTGCAGTGCATGGCCAGGGCATTGAGTTCTTCGCGGGTATATGGAACGGGCTTACCAGCCAGGGCAGACTTGATCAGGCGGTGTGTGATCAGATCGGGATAGCGGCGGTTGGGGGCCGTTGAATGTGAATAGTTTTTTACGGCCAGTCCGAAATGGCCCGGCGCCGGCTCTCCAGGAAACCCCACCACATACTCGCCCGGGCCAAGCAACTTGATAATGCTGAGCGATAAATCGGGAAAGTCCTCAGGTTCGGCGGCCTTTGCCCATGCCATGAACTCCTGCAGGGCCAGCGGGTCGGGATCCACCGGAAGTTCACGGCCGTGGTCGGCCGCAATCTCGACTATCCGCGTCCAGCGCTTTGGATTCCGCACCACCCTCCTGAAGGATGGAAAATTCTGCTCCATCAGGTAGGTGGCAGTTACCTGGTTCGCGCTGATCATAAACTCCTCGATGATATCGCGGGCCCGGTTTCGCTGAACCTCCCGCAGTTCCCGGATCATGTCCTCCTCGAAAACTGCTTTTGATTCGGTCCTGTCAAAATCCAGCGCGCCGTGAGCATACCGGTATTTTTTCATCAGGGCTGCAGCCTGGTCCTGAAGCATAAGGTTGGCAGGCAACCCTTCGACCATACCGGCTTCTTCGGGAACCGGCTCATCGCCTTCGAGCCACGCCCCTACACTGCCGTAATTGAGCCTGGCATGGCTGCGCACCTGCGCCCTGAACAGGTTGGAACCGTAGATGCGGCCATCCGGGGCTACGTCGACCTGCACAACCAGCACCAGCCTGTCGCGGTTATAGTTCAGGGAGGTAAGATCCGTTGAAAGTTTCTCGGGAAGCATCGGAAAAATCTCGGCAGTGGTATACACCGATACCGTGTTCTGCCGTGCATGACGGTCGATCGCCGATTCCTTCCTGACCAGCGCATCCACATCGGCAATGGCCACCATTACGCGTATAGCCTCTCCGGGAAGTTGTTCGGCCACCGACAGCTGGTCGAGATCACGGGAATCGTTATTGTCGATGGAGCACCACAAGAGCTGACGCAGGTCGCGGGCCTCGCCTGCCCTCGGCATTGCCGGAACCATCCTTCCGAGCTCATCGAGTGCCCCATCTGAAAAATCGGGCAGCATTCCCCTGTCTGTCATGGCCTTCCGGGCCAGATCGCGAAGGATCGCTCTGTGACTGCGGTTTTCGGTATTAATCATGGCTGAAATTACGATTTTCGGGGCGGTTCCGATACCATTTTATGCCTGAAAATCTGTTTCTTTGAAATGAAATGGACAGATCTGACTTTTTCAGGAGGATAGGTATCGGAGCCCTGGGCATAACGGCACTGAAAACAGATGCCATCGGCCTGGCCAGCCCGACGGAATTCCGGTCGGAATTTTTCCATGTCGGCTGTTACACGGCCGGCCCCGAGGAGGGTATCCTCACCGGACGTTTTGATCCGGCTACCGGCCTGGCGGCTATCAGCCTTACAAACCCCGGGATCACAAACCCGTCATTTCTCATTTATGGCAAGTCGGGCATGTTTATCTATGCGGCAATAGAAACTGACAACTTCGGAGGCAAGTCCTCAGGAGCGGTAAGTGCTTTCCGTACAGACCCCCAAACCGGAAAACTCACCCTCCTGAATACGGTTGCAAGCCAGGGAGCCCATCCCTGCCACCTCTGCGCCGACAGCACCGGCAAATATGTGCTTGCAGCCAATTATACCGGCGGCAACGTGGCGGTTCTGCCCGTGCTCGGCGACGGACAGCTGGGTGAGGCGGTGGATGTGGTGCGGCATACCGGCAGCGGACCAAACAAAGCCCGCCAGGAAAGCCCCCATGCCCATTCCGTGAATCTCTCACCCGACAACCGCTTTGCCTTCGTATGCGATCTGGGTATCGACAAGATCATGATTTACCGGTTTGATGACTCGACAGGCAAACTAACCCCGGCCGACACCCCTTTCTTCACAACCGCTCCCGGAGCGGGTCCCCGGCATTTCACCTTTTCCAGTGACGGACGGCACGCAGCGGTGGTAAACGAACTGGATTCAACACTCACCTGGATGCGGTACGATGCGGACAAAGGTCTTCTAACGGAAATCATCACCCTGACAACATTGCCCGGCAACTTCTCCGGCGAAAACAGCTGTGCCGATGTGCATTATCACCCTACCGGGGATTTTATTTATGCATCGAACCGCGGTCATAACAGCATTGCTGTCTTTACCTTTGACTTTGTATCAGAAAAAATAAAACGGATTCAAAACCAATCCGTTATGGGTAAAACACCCCGAAATTTTGCTATCCATGGTACCGGCCGGCACCTGCTTGCGGCCAACGAGGATTCCGATTCCATAACCCTTTTCGAGCTGGATCCCGTTTCCGGCATGCTGGCCGCAACAGGTAAAAAAGTTAATGCCGGCAAACCCGTTTGTCTGTTATTCCGCACCCATGATATATAAATTGCTTTTGACGCACCAGTACCGGGAGATGCTCCGCTCCAGCTCCTGGCAGAAACAGCTCGTACTCAACATCATCATCGGCCTGATGCTCCTGTATATGATCGGCATGCTGATTATGATGGGGATCATGCTCGGCTCGCTTCTCGAGAAATCGGTACCCGATGAGGATCCCGTACATATTTTTAACTCGGTGGTGCTCTATTATTTTGGTTTCGAGATACTTATCCGGTTTTTTATGCAGTCGCTGCCGGTACTCAACCTCGAAACCTACCTCACGCTGCCGGTTAAGAAGCGCTCAATCGTTCATTATGTTGCCGGCAAATCGGTTTTCAGCATCGGCAACTACCTTTCCTGGCTTGTGTTCATCCCCTTTGCGGTTAAGATGATCGCTCCGCGCTACCCCGACGGCATCGCACTGGCCTGGGTGGCAGGGATGATCATGCTGGTATTCACCAGCAACTTCATTGCCACCTACATCAAGCGGCAGCTTGCACACAAGCCCTGGGTGGCCGGCCTGTTTGCCCTTGGCCTCATCGGACTCATCCTGCTCGACCATTTCAAGGTGCTTTCGTTGTCGGAAATCTCCCGGTCGCTCATGGGCGGAATCCTGCTGAAGCCCTGGCTGCTGGTGGTGCCGCTCTGTACCATGATCGGTACGTACGCCGTAAATTTCTTTTTCCTCCGGAGCCGGCTCTACCCCGACGAGATCAGCGTGAAGAAAATGGAACGCGCCGATTCACCGATGGAATGGCGCTATCTTAAATCGATAGGGCTCACCGGACATCTTATATCGTTGGATATCAGATTATTGATGCGACATAAGCGAACAAAGTCGCTCTTTTACATGTCACCGATCTTCCTGTTGTACGGCCTGATATTCTATACTGATGACCAATTCAAAATGAACGGGGCATTCCCGGTTTTCGTCGGAATCTTTATGACAGGCGGGATCATGATCAATTATCTTAACTATTGCTTCAGTTATTCGAGCGGCCATTTCGACAGCGTGCTGGCAACCTACACCGATTTCAGGCAATACTTGCGGGCCAAGTACCTGATGGCCGTTTCGGTATCAACGATTAGCTTCTTCCTTACGATCCCCTATGTTTATTTTGGCTGGAACATACTGCTTATCAACACGGTAACATTCCTGTACAACGTTGGGTTCCTTGCGTTTATGCTCCTTTATATGTCGACCTACAGCACCACGCGAATGGACCTCAGCCGTAGTGCATCATTCAACTATCAGGGCATGAATGCCACACACTGGCTGTCGATGCTGCCCGGCTTTCTCCTTCCGGTAGGGATTCTCTGGTTTTGCAAAAAGCTTGGCATTCCAAACGCCGGTTATGTTCTGCTGGCCGTCCTGGGGATCAGCGGCCTTGTCCTGCAGAAGGCGTATCTCGGCATTGTGTACAAGCAGTTCATGAGGAACCGGTATAACATGGCAAAAGGATTCAGAGAATAAAATCACCAACATGATCGAAATACAAAACCTTAAGAAGGATTACAACGGCACCGTGGTGCTGTCGGTCCCGCAGTTAACCATCAATGAGCATGAAAGCTTCGGGCTTGTCGGGAATAATGGTGCCGGCAAAACCACCTTGTTCCGCCTGATCCTCGACCTGATCCGCGCCTCGGAAGGGTGTGTAAAATCGAAGGGGCACGATGTTAAGGGCACCACCGACTGGAAATTCTACACCGGATCCTACCTTGATTCACGGTTTCTGATCGATTTCCTCACCCCGGAGGAGTATTTCGAATTTGTATGCCAGGTTCATGCCCTCTCGAAGGGCGATCTCGACCAGTTTTATATGGAAATGGAGGAGTTTTTTGCCGGCGAGATCCTGGGAAAGAAAAAGTACATCCGCGACTTTTCACACGGCAACAAGCAGAAGATAGGTGTTTCCGCTGCCATGATGGCCAGGCCGGAGATCCTGATCCTCGACGAACCTTTCAACGGGCTTGATCCCTCCGCCCAGCTAAGGCTGATCCGGATGCTGAACGACCTGCAGAAAAACCGCGGCACTACCATACTGGTTTCGAGCCACGACCTGAACCATGTAACCGAAGTGTGCAGCCGCATTGTGATTCTGGAGCGCGGCGAGATCCGCTACGACAGGCAGAAGGGCGAGGGCACCCTGGAGGAGCTGGAGAGCTATTTTGCGGGGCGGGCAACCCCGGACTGAAGTCCGGGGCTAGTCATAAGCCCGTCTGGTTAGTTTATTGGC
>CAYWHP010000015.1:5920-19796 GCA_964457845.1 uncultured Porphyromonadaceae bacterium | reverse complement strand
ACTGAAGTCCGGGGCTAGTCATAAGCCCGTCTGGTTAGTTTATTGGCAGATTGGGTTTTACCTATGGGAAACGCCCGCATCTCCCCAGTTGGCAGCAGCTAATGCAACTAATAACCCCGGACTGAAGTCCGGGGCTAGTCATAAGCCCGTCTGGTTAGTTTATTGGCAGATTGGGGGTTATCCCCTTGGAAAACTGCGAACCTGTCCCCTGACACAGCATATTGCCAATTGGTGGAAATCTGAGACTCAATGATTGGGTTTTACCTATGGGAAACGCCCGCATCTCCCCAGCTGGCAGCAGCTAATGCACCTAATAACCCCGGATTGAAAACCCCGGACTGAAGTCCGGGGCTAGTCATAAGCCCTTCTCTTTAGTTTATTGGCAGATTGGGTTTTATCCCCTTGGAAAACTGCGAACCTGTCCCCTGACACAGCATATTGCCAGTTGTTGGAAATCTGAGACTCAATGATTGGGTTTTATCTATGGGAAACGCCCGCATCTCCCCAGCTGGCAGCAGCTTATCAAACTCATAATCATCCTGTTGGTCTTATGACTAACCCCACACTTCAGTGTGGGGGATGGTGATGGGGACGGGGACGGGGATGGTGATGGGGACGGGGACGGGGATGGTGATGGTGATGGGGACGGGGATGGTGATGGGGACGGGGATGGGATGGGACGGGGATGGTGGATTGTGGATTGGGGATCGGCGATGAATCCTCACCCCTCCTTCTCGCTCAGCTCCAGCCATCGCAGCTCCTTCTCGTCGAGCAGGCCGATGACCTCACCGATCCGGATGCTCAGGCGGTGGAGCTCATCGGGTGCAACAGTGCCGGAGCTGAGTGCCGATTCAACACGGCCCTTTTCCTCCTCGAGCAGCGCAATTTCATTCACCAGGTTCTCAAGTTCGATTTTCTCCTTGTAACTGAGACCAGCCTTTACGGTTTCCTGGCGCGGCTTCTCCTTCTTTTCTTTCGGCGGGGCCACCCTGAGGGCGCGCAGCCGCTCCATCTCCTTGTGATCCCTGTAAATCGAATAGTTGCCCGGAAAATCCCGGATCACGCCGGCACCCTCAAACACGAAGAGGTGGTCAACCACTTTATCCATGAAGTAGCGGTCGTGCGATACAATGATCACGCAACCGGCAAACCGCAGCAGGTAATCCTCGAGTACATTTAATGTATAGATATCCAGATCGTTGGTCGGTTCGTCGAGAATCAGGAAGTTTGGGTTGGTCATCAGGATGGTCAGGAGGTAGAGCCTCCTTTTCTCACCCCCGCTGAGCTTCGACACCAGTCCGTATTGCACGCTGCGCGGAAAGAGAAACAGCTCGAGGAACTGAGTAGCGCTCATCGAGTTGCCCGGCCCCAGCTCCACTTCATCGGCGATCTTGCGAACCACATCGATCACCTTGTCGTCGGGGTTAAAGTCGATACCCTCCTGACGGTAGATCCCGAATTTAATGGTGGGACCGGTTTCCGTGCGGCCTGTGTCGGGCTCCAGAGCGCCGGTGATTACGGAGAGGAGCGTTGATTTCCCGATTCCGTTGGGTCCGATCATGCCAATTTTTTCGAACCGCTGAAACTTGTAGCTGAAATCGCGGAACAGCAGGAGCTCATCGAATGACTTCGACAGGTTATAGATATCCAGCACCTTCTTGCCCATCCGGCGGGTAATGATATTGATATCGCCGATTTCCGCTTCGTATTCTTTTCGTGAGGCTTCGCGCAGCTGCTCGAACGCCTCTATCCGGTATTTAGGTTTCGTGCCGCGGGCCTTGGGCATGCGGTTCACCCAGTCGAGTTCCTTCTTCATTACGGAACCCGCTTTGTCGGACTGCTTCTGGTCCCACTCCAGGCGTTCCCGGCGCTTGTCGAGGTAAACCTGGTAATTGCCTTTGTACCGGTAAAGCGTTTTCTCGTTGAGCTCCAGGATTTCCGTACACACCCTGTCGAGGAAATAGCGGTCGTGGGTTACCATCAGCACGGTAATGAACGACTGGCTGAGGTACTCCTCGAGCCACTCGATCATGTCGAGGTCGAGGTGGTTGGTAGGCTCATCAAGAATAAGAAGATCGGGTTGCGGCACCAGCACGGCAGCCAGGGCGATGCGTTTGCGCTGTCCTCCGGAGAGTTCCCCCACCCGTTGCGTGAGGTTTCCGATCTTGAGCTGGGTGAGGACCTCCTTGATTCGCGACTCCACATCCCAGGCGTCGAGCCGGTCCATCTCGAGCATGGCGTGCGCGATAGCTGCCGTATCGCCGCTCTCGATGGCCTCCTCATAGGCAGTAATGGCTTTCGACAGGAGCGGAAGGGAAAACATAACCTGCTCGATGATCTCGAGATGGTCCTGCAGGTCGGGGTTCTGGGGCAGAAAACCGATGGTAAGTCCCTGCACGGTGTTCACCATGCCGGAATCGGGCATTTCGGTTTGGGCGAGGATGCGCAGCAATGTCGATTTACCGGCGCCGTTGCGGGCGATCAGCGCCAGTTTCTGGTTCTTTTCCACCGTCAGCGACAGGGATTCGAACAACGGCTTCTCGCGGTACGACTTGGAAACCTTTTCTGCCTGGAGGTAATTCAATATGGGTGGTTTTTACGGGTGCAATGATAAGAAAAACCCGCATGGAATCAGCCTGAGGGGAACACCTGAAACAATCAGCAGCCAAAACCGGAACAATTTCATAAGGATTTCGTTTCTTCACGTATAAATCTGCAAATCATGACCAACCCGATCATAAACCGTTCATATCCCGACAAGAAGGCCCTGATCGCCGTCCAGGGGGATATCACCTATCACCAGTTGCTGCAGCGAATCCAGCAATTTGCTGGGCTGTTTGAAAGCAGCGGCTACCAAAAGGTAGCCATCTTCGCCGAAAACTCACCTTCCTGGATATTCGCCTTCTATGCCGCACTCCAGAACGGCTGCATACCCGTGCCGATCGATTTCATGGCCGCACCGGATGATGTCGCATACATCATTGATGACTGCCGGCCCGAGCTCCTCTTCACCAGCAGCGCCATGAAGGAAGCGCTGGACAAGGTAGGTCGGAAAGCAAAACACAAACCGGAAATCATTGTATTTGAAGATATTGTTCCCGACGAATCCGCGGCGGCATCCGCCTGGCTGGGTCCCGATGACAATGAGACCACCGCGGTGATCATCTATACTTCGGGCACCACCGGCAGCCCCAAGGGCGTTATGCTCTCCTACACCAACATTCATGAAAACATGAATTCGGTGATCGGCTGCAAAATATACACCCCCGAGCGTCAGGTGATGATCTTCCTGCCGCTTCACCACGTATTCCCGCTGGTGGGAGCCATGATGACGCCGCTCTATGTGGGCTGTACGGTACCCATCGCCCCGTCGATGCAGTCGGCCGACCTGACGAAAACCTTTGCCGATAACCAGATCGGCGTTTTTCTGGGCGTGCCAAGGCTTTACGAACTGATGTACAGAGGAATAAAAGCCAAAATCGACAAAAGTGCTGTTGCCCGGACCCTTTTAAAAATCGTTCTGGCAACAAAAAGCCGGAAGCTCGGCCGGAAGGTGTTCAATAAGGTTCATCAGGGTTTCGGCGGGCACCTGCAATTCATGATTGCCGGCGGCGCTGCATTGAACAAGGAGGTTGGCTACTTCTTTCATGGCATCGGCTTCGACATCCTCGAAGGCTTTGGGATGACAGAGGCCGCTCCGATGATCACATTCCCCCGTCCGGGCAGGGCCCTGATCGGCTCAACCGGAGAGGCACTGCCGGGGCTCACCGTGGAGATACACGACGGGGAAATCGTTGCCCGCGGGCCCAGCATCATGAAGGGCTATTATAACAGGCCCGAGGAAACCGCCGAAGTGATCCGCGACGGATGGCTCCATACGGGCGATCTCGGCTACCTCAACGAGAACGGGTACCTGTTCATAACCGGACGAAAGAAAGAGATCATCGTACTGCCCAACGGCAAGAATATCAACCCGGTGGAGATTGAAATGAAACTCGACGGATTCTCCCCCGCCATCAAGGAAGCCGGTGTTTTCATGCACAACGACATGCTCCACGCCGTGATCCATCCGAACCAGGAATTCCTCGATCAGAACGGGATCGAGGATGCACGCCAGTATTTCCGCGAAAAGGTGATCACCCCGTTTAACGAGGACATGAGCTCATACAAGCGGATCATGCAATTTACCCTGACCACCAGCGAGCTTCCGCGAACAAGGCTGTCCAAATTACAACGCTTCAAGCTGCATGAGCTCCTCGAGCAAAAAGAAACCCGCAAGGCAGCTCAGGAAGCACCCGACACCCCCGAATACCGGGCAATCAAATCCTATATCGAGAGCCAGGTGGACATGGATATCCTCCCCGACCATAACCTCCAGTTTGATATCTCGCTGGATTCGCTCGGCAAGATCGGCCTGATGGATTACATCGAGAAAAGCTTCGGAGTAAAACTCGAAGAGGACCAGCTCACAAAATTCCATTCGGTGCGGAAAATAGCCGAACACATCCACATCAACAAGCTCTTTCACAAGGAAGATGCCTCCACCAGCTGGTCGGGCGACCTCCGTGTGGATTCGAACGAGGTGCTGCCCACGGCATCCTTCCTGATGGGGCCGATCGTCCGTGCGGTACGCCGGTTCTTCTCCATGTATTTCCGTTTCAGCGCCTCCGGCATGGAAAACATCCCCGATGGCCCGTGCATCATCACCCCCAACCACGAAACGAAACTCGACGCCTTCCTGGTGCTCTCCTACCTCGATCCCAAGACACTGAAAGACACCTACTCGTATGCCAAAAAGGATTACGTAAAGAGCTGGGTCCGAAAGTATCTGGCCCGTCACAACAACGTGATCGTCATGGATCTCACCAGGGACCTCCGCGGGTCAATCCAGAAACTGGCTGAGGCTATCAAACAGCAAAAAAAGATACTGCTCTTTCCGGAAGGAACCCGCACCCGCACCGGCTCGCTGGGAGAATTCAAGAAGACCTACGCCATCATCAGCACCGAGCTGGGCATCCCGGTAGTTCCGGTGGCCATCTCCGGCGCCTTCGAAGCGATGTCATCGGGCTCCGGAAAAATCAGCAGGGGATCAAAGATACACGTCGAATTCCTGCCGCCGGTTTATCCGGCCGGCATGAACCCGGAGGAACTCAATAGCCGGGTCAGGGAGAGGGTTGCGCAGGCGCTTCCGAAGGCATAATCGAAAGAAAATGGTAATTTCATTCCGCAATTAACCTTCGGACATGCACGTATATTTTCAGATACACTATAAAACCCATCCGGGCCAGCAGCTGCTCATTTGCGGTTCGCTGCCTGCACTGGGCGGCGGAAATACCGCCGATGCCGCGGCGATGAAACTCGCTGATGCCGGAACCGGCCGGTGGATTCTCGGCATCGAAACCGACTCGGAATTCGGCTACCGCTATTTCGTTAAGGACGAAAACTACCAGACTCACCTTGAGGAGTGGGGCCCCGACCGTGCTTTTTCGCCGGCCGGCCGCACCGGAACGGTGCTGCTGGCAGATGCCTGGCGTTCGCTGGCCGACCCGCAGTTTGCGCTCCAATCATCGGCCTTCACCCAGGCGATCCTTAAGGCGGGGAAACCCCTCAAGGCCCCGGCCGTGAAGAAAACACCTGCCGGTTCAGTAATCCTGCGGTTCAAACCGTCGGTGATCCGCATTAACCCGGGCGACAGGGTGGCTGTTTCAGGAAGCTCGGAAACACTCGGGCAGTGGCGCGGTGATGAAGCGCTAAAACTGGGGAACCCCGCCCACCCCCTCTGGACCGGCGATGTGGCAGTAGCTGCCGATGATTTTCCCGTTACATACAAGTATCTCATACAGAGCAATAAAGGTAAAATTTTGTTCTGGGAAAAGATTGTCAACCGCACAGTGGAACTCCCCGAAGGCGACATCCCCGACATCATCGAGATTGGCGATGACCAGTTCGAATTTCCTCAATATCCGTGGAAAGGGGCGGGTGTGGCCGTACCCGTATTCTCCCTCCGGCGCGAGAACGGTTTCGGAGTGGGCGAGTTCAGCGACTTGAAGCTGCTCACCGACTGGTCGGTTGAGGCCGGAATCAAGCTGATCCAGATCCTTCCGGTGAACGATACCGTTGCCCGGCATACCTGGCAGGACTCCTACCCCTATGCCGCCATATCGGTTTATGCGCTGCACCCGCAATACATCAATATCGGCATGATCGGCCGCCTCAAATCGGAGCTGACCCAGCAGATCATCGAGGCACAGGGCCGGCATCTGAATTCACTCGAAAAAATTGATTATGAGGCCGTAATGCTGCTGAAATCACGGTTTTTCAAACAATATTACGATCAATGCCGCGACAGCTTTCTGAACGACCCGGAGTTCCTCCGCTTCCTCAACGAAAACGAGCACTGGCTAAGGCCCTACGCCGCCTTCTGCTACCTCCGCGACCTCTTCAACACGCCCGATTTCAGCCGCTGGGGCCCGTACAGTTCGCCGACGCCGGAGATCATGGCGCTGCTCACGGATGAAAATTCAGACCATTTCGATGACATTGCCGTACACTACTTCATTCAGTACCATGCGCACCTCCAGCTGAAAGATGCTGCCGACTATGCCCGGTCGAAAGGCGTGGCGCTGAAGGGCGACATCCCCATCGGTATTTACCGGAACAGCCTGGATGCCTGGCTGTTTCCGCATCTTTTCCACATGGACCGGCAGGCCGGCGCCCCGCCCGATGATTTTTCAACCAAAGGGCAGAACTGGCGTTTCCCGACCTATAACTGGGAGGAGATGGCCCGCGACAATTATGCATGGTGGCAGCAGCGGCTGCGGCACCTCTCCGGGTATTTCGATGCCTTCCGGATCGACCACATACTCGGGTTTTTCCGCATTTGGGAGATTCCTTCCGACCAGGTTGAAGGGCTTATGGGTTATTTCAATCCCAGCCTGCCTTATTACCGCGACGAGCTGCAGCGCATGGGGCTGTGGTTTGATGAGGGACGCCTCTGCCGGCCATACATCCGCGAGCATTTTCTCAGCGATCGGTTTGGTGACCTCACCGGGTACGTCAAGCAGAATTTCCTGCACGAATACTCGCCCGGTTGCTGGGAAATCAAACCGGAATACAATACCCAGGCGAGTGTTGAGAAGCACCTTTCCGTTGGACCGGATGCCGGTGCGGCAACCAGAAACCGTAATGAACGGATCGCACAGGGGTTGAATTCGCTGATATCCGAAGTAATCTTTCTGGAAGCACCGGGTACGGACGGCCAGGCCTTTTTCCCGAGAAACGCCGTCCACTTCACTCGATCCTACCAGGAGCTTGATGAAAACAGCCGCCGTGTGATCGACCATGTGTACCACGACTATTTCTACCGCCGTAACGAGTCGTTCTGGCACGATAAGGCAATGGCCAAACTGCCGGTGATCAAGATGTCGACCAACATGCTGCTGTGCGGCGAGGACCTGGGGATGGTTCCGGCCTGTGTTCCGGTGGTGATGAAGGATCTCGGCATCCTGACACTCGAGGTTCAGCGCATGCCCAAGGATCCCAGGATCAGCTTCGGACATCCGGCTGGCTATCCATACCTGTCGGTTGCCACACCTTCTTCGCACGATACATCAACCGTAAGAGGCTGGTGGGAGGAAAACCCGGCCGTTTCGCAGCGGTTCTACAATGATATTCTCGGGAATCACGGTCCCTCCCCCTTCTTTTGCGGCACCGATATCGTCAGGCAGATCATCGTACAGCACCTCTATTCCCCCAGCATGTGGGTGGTTTTTCCCATCCAGGATCTGCTGGGCATGGATGAAAACCTGCGCTATCCGGATCCGCATGCCGAGCGCATCAACAACCCCGCAAATTCAAACCATTACTGGCGATACAGGATGCACCTGAATCTGGAGGACCTTCAGGGACAGTCGGCATTCAACCGGATGCTGAAAAAGATGATCCACGAATCGGGACGGCTCGACACATACTGACAACCTGCACCGATGCGCGTAGAGACGCATGATCATGCGTCTCTACCCCCCCCCGTCCGAAAACGTCTCCACGCACACGCCCGAACCTGGAATGAAAAAAACCCTCATCATCGCTTCCATCCTTCTGCTGACCGGGATTCTGGCTGCCACCGGCTTCATCCTGTCGATCTATTTCGGTGCCTTCGGGCACCTTCCCGATCAGCCTGAACTGCTTCATTATAAAAATAAGACCGCGACACAGGTTTTGGCTGAGAACGGGGAGCTCATTGGCCGCTATTTCGTGCAAAACCGCACCAACACCTCCTATAGCCAGCTGCCCGGCCACCTGGTGGATGCGCTGGTGGCCACCGAGGATGCCCGGTTCTTCGAGCATACCGGCATCGACTCGCGAAGTGTTCTCCGCGTCATGATCAAGTCGGTCCTTTTCAGCGATCCCGACGCCGGTGGTGGCAGCACCATCACGCAGCAGCTGGTGAAAAACATGTACGGACGCAAAAGCTACGGATTTGTTACCATGCCGGTAAACAAGATCCGCGAAGCCCTCATCGCCCACCGACTCGAGAAGGTCTGCAACAAGGAGGAGATTCTGGCCCTTTACCTGAATACGGTTAGTTTCGGGGAAAACCTCTATGGCATCGAATCGGCGGCACTTCGCTATTTTCACAAAAACACCTTTCAGCTGCGTGTGGAAGAATCCGCCGTATTGGTGGGTCTCCTGAAGGCCAACACCACCTACAACCCCCGATTGTACCCTGAAAGCTCTAAGGCCCGACGGAATGTTGTCGTCATGCAGATGGCCAAATACGGCTACCTATCTCCCGCGGAAGCAGATTCCGTGTGCGCCCTTCCCCTCGAAACCGATTATGCCAACCTCGAATCGGGCGGTCCGGCCGACTATTTCCTTGTGACCGTTAAAAAGGACGCCGAACGGGTCATTGATTCGGTAAACCGGGCAACCGGCAAGGCCTGGAACATCGAAGAAGACGGGCTCATCGTCCGCACCACCCTGGATATCAATCTTCAGCGGTATGCGCTGGAGGCGATCGCACTGCATCTCCCGGCCATGCAGGATAAACTGCGGGAACAGTATGCCAAACCCGGCGGGCAGAGTCTGCTCCAGGCGATCGATGATACGATCGGCCTTGAAGATGTCATTCTGCAACCCGGGCTGTTTGCCATGGATCCCTCCACCGGCGCTATCAAGGCATGGGTGGGCGGAATTCATTTTCAGGAGTACCCGTACGACCAGGTGCTGGCCCGCCGGCAGCTGGCCTCGTCGTTTAAACCGGTGGTTTATGCCGCCGCCCTCGAAAAGGGGATCCGTCCCTGCCAGTACCTCGATAACAACCCCGTGCATATCGAAGGATACGAAGGCTGGAGCCCCGAAAATTATGATCATTCCACTGGCGGAAGGTTCTCGCTGGCCAACGCGCTGGCTCATTCCATGAACATCCCCACTGTAAACCTCTTTCTGAAAACCGGTTTCGACCAGCTGGAAGATATGTGGATAAAAATGGGGTTCACTTATCCGCTTTATCGGGCACCCTCCGTTGCCCTTGGCACCGGAGAGGCCTCCGTGCTGGAACTGGCTGTAGGTTATGCCGCCTTTGCGAACGGCGGCTACCGCGTAAAACCGGTGTCCATCGTTTCCATCGAGGCACCCGACGGCAGGCTTCTTTACCAGGCCGGTTTCCCGCCACCCGATGTGCGGATCATGGCGGAGCGCACCAGCATCCTGATGCGCCTGATGCTCCAGAAGGCCGTTCGGGAAGGCACCGGCGCCTCCATGGCCGGGAAATGGGGCCTCACCTACCCATGGGCCGGCAAAACCGGCACCTCACAGGATTTTTCGGATGCCTGGTTCTGCACCTTTAACCCCCGTCTGGTTATGGCCACCCGTGTGGGCGCCTTTACCCCGGGCATCCATTTCAACCAGGGGGCCAGCGGATCGGGCGCCGCTCTGGCGCTGCCGCTTGTGGCACTTACCCTGAAAAGGGTGGAAACGAATCCCGTAGAAGCAGCCAGCCTCCTCGCACCCTTCCCGGATTCAACCGGTTTCGAGGAGGACCTCGATTGCCCCGACTCACGGAGGGAGACGATCATCGACCGGGTGCGGGACATCTTTAAGGTGGAGAAAATGGAACCCGACAGGGAGAAAACAATGGTCGAGAAAACGCCCCCGCGCCAGGTTGAACCAGCACGAAAAAAATCCATCTTCGATATCTTCAAAAAGAAAAAACAGGATGGGCCCGAATAGCAGACTGTTAACGGCATGCTGTATACTTCTGGCTATACTGCCATTGAACGATGCCTTTTCACAACAGCCAACCGAAAGAATACCGATCTGCCTGATAAGCGATACGCAGTCGCCGATGCTGCCGGAAAAGATCCTTCTCAGGCCTTACCGGAATAAGGAAGCACGGGACAGTCTGTTCGCCGATATTGTCCGGCTGAATCCGGTGTGCCTCTTCATGCTGGGCGATCTCACTGCCGCGGGTTCCGTTTCCCGGTACTGGGCTCCGCTTGACCTACTGCTTAACTCCCTTGGTACAGTGAACACCAGTGTTTTCGCTATACCAGGGAATCATGAATACATGTTTACTGCAAAGAAGGGACGTGAACAATTCCGGCTCCGGTTCCCGGAGGCCTGGCTGCATGGGTACATGGTACACTCCGATTCCATTGCAGTGGTTATGCTGAACTCCAACATTGATAAAATCGGCGCCGGCGAAGCGGGAAAACAGTTAAACTGGTATGCTTCCTCCATGGACCAGCTTGATTCCGATCCGGGGATCCGGGCCATCATGGTATGTACCCACTACTCCCCCTACTCCAACAGTAAAATCACGGGTGAGTCAGAACAAATCAGGAATCTCTTTGTTCCAAAATTCGAAGGATCGAAAAAAGCGGTGCTCTTTTTGAGCGGCCATTCGCACAACCTGGAGCATTTCAGCGGTACGCCGGGCAAGCACTATCTGGTGATCGGCGGCGGCGGGGGCATTAAACAGCCGTTGAAAACCGAAGCGGAAGGCGGACGGCCCGACCTGCTGAGCTATGCAGCGAAACCGCTCTATTTTTACCTCACGGCAGCTCGGAAAGGCGACAATCTGGAGGTGAAGGCCAGGGGTTTCGGAAAGGATTTCCGGTTCTTCGATACTGACATCGGAACATTCAAAATCAGGTAAAATGAAATCAGAAAACATCATCAATATCAAGCCGCTCGGATTCCTCTGGGAAGTAAACAGTCCGTTTCTTTTTTGCGCTCACCACGACGACAAATACCCGGCAGGTAATGAAGCCATGGGGCCGGAAGCATCACTTCGCGGGCGCGATATCGGTCAGGACTTTACCCTGCGCGATGGCTGGCGGATGTATCACGGGAGCACGGTACCCGGTTTCCCGGCCCATCCGCACCGGGGGTTCGAAACGGTAACCATTGTGCTCAACGGGATGGTGGATCATTCCGATTCATATGGCCAGGCGGGCCGTTACGGTGGCGGCGATGTTCAATGGATGACCGCAGGCTCCGGCCTGCAGCACAGCGAAATGTTCCCGCTGCTCAACCGGGAGGGAGGCAATCCGCTGGAGCTGTTCCAGATCTGGCTCAATCTGCCTGCTGCCCGGAAATTTGCGAAACCGCACTTCAAAATGCTCTGGAATGAGCAGATTCCGGTTGTCAGGGTCACCGACTCCGCGGGTAAGGCGGCCGAAGTCCGCATCATTGCAGGCAATTTCGGCGCTGCCGCGGCACTCCCGCCCGCCCCCGACTCCTGGGCAGCCGACCCGGCAAGCCACGTGGCTATCTGGCTCATACGGCTGGCACCCGGTGCCGTGCTTGAATTACCGGCCGGCCCAGCTGATGCCCTGCGCAGCCTCTATTTCTACTCGGGCGACTCGCTGGTGGCTGAAGGCATTGATATTCAGGCAAAACACGCCTTCACGGTGAAACCCGATGCAGGCATCACCCTCCAAAACGGCCCGACCGACAGCTGCCTGCTGTTGCTGCAGGGCTTACCCATTGATGAACCGGTGGCTCAGTACGGACCGTTTGTGATGAATACCCAGCAGGAGATCCGCCAGGCCATTGCCGATTACCGGGCAACCGAATTCGGAGGCTGGCCATGGAACCGTACCGACCCCGTACACGACCGATCGGCCGGCCGTTTTGCCCGTTACGCCGATGGCCATACTGAATCGATGAACCCCTGAAAATTGACCGATGAAGCCACAGAACGAAGAAATCCTGATTTTGAAAAGGTTGGTTAACTATGTGATATTTTCACTGTTACCGATTATTGCGTTCAGCCTGGTAGTCTATTACCTGTCCGGTTCGATGTCGGTTCTGGCACTCACCCTCTATCAGGGGCTGAACCTCTTCGTCTTCTTCTTTTCATTCGCAACCATACGCATCATCGAAAAATCGACACTGATCAAATTCCCTTACGGGACCGGCAAACTCGAGAACTTTGCCAGTTTCCTTCTGGGTGCCATCTCGATACCGGCCTGTCTTTACATCATCGAGGCGGGTATCGTCAGGATCATCCATCCGAACCTGAAAATTTCCTTCGGCATCACGCAGGTGCTCATGATCCTGATTATTTCGCGGGCCATCTTCATCACCCTCTATGCCAGACGCGCCAGCCGCCTCACCGGCAGCCCGATGGCAAAGGCGTATTTTGAGAATTTCCGCATGGGCCTTGTGTTTTTTACAGCCGCCTTTGCGGCGCTCTTCGCCGGATGGCTGCTCAACCGTCTCGGCCATCCCGCAGCAGCCGCTTATATCGATCCCATTCTGGCTATCGCCGCCATGTCGGCCATGCTGGTCATCTCGGCCCGCCAGGTGGCAACGAACTACCGGGTCCTCATCGACCTCCCCCTGCCGGAGCACGAACAGCTGAAAATCATCATTGCGCTTACTGCGGAATTCCATTCGTATGAGGATATCGGACAGATATATACCCGTTCAAGCGGCAAGCAGCGGTTCATCGATCTCGAGCTCTATTTCAGTCCCGAAACACCGCTCGCACAGATCAGTCAGGTAAGAACGCGACTCCATGAGAAGCTTGCCGGAAGTTTTCCGCATCTGAGTTTTAATCTGATACCACTTTGCCGCTAGGCGGCCTCCCGGCCAGGCAACCGGAACTGCCTTTTTACCGGCGTATCGCCGAAATTGTTTCACCAAAGGCCGAGTCAAGCTCCTTCTCCGGTGCACCGGCACCGGACTGCATTACGCCAGTCTCAAGATAAAGCTCCGATAGCAGCAGCCGCGAAAGCCGGCGCATATCCAATCCGCTCTCCCGACCTGTGATCCGGTTGAGCCAGTGCACCAAAACCAGCGTCGCCCCAAGCACTGACCCGGGCAGCCGGTAAACACGCCTGACGGCATATCCGGCGGGCATAAGCCTCCTGAACAACTCTTCCCAGCCAAGGTTGGCTGCAGCTATCGGATACAGACCGCCACCCTCCCCTCTTTCGAGGGCCTCAACGGCCGCTTCTGCCACACTGGTTACGGCAACAACAGCGGTACCCCCTCGGGGGCACACCACAGGAAATCCGGAATGGAGGTAATTCACCAGCGGAGTCCATAGCGGTTTCTTCCCGGGAATTGCCCCGAATATAAAGGGGAGTTCGAGAAACATCAGGCGGAAACCCGGTTTTGCTGCCGCAAATCCACGGGTTTGCTGCTCCAGTCTCGATCGTATATACGGATGCCTCACGGCAAGCTTCATCTCCGGCCGGGTGCGGTTGAAAAAGGTAAAATAGGATCCCATCACTACCCCGGCCGTCATGCCTGCTTCACCGGCCAGCCTCACGAGCCGCTCAACCGGGATCACATTGGCCATTTCAAAGAAAGGCCAGGCAGGCCTGGGCGGAACGGTGCGGTCATCGGCGCCCGCGGCAAA
>CAYWHP010000015.1:0-5820 GCA_964457845.1 uncultured Porphyromonadaceae bacterium | reverse complement strand
TCAGCATGCGGGATGCCATTTATCGCTTGATCGGCCAACCAGCAAATTTTCCAAAACAGAATTGCTTTTCACTTTTGTTTCGTATTTTTGCGAAATAGGAATTGATATTCCGTAAAACGAAACGGTTATCATTCCAGTGAAAGCATTGCCCGATAAAACACAACAACCCTATGGCTAAAATAAGCATGCAACCAGCCGGCAAACAGAAGTTTCTGGTCCTTGGCGGCCTTTTAGTTATCTGGTTCATCGTTTACCACTACCTCCAGCCAGCAACCGATTATGTAACAGAAACTGTGTTTGGCCTGGAAAAGGGGAAGCACCTTACGGAGGCTGTCCGGTTCTTCATCTTCGAGCTTCCCAAGGTACTCCTGTTGCTGGCCCTGATTGTATTCTTTGTAGGGATTCTCCGGACATTCTTCTCCCCGGAACGCACGCGTAAAGCGCTGGCCGGGAAAAGGACCTTTACCGGCAATGTAATGGCAGCCCTTTTGGGCATTGTCACCCCCTTCTGCTCCTGCTCGGCAATTCCCTTGTTCCTGGGGTTTGTGGAAGCCGGCGTGCCACTCGGGATCACCTTCTCCTTCCTGATAGCTTCGCCAATGATTAACGAAGTGGCGGTGATACTTCTGTTCGGAATGTTCGGATGGAAGGTAGCCCTGATTTATGTTCTCACAGGTTTGGTTATTGCCATTACAGCCGGGTGGATTATAGGCAAACTAAAACTCGAAAAATGGGTCGAGGAGTGGGTTTATAAAGCAAAAATGGGCGCTGCCTCAGATTCAGAAGAAAAGCTGAGCATTGCCGACCGGATCGGTTCCGGCTTCCAGGCCGTTAAGGAAATTGTAGGGAAGGTATGGATTTATGTTGCGATTGGCATTGCCGTTGGCGCAGGAGCCCATGGCTATGTGCCCGAAGAGTTCATGGCATCGCTGATGGGCAAATCGGCCTGGTACAGCGTTCCGCTGTCGGTTTTGATTGGTGTGCCCCTCTATTCCAATGCCGCGGGAATTATCCCGATTGTATCTGTACTGATAGAAAAAGGGGCGGCACTGGGGACTGCCCTGGCCTTCATGATGGCGGTTATAGGACTCTCGTTGCCGGAAATGATCATCCTGCGGAAGGTTCTGAAACTCCCCCTGATCGCAACTTTTGTCGGAATTGTCGGTTCCGGGATTATGATTGTCGGCTTCCTTTTCAATGCGATATTTTAAATCAACAAATAAATATGTTTCGTACTTTTGCGAAATAAGAAACCAATGATAATGCGCAAAAAATTATTAACGGATGACCATGAGCAGCTGGCCCGCTTTGCCAAGGCACTGGGACATCCTGTAAGGGTGTATATCATGGAACTTCTCTCAACCCAATCCTGTTGTTTCAGCGGTGATCTGGCGGAGGATCTTCCCATTGCGCGGTCAACCTTGTCTCAGCATCTCAAGGAACTGAAATCAGCCGGCCTGATCCAGGGAACCATCGAGTACCCGAAAATCCGGTATTGTATCAACCGGGAAAACTGGTCGCGGGCCAGGCAACTTTTTGGCGACCTGCTTCAATCGGAGCTTCCCCAGGCAAAAGAGTGTTCCACAACCCCCGAACGTAACACCACAAATTAACATCACCAATCCCGGTCTTCAGGCCGGAGATTAATACCAAAAATATGGAAATCAAAATTCTGGGAACCGGCTGCGCAAAATGCAAAAGCCTTGAAAAAGTTACCCGCGAAGTTGTGCAGGAGGAGAAAATTGACGCCACGGTAACCAAAGTCGAAGATATCATGGAAATCATGGCCTTTGGCGTTATGACCACTCCGGCACTGGTGGTCGACGGAAAGGTTGTCCTGAAAGGCTATGTTCCCAGTGCAAAAGAGATCAAACAATTATTAATCAAATAATTAAAATCATGAAAAAGATTCCTATTCTGATTATTGCCTGCTCACTGATTCTGGTTACGGCCAGTCCCGAATCATTGGTTGGACAAACCAATGAACCTGCCAGTCAGGTTAAGAAATCGACTCCGACCGAGGTCTTTTATTTTCACTTTACCCGCAGGTGCGTAACCTGCCAAACGGTAGAGAAGGTCGCCGAACAGGCGGTGAATGAGTTCTATCCTGAAGCCGTAAAACGCGGTGACATCGTCTTTAAATCGGTGAACCTCGAAGAAAAGGAAAACAAGGTTTTGATAAAAAGGCTGAAGGTTGAAGGGCAGTCACTGCTGATAGTTAATGGTAAAGAACAGGTGAATATTGTTGACAAGGGTTTCATGTATGCCATGAACGAACCCGACAAGTTCAAGGAAATTGTAAAAACCAATATCGACAAGTATAACAAGTAGTTTATGAGCTGGTTACAGGGATTATTGGAGAACTCGCAGTGGCCGGTGCTAACGGCCTTTCTGCTCGGACTCATGACTGCCATCAGCCCATGCCCGCTGGCAACCAATATCAGTGCCATCGCATTTATCGGCAAAAACTTAACCGATAAGCGGGCCGTATTGCTTAAGGGGATTGTATATACGCTTGGCCGCGCCTTTACGTATACGGTGATCGGGCTCCTTTTCTTCTTTGGACTGGGCGAAATCGGATTATCCGGATTCTTCCAGCGATGGGGAGAAAAAATACTCGGACCCGTGCTGATCATCATCGGGCTATTCATGCTGGGTGTGTTTACATTCAACATCCCCGGTCTGGGCAGGATCACGGAACGCATGGAAAACCAGGCAGGCAAGGGCTATTGGGGAGTTTTTCTTCTTGGGGTGGTTTTTGCACTTGCATTCTGCCCGTACAGCGGAGTTCTCTATTTTGTTATGCTGATCCCTATGACCGTTGCCTCGGCTCAGGGTTTGTACCTTCCGATCGTTTTCGCAATCGCTACCGGGCTGCCTGTTATCGTGTTCGCCTGGATGATTGCCTACGCTGTCGGCAGTGTCGGATCGATTTACAACAAAATCAAGGTTTTCGAGCTCTGGTTCCGTCGCGTGGTGGCAGTGCTATTTATCGGGGTTGGAATATATTACATGATTACTACACTATTATAAAAATCTAATATGGGATGTTGCGGTTCAGACGACATGAAAGAAGTCGTTAAAGAAAAATACGGTCAGATTGCCGTATCTCAGGATACGGGCTGTGGATGTGGGTGCGGATGCAGTGATGAGGCTGGAATGGACTATTCGGTTTTCAAGGAGGATTATGAAGGGATTGCCGGTTATGTACCGGAAGCCGACTTAAATCTCGGCTGCGGGCTTCCTACCGAACATGCCGGAATAAAAGAAGGTGATACCGTTATTGACCTGGGCTCCGGCGCCGGGAATGATTGTTTCATCGCCAGCCTGCTGGTGGGCGTCAATGGTGAGGTTATCGGCGTCGACATGACTCCGCAGATGATTGAGCGCGCAAAGGCCAACTCGGAAAAGCTTGGATATACCAATGTAAAATTCCGACTCGGAGAGATTGAAAATCTGCCCGTCACGGCCAACAAGGCCGATGTGATCATCAGCAATTGCGTGATTAACCTTGTGCCCGACAAATTTGCCGCATTTCGCGAAATGATGCGTGTTCTGAAACCCGGCGGGCATTTTTGCATCAGTGATGTGGTAACCGAAGGGGTTATTCCTGAAATCCTGCTTGAACAGGCTGAGCTCTATGCCGGCTGTGTTGCCGGTGCCCTTCCGGTTGAAATATACCTGGAGGCCATCAGCAAAAATGGTTTCCGGAATATCGAGGTTAAGAAGAAGAAACGGATCGACCTTCCTGAAGCGTTGCTTACGGAATTCTTGAATCCCGATCAGCTTAATGCCTATAAAAGCAGTGGTGTCGGACTATTCAGCATCACGGTAACGGCTGAAAAACCGTCCTGTTTATGCGGATGTAAATAACGCCGGTCATGAGTTTCTCCGTTGGCAGCCACTTGCTTTATACCCCTCAGGAAACGCTGAGAAGATGCCGCGAAGGCAGTGTGATCCTGGACATCCGTCCGGAATTGCTTTGCTCCTATAAAGCATTCGACGTTCCCGAAGTACTCTACTCCCCGTGGCAGGAGTTGGATCAGTTTATCGATCGCCTGCCGGGTGACCGGGAAATAATTGTTGCCGATTCCTCCGGTATTCAGGGCCGTGAGGTAATGGAATTGCTGATCAGCCGGGGGTTTACGAAAGTAGCCGGACTTGCAGGGGGGATTGTTGAGTGGGAACGCGACGGATTACCGCTTTTGCTGGATAATAAGGCCCGCCTGTCGGGCTCCTGTATGTGCCAATTGAAATTCAGAAATAAATGATAAGTGACGAGTGACAAGTGACCAGTGACAATCTTCCGTGTCACGCGTCACGCGTCACGTGTCACGATAAATAAAAACAAACAATTATGAAAGTACTCATCCTATGCACCGGCAACTCCTGCCGCAGCCAGATGGCCCAAGGGTTTTTGAAATCCTTTAATCCCGATTGGGAAGTACTTTCAGCCGGAACCAAGCCGGCTGAAAGAGTAAATAAGTATGCCATCAGGGTAATGGCGGAAAAAGACATCGATATCACCGGTGAATACCCGAAATTAGTTGATCAGTTTATCAACGATGAATTCGACTACGTGATTACCGTTTGTGACGGGGCACGCGAGATTTGTCCTGTTTTTACCGGCAAAGTCAGGCATCGGCTGCATATCGGATTCGAAGATCCGGCGGATGCAGTTGGAACCGAGGAGCAGGTTCTGCCATTTTACAGAAAAGTGAGGGATCAGATCGCCGAGCGGTTTTCCACTTTTCCGGAATAGCAAAGTCATCATTTTGGATATTTAAAAATCATTGAAATGCATAAGCTAAAATTTCTCGACCGTTATCTCACCCTCTGGATATTCCTGGCTATGCTGATCGGGGTCCTGTGGGGCTATTTTTCACCGTCCGTTGCGGATTTCTGGAATTCGATGAGTTCCGGCACCACCAACATACCCATTGCAATCGGCCTGATCATCATGATGTATCCGCCGTTGGCCAAAGTAAAATACGAAGAACTCGGGAAGGTATTCCGTAACTGGAAGGTACTGACGCTTTCCCTTGTCCAGAACTGGGTTATCGGACCGATCCTTATGTTCTTCCTGGCCATCCTTCTTTTACCGGATATGCCCCACTACATGACGGGTCTTATCCTCATCGGGCTGGCAAGGTGCATTGCCATGGTGATCGTATGGAATGACCTGGCCAAAGGCGATACCGAATATGCTGCCGGACTGGTGGCTTTCAACAGCATCTTTCAGGTATTGTTCTTTTCGGTTTATGCCTACGTTTTCATCACCATCGTGCCGGGCTGGTTCGGCAGGGAAACCACCGAAGTTCATATTACGATGGGGCAGATTGCCAAAAGCGTATTCATCTATCTTGGGATACCCTTCCTTGCCGGCATGATTACGCGTTTTACCCTGATCCGCATAAAGGACAAAACCTGGTATCAGGAGAAGTTCATTCCAAAAATCAGCCCGCTCACCTTGATTGCCCTGTTGTTTACAATTCTTGTAATGTTCTCGTTAAAAGGTGATTATATTGTTAAGTTACCGTTGGATGTTGTCCGGATTGCGATTCCGCTTGTTATCTATTTTCTGATAATGTTTACGGTTTCTTTTTTCATGGCCAAACGCACCGGTATCGGCTATTCGAAAACGGCAACCATATCGTTTACGGCTGCAAGCAATAACTTCGAGTTGGCTATCGCTGTAGCCATATCCGTTTTCGGGATCAATTCAGGTGAGGCTTTTGCTGCGGTGATCGGGCCACTTGTTGAGGTTCCGGTGCTGATTGCGCTGGTGAATGTAGCGTTGCGGTGGAAGAAGAAATTCGC
>CAYWHP010000014.1:36908-51394 GCA_964457845.1 uncultured Porphyromonadaceae bacterium | reverse complement strand
GAACCCGAAAAAACTTTTTTCATTTCCGCCGGGGTGCCGAAAGCTGAGCCATACACCGAGTCGGTCACAAATGCCAGCTGCAGCGGCACCCTGTCGAACCGGCTGAAACGAAGCTGAGGCCCGAGCCGCGGCATCAGGGATGTATTGTGCGACCACGCCATGAGGGCACTGTCAACAACCGGCGGATTGTCGATAAACAGGCCAACCGGCAAGTTGGCAAAGGAATTGCCGAAGAGGGGTGAGTTATCGGCCGACGGGCTGTTCAGCACTATGGCAGCCATCTTTCCACCGCCGTAGACCGATGCAAACCGATTGTCGGCAACGGAGAACCGGGCCGGGAAATTCAGGCAGAATCCAACGGTAGCTCCCTGGTTAAACCGCTGCAGGATAACTTCGTTACCGGCAAACCGCTGGATGCCGGCAAAGAGGCTCCGCACACCAAAACGATTGTGAATAAGAGAGTTGTTAAAAAACTCGAAAAACGAGTCCGGTTTTTCAGATGAGACATCGGCCCCGCTCGTGAGGTTCATAAACCCGCAATCGGTTACCCTCACCAGCGGGCTGTCGCTGATGATGCCGCTCCCCATCCAGTCGGCATCAAAAACCAGCGTGCCCGGTTCATTGGTGAAACTGCAACCGGAAACCGCAAGCGAACCGGCCCCGGTGGTACGAATAAAACTCACAGGGACTACACCCTCCTCATACCGGTTCAGCTTGGTTGTAATAACGAAACTGCAATCTGCCACCGAGATCCGGGAGGTGGAATCAGCTGTGAAAACAATGGATTCCTCGCAATTCCTGAACAATCCGCCGCTGAAATCCGTCACGGTGCCACTTTGAGCGGATACCCCAAGCCGGGCATTTTCAACTGTACCGCCATTGGTTACAGAAATTCTTGCCGGCACTTCCGCGTCGGATCTGATCGCCACAATGCCCTGCCACAAATCGCCGCACAGATTACCAGCCGTGCCGCCATCGATTTCCAGGCGGCTGCCGGGCTCCAGCACAATTCGCGAACCGCCGGGCATCGAAAGATAACCTGTCACCCTGAGCGCCCCTCCTTTCCTGACAACCAGATCACCATGCTGATAGGTCAATCCGGCTATTTCCAGAAGATCACCGCCCGATACCTGATACCCGTCACCCGCCACCCAATAACAGCTGTCGTTGATGACGATTTCGGAAATATTGCCGCGACCTCCGTCGAGACAGAAGTGTATCAGGTTAAACTGGCATCTCGACAGGCCATACCCGTACGATGGCCAATAGTCCATGATATTATTTGAAGTGCCCTCCGCCGGGCACCCGTTGTCGTCGCACTCATCGCACTGGTCACCAGCCGGCCCGCCTGTAAAATTGTGACTCAAACCAAGACAGTGGCACAGCTCATGCACAAAGTTCCGGCCGCATTCGTCAATCGCCTCAGCCAGCGGTTTGGCCATGAACGTCTCGTAATAGCCCCGCACGGCAATATATCCGCGGTCGGCGATATTCCGTGAATGCCCTCCCGCAACAGGGTTATTCCCTCCGATAAAGAGTGGAAGGGTCTGATATTTATCAAGATAGCTGAGCGTGCTGTCGCTATCAACGTAAAAATCCCTCATATAGGGGGCATCAATCTCAACAGAGCAATCCCACGCGTGCCTGTCGCGGTGGTAAAAAACCGTGTCGGTGCGAATCATCACACGGGCATCAGCAACAAAGGGGGACGAAACGGCAGGCCGGAGCGTATCGAGGCTGGCCAGCCGGTGGTTCACCCAATCGGCCAGGCTGGTGAGGAATTCCGCATGACCGGCGGAATCGGGATTGAAGTTGCCGGAGCCATCATCATTCTGAAATACATGGATTGCAATGCGCAGTTGTTTCACAGGAAGCAAAACCGTATCTCCCGGAACGGAACTGGTTCCGGTTACTGAAAAGGGCAGAACAAAAAGGAAAATGACCGGCATCAGCGGCACAAACGGGAATCTGCTATGCCTTTTCATGACAGCCTATTCGAGTCCCGTTTTCATCGGGACAAAGGAGAAAATGCCGTGATCACTCACATCAAAAGTGTCATCACCGGTCCTGATGCAGCGCTTCATTACCTGCGACCCCTGACTGCCTACCGGGGCCACCAGTATCCCGCCAACAGCCAGCTGTTGAAGGAGGGCATCCGGAATAACTGCAGTGGCTGCTGTCACCAGTATCCTGTCAAAAGGGGCATAGGAGGGAAGCCCCTGATACCCGTCGCCGAGAAAGAATTTGATCGGGTAACCCAGCTGTCGGATGACCGCCTGCGAATCCGTGTGCAATTTCCGGATCCGCTCCACCGTAAACACCCGTGCGCCCATTTCCGCCAGTATGGCAGCCTGATAACCGGAACCGGTACCAACCTCAAGCACCTTGTGATGAAGGACGATTTCGAGCAATTCGGTTTGAAAAGCAACCGTATAGGGCTGGGATATTGTCTGCCCCGAAGATATGGGGAATGCCTGATCCTGATAGGCGAATTTGAGAAAGGAGGAATCCATGAAGGCATGCCGCGGAATCTTCAACATGGCATCCAGTATCCGCTGGTCGCGGATACCCTTTCCCTTGACCGCCTCCACCAGTTTCCGGCGCATGCCCATGTGCTGAAAGCTATCTTCGATCATGACAATTCTGTTAACTTTGCCGGGTGAAATATCTGAATAAATCGAACATGCAGTTTATCCGCACAATTCTTCTGGTGATTACCCTTGCCGGAACGTTTTTATCGTGCAACATCATCAATCCTCCTGAAGATATCCCTTCTATCATTAAAGTGGATACCGTGGTGGTCAAAGTTAGCAATTTCGATCAGGGATCGGCAAGCCACAACATCACTTGCGTAAAGATCAATGTTGCAGGAACAACGCTGGGGTTTTTCCATCTGCCGGCACGGGTACCATGTCTCACAACCGGCCCGCAGACGCTCTACCTCGAGCCGGGGATCGAAGTGAATGGCATAACCGGCTCGCGGATAGTTTATCCTTTCTTCAAACCTTTCACGGGCACCGCCAAGGTGGATTTCGCCGAAGGCCAGGTGATCACCATCGAGCCGGTAACAACCTACAAAAAAGAGTGTGTATTTGCCTGGATGGAGGATTTCGAGGATGCCGGAGTATCTTTCGATTATCCGGGCTACAGCGACACCGTGTTCCGGACACAAACCGACAGCGTGAAGGACGGGCATTTTTCCGGGGCAGTTTATCTGGATAAAACCAACAGGTTTTTTGAAGCTTACAGCAGCGAAGAATACGTTCTGCCCAAAACCGGTTCACCGGTGCTCCTTGAGTTCGATTACCTGAGTAACGCCCTCCTTGAATTCGGAATGTATATTATCGAGGACAACGTGGCCACCTGGAACAGCATGATCTATGTACGCCCGGTTAAGCGCTGGAGCCGTATCTACATCGACCTGCACAGTACAACATCCGACAACCAGACGGCCGACCTCTTCAAGCCGGGTTTCAGGATTGTGTGGGACTCCACCGGCCCTGCCAGGCAAGCCATCATCATGGACAACCTTAAGCTGATCCATTATTGATGAACCACAAGAAGCAACTCCTGAAGTACCTGATTACGGATTTCCTCTCGGCAGGTGCGAGCTGGACCCTCTTCTTCGTGTTCCGTAAAATCTACATCGAATCAAAGAAATTCGGGTACGAAATTCCGGTCGAGTTCGACCACTCCTATTTTCTCGGATTAGCCATCCTTCCCGCAGCCTGGCTGCTATTCTATTTTATAACCGGATATTACAAGGACGTTTACCGGAAATCCCGGCTCAGTGAACTGGGGCAGACCATCGGAACCACCTTTATCGGTGTCCTGATCATCTTCTTCGTTCTCATCCTCGACGACACGGTTAAGACGTATACGAACTATTATCTGTCATTCTTTTTTCTGTTCGGGGTTCATTTTCTCCTTACCTATTTTCCCAGGCTGATATTCACTACCATATCGGCTCACCGGATCCATAACAGGATCATTGGTTTCCCCACCCTGCTGATCGGCTCCGACAAGCGGGCTGAAGAGCTTTACCTGAACATGATGAATCAGCCCCGGTCAACCGGCAACCTCTTCACTGGATTCATCAGTGTCAGCAAACATGACCATTACCTGATGGACAAGCACATCCCGAACCTCGGCACGCTGACCGACGTTCCAAAAATACTCGCAGGGCAGAAGGTAGCCGAAGTGATCATCGCCATCGAAAGTTCGGAGCATGAATTGCTGAAAAAGATTATCAACAAACTGGAATACAGAAAGGTAACAATCAAGGTTATTCCCGATATGTATGATATTCTAACCGGCATGGTTAAGATGTCATCGATTATCGGAACACCGCTCATCCAGATTAGCCACGATCTGATGCCCGCCTGGGAAGAAAACCTCAAACGGATCATCGACGTGGTGGTGTCGCTCATCGTGCTTATTCTTCTCCTTCCTGCTTTCCTGGCGATCGCCATTGCTGTTAAACTGTCATCGAGAGGGCCAGTATTCTATTCGCACGAGCGTATCGGCCGGTACGGAAAACCCTTCACCATTTACAAGTTCAGGTCGATGTACAGCGATGCCGAAGCTAATGGCCCGGCACTCTCGAGCCACAACGATTCCCGTATCACCCCTTTCGGAATGTTCATGCGAAAGGTTCGGCTCGACGAACTCCCGCAGTTCTACAATGTCCTGATCGGCGACATGTCGCTGGTTGGCCCGAGGCCCGAAAGGCAGTTCTTTATCGACCAGATTATCAAGAAGGCGCCCCACTTTAACCATCTGCAGAAAGTCAGGCCCGGCATTACCTCCTGGGGACAGGTTAAGTTTGGATACGCCTCCAACGTGGATGAAATGATTGAGCGGCTCAAATACGACATTCTTTACATTGAAAACATGTCGCTTATGGTTGACTTCAAGATCCTGATCTATACGGTAAAAACCATCCTGAATGCCAGCGGCAAATAAAACCTGAAAACCATGAAAACCAACAAAAAATTTGCTGTAATTCTCGCCGGATGCGGAAGCCGCGACGGTGCCGAAATCCACGAATCCGTGATGGCCCTTTATGCCATCGCACGTTCCGGCTCGGAATACACTGTTTTTGCACCGGATATCATCCAGCATCACGTGATCAACCATGTGACCGGTGAGCCCATGAACGAAACCCGCAATGTGATGGTTGAGGCCGCACGCATCGCCCGCGGAACGATCAGCCCGCTGAGCCGTTTCAAAGCCGAAGATTTCGATATCCTGTTTTTCGCCGGTGGTTTCGGTGTGGCCAAGAACCTCTGCACCTACGCCTTCGAAGGTGCAAACATGACAGTAAACCCTGAGGTTGAAAAGGCGGTACTTGCCGTTCACGGAGCCGGCAAGCCAATCGGTGCCATGTGCATTTCACCTGTTATCCTGGCCAAGGTGCTCGGCAATGTTACTATTACCATGGGACAAGATCCGGGAGCCATTAAAAACATTGAAACACTGGGCGCCTCCCATGAGGTGACCAACCCGCAGGATATCGCCATCGACAGGAAGAATAAAATCGTTACCACACCCTGCTATATGCTGGATTCCAATATAGTGGATATTGCAGAGGGGGCGATGAAGGCGGTGGATGCCTTGCTCGAATTCTGACAATGGCGATGTAGAGACGTTTATAAACGTCTCTACCACCCTCCTAAATATAGCCTCTTTCGATGGAGGTAACGATCCGCTCAATCAGCAAATCCTCCCCCTTCGCATCATACTTGCTCTTCAGGTTGGTGCCGAACAGCCGGGCCATTCCCTGCCAGAAAAACGCACTGAACGAACCGCGGAAAGAATCAATCCAGTAAAATGTTGAATTGGCTGTCTCCCGGTCGACAAGCTTGAAAAGAAGTTTGCCCTGCGTGATGGTCATCTGCCTGAGATCGGGCTCGTATACTTTCCAGAGGGAGTCTTCCATTGCTTTCATGTATTTCCGTTTTTCCTTGTCGGTGGCAAGCTTTGCGGTTTTCGCCTCCACCTGGTTAACTGTGGCAGAAACGATCTTGGCATAAGGCAGTACCTTTTTGAGGTTATATACAAGGCGCCAGTATTGTTTTTCCTCCTGCCGGGATTTAAACACCCTTTTTGGCAGGATAGGAATCTCCTTCATGTCGATATGCGGCATGGTATCTCCGTTAACAACAACGGAACGAAGGGAGGTGTCGCGAACGATTTTCACAACACCTTGTGCATCAAGCCCTGTGATCGCCGTGCAGAAGATAATTATGGTCAGAATAGCCCGCATAAACTATATCCGGCAAAAATCGGACCGGATTTCCCTTCAAAAACTGGTCAGGCAACCGCTTCCTTCACCAGAACGGCGGCCTCCTCCAGAGTAATGGCTGATGAAACCTTCAGTCCCGACTGGTCGATAATTGTTTTGCCCTCCACGGCATTGGTGCCCTGCAGGCGGACGATCACCGGAACCGGAATGGTTCCGATGAGTTTGTACGCGTCGACGACACCCTGCGCAACGCGGTCGCAGCGGACAATCCCTCCAAAGATATTGATCAGAATGGCCTTAACATTGGGATCCTTCAGTATGATGCGGAAACCGGCCTCCACTGTCTGCGGGCTGGCCGTGCCGCCCACATCGAGGAAGTTTGCCGGCTGACCGCCCGAAAGCTTGATCATGTCCATAGTGGCCATGGCAAGGCCGGCACCGTTCACCATGCAGCCCACGTTGCCATCGAGCTTGATGAAGTTCAGGTTATATTCCGACGCTTCCACTTCGGTGGCATCCTCTTCATTCAGATCGCGCAGGGCCGCATAATCAGGGTGGCGGAACAGGGCATTTTCATCGAGGTTCACCTTGGCATCGGCAGCCAGTACCAGGTCATCGGAAGTTTTAACCAGCGGGTTGATCTCCAGCAGCGAGGCATCAACAGCCAGGTAGGCGTTATACAGGGCGGTAACAAAACGCACCATGTTCTTGTGGGCGGTTCCCGTAAGTTTCAGGTTGTAGGCAATCTTGCGTGCCTGGAACGGCAGGATGCCGATCCCCGGATCAATCTCTTCGGTATGAATCAGGTGCGGCGTCTTTTCGGCCACTCCTTCAATATCGACACCGCCTTCGGTGGAATACATCACAATGTTCTTTCCGGTTTTGCGGTTCAGCAGCACGCTCATATAGAATTCCTTAACCGAGGTCTGTCCGTCGGCTCCCGGATAATACATATCCCTCTGAATCAACAGCTTTCTAACCAGCTTGCCCTCCGGCCCCGTCTGCGG
The DNA here is from genome assembly GCA_964457845.1 of uncultured Porphyromonadaceae bacterium. GTDB lineage: Bacteria > Bacteroidota > Bacteroidia > Bacteroidales > UBA12481 > UBA12481. The sequence continues at coordinate 44,140 of CAYWHP010000014.1, read as the reverse complement.
GGTCACCAGCTGCATGCCCAGTATGCGTGTTGCATGCTCCTTCACCTGTTCGAGCGAGGAGGCTATCTTCACGCCGCCGCCCTTCCCGCGGCCGCCGGCATGGATCTGGGCCTTAACCACCCAGAACCTGGTCCCCGTCTGGTCCTGGATTGTCTGCGCAGCCGCAACGGCAGCTTCGGGGGTTTCTACCATCAGTCCCTCCGCTACCGGAACACCGTGCGACTGAAGCAGCTGTTTTGCCTGATACTCGTGAAGATTCATACGATTGGGTTTTTAGATTCCATAACTCCTGGAAGGCTCTAAAATTGCAATTTTTTTAATTGATACGAAAATCATTTGACGGTTGTGCGAGCATTGCGCTACTTTTACCGAAAACGTCGCAATGAGGCAGCTAACCAACGATGAACACGGCCGGCTCAACATAGACGGATTCAAGGCATCTGCCAAGAACCCGGTTGTTGTTGTGCTCGACAACGTTCGTAGTCTCAACAACATCGGCTCCGCATTCCGGTCGGGTGATGCCTTCCGCATCGAAAAGCTGGTGCTCTGCGGGATATCCACCCCGCCCCCGCACCGCGATATCCACAAAAGCGCACTCGGCGCCGAGCTGTCCGTCGACTGGCAATATTATGAAAATACTACCGAGGCTGTTGCTGAACTCCTGGCCGCCGGATACCGGGTAATTGCCATCGAACAAACCACAACCAGCATTCCGTTGAACGATTTCAAACCGGATGGCCCTGTTGCCATTGTATTCGGCCATGAAATTCATGGCGTATCACCGGAAGTGCTCGCTCTTTGTGAAGCCGCCATCGAAATCCCTCAGTTCGGAACGAAGCATTCCCTGAATGTTGCCGTAAGTATCGGCATCGTGCTCTGGCACATCCTTAATTGAAGTTGAAATATGAATAGCCCCGGGTTTCAACCCGGGGTTGAAGTATGAATTGCCCCGGGTTTCATGCCTGGGTCGGAATTTGAATTGCCCCGGGTTTCAACCCGGGAAGAATTGTTGGCAAAATGCCTGCTTCCGACTCATTTACAAACCCAACTAACTCTTTAGTTAATTTAACTAATCTTTTAGTTGTTTATTTAAATTCCTCGTTATACCTTTGGTTAAAACAAAGGAAAGATGCGCGAACTCACCAAAGCCGAAGAACAGATCATGCAGGTATTGTGGACCATACAGCCTGCATTCGTAAAGGACCTCATCGCAGAGCTCCCCGAACCGAAGCCTGCATACAGCACGGTTTCCACCATAGTACGGATACTCGAGGGCAAGGGATTTATCGGTCACGAGGCCTTTGGGCCCACCCACCGGTATCATGCCGTCATCAGCAAAGATGATTACACACATTTCTCGATGAAGAAGATGCTGGAGAATTATTTCGACGGGAGCCTGAAGCAGATGGTCTCCTTTATATCGAAAAAGGAGAAGCTCACGCTTGCGGAGATGGATGAGCTGCTGAAGACACTGGAAAACATTAAACAAGAGAAGCCATGAACCACCTTCCCGAAATCCTGCTTTCGAACCTTTTTCTGGTGTTCATCTGGGGATTTTTCGAACTTTTTCTGCGGGACACCAGGAGTTTCCACGCCAACCGGTTCTTCCTGCTGGCGGGTTCCGTGATTGCGGTGGTTCTGCCCTGGCTGCCCTGGCAAGTAAGAATCCCTGTGCACATTCAGCCCATCCTCAGTCTGCCGGATGCACCGGCTGAGGAGATGATGGCCTTCGATCCGATGCCCGCGGGTGATCTCATCACCATACCTGCTGGCACACCCATAAACTGGCCCCTGGTGATTTACTTTTCGGTGGTTGGTTTGCTGGTGCTCACGTTCCTGACCCAGACGGTGCGCATGTACCTCTGGACACGCCGGAGACCAATAACCCGATGGGACCGCTACCGGGTGGTTGAGCTGAACAAGCAATGGCCGGCCTTCAGCTTTTTCGGGACCATCTATTTCCCCGAACCGTTCGAGCCGGATAAACGGGAAACCATCACCATCCTCAAGCATGAACGGGTGCATGCGCGGCAGCTTCACAGTGTCGACAACATCCTCCTCCTCGCCATCCGCATCCTGTTTTTCTACAATCCGGCCGTTCATTTCCTCGCCGGCAGACTGCGCCTCACCCACGAATACCTTGCCGACGCAGCCACCGCCGGCGCCAACAAGGTTGAATATTCCCAAACGCTTATCCATCATCAGTTTCTCGTCCCCCGGCTGCTGCTGATGCATTCATTCAATAACCAATCATTTTTAAAAAGGAGACTGAACATGTTACTGAAAAACAACACAAGCAGCCGGGCAGCATGGCTCTATCTGCTCGCGGCGCCGCTGGCGGCCGGGATGATCGTACTGAGCGGCTGGTCGGCTTCGGCACAGAACCCTGAAAAGGGGCAGAAGGACGACATGAAGGACCGCATCAGCAAGGAGATGGTCAAAACCGGGTTCACCAAAACCAGCGACACCACCTGGACGAAGGACGGCGTAAACGTCGCACTTGTTGAAAATCCAAACCTGGAAACTATTGCTACAGAACTGAAACAGGCTGAAGAAAACAAACTGGCAATTGAAGCCGCCAAGAAGACCGGGATTTCCCAGGACATCCCCCAGGATGCCGACAAGAAGGTGAAAACCTATGATGAAATGCCCGAATTCCAGGGCAGCCGGACAACAGGATTCCCGAAATGGGTGGAGTCTCAGCTCAGATTCCCCGAAGAGGCCGTAAAGAAAGGGCTCACAGGAGGTGTTGTGAAGGTGAAGTTTGTGGTTAATAAACAGGGAAAGGTGCAGGATGTTTCCCTCTACAAGGGCATCGACCCGCTGCTGGATAACATCGTAATGAAGGTGGTTGCCTCCTCACCGGATTGGAAACCGGGCAAATACAAAGGGAAACCGGTAGATGTACCGCTTATGCTCCCCTTTATGTTCGATCTCGAAACTTCCGATGCCAAAACCGGGGCAGAAAGCCATGTCGGCGAAATCGGCCAGACATTCCTGATCGTTGAGGAGATGCCCACCTTCCAGGGAGGTAAGATTAATGACTTCCGGAACTGGGTGCAGGATAACATCAAATACCCTGCGGAGGCCAAAGCCGCTAAAAAACAGGGTACCGTTTATGTAAGCTTTGTGATCGACACGCTGGGAAATCCAGTCAATATCAATCTCGTCAGGGGTGCCGATCCTGCATTGGAGGCAGAAGCCATCCGCGTAATAAAATCATCGCCTGCCTGGCAACCCGGAAAACAGAGGAGCAGGAAAGTAAATGTCTCATTCTCGATTCCGATCGCCTTTATCCTGAGCGAAAACGGGGAAATGATCAAACCTCCCGCAACCCAGCAGAAACCACCGGTTAAGGCCGAGTATAACGGTCAGCATGTATTCCTGATCGTTGAGGATATGCCCACCTTCCAGGGCGGTAAAATCGAGGATTTCCGCAACTGGGTACAAACGAACGTGAAGTATCCCGAATTGGCAAAGGAAAAGAGATTATCCGGCACTGAATACGTGACGTTCATTGTTGACACTACCGGCAGGGTGGTTAATCCCCAGGTTATCCGAAGCGTCGATCCGATTCTCGACGCCGAGATATTGAGGGTGCTCTGCTCGGCACCGCTGTGGCAGCCGGGTAAACAACGCGGTCAGCTGGTGAACGTTTCCTTCGCGATCCCTGTTAAGTTCGTCCTCGAAGGGCCGGCAGGTGAACCGGCACAAAAAGATACCTCAAGAACCGTCATGCAAGTCGCATCAACGGTACAAGGCGTTGCTTCCAGACAGGAGGTTATACGCGGGGGGAACACCGTATATGTTGACGGCATACGTGTTAAGGCATCCGATAAGCAGGTGTTCATGATTGTTGAGAAAATGCCGAAATTCAAGGGTGGCGACATTAAGAAATTCGTCAAGTGGGCCCAGTCCAATGTGAAATACCCGGCCCTGGCGATGGAGAATTCGATATCCGGAACCGTTGAAGTTTACTTCATCGTTAACAAGGTTGGGCAAGTCGAAGATGTAACCGTCGAAAAAAGCATTGACCCGGCTCTCGACGAAGCCGCCATCAATGTGGTGAAATCATCCCCTGCCTGGACGCCCGGTCAGCAGCGAGGTAAAAACGTTAATGTTTCATTCAAAATCCCGATTGACGACTGAAAAGTGACGAGTGACGAGTGACGAGTGACGAGTGACAAATGACCTGGCAGAAGCGCCCCCCTCTCCCGCGACCGCAGGGAGCGCGGGAGAGGGGCCGGGGGGTGAGGTCACGCGTCAAGCCAAAGAGAAAGCCGCTTCATCAGCGGCTTTCTCTTTTGTATAATGCACGTAGAGACGCATAATTATGCGTCTCTACATCAAATCACCTGCGTAATTCGCGGGTGAAAGGGGTGGGCAATTATTTCACGATTCCCTGGAACTTGGCATCTTCGAAGAACTTGCCGAATTCGAGGTCGGTTTTGGCCATCTGTTTCAGATCAGCCTGGGCGGCAACGGCAGCCTCGAGTGATTTGAACATATTGGCACTCTGACCCTGGCGTGCATAAACCACGGCCTTCAGGTAATTAACCTGGGCGGTAGGTTCGGCAATGCAGTCGATGGTTTTCAGGGCTTTTGCGTAATCCTTGTTGAGTGTCTGGGCAAGAGCTGCGTTAAACAGGCAGGAGGTTCCGAAATTGGCAGTTGCTGCTTTGTAATCACCTTTCTTCACGTTAACAACACCCATGTTGTGATCAACCTGGCTGCCGGCACCGGCTGCGCTGCGGAAGAGGCCTTCAGCCTTGTCAAAATCGCCGTCGGCAAGAGCCACAACGCCAAGGTTGTTCAGAACGATCGGGTCGTTTGCCTTGATTCCGTTAGCCTTTTCGATGGCAGTGCGGGCGGTTTTGAAATCACCAAGCTGTGCGGCGGTCATGCCATAATCGTTCCAAGCCCTGTAACAGGTCGGGTACTTTTCGGTGGCTGCTTTGTAAATACCATTCTGGGTTTTGGTGTCTTTGGCCAGTGTGGCGGCATACAGAACTTCTTCCAGTTCCAGGTCGCCCGGAGTACTGGTAGCCAGCTTCAGCAGCTGCTCATCGGATTTGCCGACGATATCAACGTTCACCGACAATTTCGAGCGACGCAGAGCCGGGAGGATCTGGTCGGCCAGTTCGCTGAAAGCAACGGAGATATTCCGGATTTCCTTCTCACGTACTGCAGGGTCATCATACATCGACAGAACCCTCAGAACCAAATCTTTATCCTGAATTTTTGATTTGGCAACCATTTCCTTGAAGCCTTCCCAGTCTTCCGCGGTCGACATAATCTTGTACAATTCAGCCTGGTCGGCCTTGGTAACTTTCATGCTGGCAAGTTCTTTCTTGAAGAATTTGGAAGCGGTCTGCGAACGTTCCTTGGCCAGTTTGTCGTTCAGGTTAAGTTCACCGTCGGGTGATGCATACGCAGAAACGTCGATTCCCTTAATGTTATAATTCGATTTGGAATTGGCGTTTTTCACCTTTTCCTTCAGTGCGGCTACATCGGCGGATTTCATTTCGCTTGCCTTCACATCAGCCTTGTTGATATCGTATTTGATATCGGCCTGATACGTTTCGGCGACAATCCGCTGGAATTTATCCGGAGCAACGACCACTTCACCGGCTTTCGGATCGAGCAGCAGCGGTGTTGAGATAACACCGTCGGCCAGCTTAACCTCTTCAAAAGCAACTTTTTTGGCCTTCATGGAGGCTTCAGCCTTCAGTACAAGTTCCGACTGGCGCATGTCCTTTGTGTAGGGCACTGTGCCTTCGTAGGTCACCTTCCCGCCGGACGAGTAATTAACTACTTTGTTGTTGTCGGTAACTTTTTCGCCCTGCAGTGTCAGCGGTTTGAATTCAACGTCTCCCGAAGGTGTTTTCAGGATCGGAACAGCCGTTACAACTGCCTTCTTGTTGAAGAATTTTGCCGGGTACTGGGCTTCGATGGTGAGACCCACATTACCACCATGCATTTCCAGAAGTTCAGGTTTAACCTGATACTTGATACCTGATGCTGATTTCTTCATTTTATTCAGCCCGCTGCAGCCTGAAAGGAGGGCGATGACTGCAATGCCGACTAAAATACTGAGGTTAAATTTCTTCATAATTCCCGGATTAATGTTTGTTATTTCGCTTTGAATGTACGGCAAAATTATAAATCTTTTGCAGATGATATGAAAAAAACCGGGCTGTTGGAAAAATTGTCTGCGATACACTTTTACCGCGCAGGATGGGGAAATTCACGCGATAAACCCAGCGGGTATTCTTGGCCGAAAATGGTATCCAGCAAGAGGCCATAATGGTCCGGGTTATTGACAAAATCGATCTCCCGGGTATCCACCACAAGGATTCGCATGGTGGGCTCCTGCCGGAAAAAATCAAAGTAACCCGACTGGATTTTTTTCAGATAATCGGCCGTAATAGCCGATTCATACTCGCGTCCGCGGTTCCAGATATTGGTTAGCAGGTTTTCCGGGTCCTGGTGCAGGTACACATACAGATCGGGTTTCGGCAAGGAGGAATACATTATGTGAAAAAGCTGCGAATAGAGATTGTACTCATCGCTATCGAGCGTATTTCCTGCGAAAATGAGCGACTTCATGAAATAATAGTCGGCCACAATGAATGGTTTGAAAATATCAGGATCGATCAGCTCTTTCTTGAGTTGGGTGTATCGGTCGGCGAGGAACGACATTTCAAGCGGAAATGCATAGCGGGCCTGGTCCTGGTAGAACTTTGGCAGGAACGGGTTGTCGGCGAAACGCTCGAGGATAAGATGGCTCCCGTAATCAGCGCTAATCCTGCCGGCCAAAGAGGTTTTTCCTGCACCGATGTTTCCTTCGATGATAACGAGCCGGTAATTGCACGGGAATTTTTCGCGAATTTCCATCCCCTAAAATAACCATTCCGGATAATAAAAAAACCCCGGGTTTTGGCCCGGGGTTTTGTAGAGACGCATAAATGCGTCTCCGTATCATCGGCAACGGACGTAGAGACGCATGATAATGCGTCTCCGTATCATCGGCAACGGATGTAGAAACGCATGATAATGCGTCTCCGTATCATCGGCAACGAAGGCAGAGACGCATTATCATGCGTCTCTACATTCCCGCCGTCGCAATTACCGCCTGTCGAAATCCCTGCGGGGTGGCCGGTCGCCACGGTCACCACCGCGGCTGCCGCCACGGTCGCCATAGCCGCCTCCGCGGTTGTCACGTCCGCCAC
>CAYWHP010000014.1:0-36808 GCA_964457845.1 uncultured Porphyromonadaceae bacterium | reverse complement strand
CCGCGGCTGCCGCCACGGTCGCCATAGCCGCCTCCGCGGTTGTCACGTCCGCCACGGTCGTCACGCGGGCCTCTGGGGCCGCGGTCCTGCTGCGGAGGTTCAACATACCCTTCGGGCTTTTCAAGGAGTACTTTCCGTGAAAGACGGTATTTGCCTGTTTTTTCGTCGATTTCTATCAGTTTAACTTCGATCATCTGACCAACTTTCAGCTCTTCCTCAACGGTTTCGAGCCGTTTGAAGGAGATCTCCGAAATGTGGAGCAGACCTTCCTTGCCGGGCAGGATCTCTACAAAGGCGCCGAATGCCACAATGGAAACAACTTTGCCGTTATATACCTGACCAACTTCCGGAACAGCGCAGATGCCCTGGATAATTTCCATGGCAGCCTCGATGGCCTCCTTGTCGGGAGCGGCCACTTCGATAAACCCGATACCGTCTTTCTCCTCGATGGTGATGATGGTATGAGTCCTGAGCTGGATCTCCTGAATGATTTTGCCACCTGTACCGATAACCGCGCCGATGAATTCCTTCGGAATCGTCATCGTCTGGATTCTCGGGACGTGCGGTTTGTAGTCCTCACGAGGAGCCGGCATGGTCTCCAGCATCTTGTCGAGGATGTGCATCCTGCCGCGGTTTGCCTGCGCAAGTGCATCTTCGAGAATCTCGTAGGAGAGCCCGTCAACCTTGATGTCCATCTGGCAGGCGGTGATCCCGTCGCGGGTACCGGTTACCTTGAAGTCCATGTCGCCAAGGTGATCCTCGTCGCCGAGAATATCGGACAGAACCTTGTATTTCTTGTCTTTCCCGACAACCAGACCCATGGCAATTCCGGAGACCGGTTTTTTCATCTTGATGCCGGCATCCATCAGCGCCAGGGTAGCGGCACAAACGGTGGCCATCGATGATGAACCATTGGATTCAAGGATATCGGAAACAATGCGGATTACATAGGGGTTATCTTCCTGACCGGGAAGCATCGGCTTGATGGCGCGGTGCGCCAGGTTGCCGTGACCGATTTCACGCCGGCTGATGCCGCGCATCGGGCGGGCGTCACCGGTGGAGAACGGCGGGAAGTTATAGTGCAGCAGGAAACGGTCCCTGCCCTGCTTCATCACCTCGTCGACGATCTTCTCATCGAGTTTGGTGCCAAGCGTAATGGTTGTAAGTGACTGTGTTTCACCACGCGTAAAAATGGCGGATCCATGTGCCATCGGGAGGTAATCCACTTCCGCCCAGATCGGACGAATCTCATCGGTCTTGCGGCCGTCGAGACGGATACCTTCATCAAGCAGCATATTTCGCATGGCATCTTTCATGACATCATGAAAATAGCGCTTCACCATTTTCTTCACTTCGTCGGAAGTCTCTTCGCCGAGGGTGGCTATATAAGCCTCTTCCAGTTTCTCCCATGCTTCGGCCCGTTCATGCTTGGGCATCTGCGACTTGGCGATGGCATAAACCTGTGTATAGGTTGCTTCGAAAACCCTTGCCTTCAGGTCGGCATCATTGGTTTCGTGGCTGTACTCGCGTACGCTGTCTTTACCAAGTTCCCTGCGCATTTCCAACTGTGCCTGGCAATGCCTTTTGATCTCATCATGCCCCACCTTGATGGCTTCGAGCATTTCAGCCTCGGAAACTTCAAGCATTTCACCCTCAACCATCATGATGTTGTCGTAGGTTCCGGCAATAATGATGTCGAGATCGGCGCTTTCCAGCGCTTCCAGACCCGGGTTGATAACCAGTTTGTTATCGATCCGTGCAACCCTGACTTCGCTGATCGGGCCACCGAAAGGAATATCGGTGAGCGCGAAGGCAGCCGAAGCGGCAAGACCTGCCAGACCGTCGGGCGGGCAGGCGGGATCAGCCGACAAAAGGTTGATTGTTACAAAGACTTCTGCATGATAATCATCCGGAAAGAGCGGCCGCAAAGCGCGGTCGACCAGCCTGGAGATCAGTATTTCATTGTCACCCGGACGGGCTTCCCTTTTCATGAAACCGCCGGGAAAACGTCCTGCTGCTGCAAATTTCTCTTTATACTCTACGCTGAGGGGCATAAAATCGGTGCCCTCCTTTGCCGTTTTGGCGGCACAAACTGCCGCGAGGATCATGGTCTTTCCCATGGTCACTACCACCGAACCGTCGGCCTGCTTGGCCAGTTTACCGGTTTCAATGGTTATCGTCCGGCCATCAGCCAAGGTGATGGTCTTCTGATAAGCTTGATACATCTTATATTTATGGATTTGGTTAGAAGAAAAAAGGCAATCGTGTAATTGCCTTTTCTATCCCGGGTTATTTACGTAAGTTCAGATCTTTGATGATCGCGCGATATCGCGATATATCCCTGTCTTTAAGGTAGTTCAGGATTCTCCTCCGCTTTCCTACCAACCGGATCAGTGATCGCTGGGTGCTGAAGTCTTTGCGGTTTTTCTTCAGATGGCCTGTCAAATGAGAGATACGGTATGAAAATAAGGCAACCTGTCCCTCGGGGGAACCGGTGTCTTTATTGGACTTCCCGTACTTCTCGAAAAATTCTTGTTTCTTTTCTGCCGTTAAGTACATCTTTACTAAAATTTTACAGTTGTCATTAAATTAACGCGCAAAATTACGAAAAGATTTGATTAACACAAGCAGAAAACCCATCAATTTAATGGGGGCTAATACCGGTAAACGAATTTCCCGAAGTACGCCGACATCTCCGGTGAACCACGCAATAAAAAGGTGACTTCATTCTTTCCTCTCTCCCGTATCGGTACCAAAGAATAGGCCAGCCAGCGGGTGATCCAGGCTTCACACATGTCATTGTTGGCATCATGAGAAAGGGCAAGTTCCACCGGCGGCGGATCCAGCGCGTTAGGCGGCAGCTTCCAGAGTTTGAAATCGTGAACTTCACATCCGCCGCTGTAGGAAACCTGCATCATCAGGTTATCTCCGCTGATGTAAGCAGAATCCAGGCGAAACCCATCCATGGAATACCGGTCCCATTCGTCCTCTTTAAGGATCCCGACAGCCGAAGCATCGGCCTTTATCTCCGTGATACGGATCGATGGGATTCCCTGTCCGCCCCGGCCGCACCGGAATTCTTCAGGATCATCAGTAAACTTCAGCAGAACAGCCAGATCCGCGACCTGAAAATCCCTGTCAAGATTTACCGGATGATAGGTCACCGAATCAATGGTGATCAGCCAGCCGCAACCATCCGTTTCAGGTGCACCGCTATATACCACGGTGCCCTTCTTAAACCCATATTCACAATCCTCATTGCGCTGGGGCTCGCATGCGACAACCATCCCTACCATCATAATCCCAACTAAAAGCTTCTGTATTGCGCTCATCTTATTTCTTTTATCTTATTATCTTTCGTCTTTCCTTCCTGCCTTCCTGCCCTCCTGCCCTCCTGCCTGCTCACCTCCACCACCCCACCTGTCTGTTAACACAATACTCGCCGGAAGGTTTTTTATCAAGGTCGATCGTGAAACTGAGCCGTTCCCATTCTGCACTCTGATTCGCTTCGATAATGCGCACATGATAAACATCGGCCGGAAGGTTGTGCAGCAATATATCAATGTCATACAAGCAGTTGCATTTGCAACCCTGCTTAACATCATCCTCCCGTATAATCAGACTGTCGCCCTTAACTTCTATATTAACGGCAAAATCCTCCGGGCAGCAATTGAAACTGGCATTCAGCTGGTGCAGGGTTAACAAACTGTCGCCTGCATATTCATATCGTATACAGGCGGTCTCGGGCGGCGGATCCCCGCTCTTAAGCGGACTCCCTCCCTTGCATACCACGTCGGAAGTAAAACTCACCGAAAGATTGGCAGCAGGGTCCTGCGTTTCGCAGGATGCCAGGCCAAGGATTATTCCAACCAGCAAGAGAGTTCCCCGAAAGTCGAATCCTTTCCTTATCGTTTCCATGACCGTTGTTTAGAGGTGAACAATTTTCCCGACAAACAAAATGGCTCCGGTCTCCTCTTCGGCAATCACAAAAACGAATGGCCGGTTGAAACGGAGCTGGTTTATCGGGAAAGAGGTACGGGTGATGATTACTGCTGTAACCGCAGCCGCTTCAGTACCCTCTTCATTTACATCGATATAGGTTTTATGTAAAACCTGGCTGATGGCCAGCGATCCGGGACCCAGCTTCGAGAAATCTGCAGCCCCGCCAAAGGCGGTCGGCATACCCAGCGCTTTCAGCTGGTTACCGAGCTCCAGAGAGCTCTCCACCTTGAACTGCGGAAGGTATAGCTCCTGACCGGGCACGGAAACGAAGGATCTCCGGAGATTGTCCCATTCTTTGGGCAGAACATCTTCCGACCAGGTATCCGGATTAGTGCCGGCCGGTGGCATAAACAGGTACATCGACCAGCTTTTGTCGCCGTATGGCAGTTTAACCGCGGTAACATCATCGTTTATGACAGCCTGAATGGTATCCTCGAGATACATCACCGGAACAGTCACCAGTGTACCGTCAAAATTCCGGAACGAACCCTCATGCGTCTTTTTCTTATCAAATACAGTAGTCCATTTCCCGTTAAAATAGAGGGCATTGATCAGGAAACAGACATCATCGGGATTGATTTTACTGATGATTTCATCGATTTTCCCATGGGTCTTGTCGCTTACCCAGCCATTCACACGCGGCAAAGCCTTATCCGACCCAAAGTCGATGCCTTCCACAATTGCAGAATAAGAATCCCCCATGGCCGAAACAAACCCCGGATACACCTCGAATCCATCTGAATTGTACCATACCGAGTTGGCGGTTTCGAATACTGTTGAAGGATCTTTGCCGATCAGGGATTCGTTCAGCTTTTTAACGGATCCATTCATGTCCCCGACCTCTTTATCAGTAAAGCCCAATACGTTAAGCATTTCCGTCATTGTCTGACCATTGGCCCCGTTGGCTGTCATGGCGAGGGCAGTATAAACGCTGTAGGGCGAGACACAGAGGTTCTTCCCGGGATTCTCCTTCGCAATCAGCGAAAAAAGATCAAATCCGAAATTGTTGCCCTGCCGCAGGACTTTCAGCTCATGCCGGCTGAGATCAAGCGGATCCGACGGCTCCGGCTGCTTGTCGCAGGAAGCCATCAACCCCGCTGCCAGCAGCAATACCAAATAGCTTGTTTTCATCGATAAATATTTCATAATGCGCGCAGAGGCAGATAAATATCTGTCGCTGCTTGCTATTGTTATTCCGGTTTCATGAAACGCCCCAGGAACAATACCGAACCTGTTGATTTTTCAGCTATGGCGAATACAAAGGGCTTGTTCAGGCTCAGGAAATTTCCGATCGACGTAACACCGACTTCAACCGACGTAACCGCAGCAGCCTCGGTTCCCTCTTCGTTAACCTCAACAAATGTTTTATGCTTCACATCTGTAATCATCAGCCCTCCGGCGGTGCGTATTCCAGTAAAATCCGCCTGATCGGAAAAGGCAATGCCCATCCCCATGGCTGTCAGCGCTTCTGTCAAACCCTTCTCGTAAGAAAAGGTGAATTTGGGCATGGAGAACTGGACCTCGCGAACGGTATCATATTCGGGGAGCCAGTTGCTCCAGTTCCCGGCGGTAAGCATGGCCTCAACATCCGCAACGGTTTTCCCTGTTTCAGGCAGAAAAACGAACATTCTCCAGTTTCCTTTGCCGTAAGGCAGCTCAACGGATGTAAAAACGTTGTTGGCCAACATGTTGAGATCCATTTTCTGGTTCATCATATCAACCTGAATCGCTGCTCCCTTTTCCGGATAAAAATCCTGTTTCATGGTTTTCTTCGCATCAAACCGGTTGGTCCAGGCACCTTTAAAATAGATGGCATTGATCAGAAACATAAAGGATTCGGGATTGATCTGGTCGACAATTTCAGGGATCTTTTCGTTTGTCGCATCCGCCACCCACTTGTTGATCATGTCCTTGCAGCCGGGGGCTTCGAAATCCACAGGCATTACCTCAGCATTGTAGAAAGTCTTATTCCGGTAGAGAAAATCAGGCAAAACGGTGTATTCCTGCCTGTACCAGATGGAATTGGCCACCGAGATCAACACCTTTTCATCATGAGCGAGCAGGGCGGCTACCAGCGTTTTGTTCAGCTCATTCAGCTCATCCCTGTCGAAGCCGTTGATCCTCAGCGCCTCCTCCATTGCGGTCCTTGTTTCACCGTTGGCCCCGTTCCATGTCATGCACAGCGCCTGCGAAATGCTGAGCGGCGAGATCATCAGATTGGTGCCCTCAGCAGCCGTTCCTGCAAGGTTCCTGTACATATCGAAGCCGAAGCTGTTGTCGGCCGCTATCACCGCACCCGACTTCAGTGGCAGGTTCAACGGCTTGGGCTCATAATTCGAGTCCTTGGAACATGAAGCGAAAGCGGCAACTATCACCGGTATCGCAAGAATTTTCACCAAACTATTCATACTGTGTGTTTTAATTTATCTGTTACAGTCCCCAGGGATACCCGCTGCGCGTGATGCACTGCTCCCCGGCGGTTGATTCTTCAAGATTGATTTCAAACGATAAAGCCCTTTCGGCAGGCTGAACGTATTGCTCCTTTACCGAAATATGCCATTTAGCAAGGCCGATTCCTGAGATTCGGTACCCGAGGTCGTAAAGACAGTTGCAATCGCAGAGTGCCGACCGCTCCTGTTCCGTTACCATAAGCGTATCCCCCGACACCTTCAGCGTAACATCGACCCCTTCCGGGCAGCAATTGAATGCTGCATTGATGTGTTTCAGGATCAAGGTGTCACCATCAACCCAGCGATACTGCAAACAATCCTGGTCCCTGGCCACGGAATCACCGGATTTCTCCCCGCCTCGCTTGCACACTGAAATGCCGGCCGGCCCGATTTCAGGAACCGTAACAGGCTCATGGGTGCAGGCGGCCATCATCAACAGCAGCAGGATTGTGCAGATTATTCCGGGTCTCATCATTTTCATGTCATGTCAGGCCAAAGGCAAGCCGATTAAATTGAAACATCTTCAAGCAAATTCCGTACCACTCCGAGGCCGGAATCAAGATTGTGCGGCGAATATCCGAGCTCCTCCGAAGCCTTGCCTGGCAGGAACCCGGTGGATGGCGGCCGCCGCCCAGCCTGATTGAGCTCTTCAGACTTTATGGGCGAAATCAGTGTTTCATCCAGACCAAAAAACCGGGCGGTGGTTATGGCGAAATCGTATACCGACACCATCTCAGGCCCGCTAAGGTGCCAGATCCCGGTTTTCTCCCGCTCAACGATCCGGATGATGCCGTCGGCAAGATCATCAACAAGTGTTGGCATCCGGAACTGGTCATCCACCACCCTAATCGTCTGATTCGCTGACAGGGATCGGTATGCCCATGTCACCAGGTTGTTGCGCTTCATCGACGGGGTTACACCGTACACCAGAATGGTCCTCACAATGGCCCAGGGGACCCTGGACGACCGGACAATGTATTCACCCTGCAATTTCGACCAGCCGTAGGTGCTCACCGGATTTGGCTCATCATCCTCACCGTAGGGTCCATGCAGCCCGTCGAACACGAAATCGGTAGAGAGGTAAACGATTTTTGCCCCCAGAGCGGCAGCTTCGCGCACCACATTCCGCGTTCCTTCGATGTTTACCAGTTCGCATTTTTCGGGATCCAGTTCACACGGATCAACATCGGTTACAGCAGCACAGTGAATAACCACATCAGGGTTAAATGCGGCAAAGGTCTCCTTCACCTGGTCCCCCGAAGTAATATCGAGACGGGCAAAACTCCCCGTGTTCAGTGTATCCAAACGCTGTTTCGACAAAGAGGTTGCCAGCAGGCTGTGCATGGGCAGCGCATTGAACCGCCCGGTCAGCGCCTGTCCAACCAGCCCGTTGGCTCCGGTTATAAGAATTTTAGCCATGAGCTAAAAGTACAAAAAACGGTGGTCACATACCCCTGCCGCGGATGAGCGACTGGCCGATCCTGCAGTTGAGGCACTGCCGCTTCGAGCAATAGGTATTGTACAGGTGGAGAAACGACTGGGAGTAAAATGCATTGGGAACACGATAACCATAACCGCTCCAGATCCGTGTGATCCGGTTATCCTCGGCCGGCATCCTTTCAAGGTTCTCCATCCACTTTTCCCAGGCACGGGGATCCCCTTCACGGTTTGCATAGCATGCCTGATAGGGCAAAACAGCATTAATCCGGAACAAATTAACCGTTGAAGCGCCGAAAGTAACACTTCCGTTGTCCCATTTTTTTCCGAAATCGAAGTGCTCCCGCCAGTATTCCGACACGGAGTTGTCAAATTTCAGGACCGTTCCGGAATCTTCCGCACTTCCGACAGGCCTGCCGGGGTTTGCCGTGAGAAAGGCGGCAAGCTGGGCAATCCGGATGGTTGGAAAATTGGCCGGCCGCATGCGAAGAAACTTCCACCCCGGGTTCCTGAGGGTTACGAGATTGAATTTATTTCGCACGAACCGGTATTCGGCCATCAGGGCTGAAGAGTAATTATCGGGTTTCCTCACCGGTATCAAATCGGCCTGCCCGAAAAGGAGCGCTTCGGTGCGGAACAGTCCGCTGCCGGCTGAACGAAAAGCTGCCATGGGGATCGAGCTTCCGAGGCTCTCGAACGTATCCTGATTGATCCCGAATCCAAACGACCGGCAGAGCATCTGAACCCAGGTTTCGCTCCACCCTCCCTTATTCTTGTCGAGGCGGGCAAAAACTTCAACTGATTTTGCCTGCATACGCTCTATGCCCATGCTGCATATCCAGTTTTCCACCTCAGCCGGATGGAGCTTTTTCCAGGATGTTTCACAGGGTACCGGCGAAAGGGTGGAAAGGATATGGTGATAATTATCGAGATAGCTTGGTTTCACGGGCAGCACCACCATGGGGATGGCCTCACCGGCGGAACGTTTCACCGTACAATCCGCTTCATAAACTACATGCAGGATAACCGGCTCATAAGCAGGATCATCCTGATGGTTGTGCCGGTACCAGTCGGAAGCCTTTACATGGATTTCCACATGGCCGGCCCATACTGCTTCGCCGATCCTGATCCGGGCCATCAGAAAATCAGGGCCCGAATCGGTATTCAGCTGCCCGGGGGCAAGCACATGCACCCGCTGCCGCTCCTGCGTAAAAAGTTTATCCGAGGGAAATAGCCCGTATTTCCAGAGATATTGAAGAAAATCCTCCTGCATCTGTATCTGTTTTCAGATAATAGATGCAGAAACAAAGGGCCAATGGAAAATTCGCTGCCGTTTTCTTTACAATCCGAAGCCGGGCAGCATCTCAAGTGCGGCCTGACGGGCCTTTTCGGCAAAATCATGACCGTTGCCCGCGTACAGTATACCTCTGGAATTGTTGATCAGCAAGCCTCCCTGTGCCGACCTGCCATTTTCAACAACCATCTCCACCGAGCCTCCCTGAGCACCAACGCCGGGAACCAGCAGAAAATGCCCGGGAACAATCCGGCGAATATTTTGGAAATGACCAGGTTGGGTGGCACCAACCACAAACATAATATTATCGACTGTGCCCCATCCGGCTGCCTTCATAAAGACGTGTTCGTATAATGGCTGATCATTCTCCACCCGAAGCAGCTGAAAGTCAGCTGAACCCGGATTGGATGTCAATCCGAGAACGATTGCCCATTTGCCGGGAAATTGCAGAAACGGTTCGATGGAATCCTTTCCCATGTAGGGAGAAAGTGTTATGGCATCAAAATCATAGTGGATAAAGAATGCCTTGGCGTACTGCTCTGCCGTGTTTCCGATATCCCCCCGCTTGGCATCTGCGATGATAAAGAGGTTCGGATCCTTCGATCGAATGTAATCCACAGTCATCTCAAGCTGGCTCATCCCGTCTCTTCCGAGCGACTCATAGAAAGCCAGGTTCGGTTTATAGGCAACAGCCAGATCGGCGGTGGCATCAACAATGGCCCGGTTGAAAGCAAATACGGGATTGGCCTCCCGGTGAAGGTGGGCGGGTATCCGCGTCATGTCAATATCGAGTCCTACACAGAGGTACGACTTCTTCTTCCTGATTTCGAGGTTTAGTTCGGCTGCTGTCATTATCGTGCCATGTTATCGGCGGTTTTCATTCGCTCGGCGTTTTCAGCTATCTGCAATTTATCTATAATTTCCTGAATATCACCATTCATGATCGAGGGCAGGTTATACATGGTGAGCGAAATCCGGTGGTCGGTCATGCGGCCCTGGGGATAGTTGTACGTCCGGATCTTGGCCGACCGGTCGCCTGTGCTGACCATGGTTTTCCGGCGGGATGAAATTTCATCGAGGTATTTCTGGTATTCGCGGTCGTACAGACGGGTCCGAAGTTCGATCATGGCCTTCTCCTTGTTCTTGATCTGCGACTTCTGGTCCTGGCAGGTAACCACGATGCCGGAAGGCATGTGCGTGAGGCGTACGGCCGAATAGGTGGTGTTCACCGACTGACCGCCGGGACCGGAGGAACAGTACGTATCCACCCGGATATCCGCCGGGAGCAGTTCAACATCGAACTCTTCGGCCTCAGGAAGGACAGCTACAGTGGCTGCTGAAGTGTGTATCCTTCCCTGCGTTTCCGTTTGAGGCACACGCTGAACCCGGTGCACCCCTGACTCGTACTTCATAACCCCGTATACACCCTCTCCGGTTATGGCGAAAATCACCTCCTTGTACCCGCCGTTGGTACCCTCGGTAAAGGAATTGATGCTGTATTTCCAGCCTTTGGCATCGCAAAACTTGCAATACATCCGGAACAGATCGCCGGCAAATATGCTTGCTTCGTCGCCGCCGGTGCCACCCCTGACCTCAACTATAGCATTCTTGGCATCCTGCGGGTCGGCAGGCAGAAGGAGCACCTTGATTTCCTCTTCCATTTCGGCCTTGCGCGAATTCAGGGCATCGAGCTCCTCTTTGGCCATCTCGCGCATCTCCTCATCCTTCTCCTCCTCGAGGAGGCTGCGGGAGGAGTCGATGTTCTCAACAATATTCCTGTATTCGTTATAAAAATTGAAAACTTTGGTAAGCTCCTTGAATTCCTTATTGAGCTGAACATACCTTTTCATATCGTTGATCACATCCGGTTCAGTGATCAGTCGGGCAACCTCGTTGTAGCGGGCTACGATTCCGGATAATTTATCGAGTAACATGTTGTATATATTTTTATTGACGGGTGACAAGTGACAATTGACCGTGAATTGCCGGAGCATTCATTCCCCGGCAGTGGGGTGCGGCCCCCCGGTATTTCACGGTGGGGTTGGGGGCATGCCCCAATCCGCTGTCATTGCACCTAATAAAAGAAATCGCCGTACTGGCTGCTGATCGTCAGGCGCGGGCTTGTGGACGGTTCGCAATGACCGATGATCTGCGCATCAATGCCAAAACCTTTGGAAATTCCGATGACCGCCGGAGCAAACTCAACGGGAAGATAGATCTCGAACCGGTGCCCCATATTGAATACCTTATACATTTCCTGCCACGGTGTACCCGACTGCTCCTGTATCAGCCGGAACAAGGGGGGTAATTCAAACAGATTATCCTTTACAACATGAAGATTGTCAATAAAGTGCATAATCTTGGTCTGCCCGCCGCCCGAACAGTGAACCATGCCGTGAATATGGTTCCTGTAAAGGTCGAGGATAGCCTTTATAACAGGTGCATAGGTGCGGGTAGGCGACAGCACCAGTTTACCGGCATCTGTACCTGTTCCCTCAACAGTATCTGTCAGGCTAACCGATCCGGCATACACGAGGCTCTCCGGCACCATTGGGTCGAAGGATTCAGGATACCTGCCGGCCAGATCGTGTCGAAAGACATCGTGCCGTGCCGAGGTAAGTCCGTTGCTGCCCATCCCTCCGTTATAAAAGGACTCGTAAGAAGCCCGCCCCGCAGATGAAAGACCAACGATAACGTCGCCTGCCACAATCCGGTCATTCGAAATAACCTCGTCGCGTCGCATACGAGCCGTAACCGTGCTATCGACGATAATGGTCCTGACCAGGTCACCGACATCGGCAGTTTCACCGCCGCAGAATACGGTTTCCACACCATTCGCAGTAAGGAATTCGGCCACCTCCCTGGTTCCTTCTATCACCGCGGAGATGACCTCCCCGGGGATCAGATTCTTGTTGCGGCCGATTGTCGAGCTCAGGAGAATTGGCCCGGTAGCTCCTGCACAGAGGAGATCATCGGTGTTCATGATCACGGCATCCTGGGCAATACCCTTCCATACCGACAGGTCGCCTGTCTCTTTCCAGTAAATATATGCCAATGATGATTTTGTGCCAGCGCCATCGGCGTGCATGATGCAGCACCATTCCGGGTCGCCGGTTAGAACATCGGGGATAATCTTGCAGAATGCCCTGGGAAACAGTCCTTTATCTAAATTACGTATAGCCTGATGCACATCCTCTTTTGCGGAGGATACACCGCGCTGCGCATATCGGTTCCCTTGCTCCTTCATGGGGTGCAAAGGTAAGAAATTTACGGCTGTTTATCCTTGACAACCTGACCACCCGGAGGATTCTGACCTTCAGGAGGTTTAACCACCGCCCCGGGCTCCTTGCCGCCTTTCTTTTTCCCTTGCTGGAGCTCTTCGATGCCCCGGTTAATAATCAACTGCTGGGCATCCTTTTCGCTGGCCGGCTTGCCTCCCGGGACATAATCATTCCGAAGCACCTTGAATTCGGTACGTCGGTTTAGCTGGTGGGCAATCTCTTTATTCTGGTCCACAGGCAGATTATCAATATACGGCTTAGCCAAAGTATCGCCAACCTTAAGGAAATCATACTGCTGGGCGACTTTCTCATCCACTACACGAGGTTCATCGGGTCCATATCCGCGGGCCTTCAGCCGGTCGCCTGCAATACCTTTGCTGATCAGGTAATCGACTACCGATTGTGCCCGGTTTTGTGATAATTCGAGATTGGTCATCGCCCGGAAGGGTCTGACGTCGGTGTGCGACATCAGCTCAATGGTGATATTGGGGTTGTCCTCGAGGGTTTCAACGAGTGCATCAAGGGCCACCATCGATTCGGGCCTGAGATCCCACTTGGCCAGGTCATACAGAATATTCGGGAGCTCGATCGGTTTCTCATAGGGGGCGAGAACCAGAGTGGCATTGAAATCACGACTGGTTTCAAGACCCATGGTGGTTTCGCGCAGCTTTCCGTTAAGAAATCCGCGTTTGAAGGCGACAAGCAGGTAGTCTGTTTCCGGCTTAAGCTTAAAGGAGAAACTCCCTGTTGAGTCGGTCTTATACTCCAGGCTGGTGCCATCGCTGCCAATGAGGCGAACATCCGCACCGGGGATCGGCATGGTTGTTTGTTCATTGATCACCTTACCGGCAATATTGAAACGCTTTTCAGGCAATACGAAGGAATAGATATCATCTCCGCCTTTGGCCTTATCCGTCCTGCTGGAAGTAAAATAGCCGCGTTCTTCATCCTTCTGGAAAATAATACCGAAATCATCGCCCGCACTGTTTACCGGCGACTTCATGTTTTCAACGGTCCATTTCCCGTCGGGCCGGAGCATCGCCTTAAAAAGGTCGAGCCCCCCGAGCCCGGGATGGCCATCGGAGGAGAAGTAGAAGAGGGAGTCGCTCTTAACCGATGGGAACATTTCATTTTTTCCGGTGTTGATTTCCGGTCCCAGGTTTACCGGTGCACCGAAGGGAGCACCTGCCTTATCCCTTTTCACCATCCAGATATCCTTCCCGCCGAGCCCGCCGAGCATATCGCTGGCAAAGAGCATAATCAATTCATCGCCGGTCAGGGTGGGATGAGCTATGATAACAGAATCCTTGGATATCGGGACCACGGTGGGATCTGCCCATTTTGCCCCGGATTTCTTCGATGTCATCACCTGGCATCCGAGCGCCATCTGCTTGTCGAAGCGGCACCTGGTAAAGTACATGGTTGCCCCGTCGGCCGAAACCCACGGTGCCCCATCATCGTAGACACTGTTTATCGTTTTGTCGACCGGCGCAGGAACGGCCCATTTCTGCTTGTTATCCAGTCGGGTGTAATAGATATCAGAAAATGCCTGACCGGTAGCGCCGTGAATTTTACTCCCTGCCGCCCCGTCACGGGATGATGAGATATAAAGTTCCTTATAATCACCCGAGGCAAACGCCGGACTGTAATCGTTGTATTTTGTATTAAAATCCTTGATGTTCTCAACCTGGTAACGCGTCGGATTTTTCGTCCAGGTGATGATCGAATCGCATGATTGATAGGCCAGCCTTGCCATGGAGTCGGTGGGCTCCACCTTCAGGTATTCTTCATATTCCGCCTTGGCCAGCGCAGTTTTGCCGTTTATTTTCAGGACATCCGCATAATACAGACGTGCCCTGGGGTCTGCCCCCTTTTGTTTGGCCACCCTGGAATAATAGGATTCGGCCTTTTTTGTATCATTGATCAGCTTATAGCAATTTCCGATCTTTAAATTGATCGTCAGCCGCCTCAGCCGGTCCTTCTCCCTTGAATAGGCTTTTTTATACTTATCGATGGCTTTAAAATACTCACCTGTGGCAAAGGTTTTATCGGCCTGGGCCATCAGGTCCCTTTTCTGAGCCATCGCAGGCCCCGCCAGGAAAAGTGCCATGGCAAGGCCTGCGATCAAGCGCAATGGTTTCATACGAACTTTTTTGTACAATAACGATCAAAAATAGGCATTATTTGCCTTGTTCCAACCAATTATCGTGCAAAGAGCAGCTCACGGTATTTCGGCAGCGGCCAGAGGTCGTCGTCAACGATCAGTTCAAGTTTATCAATGTGATACCGGATCTCATCAAGGAAATGCTTCACCTTGGTGTTGTATTCGTCGGCAAGCAGCCTTACATCCTCGATCTTGTTGGCTTCCTTGCGGGCGTTCACCATCTCGTCGACCATTTCGAGGATCAACGCCTTGTGCTTCGATATCCTGCGGATGGCATTAAGCTGGTAGCTGGCGGCATCGGCGAATTCGCTGGCCGGAAGGATATCCTTAAGGCCCTTTACGTTTTCTATTAACCGGTTCTGATACTTGATGACGGTCGGAATGATATGATTGACAGCCAGATCACCGAGAACACGTGATTCGATTTGTATCTTCTTGGTGAACATCTCGAGCCGGATATCATAACGGGCATTGAGTTCGCGTTCCGACAAAACATTCAGTTTCGTCAGCAGTGCTATGCTTCTGGGCTCGATATATGCCTTCAGGCCAGAAGGAGCATCGGCCACGTTGCTCAGGCCGCGACGCTCAGCTTCCTGCCTCCACTCTTCGCCGTAACCGTTCCCTTCAAAGAGAATTTTCTTGGAACTGATAATATACTGGCGGAGGATACGGAAAATGGCCTCATCCTTTTTGGCACCCTTTTCGGTCAGATCATCAACCGCAGTTTTAAATTCCAGCAGCTGATTGGCCACAATCGAATTCAACATGGTCATCGGAGCGGCGCAGTTCATTGATGAACCCACGGCCCTGAATTCAAAACGGTTGCCCGTAAATGCAAACGGACTTGTACGGTTCCTGTCGGTATTATCGAGCAGAATCTGAGGAATCTTGCCAATGTCGAGCTTAAGTTCGGTTTTCTGATCCGGTGTCATGCTGGATGCAGGCACCTTGTCTTCGATCTCCTGGAGTATGCGGGTAAGGTGCTGACCGATGAATACGGATACAATTGCCGGCGGAGCTTCGTGGGCACCCAGGCGGTGTTCGTTACCTGCCGACATTATGGAAGCCCTGAGCAGATCGGAATAATCATGCACGGCCTTTACCGTGTTGACAATAAAGGCAAGAAACTGCAGGTTGGTTTTTGGGTTTGTTCCCGGAGCGAGAAGGTTGACGCCGGTGTTGGTCAGCATCGACCAGTTGTTGTGCTTCCCCGATCCGTTGATTCCCTTGTACGGCTTCTCATGAAGCAGGCAACGGAAATTGTGCTTACGGGCAACCTTTTTCATGATGTCCATAAGTAATTGGTTGTGATCCACTGCAAGGTTGGCTTCCTCGAAAACCGGTGCACATTCGAACTGGTTGGGCGCCACCTCATTATGACGGGTCCTGACAGGAATCCCGAGCAGGTAGCATTCAAACTCGAGTTCCTTCATGAAAGCGGTGACACGTTCAGGGATCGATCCGAAATAATGGTCTGACAGCTGCTGGTCACGAGCAGAAGCATGCCCCATAAGCGTGCGGTCGGTGAGGAGGAGGTCGGGTCGTGCATAGAAAAGCGCTTCGTCAACCAGGAAATATTCCTGTTCCCAGCCCAACGTTGCAACAACCTTGGTCACGTCCTTGTCGAACAGCTGGCATACTTCAACGGCTGCCTTATCGAGCTGGAAAAGCGATTTCAGGAGCGGAGTCTTGAAGTCGAGTGCTTCACCCGTATAGGAAACAAATACCGTTGGTATGCAGAGCGTCTTGTCAACTATGAAAGCAGGTGAGGAAGGATCCCATGCGGAGTAACCGCGGGCCTCAAAAGTATTCCGGATACCGCCGCTGGGAAGTGAAGACGCATCCGGCTCCTGCTGGATGAGCTCCTTGCCGCTGAAATGCTCAAACATTTTTCCGTCCTTGGTCGGTTCAAAAAAAGCATCATGCTTTTCCGCCGTCGACCCGTTGAGCGGATGAAACCAGTGAGTGTAGTGGGTAACCCCGAAACTCATCGCCCATGCCTTCATCGCAGCAGCCACCGAATCAGCCGATCGCCGGTCGATGTAACCCCAGGTGTCAACTGCCTTTTTTACATTTTCGTACGCCTCGGTGGGCAGGTACTTTTTCATGGTCTCAAGGCCAAAGGTGTGCAACCCGTAAAAATCGGACACCTTTGCGCCCGGAGCTTCAACTGGCAGTGGTTTTCTGGAGAAGAGCTCCTTGACGGCTTCAACGCGGATACTTGACATGGTGGAAATAATTATGTTTTTTGCATTACTCGATGCAAAAATATAATTTTTTCACACACCACCCCCTAAATTTTAGGGCAACTTCCGAATATTATTAACTTTTTTCCGAATAATGGTGATAAAAACGGGTAATTGTTTCGATTCCCTTCAAAAAATTCCAAATTGGAAAATTCTCGTTCGGTGAATGGATACCATCCGATTCAAGCCCGAAACCCATCAGAATGGTTTTTACGCCAAGCACCTTTTCAAAGGTCGAAATAATAGGAATGCTGCCACCGCTGCGGAAAGGCACCGGACGCTTTCCGAACGTATCGGTAAACGCCATTTCGGCCGCCTGATAAGCAGGTAATGTTATTGGGCAGACATATGCAGGCCCGCCGTGCAGGATGCTCACGTCGACTTTTACCTGCGGCGGGGCAATGGATTCAAAATAACTCTTGATGAGCCTTGCGGTTTGATGATGATCCTGGTTGGGCACTATCCGGGAACTGATCTTTGCAAAAGCCTTGGACGGCAAAACGGTTTTGGTGCCTTCGCCCGTATAGCCGCCCCAAATGCCGCACACCTCAAATGTTGGCCGCGTTCCTGTAAGCTCCGGAACCCGGTAGCCCTTTTCGCCCCATACGTCGCCAATCTCCAGGGCAGCCTTGTATTTTTCAACATCAAACGGGGCCTGGGAAAGCAGCGCCTTCTCAACATCGCTCAGTTCCATTACGTCATCATAGAAACCCGGTATCGTGATCCGGTTGTCGGCATCATGAACCGATGCAAGCATCTTAGAAAGCATAACAATCGGGTTGCCCACAGCCCCTCCGAACAGGCCGGAGTGCAAGTCGCGATTGGGCCCTGTCACCTCGATCTGAAGATAGGTGAGTCCGCGGAGCCCTGTGGTGATCGATGGGATGTCGGGGGCGATCATTGAGGTATCAGACACCAGGATGATATCACACTTGAGCATCTCCTGGTATTTACGGCAGAAATCGCCGAGTGAGGGAGACCCGACTTCCTCTTCCCCCTCTATCATAAACTTAACGTTGCATTTCAGCTGCCCGCTTTTTACCATATACTCGAATGCCTTGACGTGCATAAAAAGTTGTCCCTTGTCGTCGTCGGCTCCACGGGCAAATATTTTACCGTCGATTACAACCGGCTCAAAAGGATCGGTTGTCCATAAACCCACCGGATCTACCGGCATAACATCCATATGGCCATACACCAGAACGGTCGGCCATGAGGGGTCGTTTATCTTTTCGGCATAGGTTACCGGGTTGCCATCCGTTTCAAAAACCTTTGCAAGATCCGCTCCTGCGTCGAGAAGTGCCTGACGGAGGTATTCCGCCGCACGGAGCATATCGGGTTTGTGCGCAGCAAGGGAGCTGACGGAAGGAATACGGATCAGACTGAAAAGTTCGTCCATGAAGCGGTCGCGGTTCGTGGAGATGTAATCACCTATACTCTGCATGATTTTGTTGTTTTAACTATTGTTTTGATAAGGATCGTTTCGTTTTGCACTGGCAGCCCTAATTATAATCACGGATAAAGGCAGTTGAGAAAAAAAGGTGAATCTGCATACCGGCAACAGAGTATTGCTTATTAACAGTGCCGTACAGAGAGAGCCCAACCCCGAGGTCGTACGCAAATTTATAGGTTGCCGTAAGCTCCGCACGAAGGCCCAGCTCTTTAAACCGGTATGGATACATCTTTGTCACGGTGTCTTTTACGATCGGCACAGGATAACTTCCATAGGCATACGATGGCCCTGCAAATGCAGCCATTTCAAACTTAGTTGATTCCCAGCGCTGGCCTATGGAAACAAATAACTCGTTCAGCTTCTGGTTCGATCTCCACCAGATCTTCTCGTCGGACGAGGAATGATAGCCCGCTGAAAGTCCAATCTTTTTAATAAAGTGATGGTAGGCAATAGTCATGTTCTGCTCCGGCTTGTTCGAACGGAAACCGTATCCGGCGCCATACCCCATGGTGAAATAAGGTGCATTAACCCAGTAAATGTGGTTCTGGTAAACGACCTTACCCTTGCCCAGAATAGCTGTGGCTTCTCCACCCTGCGCAAAAAGGCTGAAAGCAAAAAGGAAAGACAACGGCAGCAGGATCAGGGTTCGTTTAATCATGGCTGCTCATTTGTTAGCGGTTAATAATACGGGGCCGGCATTATGCGCCGGCAAATTTTTCAAAATCCAGGTTTTTTGCTGCATAGTCGAGTTGTTCGAACCAGGCTTCGCCATATTTCCTGATCAGCGCTTCGCGAACAAAGAGGTAAACAGGAACTCCTTCAACGGCACCTTTTCTGCGTGCAGGTCCACAGATATCCCAAACATCGTAGTTCACGGCATCATAGGCTTCGTACTCTTTAATCCGGATCGGATAGAGATGGCACGAAACCGGCTTGTGAAAAGGTACTGCCTGCTGGTTCCACGCATCCTCGATGGCACAGAAGGCCACTCCCTCGCGGAACCGTGTGTACGCACATTCCCTGTTGTTAATCAGTGGCGTCACAATTTCACCATCGGTATCCGGAACAAAAGCGCCAAGATCAAGAATGGCCAACAACCCTTCCTCGCTCAGAAAGGGCGCCAGCTTTTCCTGAAAATCCTCCAAATCACCGGCTTCAGTGGCAGTCAGCGGCGCTCCGGCATCTCCGTGAACGCAACAACTTCCCAGACAGGCGGGCAGGTCGCAGCAGAATTTCTCCCGCAGGACATCCAGACTGACCAGTGCCTTGCCGATTTCGATCATCATACAAGGGATTTACCCGTCATTACAGCAGGCTGCTCCATACCCATAATTTTCAGTATGGTAGGCGCAACATCCGCCAGAATCCCATCATTGATCGTCGAATACTCATCGCTGACCAGAATACAGGGAACCGGGTTAAGGGAGTGCGCCGTGTTCGGCGATCCGTCGGGGTTGACCGCATAGTCGGCATTCCCGTGGTCGGCAATAATAATGGCCGTATAGCCATTGGCTTTGGCTGTTTCAACAACATCCTGAACACACTCGTCCACTGCCTCGACAGCCTGAATAATGGCATCCCAGACGCCTGTGTGGCCAACCATATCCCCGTTGGCAAAATTCAGGATTACCAGATCGGGTACACCGGTGGCAAGTTCCTTTACAATTGCGTCGCGAACCAGGTAGGCGCTCATCTCAGGCTGCAGGTCATAGGTTGCCACTTTGGGTGAAGGAACCAGAAGCCGGCTCTCTCCTTCGAAGGGTTCTTCCCTGCCACCCGAAAAGAAGAAGGTGACATGGGCATATTTTTCAGTTTCGGCAATCCGGATCTGCTTCTTTCCGGCTTTCGCCACCAGTTCGCCAAGCGTTTCGGTTAGATTATCCTTGTCATATATCACCGTGACACCCTCGAAGGAGTCATCATAGCGCGTCATGGTGTAGTATTTAAGCGGAAGCGTATGCATTCCGAATTCAGGCATGTCGCGCTGCGTAAGAACGACAGTCATTTCACGCAGCCTGTCGGTGCGGAAATTGAAACAGATAACCACATCTCCTTCCTCAATCAGCGCAACCGGGTTTCCATTGGCATCCGCCCGGTAGGTTGGCTTGATGAATTCGTCGGTTATCCCTTCGTCATAACTTTCCTGGATGGCCTGAACGATATCGGTTACAGGCTTGCCCGTGCCGTTAACGTATAGATCGTAACCAAGTTTAACCCTTTCCCACCGCTTATCCCTGTCCATCGAATAGTAGCGGCCGATGAGCGTTGCAATAGTTCCGTTGGATTTTTCCAGATGAGCCTCAAGCTCAGTCATAAATCCCTTACCGCTGAACGGATCCGTATCCCTGCCATCCGTAATGGCATGTATATAAACCTGGTCCAGCCCAAAATCCTTTGTCATATCGCAAAGCGCATAGAGGTGTTCATCGAGCGAGTGAACCCCGCCATCCGATATCAATCCCACAAAATGCACCTTCCTGCCATTCTCCTTTGCATAACCGAAGGCTTCACGCAAAACGGGATTTTGCTGAAGAGTTCCGGTGGAAACCGCACGGTTGATCTTTACCAGATCCTGATACATCACCCTGCCGGCGCCTATATTAAGGTGGCCGACTTCCGAATTTCCCATTTGTCCCTCGGGTAGGCCCACATCCTCACCGGAAGTCAGGAGTTTGGAGTGAGGATACTTTTGCAGGAGGGAATCTATATATGGCGTGTTGGCACTCTGTATGGCATCGGCTTCGGGCCTTATTCCACATCCCCACCCATCCAGTATCATCAATATCAGTTTACGATCCATTTCAACAGAATTAAGGATAAATAATTTTTTCAAGCTTCTCAAAATCTGCTATTTGAAAATAAGCTTTCTTCCCCTTGTAGGTATAGGCAAGCAACCCCCTCCCCCGGGGGCTGACAGGCGCAATCAGGCTATCGGCACCGGCAAGCAGGGTACGGCCATCAGAATCCGGCTTTAACGTGAACCCTGCCCTGAGCGTCACCAGGCTGCCTTTGCTGAATTCCTTCAGATTCAGGTTGGACGGATCCGACATTCGCACCTTCATGTGTACACCGTCAACCCACAAATCACCAAAGCTCAATTGTGAAGAACCGGCATTTACCCTGACTGTAATGCGGTAATCGGTGCCATACCCCGATTCACGGAGACCCCCAACCCATTCCTGTGAAGTGCTCTTTACCTTTTCAACCTTGCCACCAAGGCAAATAACCAGGGCAGCCAGTACAAACAGGGGAAATTTCATCGCGTTACTTTAATTTCTTCAGTATTCCGTATCGGTTCATCTCACCTTCCAGCAATTTCTTATCGTAATAGAAGCGGTCTTTCCATTTGTCATACCACTCCTGGGCCTCCGGTATCCGGTTCGATGACGTGAGCAGATATATTATATTAAAATGGGCAACCCCGTACTCAAAATAAAGATCGTGATTTACAAACTCCTGAAATGCCTTAAGCGCCCCGTTGCCGTCGCCGCGGCCAAACAGATCGAACCCTCTGGTCATCATCTCGTTAAGCTTGGGATCGAGAATCACGCCCTGAATATAGAACTCATGTTTGGGCAGTTTATCCAGAATATCGAAGTATTTGGTTCCCTTCGGCAAGGCGGGAAATACAAGCGTAAACTCAAACACCTCGTTAAGCGTGGTGAAAACATGCTTCTCGGGTGCAAAGGGGGCCTTATCCGACTTGATCAGATTGAGCACGTCAGGATCGCTTACCGGCCGGATGTATAGTTCCCGTGTTTTAATGGAGAACGGGGCCAGCTGTTTTGAATTGGTTATGCGGATGGTGACGGTCGTGGTGGTGCCATCGGTTACAACTGATGGAATGGTGAGCGTCGGGATGGGTTTTTCAGAAATACTCGGATTTACCACCATCTGGGCAATTCCGGTCATTGGGAGAATGAGCAGCAGGATAAATAGCAAATACTTCATCTTGTTTCCGTTTACATCTGAACAGCAATTGTTATGCCATTGATCGGCAGCGAAGTTTAGAAACGTCGCTATAACCCATAACGGTCGTAAAGGTACACCAAAGCAGCGATACCGGCAGCCCCCATCTGCATTTCCCTTCTGTCGACCATTTCAAAGGTGTCGGAAGCAGCATGGTGGTAAAGGAAATAACGCTGGTCCTCCGGTATGATGCCCATCATCAGTACGTCGGGGTAGTAATTCTTAAGCGGCCCGATATCGGCACCTCCGCCGCCGGTGGTCAGTTTAATGCCATACGGATCAAACAACGGCTGCCATAACGCCAGGTTCTTCATTTGTTCGGGGTTGCCCGTCACGGCGAGCGCCTTTGGCTGGTGTACCCCCCTGTCGGATTCCAGTGCAGCGATATGCTTTTCCCCTTTTCGTGATCCTTCCGCGGCATATTGCTGGCCTCCGCGCTGGGCAACCTCCTCGTCCATAAACATCACGGCGCGGATGGTATGCTTAGGGCGAATCCCCTGTGACCGGAAAAGGCGAAGCACTTCAATCGACTGGATGCATCCGCCGCCGTCATCGTGGGCACCCTCGGTGATATCCCAGGCATCGAGATGGCCGCCGATCGTTATGATTTCATTGGGAGATTCGCTTCCGCGAATCTCTCCGATCACGTTGGCCGACAGCACCTCCGGGCCGGCTTCACAGGTGGTCCTGAAAAAAAAGTGCAGGTCAGGATCTGTGCGAAGCCACGAAGAGAGCAGCTCTGCCCCGCGTGTGGAAATGGCAATTGCCGGAATGGCCTTCACTTTATCATCATAGCGGGTTACCCCCGTGTGCGGGTAATCATCGATACCAATGCTCATCGATCTGACGACAACACCGGCGGCCCCGAGCCTGCCGGCCTCCACAGGGCCGTTGGTCCGCTGCCACACAGCCTCACCGTACGAAGCAAAGGTCCCGATGTTGGTTTGTTTCATCGGCTGATTGAAAAAAACAATCTTCCCCTCAATTTCCGCTTTGGTTTTGGCGTGAAGCTCTTCAAGGCTCCGTACCTCCACCACACGTGTGGCAAGTCCGGGATCACCCGTACCCACCGACCATCCGAGGGCACACGATGGCACCTCAACGGTTCCGAAACGGCTGGAAACAATGCGGGCCACTTCCTGCTCACCGCGACTCCAGCTCTTTACCATAACGGGCTGAAGCCAAACGGAATCGAGTTTCATCCCCGACATCACCTGCCGGGTAAACTCAACCGCCTCGGCAGCTTCCGGCCTGCCACAGATACGCCCGGCCGTGTTTTTACACAACCACTTCAGATTGTCGTATGCTTCGTAACTCGTAAGGGCATCATTGTATAGCCTTTTTACCATTTCGGCGTCAGCCGACTGCTGGGCATTCATCGGAATTGCAGCGGCTACCCCCAGAAAAATAGCCACAAACCGGATAATCACACTGTTTTTCATGGTTTCAATATTAGTTAAAAACAGTATCCGTTCGTTTTTTTTATAATTTCACCGGCTCATATCAAGATTTATGGACCCTTACAATGCTTTTGCCGGCAACCTGATTCTGGCCCTCAACCCGAGGATACCGTTCACAAACATAGGCCTTTACCGAAATCAGCAGCTGATATTCCTTAAAAAGATAAATCACGCTGATGAAGATCTGAAAGACTTTAACAGATATGCTGAACAAACCGAATACCGGACCCGGCAAATCCTTAACGAACTGAAGGCCAATGGACTTCCTATAGAAGAGATAAAAGTTATTATAAGCCGGGGCGGTTTGGTCAGACCGGTTCATTCCGGTATTTACCGGGTTAATGAAGTCATGATGAACGACCTGCGGATGGGGTTTGCCGGTGAGGATGTGGTGAACCTTGGCGGATTGGTGGCATATGAACTTACTTCCCATATCCCCGGGTCATCTGCCTATGTTGCAGATCCGGTGGTTGTTGATGAATTCGAAGAGATCGCGAAAGTATCAGGGCATCCGGAATTCAGGCGCAAATCCGTTTTCCATGCGCTGGAACAGAAGACCGTTGCGAGAAAATATGCAAAAAATATTCAGAAAAAATACGAGGAGCTCAACCTGATCGTCGCACAGATGGGCAATGGCATAACGGTAGGAGCTCACAAGAAGGGTCGTGTTATCGATGCCAACCAGGGGCTCGACGGTGACGGGCCATTTTCACCGTCACGTACCGGAAGTGTCCCGATCGGCGACCTTATCGACCTCTGTTTCAGCGGAAAATACACCCACGACCAGCTTCAATCCATGATAACAGTTGATGGCGGTTTGTTTGCCTATCTGGGTGTTCATGATGGCTACTCGGCCGATCATATGGCAGCTGCCGGCAACCAGATGGCCGCATTCTACCTCAAAGCCATGGCCTACCAGGTTGCCAAAACAATAGGCGCCATGCATGCCGTGCTTGCCGGTGAGGTTGATGCCATCCTGCTGACGGGTGGCATGGTAAACAGCAGCATTTTTATGGAAGAACTTCAATTGCGGATCCATCGGATTGCTCCGGTTCACTCCTATCCGAATGAAGACGACATTGAGTCGCTGGCGATGAACGGATTTTACATTCTACGGGGAGAGATCAACGTAGACGAGTATTACCCGGACTGATTCGCAGCATCATCATTCCTTTTCCCAGACAGGTTTCCTTTTTTCGAGAAACGCCCGCATACCCTCTTTGCCTTCATCCTCAAAAAGCTCGGCAAAATGTTCCTTTTCAAGGTCAAGGGCTTTCTGAAACTCCATGTCGAATCCCTTCCTTACCAAAAGCTTGGCGGCCTTAACTGCTTTAGGTCCGCGAGTGGCGATCCGGTCTGCCAGCGCGAGAGTCTCCTCCAGCAGGTTCGCCGATCCGGAAATCCCCTGAACAAGACCGTTTCGGTAAGCCTCCTCAGCGTTCATAGTAAGACCGGAGAGTATCCATTTTAACGCACCTCCGGGGCCAATAAGCCTCGAAAGGCGCTGCGTGCCGGCATAGCCCGGCACAAGACCCAGCGATACTTCGGGCAGGCCGAAAACTGCATTTTCTGAAGCCAGGCGGATGTCACAGGCCATGCACAACTCACAGCCGGCACCCAGCGCAAATCCATTCACCGCAGCGATAACCGGAATAGGCAGGTCCTCAATCATCAGGAAAGTCTGCTGCCCCCGCTCTGAAAACCTGCGCGCTCCCTCGGGGTTCAATTGCGACATCTCGCCAATGTCGGCACCCGCGGAAAAAGCTTTGCCATCACCCGTAATTACCAGCACATCAAAGGGTTCTTCAGGAATAATATAATCAAGATATTCCACGAACTCTGTGAAAAACTGCGAGTTCAGCGAATTCAACGAAGCAGGCCGGGTGATGGTAAGCACCTCAACCCTGCCATGCCGTGTCAGTTTAAATGTCTGATAATTCATAGGTATATTCCTTTAGGTTCAGAAAAATAAGGAATAAATGGGGAAATCCAATGCAAATATTTGCCACGCTCACCTGGCAAGCTTGACCATTTTGCAGGAAGCAACCTTGTCTCCCACCCTGAGTCGGCAGAAATAGACCCCGGGACCTGCACTCACGCCATCGGCACCATAGCCGTTCCAGGATACGGCATATTCGGCAGGCTCCTGCTCTCCGCTCAATAAAACGGCAACCTTTCTCCCCTGTATATCATAAATCTCCGCCGTAACTGCAGCCTTCTCGGGAACCACAATCCTTACATGGGTTTCATCCCGGAATGGATTCGGATAATTGCCGGGCAGCAGTGGCATCGATGCAAGGTCACGCGTTGCTATCTGAACAACAGCATAAGCCATCCTGTTATTTTTGTCAACCACCCGGATTTTCACCTCATACAGGGCATCGGGCTTTTCGGGCTTGCAAAAGAGCCATCCGGTGCCGTCGAACTTGGTTTCTTCCGGACACAGGAATGGGTTTATTTTCATACTATTAGCCCCGATAAGGCCATCGGGGTTAAACAGTGCAATGCGCCGGTACATCCGGTTATCACCGTTCGATATGCCGAGGTCGGCGGTGGCTCCGGAGAGAAACAGGATGTCGGGCTTGTCATAATAAAACCGGATCCGGCCATCGGGATGTATCACGCAAACGACCATCACCGCGACACCCCCATCTGGCGACGGGGCTATCGCCTTCCATGTGATAGCCGCCAGAGTATCAGTTTGATAGCAGGTTATGGTATTCCCTTCCATGTAATAATCCAGATCGGTCCCAAAACCGTTGATCTTTCGCACCGACTGGAAAACCAGGTCCGGATCGATAACATACGGATATCCGCTCTCCTCCTGGTCAAAAAGGATCTCCGCATCCTCGGTGACCAAAAAATGGTCATACTCTTCTCCAAAAAAATGGAACTTGAATGGCAGGTCAACCCGGCTGACAGGATTGCCGAACTGCCCGTTATAGAGAAGGTCACCGCCATAATCAGGGATTTCCTCTTTGGTGAATTCGGCACGGTAATCCGGAACGAGTTCCCAACTGTACGGGCTTGCCGCACCGGTAACATTCATTTGAACGGACACCTGCGTACCAGCCTTGGTGTAGATCTTCGGGATCTCCGTGATGGCAATCCGGTTGAACCGAACAGGCCGCACCACGCTCAAGAGGGTCCGGGAATTATTCCGGATGGCAACCATAGATTCTTCGCTGATTGTTGAATCCCTGGTAATAAAATGGTTATACACCATCATCGAACGGATAACGCCGTCATTCCGGCCCCAGCTATCCCGCTCGTCAACGGCCAGAAAAATTTTGACCGGGCCATCCGTATTGATATAGTCAATCAATGGTGAAATATCCAGGCCCACTTCGAACCGTGTGGCCCCCGCAACACCGTTGGCCAGAAGCGGCAGGTCGCTGCCCTGATAATTGAACATCGGGAAACCGAGCACAAATTCAGGCTCCGTGGCATTCGGATCGTTTGCAACCCCAGCCATGAGCCTGATCGCGTTCCTGCAGTTGTGGGTGAGCTCTGCGCGGAGGGTGAGGATTGGCTCCACACTCTTGACGGCATCCACAATATGGACCGATTTATTCCATATCCCGCCTTCATTGCCGTAACGACCGAGCAGATGGTACGGCACATAGGCAAACCCGTTATCACCCCATGATTTGCCCCAGGTATTGGCAACAATGAGAGCTCCCTTTTCAAAATCGTTCAGGTCGACAAGGTGGTCTCCGTCGATATCGATAGTATTCGTATACTCGCCATCAGAATTCCGGTCCATCCGGATCGAATCATTGTAACCGACAACCGTCAGCGCATGACCCACGTAAGTTCCGAACGTGGTAATATAGGCAGCGCCCTCATCGTACGAATTCAAAGGTAGTTTTCCAAGGGACATGCCGCCGCTGGCAATCTGGAAGTTTGCCATTCCACCGAATTTGGATCCGTCGAAATGGTCGTACAGATAACGCTTAAGCATCTGCAGACCTTCAGGTGTACCAACCGGCAGCGACCAGTTGTTCACAACCCGGTTCTGCATGGCACGGGCAAAAAGGTCATACCCCGACATCCAGAATTGAAGGTCGGCATGGTTAGGATAATCTGTTTCATTTGGGGTTCCGGCTGCCTTAACAATCTCCCAGCTGTCGAAATAGCTCACCCCGTTGCCATACCGTGCGCTGTTAAGAAAATTCCATACAAAAAGCGGAGGGTATCGGTTTTCCGGAAGGCCTCCGTCGGCATTCCGAAGCCGGTTTAATTCATACGTAAGCAGGTAGCCAACGGAGCTCGACTGGTTGCAGCTCCATCCGAACTGATCGAAAATATCGGGGAAATATTTACTCTTGGCCAGGTTTACCTTGGCCGGCAGCTTTACCGATGACTTAAGACCGGAGGCCCCGGGTACCGGATAGGGCTGAAAGTTACGGCCCTCCCTGACATCCTGACCGGAGGCAGCAAGAACAGACAGTGAAAACACCAGTATAAAGGCTAAGCTTGGCATCGCATCAAATATCAGCCAAATTAGCTACATATAATGATATTTCGATAGCAGGGAAAAACTCTTCCGACGCGAATACACTTCAATTCCACCCTTAGGTGGCTGACTCCATCAGTTCCCGGCTGTAAGACGGTTCTCGATCATCCGATTGTTATACTGCTGAATGAAAGCCTTCACCTTGAGATCCATAGGCCCTTCGATGTCTGGAAACTGACCTTTGATGTTTTTTGACAGGAGGGTATCCTTTCTAAAGTTATACAGGCCAGTGCCAGCCAGTCCATTGAACAAATAAAGGTAATCACCCATCACAAGCTGATAGGTCCCGCTTGTAAAACTAACGGCAAACGGCTCCGAGTGGGGGTCGAACAGGTTGCGCCCGAAAGCAAGGAATGGCTTATCATAATTGAGGTAGCCCAGAACGGAAGGCATAATATCGATCTGTTGAGCCAGGTTATCCTCAACCCCGCGCAGACTCCCGTCGGGCTTGTAGAAGATCACCGGAACACGGAATGCGCCGAGATTGGTTTTGTATTCCACATAGTTCGACTGACTGGTATGATCACCCGTGAAGACAAACAATGTATTTTCGAACCAGGGCATTTTCGAGGCCGTTTCAAAAAAACGCCTCAATGAATAATCCGTATAACTGATGCATTGAAGAATCGGGTTGGGTCCCTTCTTGAACTTTCCCTTATACCTGTCGGGAACCACAAAAGGGTGATGAGAGGAAACGGAGAAGAGAGCCGCGCAGAATGGTTGTTTGAAACCATTCATCGTAGTGGCAAAAAACTGAAAAAACTCTTCGTCCCACACCCCCCATGAGCCATCGAAATCCGCTTTGTTTGGGTATTCCTCCATGCCATAATACTCCACAAAACCGGCATTTTTGGTAAACGTATCGAATCCCAGCGAACCTTTGGGGGCCCCGTGAAAAAAGGCGGTATGGTATCCCTCCCGGCCAAGCAATGTGCCAATTCCATCAAACCGGTTGGATGCATAGGGAGTCAGAATAAAAGGCTCCTCCATGAACGGGATGCTGGCCAGGACAGAGGGTGTTGCATCCACAGACTTCCGCCCGTTGCTGAACGACTGTTTGAACATAAGCCCGTTGCCAATCAGCGAATCGAGGAAGGGCGTATAACCCCGATAGGTGCCATTATCAAGATGCCCACCGAAACTTCTGGTGTATTCCGCGCCAAAACTTTCCAGAATGAAAATAACAACATTCTGCCTCCTCACAGGTCCATTGGCAACGGGGGTATGAACCGGGCTATAGATACTGTCAAGCTTCGCGGTATCAGGAAAATGATCCTGCTTTTCGAAGGTCTGCTTGCTGATGGTTGTAATGACAGAAAATGGCGTATTGAGTACGATATTTGCTTCAAGCGGTTCATTGATGTAATTGCCTGCATGGTTAATATTAAGACCTTCTGACCGGAGTTGGAAGGTTCCGCGAATCCCCGCGATCATCAGGACGAAACATACCAGAAACGTTATCCAGCCTGAAGCATCGGGTATCATTCTTGATTTCCAACCCCTTACCAGTCTCCCGCCGGTTTTGTGCACGGGCCCGTATGCAAGAACCAATGCAGCCACAAGAACCAGCCAGATAACCACCACATACCAGTACCCCACAATGGCCTTCGGAAGCAAGGCACCCAGGTTCGATTCGTGTTCGAATTCGGTCATAATGGATGCTGTCGTCCGGCGGAAGCCGAACTGGAAGTAAATGAAATCGCAGCTGTTAAGGCCAAGCGCTAAACCATTGGTGCTGAGAAAGACAAACCGCATAACCTTCTGAAAGACAGGATTGAACCGGTAAGCAAAGGGAAGCAGGAAAAGGCTGAAATAAATAATGTTGGTATAAAAGACAGCGGAAACATCAAACAGGAGTCCTCCGCCCATCAGTTTCATCATTCCGGCAAAACCCGTATTCGGAAAATAGCCGTTATTGATGAAAAAGAAAGCCACCCTGCATGCTGAATAAAGAACCATTACCAGAACGAACCGCCAGATCAGCCAGGCATACAGATTATTCCGAAGATCCGTATCAGAAAAAAGCCTTTTCGGGAATCGCACCACTGCCTTTTGAATTGAATGGTCTAAAATTATTAAAATTAAAACAAAAAGAAGAAGCCCGGACTTTCGCCCGGGCTTCTGTGGTGCCACTCGGATTTGAACCAAGGACTCACGGATTTTCAGTCCGTTGCTCTACCAGCTGAGCTATGGCACCATTTTGAATGGGCAACAAATGTAAAGCAAAAAATCTTACCCTCCAATATCCCCAATAAAAAACTAGCGGCATACCACCTTTTTATATCTTTGCCTCCCGATTGAAAATCCGGAATGGAGTATTTTATTCATACACTGAAGAATGGCATCCGGCTGACACACATGCCGGCTGATAACGAAGTGGCCTATTGCGGCCTTTTGCTCAACACGGGATCACGCGATGAGATGCCGGAAGAGCATGGCATGGCCCACTTCATCGAGCATGTCATTTTCAAGGGCACCAAGCGCCGTAAGGCCTACCATATTCTATGCCGGCTCGACGATGTCGGGGGTGAGCTTAATGCTTACACCACCAAGGAGGAAACCGCCTTTTATGGCGGATTCCTTTCGCACCATTACGACAGGGCGCTGGAGCTTCTTTCCGACATCATTTTCAATTCGGTGTTCCCCACCAACGAGCTTGAAAAGGAACGCGAGGTAATTGCCGATGAGATAAACTCCTACAAAGACAACCCGTCGGACCAGATATTCGATGATTTTGAAGAGCTTGTTTATCCGGTGCATCCCATCGGCAGGAACATTCTGGGAACACCTGAAACCCTTCAGACTTTAGATGCGAAGGCCATCCGCCGATTCATGAAACGCACCTACGACACCGACCAGATGGTTATCTGCTCGGTGGGTAAGATTCCGTTCCCGAAACTCATCCGCATGGTTGAGAAGTATTTCGGCGAGGTGAAATCAAAGCCACGCACGATCAAACGGGCTCCCATCGAAGGGTACAAGCCCGCGCGGCTACTGAAAGAGCTGAATACCTTTCAGGCCCATTGTGTTATGGGAAACCTTGCCTACTCCGCGTCAGATCCCATGCGCATGAACCTGATCCTGCTAAACAACCTGCTGGGCGGTCAGGGGATGAATTCAAGACTTAACCTTTCCCTGCGGGAAAAACACGGATACGCATACAATGTTGAATCCACTTACACACCGTATACCGACACCGGTGTGATAACCATCTATTTCGGAACCGATCCCGAAAAGCTCGACAAAAGCATCGTGCTCGTCGAAAAGGAGCTGGCCCGTCTGCGGAACGAAAAGCTCGGCACCCTGCAGCTGCACCGGGCGAAAAACCAGATTCTCGGCCAGATTGCCATGTCATCCGACAACAAGGAAAGCCTGCTCTTCACGCTCGGAAAGAGCATTATGCTGTTTAACCGATACGATTCGATGGAGTCGATCACTGCCAAGGTTGATGAAATCACGGCCGGGGACCTGATCGCCACGGCCAACGAAATCCTCGATCCGGCAAGTCTTTCAACCCTGATTTTTAAATGAGCGATTTCTTCAAGCATAAGGGGATCAACCATCCGAATCTCGATCACTACGTAACGGACCACACCACCCCGGAAAGTTCTTTTCTGCGTGCATTGTTCCGGGAAACCTATGTAAAGGTTCACCACCCCCGTCGCACATCTGACCACCTGACCGGAAAGTTTCTCGAGATGGTTGTCAGGATGCTGGCACCAAAGCGGGTGCTGGAGATCGGCACCTTTACGGGTTACGGAGCGCTGGCCATGGCTGCAGGGCTTGCACCGGATGCGGAACTTCACACCATCGAAATAAACGACGAGTTGGAGCCTCCACTCAGGGAGTGGTTCGGCCGTTCACCCGACGGGCAAAAGATCCATCTTCACATTGGGAATGCCCTGGAGATCATCCCTGCCCTCGACATAAAATTCGATCTGGTGTTCATCGACGGCGAAAAGGACCAGTACACGGAATACTACGAGGCAGCCATTCAGAAAACAAGACCGGGAGGGTTTCTGCTGGCCGACAATGTACTATGGAGCGGAAAGGTAATGAAGACAGACATTCCGGAGAGTGACCATTTTACCCGCGGGGTCATGCGGTTTAATAATCATGTGCAGGCCGACGACCGGGTCGAGAATCTGATGCTGCCTGTATTTGACGGGATTATGATAATTCGGGTCTTGCAGGGGACAAGTGACGAGTGACAGGTGACAAGTGACGAGTGACGGGGTCACTTGTCACTTGTCACTTGTCACTTGTCACTGGTCACTTGTCACTTGTCACTTCATAAACTCATAAAACCGGTAATGGTTCCCATCCATGCCAATTGAATCATACACCTTCTGAGCCTTCGTATTGGTAAGGTCGACATAGAGCCGGATGCCACCTATTGCGCTGTCATCAAGGATGATAGCCATAAGCCAGTCATACATCTGACGGAAAATCCCCTGACGCCGCCATTTTTCAATAACATAAAGCGACTGGATCCACCATACGGTGCGCGCACGCCAGTCTGACCACTCGTAGGTAATCATCAGGGACCCGATGGTTTCACCGTCGGCCCTGGCCACCACATAAAACCCTTTTGAAGGATCATCGAAAACCGCCTGAACGCCGCGTAACACGGTAGCCGGATCAAGCCCGAGATTCTCTGTCTCCAGCGCCATGGCAACCTGAAACCCGGCAATCCGTTCGATATCCGATATCGCAGCCCGTTGAATTTCAATCATTTTTTTGCCTCCACATGGGTTTAACCCAGCTTTTTTCCTTTTTACTTCTGTTGATAAGATAAACGGCCAGAACAGTGAAAACCCCAACCGTTATTACCGAAGCTTCCGGTCCGAAAGACCCACCGGTAAGCCAGTCGGGCCCGGGAAAGGAAGCATTCAAAAGCCCGGAGGCCTCCATCCCCGATACGGGCGCTCCATAAACAGCCCCAAGGGTGAAATTCCAGCCGATGTGCAGCCCGATGGGCACCCAGAGCTGCCGCGTGATAACGAATAGCATGGCCAGAATGACTCCTGCCGTTAATGCGATCGACAGCGAGCTGAACAATGTGGCATTCGGGTTCCATATGTGGCCAAACCCGAACAGGAGGGCTGAGAAGGCAACCGACAACCAGGTTCCCACACCCTCTTCCGCAATTCTGAATATAATGCCACGGCTTACGATTTCCTCAACGATTCCGGCCTGCACCGACATGGCCAGCACGGGCCACATCAGGTCGACCGGGTTGATACCGGTGACGGCATACCCCCCTGCCAGCCACATTACGAGCATGATCACCGAGATAAAGAAAAAGCCCATGGCCAGGCCAAACCCGGTTTGAGAAAGGGCACGACTGGCATCGAGCTCGCTCACACTGCGTCCCTCCACCGTGGCACAGTAAAACACGTAGCCCAGCCACGCCGAGCCGCAAACAAACAGCAGGCTGACGATTTCACCCAATGTATGGGCTGCCGGCGGAAACAATCCCGAAAGCAGTTTTCCCAGACTGGTTCCTACTGCCACGAAAACCACAAAAATGAGAATGGCGAGAAAAAACCTCGTCAGGGGAAACCTCAGGATGCGCATCCCGGCTTCCGGCAGCCGGATGGCTAGTGGATGTTGTTCCATTATTTGACAATTACTTTATGGATTCGCACCGAAGGATCCAGTTTCTGGCCGATAGCCGGTCCCTGCCATATCTGCTCCATCAGCGGCATCCCCTCCAGCACCCTGCCAAAAGCGGCAAACCCCTGTCCATCGGGATTCCTGCGGCCACCAAAATCAAGTTCAGGACTGTCATCCAGACAGATAAAAAATTCCGCACGGGCGCTTCCGGGCTCTGATCGGGCCATCGATACCACCCCTTTCAGATGCTTTATGCCGGTAGTTTTGGTTGTCTCGTGCGGGATCGGTTTTATGGAAGTGCCGGATGCCGCGTCACCGATACCCCCTTGCACCACAGAAATCTTAACCGGGTTGGTATCGTTAGGCCCCCTGACGGTTCGGTAGAATGAGCCGCCGTCGAGGGAACGGTTCTTTACCAGATCAAGAAAATTACCAGCGGTAACAGGGGCCTGATCCAGCAGGAGTTCGATCGTGATGTTACCCTTTGGCGTCTGAATCTCAACCACAGGGTTCTTTTTACGACAGCCGGTTCCGGCGGAAAGGAGCAGGAGCAGCATGAGCAGGATGGCTGATGTCTTCTTCATTTGCATTGTCGTTAAACAGGTTGGATCAAAAGTATAAAAATGGAAAAAAGTTTTCCGGTTTTCACATCTTTACCGGATGAAACAGATAATCCTGGTATTGATGCTGGCAGCTCCGGCCTTCACAGGGCTTCGGGCCCAGCAGGGCCGTCAGGTTACGGCCGGTGAACTTCGCACCTGGTGCACAGCACTGGCATGCGATGAGATGAGAGGTCGGAAAAACGGATCACCGGAAATGGTCAGGGCGGCGGAATACATTGCCGCCGGTTTTCGTGAGGCCGGGCTTAAACCTGTATCAGCCGCAGGTTTCCTGCAGGAATACACGTATAAGGACAGGAGTGGACGTGACCTGCGTGAGCGGAATGTGATCGGCATTCTGGAGGGCTCAGATCCGCTGCTGAAAGATGAATGGATCCTTCTTTCCGCCCATTTCGATCATATCGGTGTTGGGAAACCCGTGAACGGCGATTCCATTTTCAACGGCGCCGATGACAACGCCACCGGTACGATAACGGTAATGGCATTGGCCCGGATGCTGGCCGCATCGGGCGAAAAACCGAAGCGCACAATCGTTTTTGCAGCCTTCAGCGGTGAAGAGAACGGCGCGCATGGCTCGAAATGGTTTCTTGGTCACCCGCCAATGCCGATTGGGCAAATGAAACTCAACCTCAATTTCGAGATGGAAGGAGAAAGTGCCACACTCGGGAAAAACAGGTATATTCTAACCGGCCATCAGTTCACCGATTTCGACGACCTGCTCGACAGGTACAATAAGGACAAAGGCTGGGAGGTTGCCCGCACCTTCAAATCGCCCGAAGGGGTCTTCTTTGCCTCCGACAACGCAACTTTTGCGGTGAAACGGGACGGGGACAAGGCAACGCTTAACATTCCGGCATTCACCATCGTCACCACCGATGACATCAGCATTATCCACAAGGTGACGGATGAACCGCAGAACATGGATTACGACAACATGGTCGCACTGGTTTCCTATATGAACGGGCTTGTTATTTTCCTTTCGGGAGATCCGCTGAACCTGCACTGGGACACCGAGGCCTTCAATAAGTTCAACAGGCGATAGGGCTTCCTCCTAAAGGTGATCCCGGAAATAACCTGGATGCACAGGCATGGCGCCAGGTTGCGTACAAACAAAAGCCGAGAGGCCTACAGCGAGCGCATGGCATTCCGCAAGAGTCCTCCGGTTCAGCAACCCCATTGCAAGGGCAGCGGTAAAGGAGTCCCCGGCGCCAACGGTGTCCGCCACATCCACAACCGGTGTTTCCATGAACGAACGGTTTTCGCGCGTGAAAAGCCAGCTGCCTTCGGTTCCGCAGGTAAGGGCAACCACATCAAGGTTAAAGTGTTTGAGCAGCCTGAGACCCGATTTCTCCATCCCAAGGGTTTCCCAGCCAAACAGTCCGGCTACAACCTGAACTTCTTCATCATTGATTTTAAGAATATTGGCCAGACTGAGAGATGCTTCGATCAGCTCCAGGCTGTAATAGTGCTGCCTAAGGTTGATATCAAAGATCCGCAGGGCCTTTTCCGGAACCAGCTTCACCAAACCGGCGATCGCCTGTCTTGAATCGGGGCTCCGCTGGGCAAGGCTGCCGAAACAAACGGCATCGGCATCGCCGGCAAGGATGGCACTCTCGGGCGTGAATCGGATGTGATCCCATGCCACATCGCGAATGATCTCATATTCCGGAACCCCCAGATCATTGAGGGTAACCTTTACCGTCCCCGTAGGATAGTCAACCTTTCCGAGCATCAGGTTGACTCCGGAAGCATTCAGGCGCCTGATGATCTCCCGGCCGGGGGAATCATTGCCGACTGAACTGACCACATATCCTTCGGCCCCGAGCTGATGGGCATGGAAGGCAAAATTGGCGGGTGCCCCACCGAGAACTTTACCGCCCGGAAGCAGGTCCCAAAGGACTTCCCCGATACCGACAACCTTAAATTTTTCGTCCATTTACGTGGCCAATTATCGTGTTATAAACAGATATGAAACGTTAAAAGTAGGCTTATGATTATTAAGCAGACGGAAAACCTCGTTATTTTTGACCAATCGGCGATATGCCTATACAAAGAGAGACGCATGTATACGTCTCTCTTTGATGAAAGTACCCGGGACCGGGGTCGAACCGGTACGGCCTAATGGCCACAGGATTTTAAGTCCAGCGCGTCTACCAATTCCGCCACTCGGGCGAAAAAAAACCTGAATGAAAAAGCATTCAGGTTTTTTTTCTGAGCGAGAAACGGGACTCGAACCCGCGACCCCGACCTTGGCAAGGTCGTGCTCTACCAACTGAGCTATTCTCGCATTTGGG
>CAYWHP010000013.1:29906-52191 GCA_964457845.1 uncultured Porphyromonadaceae bacterium | reverse complement strand
AGGTCACAAGCGGATTCGAACCGCTGTAGCCGGTTTTGCAGACCGGTGCCTAACCGCTTGGCTATGTGACCAGGGATGGCAAAGGTAATGGTTTTACAACAAATTGCAAAACCGCCAAATTTTCGATCTTTACCCTTGCTAATTCAACACGCAATGATACCATCCCGCGATGCCGCCTGGACCCTCCTGAAAAAATACAACAAGAGCGATAGCCTTGTCAACCACGCACTTGCAGTGGAAGCCGTGATGCGGCACTTCGCCGCCCTCCATAACGAAGACGCTGATCAGTGGGGCACCATCGGCCTCCTCCACGACCTCGACTATGAGATGTACCCCGATCAGCACTGCACCATGTCGCGCCAAATTCTGGCGGAGGAAGGGTGGCCCGAAGCCTATATCCGCGCCGTTGTAAGCCACGGATGGGGCATCTGCTCCGACACCGAACCGGAGCACTTCATGGAGAAAACCCTCTTCGCCATCGACGAACTCACCGGCCTCATTACCGCCTGCATCCTCGTGAGGCCCTCCCGCTCAGTGCTCGATCTGGAGGTGAAGTCGGTGAAGAAAAAATGGAACACCAA
Source organism: uncultured Porphyromonadaceae bacterium (assembly GCA_964457845.1). Classification (GTDB taxonomy): domain Bacteria; phylum Bacteroidota; class Bacteroidia; order Bacteroidales; family UBA12481; genus UBA12481. The sequence goes on along the minus strand of CAYWHP010000013.1, from coordinate 51,610 downwards.
AGGATTCGCCGCCGGCGCCAACCGCGAGGTGATCGCGCAGGGAGCCGCCATGATGGGCTGGGATACCGATGACCTGATCCGCGAAACCATCGAGGGGATGAAGGCGCTGGAACAACCGGCATGATCCTCAAACCCGAACTGAAAGGATACGCCTGGATCTTCCTGGCAACCGTAACCGGATCAACCGTTTACGTGTTCAGCAAAGCCGCCCTCAACGAAGTGAGCCTCTTTCAGTTCGGCATCTGGTGGTTCTCCTTCGCCATCGTCTGGAACGTGCTCTTCACCCTGCGGTCGAAAGAAACCCGCCACTACCGCGCTATCCCTAAAAGTTCCTGGAAACTGCTGCTGCTGCTCGGACTGGTGGAGACAATCGCCACAGGAACCTTCTACGCCGCAATATCCGTAGCCCCCAACCCATCGATCCCTTCCTTCCTGCGAAACACCGAATATGTCTTCATCGCCATCCTCGGTGTAATCCTCCTGAAGGAGCGCTTCCGCGGACTCGAAATTGCAGGTGTTATCCTCACCCTCACAGGCGTTCTGGTCATCAGCTACCACCGCAACGGCACCCTCCATTCCTACCTCACAGGCAGCTCCGGCCTGATGCTGCTCTGCACATCGGTTTACGCCGTACGTACCATCCTCGCCAAAAAATTCATCCAAACCATCAGCCCAACCATGATGGCCATCAACAGGGCCGTCTTCCTGCTCCTCCTGGCCACCGTGTTGCTGGCCGCCTTCGGTCAGCCGGTCCGCATACCCGGCCGTGTGATGCTGATCATCCTCATCGGCTCGTTCCTGGGACCGTTCCTCACTTCCGTCGGGCAGTACAGCGCACTGAAATACATCGAGGCATCGCGCGCAGCAATCATACAGAGCACCACAGCCCTGTTTACGGTTATCGGGGTGTTCCTCTATTTCGGGAAGCTGCCGCTGGCGTACCAGGCCGTGGGCGGGCTCGTCACCATCGGAGGAGTAATTCTGTTGATTTTAGGGAGGCGTACGGGGAGGTAACAGAGGTATCGGAGTTCTTACACAGAGATACACAGGGATGCACAGAGATTCACAGAGTTTTAAGAACGCACCCGGGAAAATTGCGCTTTATTTTTTCTCTGTGAATCTCTGTGCATCTCTGTGTATCTCTGTGTAATTTCTTCAATCTGTGAATCTCTGTGCATCCCTGTGTATCTCTGTGTCGCAAAAAAACCCCTCCTACCGGGACAGCTTATATAAAGCTGCCTTGGTCCGCAGGTAAATGCCCCCCTCCTCCACCGCCATCGATCCCATGCACCCGTCCGGCAGCGTGTTCTCCGCCACCTTCACGAACGTGCGCCCCGGCTTGAAAACCGTGGTGAGCCCCGCCTCATCGCTTGTATATATATTGCCGCCCGCATACACCGGCGATGCCGATGTCTCGAGCCCCACGCGCTGCACCCAGATCTCCTCCCCCGTGGCGGCATCGAGGCACTTGGCCTGCCCGCCCGTGTTCACCATGTACAGCAGCCCGTCGATGAGCAGCTGCGACGACCGCGCCGTCATGTTCTTCTTGCTGCTCCACACGATGGATTTGTCGGTCATGTCGCCCTTCCCGCCCAGCCGGATGGCCATCACCCACGATTGCCCGAACCCGGTGTTGATATACATGATGCCATTGCCGATCACTGGCCGCGCCGAGGCGGAAAAGCCCTCGTAGCGCACCTTCCAGATGGGTTTGCCCGTGAGCGGCTCCAGCCCCTCCACCACATGCGGCCCAACACAAATGAGCTGTTCGGCACCATCAATCTTCTCCACCACCGGCGTGGAAAATGCTTTGCGGCAGTCGGGCGTGAGGTCGCCGAAATCGATCACCCGGTTATGCTTCCACACCGTCCGGCCGGATTTCACATCAAGCGCCTCTACAAACTGCACATCCATGCCGTCCATGGTGAGCACCAGCAGATCCTTGTAAACAACTGGTGATGAGCCCGGTCCAACACCGTGGTCACAATGTATGTCTTCCCTTTTCCAGATTATTTTTCCAGATATAGCATCCAGACAGGCCGTTCCGTATGTCCCAAAATGCACGAAAACGTTCCCTGCACTGACCACCGGCGTAGGCGAGGCAAAGCTGTTCAGCGGATGCGTCTCTTGTGTTGGGGTGGCTTCGAAAAGCTTGATGTCGTGCAGAATCTTCCCGGTTTTGCTGTCGACCGATATCACCCGAAACTCATTCCCCTCGGGCGATGCGGTGGTGAGCCACACCCTGCCGTCCATCAGCACGGGCGACGACCAGCCGCGGCCGGGGATCGGGGTTTTCCATACTACGTTAGAGGTTTCCGACCAGCTAACGGGCACATTTTTGGCGCTGCTCTGGCCATTGTCCGCAGGGCCGCGGAAGTTGGGCCACTGGGCCTGCAAAGGCAGTGAGGCCAGGGCCAGGAGGAGGAAGAGGTTTCGTATATGCATAGCCCCAAATATGCGAAATTAGTGTGAAGAACTTACACAGAGGTTCACTGAGGTGGTAATCAGGTGAGGAGGTGAAAAATGTAAAATGCTGAAGTCTGAGGCTCCAATACCAATTTTGAATTTTGAGATTTCATAATTCAAAATTGGATTTGGGGCTTCCTACTTCAAAATTCGATCCTTATTCACCTCAACACTTACTGACCCTATTTTCCCTCCCATCGGCGGGTTCATCTTCGCCACCTTCACCGAGGCGCGCTCCAGCTGAGGAAACGTATCGAAAAGGGAATCGAGGATCCGGCCGGCGATGTGCTCAAGCAGGTAACTCTTGATCACCATCTGCTCCTTAACCAGGTCGTAGGCGGTCTGGTAATTCAGTGCATCCGCGATGTTATCGGTCACACAGGCCTGGTCCATGCCGGTCTCCATAAGCAGGTCGACAATGAACCGGTTGCCCACGATGCGCTCCTCCTCGAAGCAGCCGTGGTACGAGTAGAATTCCATGTTTTCGATGCGGATGAGGCCCATAACGTGTGCTATTTTTAGAGGGGCAAGATAGGGAGAAAATGGTGACCTCCCCCTACCCCCTCCTTGTGAAGGAGGGGGAACCCTACTGCATAAAATATAATAAACCTGGCAAATGCGATTCCCCCTCCTTAACAAGGAGGGGGCAGGGGGAGGTCATCCATTTTCTCCCTATCTTTGTAAACTTTTTCACCAGACAACACCATGACCGCAGAGCACGACCTCCCCAAAGCCGACGAACCCAAGTCGCTGAATTTCATCGAACAGATTGTTGAAGAGGATATCCGATCGGGCAAGCACGCCGCACGGGTACACACCCGGTTTCCGCCCGAACCAAACGGATACCTCCACATCGGACATGCCAAGGCCATCTGCCTCGATTTTGGCATTGCTGAAGAATACCACGGACAATGCAACCTGCGTTTCGACGATACCAATCCCATTACCGAAGACACCTCCTATGTAGATGCCATCCGGAAGGATATCCACTGGCTCGGCTTCGACTGGGGCGGCCGTGAATACTATGCTTCCGACTATTTCGACCAGCTGTATGAATACGCCGAAAAGCTTATCCTGAAAGGAAAAGCCTTCGTATGCGAACTGTCGGCCGAGGAGGTGAATGCCACCCGCGGCACCGACTTCGAGCCCGACAGGCCGAGTCCCTACCGCGAACGGCCCGTGGAAGAAAACCTCAACCTGTTCCGCCGGATGAAAGCGGGCGAATTTCCCAACGACTCCATGACGCTGCGGGCAAAGATCGACCTGGCATCGGTAAACATGCACATGCGCGATCCCATCATGTACCGCATCCGCCATGCCCACCACCACCGCACCGGCGACAATTGGTGCATCTACCCGATGTACGACTGGGCCCACGGCCAGAGCGACTCCATCGAAGGAATCACCCACTCCCTCTGCACCCTGGAGTTCGTTCCTCACCGTGCCCTTTACGAATGGTTCATCAGCGAGCTGGAGATCTTCCCGAGCCGCCAGATCGAGTTTGCACGGCTCAACCTCAGCTATACCATCATGAGCAAGCGCAAGATGCTGCAGCTGGTTAACGAAGGCCATGTAACCGGCTGGGACGATCCGCGCATGCCCACCATCCACGGCCTCCGCCGCCGCGGATACACACCCGACGCCATACGCGCATTTGCCGAAATGGTTGGCATCGCCAAACGCGAAAATGTGATCGATGTGGCCGTCCTCGAATTCTGCATCCGCGAGGATCTCAACAAGATAGCCCCCCGTGTGATGGGTGTGCTCAACCCGGTGAAACTGGTGGTCGATAACTACCCCGAAGGAAAGACCGAGATGCTCGAGACCGTGAACAACCCGGAAGATGAATCGGCCGGTACCCGCAAGCTTCCCTTCAGCCGCGAACTCTTTATCGAGCGCGATGACTTCATGGAGGATCCCCCTAAAAAATATTTCCGCCTGTCACCCGGCAGCGAGGTCAGACTCAAATCGGCTTATATCATTAAATGCGAATCGGTTGAGAAGGATGCCGACGGCAATATTACAGTGATCCACGTCACCTACGATGAATCCAGCATGAGCGGCACCGCCGAGTCGGGCCGCAAGGTTAAGGGCACACTTCACTGGGTATCCGCGCCGCACGCCCTGGATGCGGAGGTGCGGCTCTACGACCGCCTCTTCAGCGATCCCGATCCCGGCGGTCATAAGGATACCGACTTCAAGGAGTTCGTCAACCCCGACTCCTTAACCGTATTAACCGGCTGCAAGGTGGAGCCCTCGCTGGCCTCAGCCGCGCATCTCGATCACCTGCAGTTCATGCGCATCGGCTACTTCAACATCGATCCCGACAGCACGCCGGAACGGCTGGTGTTCAACCGCACGGTGGGGCTTAAGGATACGTGGGCGAAGGTGGCGACCTCCCCCCCGGCCCCCTCCTTATGAAGGAGGGGGTGACTCCCAATGACACTTTATCCTGATGCGGCACCCCCTTCTTCATAAGAAGGGGGCCGGGGGGAAGTCAATTTTACCTATATTGGTATCACAAATTGAATCGCCCACTAATGCCAGCATCCCAGCTATGCCGCAACCACATCCCATTCGGGATACTGCTGGGAATCGCTATGGCCCTGGCGGCGCCGGCCGGCGCCAAGGTGAAGAACATGGGCACGCCCCACATCATCAATTACCCCAAAAAGGTTTATAAGGCTGCATCACAAAGCTGGAGCATCACCCAGGACCAGCGCGGGTTCCTCTATTTCGGCAACAACGACGGCGTACTGGAGTTCGACGGCAAAAGGTGGCTGCTCTACTCCCTCCCCGACCGCTATCTGTTCCGCGCCCTCTGTATCGGTAACGACGGCACATTGTATGTAGGCCTTTCCAACGATTTCGGAACACTTGTCCCCGATGAACACGGCAAGCTTATCTATAAATCCATTTCGCAGCAATTCCCGAAAATCGCCTTCGCATTCAACGACATCTGGAAAATTTACGAAACCGCCGAGGGCGTGTACTTTCAGGCCAAGAACAAGATCTTCCTCTACCATAACGGATTACTGGAGATCATCCTCCCGGCCAGGGAGTTCAACTTCCTTTACCGCGTAAACAAAATACTCTACACCTCTGAAAGGCAGACCGGCCTTCTCCAGATCAACGGAACCGGAACCAGCCGCGTTCCGGGAGGGGAGCTCTTCGCCGGAATGAACATCGAAACCATCGTTCCCTACGACGAAAGCCGCATGCTCATTGGCACAGCCAAGAACGGGCTGTTCCTCTACGACGGGAAAAGCGCCGTACCCTGGGCAAAGGAGGCTTCCGATTTCCTGATCGAAAACTCCATCTTCTGCGGCACCCAGATCAGCAAAAAGTATTTCGCCTTCGGAACCATCCGCAACGGGGTGCTCATCATCGACCGCGACGGCAGGCCCATCCAGCACATCAACCAGGAGAAGGGCCTGCAGAACAATACCGTGCTCAGCATGTTCGCCGACCGCGACAACAACCTCTGGCTCGGCCTCGATCAGGGCATCTCCTACATCGAGCTCAATTCACCGGTCACCTACTACAGCTACGGCAAGTCGCTCCCCGGTACCGGATACTGCTCCATCCGAACCGGTGATTACATCTATACCGGTACCAACCAGGGCCTCTTCGCGAAAAGATGGACCGCCTATGAAGATCCTCTGACCAGCGACGACAAATTCACCCTCGTGCCGGGAACACAGGGCCAGGTTTGGTCGCTGCGGTACATCGACAACACCCTCTTCTGCGGCCACAATGCAGGAACCTTTATCATCAGGGGGACCACCGCCGAACAGGTATCGGACATCCCCGGCGGATGGGACTACCTTATGCCCGCCCAATATCCCGGAACAGTTATCGGCGGTACATTCACAGGAATAAGCATATACAGCAAGGAAAACAACCGCTGGAAATTCAACCGGACCCTCACCGGTTTCACAGAAAGCTCCCGCAGCTTCGCCGACGATGCCGACGGGTCGCTCTGGGTGGCCCACGGAAGCCTCGGCATCTTCCGCGTGGTGACCGATGCCGGGCTGCAAACCGTAACCCAGGTGCGCCAGTACAACGAGTCCGACGGGCTCCCGTCGAAATACCGCAATGCCCTCTTCAAAATCGACAATCAGCTGCTCTTCACCACAACATCCGGAATCTATAAATACAACCGGCCCAACGACTCGTTCGTACCCGACCCTGTTTACAACAAACTGCTTGGTTCAGAACCGGTCAGCTCACTCTTCGAGGATGCCGAGGGCAACGTCTGGTTTTTTAAGCCGAACGAAATAGGTGTCGTACGTACCGGCAGCGGAGGCGTGAAGAACGTGGAAAAACGACCCTTCAACCCGATCCGGAAACTGACCAACCGGGGCTTCGAATTTGTGAATGTGGTCGACGAAACCAACATCTTCATCGCCTGCGAACAGGGTTTCGCCCACTACGACCCGTCGTTCCCCGTGAGATATCCCGAAGGCAGCGAGTGCTACATCCGTTCCGTCACCGGCACCGGCGATTCAACAGTCACCTATTTCGGCGGGATATTTACCAGCCGCAAAGGTGCACCGGTCAACAGCCAGGACCCCGAAAACCCCATCCGGATCCCCCATTCGAACAACAATATCCGCATCGAATACTCGATGCCGCTGTATGACAACCCCGACGACCTGCTCTTCAGCTACATCCTCGAGGGGTACGACCGCTCGGCAAGCGAATGGACCGCAACCGATTCCAAGGAGTACACCGGCCTCAGGGAGGGCACCTACCTTTTCCGGGTCCGCGGAAAAAGCGTGTACGACATCGAAACACCGGACACCCTGATCCGGATAAAAATATTACCTCCATGGTACCGCAGCCTGGTGGCCATCATTGTTTATATACTGATAATCCTCACTGCCGCAGGTTATGCAACCGGCCAGATCATCCGGAAAATCCGAAGGGACAGGCACCACATCTCCAAACGGCACGAACAGGATATACAGCAGGCGCGCCAGGAGCACCTCGCCGAATCACTCGAGTCGGAAAAAAAACTGGTCCTCCTCGAGAAGGAAAAGCTCGAAGCGGAGATGGAACATAAGAACAAACAGCTCGCCTCTTCGGTGAACGGTCTGCTCCGCAAAAACGAATTCCTCATACGCCTGAAGGAGGAAATGGAGAAGATTGCCGATAAGTCGCCCGGATCACCTGCCGAAGAACGCCTGAAGAAACTGGTGGCCAGTGTCGACGACAACCTGGAGGCCGACAATGAGTACGAGCAGTTCGAAGACAACTTCGATGCCGTACATGACAACTTCCTCAAAAATTTCAAGAAAGAGTTCCCCCAGCTCACTCCCAAGGACCTGCGCCTCTGTGCCTATTTACGCATGAACCTGAGCACCAAGGAGATAGCCCCCCTCCTCAATATCTCTCCAAGGGGTGTGGAAATAAGTCGCTACCGCCTGCGCAAGAAGATGAACCTTCCTCACGACACCAACCTCATCGACTTCATGCTCAAGTGGTGATGAGGCACCGAAAAGGGTTCTGCAACCCGTTCCGCCCCGTTTGATGTAGTAATGATGTACCCGGGATGTGACCGTTATGTGTTTTTTACGAACCGCGCGCGTAACTATCCGTGTAGCTTTACATACACTGCAGACGGGTTATTTCACCGGCTGTCCGCGTTCGTTTATTTGATATCTGTGGAGTTAAAAGCTAATCTCAATATTTTAACCTAATGCTAATTATATGAATTTGAAATTTTCACGACTATTGAAAGTAACCGCCGCCGTGCTGATCTTCGGCCTGGCTGTCGGCTCTGCCGCAGCCCAGCAGCAGGGACTTTTGGTTTCGGGGACCGTTACCGATGAAAAAGGTGGCGGACTTCCCGGAGTTAACGTGCTTGTTGTTGGCGCTGGTGTGGGTTCCACCACGGATGCATCCGGCAAGTACACGGTTCATGTACGGACTGCAGATAAAACGCTGCAGTTCAGTTTTATCGGTTACCTGACAGTTGACGAAGCGGTAGGCAGCCGGCGGGTGATCGATGTCCAGATGAAGCCTTCGGCCTTCGACCTCGGCGAAGCCGTGGTGGTTGGGTACGGCCTTCAGAAGAAGAGCCTTATTACCGGTGCCATAGCGAAGGTTTCTGCGGCGGAAATGTCCCGGGGCAACAACCTCCGGGTAAACCAGGCCCTTCAGGGTAAAACCGCTGGTGTTGTCATCATGAACAACTCCGGTCAGCCGGGCGACTTTGTTTCCGTCAGGATCCGCGGTATCGGAACCAACGGCGATGCCGAACCATTGTATATTGTCGACGGGCTGCCGACAAACGGGTATGGCATCGACTACCTGAGCCCTTCCGACATCGAATCCGTTGAAGTGCTGAAAGATGCCGCTTCGGCAGCCATTTATGGCGCCCGTGCAGCCAACGGGGTAATCCTTATCACTACCAAGCGCGGCGGTACAGGCAAAACCCAGGTGACATACGAAAACTATCTCGGCGTTCAGAACCCATGGCGCAAGCTCGATGTCCTGGGCCGCGACCAGTATTTCATGCTGCAGAACGAAGCCGCAGCAAATGCCGGCCAGCCGTGGAAATTCCCGAAGTCGATGATGGATACCACCAACTACAACACCGATTGGCAGGAAGAGATGTTCAATTACAACGCTCCGAAAACCAACCACACCATCACTTTCTCGGGCGGCAACAACAAGGCCAGCTTCCTCAGCTCGATCAACTATTACAAGCAGGATGGCATCATTGCCAAGGGCAAGTCACAGTTCGAGCGCTTTACCTACAAGCTGAGCACCGACTGGGATATGGGATTCATGAAAGTGGGCTCCAACGTCACCCTGGCCAACCTCAACAGCAAAGGCATCTCGGCTAACGACCACTTTGCTGCAACATCCCTTATCCAGGCCCTCAACACGCCGCCGATCGTTCCGGTAAAATTCGCCGACGGAAGCTGGGCCACACCTGAAGATTTCGGTATCGGAATGCAGGAAATCACCAACCCGATCGCCATGCTGTCCTATACCAACAATGCAACCAACACCTGGAAAGCGGTCGGAAATGCCTTTGCCTCCTTTGATTTCGGCAAGCTGTGGGATAAGCTCACCGGCCTTACCTTCAGAACCTCCTACAACGGTGAATACGCGTTGGTTATCAATCGCGGTTACACCCCGAAATACGACCTCGATGCCACCCACAAAACACTCATCAACGGTGTTTCAAGGAGCGAGGATAATTACCTCAACTGGAACATCGACAATGTCCTTACCTGGGATAAAACCTTCGGCGCCAGCCACGTTACGGCACTCCTCGGCCACTCCGCACTGCGCAACCAGTACAGCAATATCGGTGGTTCGAAAAACGATGTCATCTTCAATGATTTTGAGCACGCCTATATAGATAACGCCGTCGACCCGCTCTCCGCATCCATTTATGGCGGTTTCGGCGACCATACCATGCTCTCCTACTTCGGCAGGGTTAACTATGACTACATGGGCCGCTATATGGTTACGGCTATCCTGCGCCGCGACGGATCATCGAGGTTTGGCTCGGCCAACAAGTTCGGTAACTTCCCCTCCCTCTCGGCAGGATGGATCTTCTCCGAAGAATCCTTCATGGAAAAAACCAAATCCTGGATGAGCTTCGGTAAACTGCGCGCAAGCTGGGGCCAGAACGGTAACGAATCCATCGGCGACTTCCGGTACACCTCCATTATGGGCACCGGCTCCATTTACTATTTCGGCGCCGGCAAAAACCAGTACAACGGGATGGTCCCCACCCGCATCGCCAACGCGAGCCTCAGGTGGGAAACTTCCGAACAGCTCGATATTGGTCTCGACCTGGGTTTCCTGAACAACAAACTCACCTTTACGGCCGACTTTTACAACAAGACCACCATTGACTGGCTCATCGAAGCTCCGGCTCCCCTGCTCCTTGGAAACGTACCCCCGGTGATCAACGGCGGAAAGGTTCAGAACATGGGTCTCGACCTTGAACTCGGCTACCGTCAGCACATCGGCGACTTCTACCTCGATGCCAAAATCATCGGCAACACCAATAAAAACGAGGTCCTCGAAATACAGAACGCCGAACAGCGCCTCAGCGGCGGCAACGGCGGTTTCGGCCAGGCCGGGATCGTCAGGGCAGTTGTGGGATCACCACTTGGTGTATTCTATGGGGTTAAAACCGACGGAATCTTCCAGAATGACGCCGCTGTGGCTGCACATGTAAATGCTGATGGCAAGCGGATTCAGCCGGATGCCAAACCAGGCGACTTCCGCTTCGTCGACCAGGATGGCAACGGAACCATCAACAGCGAAGACTGGGTCCAGATTGGCAACCCCTATCCCGCTTTCACCGCAGGCCTTAACATCACCCTCGAATACAAGGGGATCGACTTCAATATGTTCTGGTATACCGCAATCGGCGCCCAGGTATGGGATGCCACCCGCCGCTACGATATGAACTTCACCAACTACAGGGGCTCCGCTCTTGAAAGATGGACCGGCGAAGGCACCAGCAACACCTATCCGCGCCTTACCTATTCCGATCTGAACGGCAACTTCAAAACCCCAAGTGATTTCTGGGTTAAGAATGCCGACTACCTGCGCCTGCGCAACCTCAGCATCGGATACACCATCCCGGTTAAATTAACCAGCCTGCTGCATATCAGTAAGCTGCGTATCTACATTGCCGGTGAAAACCTCCTCACATTCACCAGTTACGATGGCTACGAACCCGAAATCGGGGGAGGCGTATTCAGCTATGGTGTCGACCATGGCATTTATCCGCAAGCCCGTTCGTTATTTGGAGGTCTTACCGTAACCTTCTAATCAGCAACCTATTAATACAGCAGAAATGAAAAAAATACGATATATAGCGGTAGCAGCCATCGTGGTGTTCGGAATCCAGGCCTGCACCAAGGATTTCCTCGAGCTCGAGCCAAAAACAGGGCTGGTGGAGGAGAACTTCTACAAAACCGAAAACGATGCCTTACTGGCTCTGGTGGGTGTGTATGATGCCCTCACCGTCCAGAACTGGCAGTTCATTCCCCTCATGTCGGATATCTTTTCCGATGATGCTTTTACCGGCGGAGCCGACGCCAAGGACATGAGCCAGTGGCATGAAATCGAACAGTCGCAGATGACCGATGCGAACGGATCGGCGGCCGATCTTTGGAACCGGTGCTATACCGGCATCTACCGGGCCAACCTGTACCTCCAGAAAGAGGGCCAGATAGCATGGGAGAATGATGCCAATCAAAAACGCTTTGCAGCCGAAGCCAAATTCATCCGTGGTTATATTTATTTTGATCTGGCCCGTCATTACGGCTGGGTTCCGATCATAACCTCCGTGCTCCCCTCTATCGATGATTATCGCGCAGCCAAGCAGAACACACCGGCTGAAGTGTACAAACAGGCCATCACCGATTTGCTGGCAGCGATACCCGACCTGCCGGAAACCGTGCCGGCCACGGAACTCGGACGCATAACAAAATATGCCGCACAGGCCCTTGTTTCGCGCATGTATCTCTATTATGACGGGATTAAAACCGCGGTTCCGGAACTCGGACTTACCGGTGACCTCACCGATGGCACAACCACTGTTAACAAGGCATGGGTTCAAAGCGCCCTCGACGGCATCATCCTCAGCGGAACGTACACCCTGGTTCCCAATTATGCCGACCTCTTCGACTGGAAACACCAGAACAGTGCCGAAGCCGTATTGGAATTCCAGTATTCCGAAAAGGCCAAATCGAGCGACTGGGGCGGATGGGGCATCAACGGCAACTTCTCCGTTATCTTCTACGGAATGCGCAACCCCGCGGGATTTGGCGGTGTCTGGGATGCAGGCTGGAGCTTTGCAACCATCACATGGTCACTTGTGAATGAATACGAGGCCGGCGACCCGCGCCTCGACGCCACCGTATTCAATGCCGATGCTGCTGATGGCGATTATCTCCATGCGTTCGAAAATACCGGTTACTTCAACAAAAAGTGGATGCCACGGAATGAATTCCAGGCAACGGCCGGTTCACGCGAACACAATTATGCCGCCAACTTTATCGACATCCGCTATGCCGACGTTCTCCTGATGGCTGCCGAAGTTTACCTTACCGACAACCCCTCCAAGGCCAAAGATTACCTGAACCAGGTAAGAACACGCGCCCTGGGCGCCGGCGCAGCCAAAAACTCCGTCACGCTCGAGGACCTTATGCACGAACGCCGCATCGAGCTTGCCGGTGAAGGTTCACGGAAATGGGACCTGCTCCGTATGGGCCTCGATTACGCCAAAACCAAAATCGACGCGAGCTTCATTGTGCCGGCATCCGCCACCAACAAACAGGATTTTCTGGGCAGGGAATTCAACACCCAAACCTACGGCATGTTCCCGATCCCTGGTGTCGAAATCAGGAACTGCAACTCAGGCGTTCTCAGTCAGTATGTACCTAAATATAAATAAGTCATGAAAAAATTTAAATATATCCTCTTCCTGGCCGCCGCCACACTGGCCCTGGCCGCCTGCCAACCAACGGAACTCCCGTTGCCGGATGTCGGGGCTCCGCCGTCCGCCTCCGATCTGGCCATTACCATTACGCCGGGCGCCGATGCATACCATTTCGTCATCCAGAATAGCTCAACGGTCACCGGGATCGCTGCCTGGGACCTCGGCAACGGAAACAGCGGCAACGGCAATTCGGTAACCGCTTACTATGCACTGCCGAACGACTATACGATTACCCTTACCCTGTACACCAGGGGCGGCAATGCCACCATCACCAAAAAGCTCACGACAACCGAAACCGACTGGGGGTATTTCTCAAATCCCACCATCTCTCTGATGACCGGCGGCGTTGAAGCGGTTAACGGGAAAACATGGGTAATGGACAGCCTCTCCCCGGCACATATCGGTGTAGGACCGAACCTCGATCAGAGCTTCTTCTGGTGGGGCGCGTCGGTAAACGACAAGTCAGGTGTGGGTATGTATGATGATGAGTTAAACCTCAAACTCACCGAGTTCAGGGTAACTTACGACAACAAGGGGGTCAGCTATGTTAAGGACTTCCGCAAGGGCGATGCCTCCTATTCCAACCCGCGTACCAACAAGGGCGACTGGATGGTTGACTATCCCGGTATCCACACCGGTACATGGGCATTCGTTGAACGCGACGGCAAAAAGTACCTGAAGCTCACCAGCGCAACCCCAGTCTTTCCCTGCTTCGATACCGGGGCCAAGGACGGCGAATACCTTATCCTCAACGTAACGGAAAACAGCCTGGAACTGGCGTGCATCGGCGGCGACAATAATGCATGGCACTACCTGCTTAAAACCAAATAACGAGGGTTAACATGCACCGTACCCAGACTTTTCTTGATTAATAATTAGTATTTGGAAACAAGGGGTTACCGAAAAATCAAAACACGATTTTCATCGGTAACCCCTTTCTTTTATTCTCCGGTATGGCCCATAACTCAACACGCTGCTATAAGATAGTAACGATCATTCTGCTGTTTCTGGCGGTCGGCGCCTCCGGTTCCGGCTTTTCACAGGGATTTCTCAAAGCAGCCGGAAAAAAGATCGTCGATGGTAACGGCAATGCGGTCATGCTCCGTGGAATGGGCCTTGGCGGATGGATGCTTCAGGAAGGTTACATGCTGGAAACTGGCGATTTCGCAGGCACCCAGCACGAAATCAGGGCCAGGATTACGAGCCTCGTCGGACCAGCTGGAGCCCAAAAGTTCTATGATGCCTGGCTAACCAACCATGTCACCCGTGCCGATATCGATACCATGGCCAATTGGGGGTTCAATTCCGTGAGGCCGGCACTCCATTACAATCTCTTTACCCTGCCGATCGAGCAGGAACCGGTTGCCGGCAGCCAGACCTGGATCGAAAAGGGGTTTGTCATGCTCGACAGCCTCATCGCCTGGTGTGCGGCCAACCGCATGTATGTGATCCTCGATCTTCATGCCGCACCTGGCGGTCAGGGACGCGACAACAACATCTCCGACCGCGACCCCGGCAAGCCATCACTGTGGGAAAGCGAGGCCAACCGCATCAAAACCATCGAACTTTGGAAACGGCTGGCCGAAAGGTATGGGGGTAATCCATGGGTGGGAGGATACGACCTCCTTAACGAAACCAACTGGGATTTCGAAAACAGCGGCAATGCAAACGGCTGCGCCTGCCAGCAAAACGCTCCCCTCCTCGACCTCTTCCGGAAAATCATCACCGGAATCCGGCAGTCCGACCCCAACCACCTCATCTTCATTGAGGGCAATTGCTGGAGCGGCAACTTTAACGGCCTCTCCTCACTGGCAACGTTCGACGGCAACCTGGCTTTCAGCTTCCACCGCTATTGGAACCGGAATGATTTGGGTACCATTCAGGAGAAACTGAATTTTCGAAATCAATACAACATCCCGTTATGGATGGGCGAATCGGGCGAAAATTCCAACCACTGGTTTGCGGATGCCGTCACCCTGCTCGAAACAAACGACATCGGCTGGTGCTGGTGGCCCGAAAAAAAGATCAATTCGGTAGTTGGGCCCCTGACAGTCATCAAAACCCCGGAGTATGAGCAGCTCCTGCGCTACTGGCGCAACGGAGGGGCAAAACCCGATTCCGCTTTCGCCATGAATGCCCTGCTCCGGATCGCTGATAACCTCAAAATAGCCAATTGCATCATCCACCCGGATGTGCCGGATGCGCTGTTTCGGCAGCAACTCACCAATGAAACCAAACCATTCGCAGTCAACCGGGTGCCGGGTACCATTCAGGCCGTGGATTTCGATATGGGCCGGAATGGCTTTGCCTACAGCGACTCCGATTACCAGAATACCGACGGTCTGGGATCATCGGAATGGAACCGCGGCTATGTTTACCGAAACGACGGGCCCGATATCGAGGCCTGTTCCGACAGTACCCGATACAACAAAGGTTATAACCTCAATTACATCGAAAAAGGGGAATGGCTGGCCTACACCCTCACCGCCGACAGCTCGGGAGTATACAATATTTCCCTGCGCACAGCCTCGGCCAGCGGCATGGGCGCCTTCCGGATTGAGATCGACGGGAAAAATGTAACAGGATCCGTGGCAGTGCCGCACACCGGCGGAACGCAGCGCTTTGTCCCGATCAACCTGAAAGATATTGAACTGAAGGCCGGAACCCGCAAAATGATCCTCTACATCGAGGAAGGCGGGTTCAACATCAATTCAATTGCCTTTAACGGCCCAACCGGAGCTGAACATATCCAATTCCGCCTGCTGTCGGCCAAAACAGACGACCAGGGTAAACAAATCATCCTGACATTCAACAGGCCGCTCAGTGGCGGTCAAACAGCAGCGCAGCACTTTTCGCTCGCCGCCGGGAACAGGATCCTGGTGCCGGATTCCGTGACCTACCAGCCCGAATCCGATGCTGCTCTCAGTCTTTGGTTCTCTTCGCTGCTCAGCGACACCGAACTGATGAAGCTATCCTGGAACGGTTCCGATATTCGCAGCATCGGGCAAGAACCGCTGGCGCCCTTCACCGACGTTCCCGTTGTGAACACTATTGTGGCCCGAACAACAATACCCGGCACCCTTGAAGCGGAGAATGCCACCGTAAACCGGGGTTTCAGCTTCGAGCTGACCAGCGACGCCGGAGGCGGAAAAAATGCAGGCTGGACCGAAGCCGGCGATTATCTGGAGTTCCAGGTGAGGATTGCCGAGAAAGCCCTCTACCGGATCACCTACCGCTACTCGTGCAATAACGCATCAGCTTCCGCAGCTCTTTCGCTGACAGGCGGCACCCCAAAAAACATTCATACGGTAACCTTCAACGGCACAGGCGGATGGCAGGAATGGAATTCGGTTACGCTGTCCGATACATTGCCGGCCGGGCCCGAAACCATCCGCTTCACCGCGCTCACCAACGGGTTCAACCTGAACCGGATCGATTTTGTAAAAGTCCCGAATAAGGATACCATCCCCACGGTTGCCGAAGGCTTCAAAATCTATCCCAACCCCGCAGATGACTTTGTGGTTGTTGAGATCAGCAATCCCCGGAAGCGGCTTCAGCAGCTCGAACTCACCGACCTGCTCGGCAGAACCATCTGGCGCCAGGAAACACCATCTGCCACAAAATCGAAGTTCACCCTGAATACCACCGGATACCTTCCCGGAATTTATCTCGTCAGGCTCGGCGATGACCAGTCGCGGGAGACACAAACCTTTATGATCAGAAACAGGAATCTATGACAATATGAAAACAAAACTCATTATCGCATCCCTATGCCTGGCAGTCATAACGGCCTGCCGTCCGGCCGTATGGCAGGATACCGATCCTGCCGAAGCAGCGCTTCGCTATAAAACCGACAGTGTTCTGGCGCTGATGACGCTCGACGAAAAGATTGGTCAGCTCAACCAGTTTACCGGCGACGGCGAACTCACCGGGCCCGTCACCCTTCGCCCGGATCTGCTTCAGAGTATCCGGGATGGCAAAGTGGGTTCCATGCTGAACATCAACGGGGCCGGATACACCCGTAAAATTCAGAAAATTGCCGTCACCGAGTCGCGAATGAAGATCCCGCTGATTTTCGGGTACGACGTGATCCATGGCTATAAAACCATCTTTCCGGTACCACTCGGCGAAACTGCCTCCTGGGATCTTGAGGCCGCTGAACGCAGCGCACGCGTGGCTGCCACCGAAGCGGCAGCCGCCGGTCAGCACTGGACTTTCGCACCGATGGTCGACATAGCCCGTGACCCCCGCTGGGGGCGGATCATGGAAGGAGCAGGCGAAGATACCTGGCTGGGTTCACGTTTCGCCGAAGCCCGTGTCAGGGGCTTCCAGGGCAAGGATCTCTCGGATCCGACAACCATCCTTGCCTGCGTTAAGCATTACGCAGCCTACGGTGACGCACAGGCCGGCCGCGACTATTTCACTACCGATATGAGCGACAACCAGTTGCGGGAAGTGTACCTGCCGCCATTTAAGGCAGCGCTGGATGCAGGTGCAGCCACTTTCATGACCGCCTTCAATGACCTGAACGGCATCCCGGCAACCGGAAACAAATACCTGGTTCATGACATCCTCAAAACCGAATGGGCCTATAAGGGCATGGTGGTCAGCGACTGGGCATCCATTTCCGAAATGATTACCCACGGCATCGCGGCCGACAAATATGAGGCGGGCGACCTGGCCTTCAATGCAGGTGTCGACATGGACATGGAAGGCAGTGTTTATCTGACGGAGCTTAACAAACTGCTCGATGACGGAAAAATTACTTCCGAACAGATCGACGAATCGGTGCGCCGGGTGCTGCGGCTGAAATTCATGCTTGGCCTGTTCGATGATCCCTTCCGTTATTGCGACAGCTTGCGGGAGCAGGAAACACTGCTGAAGCCCGAATTCCTGGCCGAGGCGCGCGATGCCGCCCGACGCTCCTTCGTATTGCTCAAAAATGATAACCAGGTGCTGCCGATCAGCCCCTCGGTGAGAAGTGTCGCCCTCATCGGACCCGCATCCGATGCCGCAGCGGACATGATGGGCAACTGGTCGGGACGCGGTGAAAGCAAGGATGTCATCACCCTGAAACAGGAACTCGACACCCGTCTGGGAAACCGGTTGACATACGTTAAGGGGGCCGGATTCAGCGACACCAACCGTTCGGGATTTGCAGCAGCCCTTGCCGCCGCGCGACGTGCCGACGTGATCGTTGCCGCATTCGGTGAAGATGGGATGATGTCGGGCGAAAGTATGTGCCGTGCCGAATTAAATATTCCCGGCGTTCAGGAAGAACTGATCCTGGAGCTTGCCCGGCTGGGCAAACCCATGGTGCTGGTGCTGTTCAACGGTCGCCCGCTGGTGCTGACCAAAGTGAACGGGGCCGTACCCGCCATCCTGGAGGCCTGGATCCCCGGAACCATGGCCGGACCGGCCATCTGCGACGTGCTGTTCGGAGAGTTCAACCCGTCGGGCAAGCTGCCCGTTACTTTCCCCTATGCGCTCGGGCAGGTTCCCATTTTCTATAACCACAAAAATTCGGGAAGGCCCGGTAGCCAGGCCGAAAAGTACAAATCTAGGTACATCGATGTTCCGAACGACCCGCTCTACCCATTCGGTTATGGCCTGAGCTACACACAGTTCGCCTACAACAACCTTAACCTCGGTCAAACACTCCTCGCCACCGGCCAGCCGCTGGAAGTGCGCGTGGATGTGAAAAATACCGGCCAGGTTGCCGGCACCGAAACCGTGCAGCTATACATCCGCGACCTCGTGGGTTCGGTTACACGGCCCGTGAAGGAGCTGAAGGGCTTTAAAAAGGTTACCCTGAAAGCGGGTGAGGTGCAAACGGTGAGCTTCACTCTGACGCCCGAAGACCTGTCGTTTTACAACCGCGACGGCAAGTGGGGCACCGAGCCGGGTAAATTTAAAGTGTTCGTGGGTACCAACTCACAGAACACCATCGAGGCCGGTTTTGAACTTAAATGAGAGAAGATAACCACGGAGGCACGGAGTGCACGGAGAAACACGGAGAAAATGAAAACGCAGAACATGCCTTAACCAAATATACTCCGTGTCACTCAGTGCTCTCCGTGCCTCCGTGGTAAAAAAACCATCCAACCCCTAACCCAACCCATAATGAGAAACTTGCTCTTCCTCCTGGTTCTGATGACAGCCACTGCCTGCGCGCAGCAGCCCGCCGGCCGGAAGCTGGTATGGTCAGATGAGTTTTCCGGCACCGGCCTGCCCGACGCATCAAAATGGAGTTATGACACCGCAGGCAATGCCTCCGGATGGGGCAACAACGAATGGCAGAACTATACCGCTGGCCGCTTGGAAAACGCCTGGGTCGAAAACGGCATGCTGCACGTCCGCGCCATACGTGAAGCGACGGGCAACAAGCAGTACAGCTCCGCCCGGCTGATCACAAAAGGCAAGGGCGACTGGCTCTACGGGCGCATCGAGGTGAAAGCCAAGCTACCCGGGGCGCGGGGGATATGGCCCGCCATATGGATGCTTCCCACCGACTGGGTATACGGCGGATGGCCAAAATCAGGCGAGATCGACATCATGGAGCATGTGGGCTACATGCCCGATTCCGTGTTCGGCTCGGTTCATACCGAAAGCTACAACCACACCATCGGAACCCAGAAAACCAAGGGTATTTACCTGCCCGATCTGCATGAACAATTCCATGTTTACACCGTTGAGTGGGATGCCGCAGTGATCAGGATCTTTGTGGATGACAAGCCGTTTTTCAGCTTTTCAAAAGAGAAGAGCGACCCGAAAGTGTGGCCGTTCGACAAACCTTTTCACCTGCTGCTGAATGTTGCCGTGGGTGGCAACTGGGGTGCTGTAAAGGGGGTCGACGAAACCGCCTATCCGCAGGAAATGGTCATTGATTATGTCAGGATTTATCAGTAATTTTGCATAATGACCTATATTACAGATATTTATAAACGTCTATTCATCAGCCTTCTCCTGATGTTGCTCGTGGCAGCCGCCGGCCGGGCCCAGTATAACGCATTGGTCTGGTCGGATGAGTTTGATGTACCGGGCCTTCCCAACCCGCTCAAATGGACCTGCGAGGAGGGCGGTCATGGCTGGGGCAACAACGAGCTTCAGTACTACACCATGAACCGGGAGCAGAATGCCCGTGTCGAAAACGGGGTGCTCATCATAGAGGCTCTCCGGGAGGCCTGGAGCGGCAGGGAATATACCTCGGCAAGGCTCGTCTCCACCGCCAAGGGCGACTGGCTCTATGGCCGTTTCGAGGCCCGGGCAAAGCTGCCTGGTGGCAAGGGCACCTGGTCCGCTATCTGGATGCTCCCCACCGACTGGGCCTACGGCAACTGGCCGGCCAGCGGCGAGATCGACATCATGGAGCATGTGGGTTACGAACCGAGTAAAATTTACGGAACAGCTCATACCGAAGCCTATAACCATAAGATTGGCACCCAGCGGGGTGGATCAGCCACCGGGTCCGACTGGGAAAGTGCATTTCATGTATATGCAGTTCAGTGGGATGAAAACAAAATTGAATTTATCGTAGACGACCGCGTCTATTACACCTTCAACAATGGAGGCAGCTGGGAAAAATGGCCGTTCGACAAACGGTTCCACTTTATTCTGAACCTGGCCATCGGCGGCTCCTGGGGTGGCGTGCAAGGTGTCGACAACTCCATCTTCCCGCAGCGGATGGAGATCGATTACGTTCGCGTGTACCAGTCGGCCGACCTTAAAATCGCCGGGCCTGCCTTCCTCGAACCCGGCCAGGCCGCTACTTACTCGGCCACCCGGTTTACCGATGCCACCTACACGTGGCACGTCCCGGCCGACGCCACGATCACTTCCGGCGACGGCACCTCCGAAATCGGCGTCAAATGGGGCCTTTACGAGGGGGAGATTTCCTGCACGGTTAACATCAACGGCGCTCGTATCGCAACCGCCAACTACATCAAAGCGGCGATTGTGCCGGCCGAAAGCACCTTCTGGTTCGGGCACCTGTCCGACGGCAATACCGACGATCTGGCGGGTAAAACCTCCGACGGAAGCACCTTCAGCTTTTCGGAAACCGGCGAAAGTCTGCGCATTGTATATAGCACAGTTTCGCCCGCCAGTTGGCCGAAATTCGAGCTTAACCTGCCGAGGCCGGTAAACCTGAAAAGCCATCCCTACTGTGCCGTCAACCTCAAAACGCACAACCTCAGCCGGTCGGTTTCCATACGGTTCGATTTCGCCGATGCCAACGGCAACGAAACCAACTCCACCCCGGTATTCCGGCCAACCATCACCGGCGACGGGCTCTTCCATCTCTACCAGAACAATTTCACCGGCCGCTGGAATTCATCGTCACCCACCGCCGGCCGCGCCGTCGACTCCACCCGGATCATCCGGCTCACCGCATACGTGAATGCCGGGTTCTTCGGCCTGCCGAACAAAACCGACAGCCTCTGGATCGAAAGCATCCGGTTCATGACCTCACCGCTTACCGGAACCAACGACCAGCTGGCTCCCTCAACCGGCATCCGGCTCTACCCGAATCCGGTCCGCGACAGGCTCTTCATTCAGTCGGAACAAACTGTTGAATCCATCGAAATCCTTGATGTAAGGGGAATGCTGATTAAAAAGATACGGCCCTCCGGGTCGGATAACCCAACCATCGATACCGGAAATCTCCCGGCGGGAGTTTACATCATCCGATGTGCCCTCGCGGGCGGCATGACAGTGACGCAGCGGTTCGTCAGGCGATAGACTACCCCCC
>CAYWHP010000013.1:24834-29806 GCA_964457845.1 uncultured Porphyromonadaceae bacterium | reverse complement strand
TACTCCTGATACTTCCCCGACGTTATCCTGTTCATCCACTCCTCATTGGCCAGGTACCAGTCGACCGTCTTTTCAAGCCCTTCGGCAAACTGGAGGCTCGGCTCCCAGCCCAGCTCCTGCTGAATCTTGGTGGCATCAATGGCATAGCGGAGATCATGGCCAGCGCGGTCCTTCACGTAGGTGATCAGCGAGGCGGAAGTGCCCGGGGCACGCTCCATCTTCATGTCCATGATTTCGCAAAGGGTATGGATCAGGCTGATATTGGTCCATTCGTTGAACCCGCCGATGTTGTAGGTATCCCCGGTTTTCCCTTCATGGTAAACGAGGTCGATGGCCCGGGCGTGGTCAACAACATACAGCCAGTCGCGGATGTTCTCTCCCTTCCCGTAAACCGGGATCGGCTTCATGTGCTTTATATTATTGATTGCCAGCGGAATAAGTTTTTCCGGAAACTGATTCGGACCGTAATTGTTGGAGCAGTTGGTAAGCACCACAGGAAGCCCGTAGGTATGGTGATAGGCACGCACAAGGTGGTCGGAGCTTGCTTTGGAAGCCGAATAGGGGCTCCGCGGGTCGTAGGAGGTCGACTCCACAAAGAAGCCCTCATCGCCCAGCGAACCGTAAACTTCGTCGGTTGAAATGTGATAGAACCGTTTCCCTTCATAATTCCCGGCCCAGGCCTTTCGGGCGGCATTAAGGAGGTTCACCGTACCGATGATGTTCGTGGTGATGAAGGCCATCGGCTCAGCGATCGAGCGGTCGACATGGCTTTCGGCGGCCAGATGGCAAACCCCGGTGATCGGAAATTTTTCGAAAAGGCTGTTGATAGCCTCCTCATCGCGGATATCAGCCTTCACAAAGGTGTAATTCGGCGCCTTGTCGAGGTCGGTGAGGTTTTCCAGGTTGCCCGCATAGGTAAGGGCATCGAGGTTGATTATTTGATAATCAGGATATTTGTTTACAAACAACCTGACGACATGGGACCCGATAAAACCGGCGCCCCCGGTGATTAAAACGGTTTGTTTCATTGGTTTTGGTTTTATTCGATCCCCCTGAGGTGTTTTTCCCATTTCCAGGCCGACAGGAGGGTATCCTCCAGCGATGCTTCGGCTTTCCAGCCCAGTACTTCATTGGCCTTGGTGGTATCGGCCCAAACGGCAACAATATCACCCGACCGGCGGCCGACAATTTTATGGTTCACCGGCACCCCGGTAACCTTTTCGAAGGTCCTCAACAGCTCCAGCACCGAGGTGCCCCTGCCGGTTCCGAGGTTGAAGAATTCAAAGCGCTCCTCGTTTGTCCCCTTCAGCAGCCGGCCGATGGCCTTAACGTGTGCCTTGGCCAGATCGGCGACATTGATGTAGTCGCGTACGGCCGATCCGTCGGGTGTGGGATAATCATCCCCGAACACTTTCAGCTCACCCCGGAGCCCAGCTGCCGTCTGTGTAACGAACGGTACCAGGTTGCTCGGCACGCCGCGCGGCAGTTCGCCGATGAGCGCCGAAGGATGGGCACCGATCGGGTTGAAATACCGGAGGGCGATGATGTTCAGTGAAGGATTCGCCCTTACGCTGTCGCGGAGGATCTCCTCACCGATCTGCTTGGTATTCCCGTAGGGCGACTCGGCAGGTTGTATCGGTGCCGATTCCGTTACAGGAAGATCTTTGGGCTGGCCGTATATGGTGCAGCTCGATGAAAAAACCATCGATGGTACGCCATACTTTGCCTGGCACTCCAGCAAGTTGATCATCGATACCAGGTTGTTGCCGTAGTACTTAAGCGGCTGGTCGACCGATTCGCCAACCGCCTTGTAGGCGGCAAAATGGATGATCGCCTTCAGGTTGGGGTATTTCTCGAAAAATGCCTCCAGCCGCGGCTTGTCGCACAGGTCAAATTGCTCGAACGCCGGCCGCACGCCGGTGATTTTCTCAACGCCATCGAGGGAATCGGCGGTGGAATTTGCCAGGTTATCAACTACAACCACCTCGTAGCCCTCATTAATGAGTTCCACCGCGGTGTGCGAACCGATATATCCGGTTCCGCCGGTTACAAGAATCAGCTCCTTCATAAATTTATCTTTATTACTGAACCAGATGCCAGTTTGTACGTATTGCCGCTCTCCGGGCAGGTCGCCAGGCCATCGCCGTCGAATGCCAGCTTATGGCCGAATTCACTCATCCACCCCGATTGCCGCGCCGGATTACCGATGACCAGGGCGTAAGGCTTAACATCCTTCGTAACCACCGCACCGGCTCCGATGAAACAGTACTCGCCAAGTGTAACGCCGCAAACAATGGTGGCGTTGGCGCCGATGGTGGCCCCTTTCCTTACATGGGTAACCGAATAACTCCCCCGGCGGTTGACCCCGCTGCGCGGGTTGATCACGTTGGTAAAAACCATCGAAGGGCCGAGGAATACATCGTCTTCGCAGATGACCCCGGTATAGATAGAAACATTGTTCTGCACCTTAACATTGTTGCCAAGCACCACTTCAGGGGAAACAACCACATTCTGACCGATATTGCAGTGCTCTCCGATACGGCATCCCGACATGATATGGGTGAAATGCCAGATTTTAGTTCCGCTGCCGATCTCACAGCCGTCATCAATCACAGCCGTTTCGTGGGCAGAATATGCTTTATCGCTCATTATCAATTACTTTCATCAGGGTTGTACAGATAGGGTCCAGCTGACCTTCGTCCATTTCGGTATGTATCGGCAGCGACAGAACCGACCGGCAGAGGTGTTCCGTAACGGGGAAATCCCCTTCCCGGTAGCCGGCAAAAGCGAATGCCTGCTGCAGCGACAGCGCCACCGGGTAATAAATCATGGTGGGTATTCCTGCCTCCTTCATGCCCGCCTGCACGCGGTTTCTAACTCCGGGATCGAGCAGGATTGTGTATTGGTGCCAGATATGTGTTCCGGTAACAGCCGCTTTCGGCACCCTGATCGCCGCATGATCCCCGAGCCGGTCGTTGTAATAGGCGGCAGCAGCCTGACGGCGGGCGATAAAGTCATCCAGATTTCGCAGGTTAACCCGCAGAATCGCGGCCTGGATGGTGTCGAGCCGCGAATTAACGCCGATCATATCGTGGTAATACTTCACCTTTGCGCCGTGGTTGATGATCATCTCCATCTTCTCCGCCAGCACCGGATCCGACGTAAACAGGGCCCCGCCATCGCCGTAACAGGCCAATGGCTTTGTCGGAAAAAAAGAAGTGGTTCCGATATGCCCCATCGTCCCGGCCATCCGTACAGGTCCGTCGCCACCGGTATAGCAGGATCCCAGCGACTGTGCGTTGTCCTCGATAACGTACAGTCCGTGCTCACCGGCAATTTCCAGTATCTCATCCATCGGCGCCGGCTGCCCGAAAAGGTGCACCGGAATGATGGCTTTCGTTTTGGGCGTTATTGCGGCCCGGACACAATCAGGATCGATATTGAACGTGAGCGGATCAACATCCGCAAGAACCGGTTTCAGCTTCAGCAGTACCAGCACCTCCACGGTGGAGATGAAGGTGAAATTGGAGGTGATCACTTCATCGCCCGGCTGCAGGTCGAGCGCCATGAGGGCAACCTGAAGCGCATCGGTACCGTTGGCGCACGGGATTACATGGGGAACACCCAGGTAGGCGGCCAGCTCCTCCCGGAAATATTTTACGGCGGGCCCTTTGATGAATGCGGTGGAGTCAATAACTTCGGCAATGCCGGCATCGATTTCCGGCTTTAACCGAAGATACTGCGACCGGAGATCAACCATATCGATTTTGTTCATGCGGCAGAGGCAGTTGGGACTGTCCAACGAAAGTAACTAAAATAGGGCTATTTCGGATGAAACGGCAAGGCGCTGGTCAAAATTGCATTCCCGAAAACGGACAAATGTTAATTTGTTCGTATCTTTGTTCATGATCATGGAAGTAAACCGCGCCATAGAAAGATTGCTCTACCTCGAGGATTGTGTCATCATCCCCGGGCTTGGAGGCTTTATTTCCCAGTGCAGGCCTGCCATGATTGACAGGGGGACTGGCACTTTCCTGCCACCGGCCAAAGAGATTTTGTTCCATCCTGATCTGGTTCAGAACGATGGAATCCTGGTACGTTACCTGGCAGCGCAAAACAACATTTCCCAGGAACGCGCCCGCAGGCAGATTGATGATTACGTGTCGGAATCGCAGCTCAGGCTCTATAGCGGTGCCGCCGTACCCATCGAAGGCATCGGCCACTTCCTGATGGACCCGTCGGGTGTCGTTCGTTTCCGTCCGGAACCGGGTATCAACCTGTCGCTGGATTCCTTCGGGCTAGCGCCTTTCACCCTCCGGGAAATCCAGAAGCGCTCCGCCGGCAAAGCAATCGCCAGCCCGTTACCCGGTATCGGGGAGTCACCCGTCACCATCGGGTTCCCGATCGAACCTCCCGTGCGCCGTCAGGGAAACCGCAACCTCCGGCGGATCGCCATCGCAATGCCCCTTCTGATCGTATTCTCTCTGCTTCCCTACCATTCCAGAATCAGCAATACACTCTCCTCATCATCGGCCGGTTTGATGCCGGAACCTGCACTTTTCAGGCTTGATTATCCCGCCACGAAGGATACGGTGAGGACGATTGTGTTCCCGGTGGAGGAGGAGAAAGTGATGAGTGGAGAAGTGAAGAGTGACGGAGTGACAAGTGGAGAAGTGACGAGTGACGGAGTGACGAGTGACAAAGTGACGAGTGACGGAGTGACGAGTGACGGAGTGACGAGTGACGGAGTGACGAGTGACGGGGCAAAACCGGAGGAAGTTAAGCCGGTAAAGATTGCTGAGGGGAAATACCCGGTTGTGGCTGGCTGCTTCAAAGTGAAAGAGAATGCCGACAAGCTCCTCGGAACATTAACCCAAAAGGGATATCCTTCGTTTATCAAACCTATGCGCAACGGGCTCTACAAAGTTATTGTGGAAACCTTCGCCTCCCGCGAAGATGCCGTATCGGGCCT
>CAYWHP010000013.1:0-24734 GCA_964457845.1 uncultured Porphyromonadaceae bacterium | reverse complement strand
ACCGACCCATTCTGCAGCCCCGCTTCCGGCACCACAAAAATCAGTCTTCCTTTATTGTCCTCCGCCAGCAGGATCATCCCCTGCGATTCGATCCCCCTGATTTTGCGCGGCGCCAGGTTGGCCAGCAGGGTCACCTGCTTGCCGACAACGGCTTGCGGCTCGAAGTGCTCGGCAATGCCGGAGACAATAATCCGAACATCAACACCGGTATCCACCTTCAGCTGCAAAAGTTTGTCGGAGCCCTTAACCCGCTCCGCCTCCAGTATCGTGCCGATGCGGATGTCCATCGCCGAAAAGTTGTCATAGGTGATCACGGGCTTCACCGGCAGCAGCTCCGGTTCCTCCGCCACGGCGATTTCTGCAACAGCAGCGGGGGCAGGTGTTACTGCCGCCACCTCCGACTGACCGGCTGCAGCAGCGGCCAGTGCAGCTTCCCGGGCCTGGTTTGCCTGTTTGGTTTCGAAGAGTTTATTCACCTGAAATTCCACCTCCGAATCTTCAATTTTCCGGAAAAGAAGGCCCGGTTTCTCCAGCTGCTGACCGGCCTTTATCAGGTTTGTGTTTCCAATGGCCGACCACGGCAAGGCTTCGCAATTCAGGTACGTCCGCAGCTGCTTCATGGTAAAGGGAAGGAACGGCTCGAGCAGAACGGTCAGGTTGGCGGTGATCTGCAGACTAACGTGCAGGATGGTCGCCACCCGCGCGGGATCCGTCGGGAAGAGCTTCCACGGCTCGGTTTCCGCCAGGTACTTGTTGCCCAGGCGGGCCAGGTTCATGGCCTCGCTCAGCGCCTCCCGGATCCGGAATGCCTCGAGGCTCTTCTCAACCCGCAGCCTGATGCTGCCGATCTCGTCGAATGCGGCCTGGTCATAGTCGGTAATGATGCCCCGCTCCGGACAGAAGCCATCAAAATATTTTTGGGTCAGAACCAGCGTGCGGTTCACGAAATTTCCGAGCACGGCAACCAGCTCATTGTTGTTCCGGGTTTGAAAATCCTTCCACGTGAAGTCGTTGTCCTTGGCCTCCGGTGCATTGGCAGTCAGCACATAGCGAAGCACATCCTGCATGCCGGAAAATTCTTCGAGGTATTCGTGCAGCCAGACGGCCCAGTTCCGCGAAGTGGATATCTTGTCCCCCTCGAGGTTCAGGAATTCGTTGGCAGGCACATTGTCGGGAAGGATGTATTCGCCGTGCGCCTTGAGCATGGCCGGAAAAATAATGCAGTGGAACACGATATTGTCCTTGCCGATAAAGTGAATCATCCGGCAATCTTCTGATTTCCAGTATTTTTCCCAGTCAGGCGTTAACTCCCTTGTGGCCGAGATGTACCCGATGGGGGCATCGAACCAAACATACAGCACTTTACCGTCGGCCCCTTCCACAGGCACCGGTACGCCCCACTCCAGGTCGCGCGACACGGCCCTTGGCTGCAGACCCTGATCGAGCCATGACTTGCACTGGCCGTAAACATTTGAGCGCCATTCGGTATGGTCCTCAAGAATCCATTTGCGAAGCCATGCCTCGTGCTTGTCGAGCGGCAAAAACCAGTGGTTGGTCTCCTTCAGCACCGGGGCATTGCCGCTGAGCATCGATTTCGGATTGATGAGTTCGAGCGGGCTGAGTGATGTGCCGCACTTTTCGCACTGGTCACCGTAAGCCTTCTCGTTGCCGCAGTGGGGGCAGGTTCCGGTGATGTACCGGTCGGCCAGGAATTGCTGGCTTGCCTCATCAAAAAACTGTTCGGTAGTTTTTTCAACAAACTCACCGTCATCGTAAAGCTTGCGGAAAAAGGCCGATGCCGTTTCGTGATGGATGGGTGCCGAGGTGCGGTGATAAATATCGAACCCGATGCCAAAATCGGCAAAAGCAGTCTTGTTTATCCCGTGATACCGGTCGACCACGTCCTGCGGGGTTACTCCTTCATTCTTGGCTTTCAGGGTGATAGGAACCCCATGCTCATCCGATCCGCAGATAAACAGCACATCTTTTCCATTCTGCCTCAGATATCGCGTATATATATCTGCCGGAACGTAAACACCGGCGAGGTGGCCGATATGGACGGGGCCGTTGGCGTAAGGCAGGGCGGCCGTAACGAGAACACGTTTGTAATCAGACATCAGCTTAATATAAAAAACGCAAAATTAACAAAGAAAATGGATGATCGGAAAGATCTGGGGAGAGAGGGCGAACAGCTTGCCGCGGAGTACCTGGAAGCGCAGGGGTACATGATTCTCGAACGAAACTGGCACTTCAGCCATCGCGAGATCGACATCGTGGCACGCTCGGGCAATGAGATTGTGGTTGTAGAGGTAAAAACCCGCACGGCTCCGGTTCGTGAGCTGCCCGAGCAGGCGGTTAACCGGCAAAAACAGCGGTTCCTGATTTCAGCCGCCAACGCATATGTCCGGTGTTTTCATATATCGATGGACGTACGGTTCGATATGGTGATTGTGGTTTTTTACCGGGGCTCGCCCGAGATAAGCCACATCCGGAATGCGTTCTACCCCATCCTCTGCTGATACCAGCGGTCGATGGACTTGCGGAGTTCTTCGGTTTTAAATGGCTTGGAGATGTAATCGTCCATCCCTGCCGTAAGGCACATCTCCCGGTCGCCCTTCATGGCGTTGGCCGT
Source organism: uncultured Porphyromonadaceae bacterium (assembly GCA_964457845.1). Taxonomy (GTDB): domain Bacteria; phylum Bacteroidota; class Bacteroidia; order Bacteroidales; family UBA12481; genus UBA12481. The sequence goes on along the minus strand of CAYWHP010000013.1, from coordinate 22,102 downwards.
CATGGCGATAATGTATACCGGCCGGAGGCTTTCAAGCGCATCTTCCTCCCTGCGTATCCGGCGGGTAGCCTCGAGACCGTCCATGACGGGCATCTGTACATCCATGAAAATGAGATCGAAACGTTTTCGGTGGAAAAACTCGAGAGCCTCCTCACCGTTCTCGGCGGTGTCAACTTTACAGCCCAGATTCTCGAGATTGAGCACCGCGATGCGCTGGTTGATCTTATTGTCTTCAACCAGTAATACTGAAACGGGTTTACTGTAAAATCCCTGAACAACCTCCACTACATGCTCCGGTTTCCCGCTTTTGGCCGGCTGTTTCCCTGCTGCCTCACCCGCAGCAGTACCGGGATTAATAGCCTGCAGCATCACTTTGCGCAGGTCGCGGATCTTCACCGGCTTGTTCAGGAAACCCCGGAACCCGGCCTCCTTCAGCTCCTCCGCAGAGATGATATCGGCAATGGAGGAGAGCATCACCATGCGGTTACCGGCGAGCAACGGATCGGCCATTACGCTGCGGGCGAAGGTGATGCCGTCGATTCCGGGCATCTGGCAATCCACCAGAACCACATCAAATGGCTGTTGATTTACGGCTGCGAGCCCCAGCTTTACGATACCCGCCTCGGCATCGCGGCACTCTTCCGAGGTACAGTGCCAGTATTCCAGATACTTGCGGAAGATATGCAGGTTGGTTTCATTGTCGTCGATCACCAAAACACGGAGCCCCTTGAGCTCACCGGCCTCATGCTCGTATTGACCGGGGGCTGAGTCATCCTCATTGAATCTCACGGTAAACCAGAAGGTGGAACCCTGACCCGGCTGGCTCTCAAAACCAATGGTGCCTCCCATCATTTCCACCAGCTTCTGGCAAATGATAAGGCCCAGACCGGTACCGCCGAAACGCCGGGTAATGGAGGCATCCACCTGTGAAAACGATTTGAACAGTTTCTCCTGCTGATCGGGTGGGATCCCGATGCCCGTGTCGCTGATCCGGAAAGTCACCGTAAACTCATTTCCCGAGCGGCCGGTGATGGCTCCCGCAATCTGCACCTCACCCTTTGCCGTAAACTTGATGGCGTTATTTACCAGGTTCAACAGCACCTGTTTGAGCCTCATCGGATCACCGATCAATGATTTCGGCATGTCCGTATTGAGGTTGATCACCAGATTAAGGTTTTTGTTGATGGCCTTAAGGGCCATATTGTCGGCTACATCCTCCACAACACGTACCAGACTAAACGGAACCAACTCAAGATCAAGCTTATTGGCCTCGATCTTTGAAAAATCGAGGATGTCGTTGATAATGGCCAGCAGGGTATTTGCGGAGCTTTCAACAATCCTGACATATTCAGTCTGCTCTTCTGTAAGGCTGGCCTGGAGCAGGATCTCCGTCATCCCGATGATCCCGTTCATTGGCGTGCGAATCTCATGCGACATATTGGCAAGAAAGTTGCTCTTGGCTTCATTTGCCGCTTCAGCCTGCTCCTTGGCAGTCTGCAGATCAAGGGTCCTCTGCTGGAGCTTCTCCTCGAACCCCTGGCGGAGTTCGGTAAATTCCACGGCCACCCGGTTGAAATTATCAGCCGATTCACGGATTTCCTTATAATCGTAGGAAGGATTCAGCAGCGCCGGCTGCCCCTTGGCAAGGCTGGCGGTAGCCTCGTGTATCTCTTTCAGAAACAGATCTATAGCCAGATAATGAATGAAGGTGAAGATGCTCAGCATGAAGGCTGACAGGCCGGTAAAGCGTATCACCGACCAAAAAACCTCCAATGGTTTTGTTTCCCTCACGAATCTCAGCACCTCCTCCTTTGAGCCGCCCGGAACATGCAGCTTTGCAAAAACAAAAAGAGCGGTTATGCCAATTGTTATGATAACAAGTACAACGAGGAAGCTGAAGGAACTCTTAAGCGAAAGGCTCTTGGGTTTGACGATCCTCAGATATCGCCTGTCGGTTTCTTCATATACACTCGAACGGAGGGAACCGCACAAGAAATCGGTAATCACCCACGCCCAATAGGAATAGATGGCTATTGACAGGAGGGAGCCCAACCCGACATACAAACCTACATGGTAATCATGGTGGCTCAGAAATGCGTAAACCGTTAAAACCAGTCCGACCAGCGAGGAATATCCGATTGAAACAAAGAAATTATCACGCGGCAATCGCATGTAGGCATGGGCAAACTTCGAAAAGTGCTCATCATCGAGCCTGCTGATCGGGCTCCAGCTGAGGCCGCTCACCAGCGCCTCATTAACGGTTCGCGGGATCTTCATGAACCCCGGGAGACCTCTTTTGCTCAGCAATCCGTAATGAAGAAAATGAAGAATGGTGGTGCAGGTGGTTGCCAGCGCACCCAGGATAACACCGGTTTTAACGATGTGATCGATGTCGCCCGGCAATATGCTCTTAACCAGTATGATAGCATAAGTTACAGCGAACCACGATCCCACCACCGAGAACAGGGCTATAGCGAAAGTGAACGACACCTTCCGGGCCAATCCTGAAAAGATGACCCGGAAGAAGAAGCCGGTAAACCGGTAATCACGGTATTGCTGCAGTGGCATTTTATAAATCTGGCAAACAAAGCTATGTATTTATTTCGCATCTTAGCTTAAAATCAGACAACCGATGGACCTGGAAAGCATCCGTTTGTACTGCCTCTCGAAATCCGGAGCTGAAGAGTCATTCCCTTTTGGGGAAGATACGCTGGTTTTCAAGGTGAACGGTAAGATCTTCGCCCTGTTGAGCCTCGACAATGACCGGCAGATCAACCTTAAGTGCGATCCGGAGCTCGCTGTCAGTCTCCGCGATGAGTTTGAGTATGTTATCCCCGGCTACCATATGAACAAGTTGCACTGGAATACGGTGCTGCTTGACGGACGGGTGCGTGAGGATCAGCTGAAGGAGTGGGTTGATGGATCGTATGATCTTGTTTCCGGGCAGAAACAAAAAGGAAGAAGGCAGCAGGCCAAAATCGGCCCTCCAAAGTAGAGACGTTTATAAACGTCTCTACACCAACAAATTACACCCCCTCAGCTCCGAATTATCAAACCTCCCCAGAACCTCGAAACTTCCGTCCGGATGCAACTTTCCGAGGTCCTGTGTTTGTATGAAGGAGCAGGAATTCCGGTTTGCCAGGTCGATTACATCGATGCCGCCGCTCTTGCCGGCAGGCATGCGGCAAAAGGGGTTATAGGGGTCGCGGATGAGGATTTTCATCGTGGGAGGGGCCAGGTATATCCCGTTGCCGGTTGACCATGCCTGGGAGAGAAGTTCGGTCATGCCGTACTCGGATCCGATGGATTCCACCTGAAAGGCACGCCTCAGGATTTCATGCAGCTCCTCACGGGTGAGCTCCTCGCGGCGCCCTTTCATGCCGCCGGTTTCCACCACCATGGTGTGCTGCAGGGGCATTGGAAACTGCTCTGCCAGTTCGAGCAGGGCGAAGCTCACCCCGATAAGCATGGTTTTCTGCCCGGCTGCCTCCAGATCCGCGAGGTTTTGCGAGAGGGATTTTCGGTTATCGAGGTAGAAGCCGCTGAGCGGATGACCGCTTTGTCGGATCAATTGATCCATCATGAAAACCAGCGATGAGTTGCCCCGTTCGAGGTAGGAGGGCAGGAGGGCAAGAAGACAGAAGGAAGAGGGATCACCAAAGAAATGGCGGAAGCCTTCGGAGAGGCTTCGGAGATAAACAGATTCATCGGTGAGATGGTGGCGGCTCGTTGCGGCCCCGGTAGTGCCGCTCGATTCGAACACGCGCACATCTTCACCTGAGCCGGTCACCACCCGGTGCGAACGGAAGAACTCCACCGGAAGGAAGGGTACCCCTTCGATACCGGATACAGCTGCCGGGTCGACGCCCAGCAGCTGCAGGTACCTTTTGTACACCGGGTTCCCGGCAGCCTGTAGACGGAAGATTTCCAGTGCCGCTTCGTTGAAGACGGCATCCTCACGGCTGAGGCTCACGGCCTTCTAGTATCCCCTGATGGCCTTGATGCCCGGAAGCACCTGACCTTCAATGTATTCCAAAAGCGCACCACCTCCGGTGGAAACGTATGAAACCTTATCGGTCATCCCGAACTGGTTGATGGCTGCCACCGAGTCGCCGCCACCAACGAGGGAGAATGCACCCTTGGCGGTTGCCCGTGCGATTGATTTGGCAATCTCAACGGTACCTTTCTGGAAGTTCGGCATTTCGAACACCCCCATCGGGCCGTTCCACAGGATGGTTTTTGATCCCTCGATCACTTCGCAAAAGAGAGCGATCGACTCGTCTGCAATATCGAGGCCCATCCAGCCTTCCGGCACTGCATCGATGGCGGAAACGGTTGTTTTGGCTTCGTTGTCAAACTTATCGGCATTGATGCCATCAACAGGAAGGTAAAGGTTAACCCCTTTTTCCTTAGCGGCATCGAGCACTTTTTTTGCCATCTCAACGTACTCCTCTTCAACAAGCGAGTTGCCCACCTGGCCGCCCATGGCCTTGATAAAGGTATAGGTCATGCCGCCGCCGATGATCAGGTTGTCGACTTTGCCCAGAAGGTTCTCGATAATGGTAATCTTGGTGGAAACCTTTGCTCCGCCGAGGATCGCTGTGAAAGGTTTCTGCGGGTCGCGCATCACTTTATCGATGCTGCTCACCTCGTTGTCCATGATATAGCCGAACATCGATTTGCCCGGGAAATAGTCGGCAATGATGGTGGTGGAGGCGTGAGCGCGGTGTGCGGTACCAAAGGCATCGTTTACGTACATGTCGGCCAGCGAAGCCAGCTTCTGGGCAAATTCGGGGTTGCCTTTCTCCTCATCCTTGTAAAAACGGAGGTTTTCGAGCAGCAGCACTTCACCCGGCTTCAGCGCTTCAGCCATCTGTTTGGCCTCCTCGCCGATGCAGTCGGGAGCAAATTTCACGTCAACTCCGAGCTTCTTCGTCAAATCGGGAACCAGGTGCTTCAAGCTGTACTTCTCGGTGGGTCCCTCTTTCGGCCGTCCCAGGTGCGACATCAGAATAACCGAACCGCCATCTTTCAGGATCTTCTGGATAGTTGGAATGGCTGCCCGGATGCGGGTATCATCGGTGATCTCAAAATTGCTGTTGAGCGGGACGTTGAAGTCGACCCGGATGATCGCGCGGTGGCCGGCGAAGTTGAATGAATTCATTGTTAACATGGTATATTTTGTATTAGTGGGTATGTCATGAAAAGCGGCACAAAGTTACAAAATGTTGGCTATTTTTGGACCTGTGCGATTCAATGAAATACCCGGTCAGGATGCTATAAAGCAGCGTCTTTTGCAGTCGGTGAAAACCAACAGGGTGAGCCATGCGCTGCTGCTTTCCGGATCTGCCGGGTGCGGGCATTATGCCCTTGCCCTGGCGCTGGCCCAATACCTCCAGTGCACCAGTCCGGGCCCCGAAGATTCCTGCGGCACCTGCCCGGCCTGTCACCAGGCTGCCTCCTTTGTTCACCCGGATATTCATTTCGTTTTTCCGGTGGCAGGAACGGCGAAAACCAAAGGCGAACCCTCAAGCGATGATTTCATCACCGAGTGGCGCGAATATTTATCCGCCAATCCCTATCCATCACTGGAAGGGTGGTACCACGCCATGTCCATCGAGAATAAGCAGGCCGGGATTTTCAAGAAAGAGGCCCAGGAGATCCTCCGGAAGCTCAGCTTCAAGTCGTTCGAATCCGACTATAAGGTGATCCTCTTCTGGATGCCTGAAAAGATGAATACCACGGCCGCCAACAAGCTCCTGAAAATCATCGAGGAACCTGCCGACCACACGGTTTTCCTGTTCGTAAGCGGCGGAACGGATGAGATCCTGCCAACGATTCTTTCGCGCACCCAGCTGGTTAAAGTGCCCAGGATCGCTGCCGAGGCCCTCCGCACCAAGCTCGAAGCAGATTTTCCGGGTCAGGACAGGCTCGTCGCCAGCGCCGTGCAGCGTGCTCAGGGCGACTATCTTGCTGCCCGCGACATGATCAGCCAGAATGAGCAGGACCAGCTCAGCCGCGAACGATTCTTCCGCTGGATGAGAATATCCTACGGACTTAAGATCAACGATATAACCGATTGGGTGTCGGAACTTTCAGATATCGGGCGCGAAAAACAGAAATGGTTCCTCCTGTATTCAATGGACATGATCCGGAACAATTTCATGCTCAACCGCCAGATGCCCGAACTCACCGTGATGGACAGCGAAGAAGCTGCCTTCTCCGCCAACTTCAACACTTTTATCCATGAAGGCAATATTGCGGGGCTCATGGCCGAATTCAACCTGGCAATCGCTCAGATCACCATGAATGCCAACCCGAAAATCCTCCTTACCGACATGTGCCTCCAGCTGAACCGGCTCCTCAGGCAGCCCGCCCCGGCCGCAAAAGCCTGATCTACACCCCTGCTTAACAATTCGCAGGGATTAATTATCTTTACCGCCATGGATACATTACAAGACGCTATATTATTCAGGGGTTGCCCCCATCTAGATACTGAAACCGAAGGAAAAACCTGTCCCAACCAGGAGGGATGTACAAAGCTCAGCGTATTCGACTGGCTGCGCGACATACCTTCAGGAATCAGCGAAGAGGACCTCGTTGAAGTGCGGTTCAAGAACACCCGAAAAGCATATTACCGAAACGTTAACGCACTGAACCTTAAAACTGGCGATATGGTGGCCGTGGAAGCATCACCCGGTCATGACATCGGCATGGTATCGCTCACCGGCCCCCTGGTGATGAACCAGCTTCGAAAATACAGGATCAACGCTCAGGAGTATGAATTCCGCAAGGTATACCGGAAAACCAAGCTGGCCGATATCGAAAAATGGAAGGAAGCCATTGCCATGGAGCACCATACCATGCTGCGGTCGAGGAAGATAACCCAGATGCTCAAGCTCGATATGAAAATCGGAGATGTCGAGTATCAGGGCGATAAAACGAAGGCGATCTTTTATTACATCGCCGACGACAGGGTGGATTTCCGTGAACTGATCAAATATATGGCGGATGAGTTCAAGATCCGGGTTGAGATGCGACAGATCGGCGCACGACAGGAGGCCGGTCGGATTGGCGGTATCGGCAGTTGCGGAAGGCAGCTCTGCTGCTCCACCTTCCTCACCAATTTCGTTACGGTAACCACTACGGTGGCCCGCCACCAGGAGCTCTCATTCAATCCGCAGAAACTGGCCGGCCAGTGCGGCAAGCTGAAATGCTGCCTCAACTACGAGGTGGATGCCTATCTGGATGCGCAAAAAGATTTCCCATCGGCCGAAATCGTTCTCGAAACCCGCGAAGGCAGGGCTTATCACCAAAAGACAGATATTTTCAAGCGCATGATGTGGTACTCCTTCGACTCGTCGGCCGGAACCAATCTGGTCCCGATCAGCGTGGAGCGCGTGCTCGAGATCATCCGCATGAACAAGCAGGGTGTCTTTCCCGACAAGCTCACCGACGGTGAGGCAGTTGACAAGGTGGTTGAAGTGGGTTACATGAATGCCGCCGGCCAGGAGAGCCTCACCCGTTTCGACGACAAGAAGCGCAACCAGCGGAGGCCCCAGCAGGGCAGGCCGCGCCCGGGGAGACCACAACAGCAGCAACCGCAACAGGAGCAGCAGCCCCAGTCGCAGGTTGCCCCTGAAAACCGTCCCAAAATCCAGGTAATCAAGAAAAAATGAACCGACGCCGCGGATCGGTCATAGCTCTGGTACTTCTGGTCCTGCTCTCCGCTTGCGGACAGAAGGACTTCTTTCTGCGCAACCTCCCTGTGGAGAACGGGATCTGGCCGGCTGGCCGGTTTTACCGTTTCGACGTACCCGTGACCGACACCTCGGGCCTTTACAACATCTACCTGCAGATCCGCAACGACGGAAGGTATGCCTATTCCAACCTCTGGCTCTTCGTTCGTACCAATTCCCCCACAGGTGCCACCCTTCGCGACACGCTGGAATGCAGGCTCGCCGATCCGCAGGGTCGCTGGGAAGGCAGGGGATCCGGCGGGAGATTCAGCCTCGAAATCCCGCTCCGCTATCGCGTGAAGTTCCCGAATGCGGGCCGCTATATTTTCGAGATCGACCAGGGAATGCGTGACCCGGAACTGAAATACATCACCGATCTCGGATTGCGGATAGAAAAAGTACAATAGCCTTGGCAAGGATCAACAAAATAAGCCGGTTCATGGATATGCGGGAGCTCCCGCATGTGTTCGAACCCGATGGCCATGCCATCCTCACCGCCGATTATGAGATGAAAGGCTGCTGGAACAGCCGCTTTTTCGGCAATACCAATCCGCTCATCCTCGAACTCGGTTGCGGCCGCGGCGAATATACCGTCGAACTGGCCCGGCAGAACCCCGGCGCAAACTTCATCGGCGTCGACATCAAGGGCGCCCGCATGTGGAAAGGCGCTACCCAATCGGCTGCACTTGGCCTTACCAATGTTGCATTCCTCCGCTGCCGCATCGAATTCCTCTTCCGGATGTTCGCGCGCGATGAGGTGAGCGAAATCTGGATAACCTTCCCGGATCCACAGCCCCGAAAACCGCGTAAAAGACTGTCATCAAGCAGGTTCGTTAACATGTATGCAGATATGATGCTGCCTGGCGGAACCATTCACCTCAAAACCGACAGTCAGCTTCTCCACGACTATACCCGCTACCTCCTCAACTGGAACGAAACAGAACCGGTGCGATGTACGGCCGACCTGTACGCTTCGGGCCTGGCCGATGAGGTGCTATCGATCCGTACCCATTACGAATCGAGATTCCTTGAATCCGGGCTCCCTATAACCTACCTTTCCTTCCATCCGAACCGGGAGCGCCGCTGGACGGAACCACGCGAGGAACCCGCCCTTCCATGAGCAATGAGGGCTTCTTCGACTCCGTTTACCAGGTAGTGAGGGCTGTCCCATTCGGCCGGGTTACCTCATACGGGGCAATAGCACGCTATCTCGGCTCACCCCAGGCCGCCCGGATGGTGGGCTGGGCGCTCAACAAATCGTTCGATGGCAAGGATTTCATACCGGCCCACCGGGTGGTGAACCGTACCGGCATCCTGACCGGCAAAAACTGGTTCGGCTACACCGGAACGATGAAGGAGCTCCTCGAAAGCGAAGGGATCCACGTGGAGGAAGATCAGATTCAGAATTTTGAGGCCATTTTCTGGGACCCCGTTAAAGAAATGCCGGAGCCCGAAGAGTAAGTTGACAGGATTCCGCGGAAAGATGCCCTGGGCAACCTCTGGATGGCCACCACCCGTGGAATCTCGATGTTCAACCCAAAATCCCGGTTCTTCAGGCGGTTTGGCATTGAATGCGGATTGGACAAAACAGAAACACAAGCCATACAAGAGTGGCAGCGCCGCATTTGATAATGAATCCGGTTGACTTTCGGGAACCGGGCTATGATGGTTCGGCAAGAATGTATAGTTTTGTTCTTTATTCAATCTAAATAAAAATAGATGGAAATTTTGAGTGCGGCAACGGTGCTTGACTGCCTGCATGAGGTAATCAATCCCGATAATGAACGCGATATTGTAAGTATGGGCATGGTGAGAGACCTGAAGGTAGAGGACCGTTCGGTCAGCTTCTCCCTGGTTTTCCCCAAATCCAAAAACCCTTTTGCACAGTCGGTTAAGAAGTCATGCGAGCATGCCATCTCACGGCTTGGCAAGGACATTGAAATAAATATCAAGGTGGATGCGGAGCAAGTGGTTCACAATGAGCGGCCTCTGCCCAATGTGAAGAACATCGTTGCAATCGCCAGCGGCAAAGGCGGTGTGGGTAAGTCAACCGTTTCGGTAAACATGGCCGTGGCCCTCGCCAGGTTGGGTTACTCGGTGGGTTTGATCGACGCTGATGTTTATGGCCCCTCTATACCCAAGATGTTAAACCTTGAGTCGGCTCAACCGGTTTTACAGCAGATTGAAGGCAAAGACAGGATCATTCCCGTGGAGCAATATGGTGTCAAAGTTTTGTCGATCGGTTTCTTCGTCGACGAAAAGGAGGCATTGGTTTGGCGCGGCCCCATGGCTACGAGTGCGTTGAAGCAGTTGATCCACGACGGGTACTGGGGTGACCTGGATTACCTGCTCATCGACCTTCCCCCCGGCACGGGTGATGTGCACCTGACCCTTGTTCAGAGTTTAGCTGTTACCGGAGTGGTGATCGTTTCAACGCCCCAGGCGGTAGCCCTGGCTGATGCGGTGAAGGGCATCAGCATGTTCACCGGCAAGTCGATCCGTGTGCCGGTGCTTGGCCTGGTGGAAAACATGGCCTGGTTTACACCCGAGGAGCTTCCCGATAATAAATATTATATATTCGGCAAAGACGGGTGCAAGAACCTTGCAGCCGAAATGAAGGTGCCGCTGCTCGGTCAGATCCCGCTGGTTCAGGGAATCCGCGAAGGCGGTGACAACGGGCATCCGGTGGCTATAGATGAAAACTCACCCAGCGGCAAGGCTTTCATGGAGCTGGCACGCGAAACCGTCAGACAGGTGGCCATTCGAAATGCATCGGCCGATCCCACTGAAATCGTTCAAATCTCACGTTAAACATCCGTAAGGGAGGGCCCGCGTGCCCTCCCAACAAAAACTAAAAATATGGTATCACAGGAACTCGAATCCAGAATCAAGGACGTACTCGAACAGCTGCGGCCCTATTTACAGGCCGACGGTGGCGATCTTAAACTGGCGGAAATCACCGACGATATGGTGGTGAAAGTGGAACTTATCGGCGCCTGCGGCTCATGCCCGATGCGGACAATGACCCTCAAGGCCGGTGTTGAAAACACACTTAAAAAGCAGGTCCCTGAAGTCCGGTCAGTAGAGGCGGTTTAAAGCTCTCCTCCCTTGATCATGTTGTAAATCTTTGATTTACCGATATCCAGCTTTTTCGCGACAAGGACAACATTATTGTTGTTCTTCTCAAGGTAATGCCGGATGATCTTGCTTTCGTATTCCCTCAGGCTCATGTCCTGGGCAAACAGATCAAGGCCGGTATTGGTGGGGCTGAACATGATATCATCCTCTTCGATAACCATGTGGTTCGACATGACAACCGACAGCTCCACAATGGCCTTGAGCTCCCTCACGTTACCCGGATAATGGTAAGAAAGCAGCTTATTGCGTGCCTTGGCCGAAAACTCCTTCTTGGGCAGATGGTTCTCTTTGCAGAAGTCGCGAAGAAAATGGGAGGCAAGTATGATGATATCGTTTTCCCGTTCCGACAGTGGCGGAAGCTGGATCGGCAAACCAAGCAGACGATAGTACAGGTCCTCCCGGAAATGCCCCCTTTTCACCTCCTCCTGCAGATCCTTGTTGGTGGCGGTAATGATCCGTACATCCACCTTTACAACGGATGAACCCCCAACCCTGACAATTTCCCGTTCCTGGATTGCCCGAAGGATCTTAACCTGCAAATCGAGCTCCATCTCTGCAATCTCATCAAAAAAGATAGTGCCTCCGTTGGCCTCCTCAAATTTTCCGATGTTGCGGCTGTAAGCTCCGGTAAAAGCCCCCTTCTCATGCCCGAAAAGCTCACTTTCCAGCAGCTCGCGCGGGATGGCCCCCATGTTGACAGCAACAAATGACTTTTCCTTTCGAATGGAATTGTAATGGATCGTTCTGGCCACCAGCTCTTTTCCTGTACCTGTCTCCCCCCGGATGGATACGGTCATGTTCTGAACCTGTATCGCCTTTTCAATCAATGAGTATACTTTCTTTAGCGCCTTGCTGTCACCAATTATGGCCTTGGTAAAATCATACTTTTCCGATATCTGGGTTTTCAGCTGGTTCACCTGGTTCTGCAGCTGCTGGGTGGTCTTTATATTATGAATGGTATTGAGCAGCCGCTCCTTGATATTCTCATCCTTCGTAATGTAATCGTAGGCCCCTTCCTTCAGCAGTTTAACAGCTATGGAGATATCTTCCTGGCCCGAGATGACAACTATGTGGATGCCCGGGTTGTATTTCTTCACCTTGTTCATGATCTCTGCGCCATCCATATCGGGCAGCCCGTAATCCAGGGTAATGATATCCGGATTTTCACCGAGCTTGTCGAGAAAACTCCTGCCGGTGAAGAATGTCTCGATCTCAAAATCGGGATTGAGCCGTAAATGATGCTCAATTAGTTTATTGTAAAACTTATCGTCCTCGACAACAAAAATTTTCATAGATACGGGCAGTTGTTCGTAAGTAGGGAGGTCCAACCACCTAAAATACTAATATTTTGCATTGGTAAGGTTTTTACCGCAGTATAAAATAATTTTGCGTTGTTAAAGTTATGTAGATGGATAAAACTGATATCAGAATATTGAATAAGATTCTCCACACCGTTGTCCCGGTTATGCTGTTGTTGATAGCCGGTTCCTGCACGACCAAGAAGAACACGGTTGTGACAAGGAGTTACCATAATCTCACTTCGCATTATAACGTTTACTTCAACGGGTATGATTCTTATTATCAAGGAATCAAGAAGGCAGAGATCGGTTTCAGGGACGACTACAATACCCTCCTGCCGGTGTTTACCTACAGCTCGAAGGAGGCCGCCCGAATGATCATGGCCGACATGGACAAAACCGTTAAGAAGTGCTCCAAGGTTATCGGGATGCACTCGATCAAGGTTAAGCCGAAGCTAAAAAAGGGCAGCCGAAGCAATCGTGAAAAAGAATTTTATCGAAAAAACGAGTATGTGAAATGGGTCGATGATGCTTTTCTGCTGATGGGCAAGGCCTATTTTTACAAACGCGATTTTTTCCCAGCCATCGAAACGCTGGAATATGTGATCACCCAGTTCCCCGATGATGGCTTATCTGATGAAGCCAGTCTCTGGCTGGCTATGACCCGGCTGGAGCTCAAAAACTTTCCCGAATCACAGCAGATCCTCAACCGCCTGCAGGGCGATCCGAAATTCAGTTCGAAACTCAAGCCCCAGCTTCAGGCCGTTTATGCCGATTGGTATCTTCGTCAGAACGACCTCGACGGCGCCATTCCGCTGCTCGAGAAATCTGCCGCCGAATTCCCGGGAAAACTGCAGCGCACACGCATGTGTTACGTACTTGGGCAGCTGTATGAAAAGGAAAAGGATTCTATCAACGCTTCCAAATGGTACGCCCGCGTTAACGAGCTCAACCCGTCGTACGACATGGCCTTCAACGCCCGGATCAACAGGGCTCGGCTGTTTCAGGGCGGTGGCGACGGCGCTGCCGGCATTCGCAAGGAGCTGATGAAAATGCTGCGGGATGAGAAAAATATCGAATACCTCGATCAGGTGTATTTTGCCCTGGCCGAACTCGAGATGAAGGAAGGAAATGAGGCCGTGGCAATCGATCATTATAAAAACTCGGTTGCCTTCAACACCACAAATGCTACACAGAAGGCTATAACCTACCTGGCACTTGCCACCCATTATTACGAAAAGGAAAACTGGGTGCCTGCCGGCCTTTACTACGACAGCGCCGGCCAGTCGCTTCCGGAAACGTTCCCCGATTATTCCAAAATAATTGCATTCGGCGGCAGTGTTAAACTTCTTTCCGAAAACATCGGCATGGCCTTGCGGGAAGACAGCCTTCAGCGAATCGCGAAGCTGCCGGCCGCCGACCGCGAAAAGATCATCGCCGGCATGACTGCCGCAGCACAGAAAAAAGAGGAGGAAGCCAAAGCCGCCGAAGAGGAGGAGCGCCTCAATATGCAGTCGGGCCGGATGAACGGCATGGGTTCACTTACCGGGATGAATAACCGCGGAACCTTTGGCCAGCAGCGCATGACCAGCGGTACCAACCGCGGTCAAAACAACCAGATGGGAGGCGACTATGGCGGTGGCGGCGATTTCGGCAATTCCCTGCCCGGAAGCGGATCCTCCATGTCGGGATCGGGCAGCTGGTATTTTTACAACCCGGCAGCCATCAGCTTCGGGAGTATCGAATTCATCAAATACTGGGGACGACGGAAACTCGAAGACAACTGGAGGCGTTCGAACAAGAAAGTAGTAACCGAATCGGGCGACCTTACATCAGAAGGCGAAACCGGAGAAATAACCACCGCCGCGGCCCCTGTAAAAACCAATGCTTTCAAGCCGACGCAGCGCGAATACTACCTCAACGACCTGCCAATGAATGATACGGCCATTCGTGAATCAAACAGCCGGATCGCCCAGTCGTACCTCAACGCAGGCAAGATATTTAAAGATGAACTGAACCGCCCGGATGATGCACTCTACTATTTCAACTGGCTCAATACCCGGTTCCCCGAGGATGAACGCCTCCTCTTCTCCTATTACAACATGTACCAGATCTATACCACCCAAAAGATTGAAGATCAGGTTAAAACGTACAAGGACCTTATTGTGCAGAAATTCCCCGACAGCCGGTCGGCAAAGATTATCAGCAACCCCGACTACTTCAAGGAACTCGATGAGGAGCGCAACAGGGTGGTGAAGTTTTACGAGAATACATACCTCGACTACAGAAATAAAGCCTATGCCGCGGTACTGGCCAGCTGCAATAAAGCCGATACGGCATTCAAGGTAAACCCCATCCGCGACAAATTCGGGCTCCTTCGCATCATGGCTTTTGCAAAAACAAACCCGACCGATACGGCAGGATTGGTTAAATCTATTAACGATCTGGTTTTCAAGTATCCGCAGAGCGAAGTAACCGAACCGGCCAAAAACCTGCTCAGCTACCTCCAGAAAGGACCGTCGAGCGGCACCGGAAAGGGAAAACCAAAAGTACAGGTTGGCCAGGTGACAGCAGCAGAGGAAAAGATCGACCTCGAATTCTTCGCTGAAGATGCTGCCACCCACTTTTATGCGGTGATCGTTTCCGGACCGGCTGTCGATCTCGGCAAGCTGAAATTCCGGATTTCCAACTTCAACGTGGAACATTTCGATGAAGAGTTCTTCGATGTTTCATCGGCTGTCTTTGAGGATGACATGCAGATCGTTACCGTCAAGAACTTTACCAGCAAGAAGACCGGTATGGACTACTTCAATTCCATGCTTGCCGACCCGAAAGTTTATGAAGGCCTGAAAGATACTGATTACAGGCACTTTATCATTTCAAAAGACAACTACACCAGGTTATACAAAAGCAAGAACGTTTTCCAGTATTACCAGTTCTTCCGCGATAACTACCTGAAAGAATAATCCGGAATCATGACCAAACCCGTTTCCATTCTCTGGGCCGATGACGAGATCGACCTTCTCATGCCACATATCCTCCTGCTTCAGGGCAAGGGCTATGAGGTGATCACCGCCAACAACGGGGAAGATGCCATCGGGCACGTCACCGAACGGGAGTTCGACCTGATCTTTCTCGATGAAAACATGCCGGGAATGAGCGGTCTCCAAACCCTCAGCCGCATAAAAACCATCCGGCCTAACATACCGGTGATCATGATCACCAAATCCGAAGAAGAGGATATCATGGATGAGGCAATCGGCTCAAAAATCGCCGACTATCTCATCAAACCGGTAAATCCAAAGCAGGTGCTGCTTACGATAAAAAAATTTACTGATACAAAAAGGCTGATCAGCGAAAAGACAACCTCTGCCTATCAAACCGAATTCGGCAAAATCGGCATGCAAATCAGCGAGAGCCTTTCGTGGGAAGACTGGATTCAGGTTTACCGCAAACTGGTTTACTGGGAGCTTGAGCTGAAAGGAAGCTCCGAAACACCTATGGATGAGGTATTTCGGATGCAAAAATCGGAAGCCAACCAGAATTTCATCCGGTACATCCGGAAAAATTATGTCGGCTGGTTCACCAAGGATTTCGGGCAACGGCCAATGCTTTCGCCCGACATCATGAAACACCGGGTTTTCCCCCTGATGACCCGCAACCGTCCCGTTGTTGTGCTGGTGGTTGACAACCTCCGCTATGATCAGTGGAAGGTGCTCGAACCGGTGATCGCGGAATCATACACCGTGGAACAGGACGAAATCTATTTCTCCATTCTTCCAACCGCCACCCAGTATGCCCGGAATGCCATGTTTGCGGGCCTCATGCCACTGGCCATTTCAAAAAAATTTCCAGATATCTGGGTAGAGGATTTCGAGGAGGGCAGCAAAAACCTTCATGAGGAGGAGCTCCTCCGGAGCCAGATGCAGCGGCTGAACCTTCCGCAGAAGTTCATTTACGACAAGATCAGCTCGAACCGGGCAGGCAAAAAATGGGTGGAGCACCCTACCCACCTTACCGACATGCCCCTTTCGGTTCTGGTGTACAATTTTGTTGATATGCTGTCGCATGCCCGCACCGAAACCAATATGATCCGTGAGCTGGCCAATGATGAGGCTTCCTACCGGACACTCACCCACACCTGGTTCATCCACTCACCCCTGCTCGAACTTCTGCGGGAACTGGCAAAAAAAGAGGTTACCGTTGTGATCACCACCGACCATGGCACCACCATGGTGGAAGACCCCATCAAGGTGATCGGCGACCGGCAGACAACCACCAACCTCAGGTACAAGCAAGGCAAGAACCTGAACTATAATCCGAAGGAGGTTTTCGAAATCACCCGGCCCGAGGAGGTACAGCTGCCAAAATCGAACGTTAGTACCAGTTACATTTTCGCCACAGGCTCCGATTTCTTCGCCTATCCCAACAATTACAACCATTATGTAAAGTATTACCGCAATACTTTCCAGCATGGCGGGGTAAGCATGGAAGAGATGCTGATTCCGTTCATTGTGCTCCAGCCCAAATAAGACCCCGATGAAAGAGCTGCTTTTTCACGCCAAACACCTGCCTGATCTCGGCGGGATCGCCGCCAGGATCATCCGGGCGGCAGGCGAGAACCGCCTTCTGGCATTTTATGGCCCCATGGGCGTGGGAAAAACCACGCTCATCCGTTCCGTTTGCCGCCACCTGGGGGTGACAACAGAAGTTACCAGCCCTACTTTTGCCCTGGTTAACGAATACCCGGCAGAAGAAGGTCTTATCTACCACTTCGATTTTTACCGCATCAACCGCATCAGTGAAGCCTACGACTTCGGCATCGATGAGTATTTCGACAGCGGGCGGTGGTGTTTTATGGAGTGGCCTGAAAAAGTGGAGGAACTGTTGCCGCCGGAATCCCTTCGGATAAAGCTCAGTGAGGAGCCTGATGGCAGCCGGACAATCCGGATTGAATTTCCCAGATAGCGTTTTACGGGGATATTTCGTAAATTGCTTCCGTTAAGAAGTGATTTACCCCTATTATGCAGGACCCCGGAAAACCCCTGTCATTCTTCCAGCACGGCATGATGCCCAAGGAGGAGACCCTTGATCGGGAAAAAAAACAGAAACATTTCGTGATCGGTGTGCCCAGGGAATCGGATCCCCTCGAAACGAGGATTTCCCTTACCCCACAGGCGGTGCATCTGCTGGTTGATGCCGGGCACCGGGTACTCATTGAACGCGGCGCCGGCAGCGGAGCACGGTTTTCCGACCATGACTACTCAGAAGCCGGAGCGGAGGTGTTCTCCGACAAGGGACCGGTATTCGAGGCTTCCATCCTCCTTAAGGTCTCTCCCCTCACCCGCGAGGAGATCGGTCTGCTGGGGCCCGGAAAGACCATCATAACGGGGTTGCACCTCGCAACGCGCGACGAATTCTATTTTCACGACCTGATCCGGCACCGGGTTACGGCCATCGCCTTCGAGTTGATCCGCGATGAGGCCCAGGAAGTGCCCGTCCTCCGGTCGATGTGCGAGATTGCAGGTACCGTGGCCGTGAATATCGGCGCCGGGCTGGTAAGCAGCGACAATTACGGCAAAGGGATCCTGCTCGGCGGGATCACCGGCATCACCCCTGCAGAAGTGGTTATCCTGGGTGCGGGCACCGCGGCCGAACATGCCGCGCGGACTGCCCTCGGCATGGGCGCCGTTGTTAAGGTATTCGATCACTCCATAACCAATCTCCGCTCGCTGAAACACTTCATCGGCCAGGAAATCTATACCTCGGTGATGCATCCTCCGGTCCTGAAAAAAGCCTTTGAAACTGCCGACCTCGTGATCAGCACCCTGCAGCGCCTTCACCTCGACACCTTCTACCTGGTGCCTGAGGACCTTATCATGTGCATGAAGCCCGGATCCGCCCTCATCGACATTCATGTCGACCAGGGTTCAAGTTTCGAAACAGGCATCTATGCCACCCCGCAGGAGCCCGTTTTCATCCGGCATGGCGTGGTCCATTACATGGTGCCAAACCTGCCGGCCAAGGTGGCCCGAACCGCATCCATCGCCCTCAGCAACGTTTTGGTTCCCATCCTGCTCGACAAGGGGATGTGTGGCGGAATTCAGCAGCTGGTGCGGGATGACCGCGGTGCACGGCAAGGCGTGTACCTGTATAATGGCATTCTAACCAATGATTTGATTGGCAGACAATTCGGCATTACATCCAAAGATATTGACCTGCTCCTCTCGGCCTTTTAGAAAACGGCCCTCACCTGAAGCTGGGCATTGTGTACCGTGCGCCCGCCTTTAACGGCGCGCCCTTCATACACTCCCTCCAGAACAAGAAATTTCCCAAGCTTGTACCGTGCCGACAGGCGGGCAACACCATTGTGACCGTTGCCGAAGCCGCGAAGCATGGCGTATCCGGCAGGGGAAGCGGCTTCACCGGTAAACTTTACATACACATACTGCACCGACAAGCTCACCTGGCCGCGGTCGGGAATCTGCGCCGTAAGCACCGATTCAATCCGGCCCGACTGCAATCCGCTGCCATCCGTTCTGTTCGTTTCCGAACGGTACTCCCAGTCGGTCCCGATCCTGAAATCCTTTGCTGCCTGGCACTCCACCTGCAAAAGCTGCGAAATACTTTCGAGCAGGAAGTTCCGTGCCGGGAAAAACTCAGAGACCGATTGCTTGCCCGACCATTCGGTGCCCGAGTTGAGCTGCCATGCCGGGTGGAACCGGTAGCGCAGCTGCAGGGCATTCAACCAGGCAACCCGGCCGTCGGCTCCGGTGAGCAGTGTGGTGCGCACGGCCGTCTTCTGCGTGACCAGTTCGGCATTGAATTTGGTGCCCGAACGGTTGAAGGCCAGTGTGTGCCGGAGTTGTGAGTTCAGGTTAATCAACCGCATATCCAGCGGGTCATTGGTGAAGGGGTTGATCAGGAACAGGTAATCCCCGCGCGTGGTCTTCTTGTCGATGCGATAGGCCAGTGTGCTCGTAAATTTTGATACGAAGCCCTTCTTCGGCTGGATGGTGAAAACCTGGTTAAACCGGTTCAGCAGTGTCGGTATAAATTCGTTGCCGAGCCGGAACACCCGGATGTAGGAGGCCTGATCGCTGAAGAAGGCTGTTTCGAATTCGTTGAGTTCGCGGATTCCGTTGCCGTTATAGTCATTCCAGGTGAAATTGCCCTGGCCGGCAGCCACCTCGAGGTACGAATACTCCGGCTTCCTGTCGTATCCCGAGCCCACCTCGAGGAAAGTCTGCGAGCGAAGGAGCCCTTTCCAAGCCTGCCAGCGGTTGTCGATCCGGCCGGTGAGCGACCGTCCCGATTCGGAATTTGATAGGGCGCCGCTGTCGGCCTGAAGCGAGCGCATGTGAATCCCGGCCCGGAAAGGCAATGCGGGGTTCTTCGACAGGTCGGCCCATCCCTCGGCCTCCCAGGCACGCGGGCCGGTGGTGAGCCGGTTGCCCTGCGGCAGGCGGTCGGTTCGCTCGCGCACCTTCACCGACCAGGGTTGGCGATCGCCCTTTTGCTGGAGCGCACCGATCTGGAATTCACTGAATGACTGACTGTTTAATAACAAAGTGTCGCTCCCCGGGTTTCGCCAGCGATTGTCCTCGGCGGTTTCGGCCACCTCCACACGCACCGAACCGAAGGAGCGACGAAAACTCGCGTTGTGGCGCAGGAAAGCCGTTCGCCGGAGCGTGTCGGAGGTTAGCAGGTAACTGCCTGCCCAGCTGGCATCCCATTTCCGGCCCCTGAGCTTACCACCGGTGAATTGCCGGAGGCCGGCATAACCTGTTGCTCCTGCATTCAGGTATTCGAGGCGATACGAAGCATCCAGACTGTCCTTCCGGCCAAGGGCGACGCCCGACTCCAGGAAATTTTCCCGGAAGGCGCCCGGAGAAGCGCCAAGGTTCCAGTCGCGGCTGAACTCCACATCGCGGTACCGCTCGGCCGGGTTGAAACGGGCGCCGGTATACCGGTAGCGCACATAGGAGGAGAGTGCCGTGCTGCTGTCTTTATTCAGATAATCCTTTCTCGCGAGACCGGCCTTCAGGCCGATGCCCGTATTGTCTCCGTCGTCGAGCGCGGAAAAGGTGTTAAGGTCGTTCCGGGTGACCGACCACTCCATGTCGAGCTGCATGCGGCTGCCCAGCTGATGCTGCATACCGGCCGACAGCACCTGCTTGCTCTGCGGCATAACCAGCCGCGCGGCGGGGGCATAGCTCCCGGCCGGGATGCCCTCTTGCGGTGCCACCCACCGGAACACCCGTCCGTTGGCAGCCGACTGGGCCTGCTCATAGTGTCCGCGGCCTTCGCCGACAAAGGAGAAAGCCGCCTCATACAGCACGCTGTCGGGATGATAACTCTGAATGAGTATGCTGTCGTAACGGATCCCGTTCACCAGCGTGTCGGCCAGCCGGTAGAAAACGCGGTCGCCGCGGTAAGTCGATTCGCGTATGGTACTCACGCGCGCCAGATCGGAATTGTCGCCGGCGCGCCCGAGCACAAGCTTGTTGGCATCGGTGAGATCCTGAAGCAGCGGCTGGTTCCTGGCATCGTTCTCGGTAAAAAGGTTCATATAAAACAAACCCTTGCCGGTGGTCCACCGGTTCTCATTGAAAAAGAGGAAACGCGAATAGCTGCGTTCGGTGTATTCGAATTCTGCAGTAATCCTTTTATCCTTGGTAATGAGATGTTTCGGGGTAAACCGGATTTCTGCGGTATTGTAATCTATCGTATAATCTGCCTCATCGCCGCGCATGAGAAGCTGGCCGTCGATATAAACCTTTTCACTTCCGGCGATCACCTGGATATAGCTCTCCCCGTTGGCCCCACGGAGCATGTAGGGGCCCTGGTTGCCCTCGGTGCCGGTGATGAGGTTGCGGGCATACTTCCCCTTGACCACGGCAGCTGCCGTTGACGACCGGAACTTCACTTTCCCGTCCCCGCCCGGGGTTTCGGTGGTAAACCGGGCGCCCTGCACGCGCTTGTTCATCTGAAGGAAGTAGCCTCCAGCCGGCCGGAGGTCGAAATCACCCGCCACAATCTCGTTTCTGGGGCTGTAAATGCGCATGTATACCTTGTCGAACTCCTGTATCTGCTGCGTATTCCCTTCCGGCTGCACCGGAATGTTGGCATCGCTGAGGATGGCCTCGATGCGGTAATCGCGGTTCAGCTTCCCCTCGAGCTGCAGATTGAGGTTGGAGGTGAGTGAGGCGTCGCGTGTGTTGCCGAGCGCCACCCCCCGCGACAGGCTGCCGTTGCTCCGCAGGGAGCCTTCCTGCAGGCGCGCTTCTCCCTCGCGGCTGCCCGAAACCGACGGCGGCCGGTACACCGGCGGGCTGATCCGGTTATAGCCGGGGCTCTTGTGCATGTACACCCTGCTGAAATCAACCGGGAACACCGAGTATTCCGCCACCACGCTGTCGGGCCGGAAGCCACCCCTGCCCGACAGTATGATGGTTGAACTTTTCCAGTCGATGGCGTAGAGACTGTCCGGAATCAACTGCTTATCAGCATAATACATTTTCCACGAACCGGGTACCAGGGAGAGTGTGTCGATACGCAGCGTATCGGAAGTTACGGCCAGCCTGGCTTGCCTCGACGATTGGGCGGATAGGGCAGAAGGCAAAAGGCAAAAGGCAAAAATCAGTCTTAAGAAGTTAAGATTCAGGAACGAACGGTTGGGTAATATCTTGGTACAAATCGGCATCGGTCAAAAATAGGCAAAAAGAAAAAGGGACGCGGACCAAAGGCCCTGTCCCTTTAACGTAGTAATTACAACTTTGATGTGAGAGGGATTCAATTATGAAGCCGGAGATTCGAAGACCAGTTTTGAATTTTGAAGATCAGAACCAGGTAACCTGCTGGCAACCTTGATCCTGAAATTTGTCGAGTAGGCCGGGGCATTGCAGCCCCAGCCTCTCACAGAAC
>CAYWHP010000012.1:43695-53108 GCA_964457845.1 uncultured Porphyromonadaceae bacterium | reverse complement strand
GATAAGCTGAGCTACTGGGACTCGTGCACCTCCTCAACGCCCCATACCATCGAGGGAACTTTCAGGCTCCTGCTCGGCATCTGAAACGGCAGGTCAGGGTTTCAGGGCTTTGTTTATCTTCTGAAATTCGAAGAATACCGCGATCCCCATCCGCCCCCCGTCCCAAAGCTGGCCGCACGGTTGTAGAGCCCGCTGTCGGCATTCACCCGGTTGTCGCGGGCATTTGAATAGGTGAGCACATATTCGGTTCCCACCAGCTGTGGATTGGAAAAGACGAACCGGACATCCATCTGCTTATCAATATGATAATATTTCCAGATGATATATGGCGGTGCGTTTGGTTCATGCCTGACGTCATCCACCTCATTGGGAGTTCCATACCGAAGCCAGGTGTAGCCCATGTCAGTTTCAAATCCATGTTTGACCTTGGTTTTATAGGCATCCTCGATGGCAAGGACCTGGGCCTTATAGCTTTCCCATTCCGCCTCCGGGAACTGGTCGTTCCGCGTTTTCCAGAAACTGAACAGGAATTTCTGCATCTGCCTGAAATCATCCGTTTTAACCAGCTTATCCACGTACTGGTTCTGTACGATCGAGCCGATCGGGGTCAGGCTTTTCAAATAGAATTGCAGAGAATCCAATGGGGTTATTTTTTCTGCAAAAGTTGAGGAAACATCAATAGCCTTAATGGCTGATTCATCCACCTGCAACCCGGGATTGTCGCGTTCGAATCCTGCCTTGTGCCGAAGGATCAACTCGTTGTTTCGGTTAATTGCTTCTACCACCAGATTATAGCTGCCGGTTGCCAGCTCAGCGATCGGCACAGAAACCAGCAGAGGGTTAACCATCGCTGAATTCTGCCGCTGAAATTTGCTGTATTCATCCAGAACGACCGAATCACCGGCCGATTCGATATAATACCGGAAAAGGAATCCCTGGTTCTCCCCGATTTTCTTGTCCAGATTATACAATTCCGTGTAAAAGTTCAGTATCTCCGTGGATTGCGGAAAGAAATCGCCGGCGTAGGGTATCATATCAAACCCCGATTTTGACAAGATGTTCACCTGACGGGTGGCGGTAAAGGAATCGACGAACTCAAAATCGCTGAATTTCGGGTTGTTCCTGTCGAATTCGATGGCCGCATCACAGGCATAGGCGATCGGGCCCTCTCCGCTGTTGTTGTCGGCCAGGGAAAGTTCGATCCGGTAGGCCCCGTTCGGAAGCGTAATCCGCTGCTGGTCGATGAAGTTGGGCAGGCTCAGTGCGGTGTCCTCCACTTCCGCGCTCAGCAGGTTGTATTTCCGGTAGTCGACCACCTTATCATCCACTTTGAACAGCATGGTTACCTTGAGCGATGCCTGAAAGGTGCCGCGTTCCGTTTTTGCATACTCAACCGACGGGCCGTACACCTTGAGGTAGGTTTCGAGGTAGGGGCCTTCCGCCTGGTTGTAGAAGGCGGCATAGCTGAACAGGGCCTGAACCTCCCTGGCCTGAATGCGTGCGGGCAGCATGATGAGGAAAATGGCCCAGATGAACAGAAGGGGTCTCATAATGGTGATCATTTGGTTAACCAATAACACAGGCGGAACAGGGGGATTGATGTTCCTTAAACGAGGGCAAATCAAAATTATAATAAATATTCCATCACCACAAATAGGACAGGTTTTGTCACTATGTTCAAAATATCGAAAAAATTGGACAGATATACTTGGTTTAATCAAAATCTGGTCATATATTTGTTATTTGTCCAAAATTCGATAAATATTGAACACTCGTGACCAGTATAAATTTTGACCGGAACATTCCGTTCAACAACCTTCCCTCGCTTCCCCCGCCTGGAGAGTTAAATGATGACAGCGACATCCTGAGAAAACTGGTGACTGCCTCCCGGGCGCTGGCAACGGTCAACAGCCAGGTGGCGCGGCTGCCTGATCCGTTGATGCTGGTTAATACAATCGCCCTGCAGGAAGCCATAACATCCGTGGAAATAGAAAACATTTTCACTACCGAGGATGAGCTTTACAAGGCGCTGTCGGACGGAAAGTCGGAGAGTAAAACGGATCCGGGCACCAAGGAGGTTTTACGGTATCGGGAGGCGCTATGGGCCGGCTACCAGGGGCTTAAAAAAACGAATTCACTGAACCTTGATTCTGTTTTGCTGATTTTCCGACAGGTCAAAAACACAACCGCAGGCATCCGGCCGGTTCAGGCCAATGTGGTGATACGGAGGGGCCAGAGCGAATTCCGGCCGGGCGAGATTATTTATACCCCTCCGCGGGGCCCGGGTATTGTAGAGGGGTTACTGAGCAATCTGATCGACTATCTTACTGATAATGATAAATATCCAACCGACCCCCTGGTTAAAATGTGTGTGGCGCACTACCAGTTCGAAGCGATTCATCCTTTCCAGGATGGCAATGGAAGGACCGGCCGGATTCTTAACCTGCTTTATCTTGTCAATGCCGGACTGCTTGATCAGCCGGTGTTGTATCTTTCGAAATTCATAATTATCAATAAAACAGACTATTATCATAATCTGGGCGCAGTGACGCAACTGGGTGCATGGAAAAGATGGATCCTGTTTATGCTTGATGCGGTGGAGAATACATCGAACCTGACTACCAATCTGATCAATGAAATCCTGGCACAGATGGATTCTACCCTCTCCTATGGAAAATCTAAAATCAGTTGGTATACACGGGAGGTGAATGAGGTTCTTTTCAGCCAGCCTTACATCAAGCCCAGGGCTATCGGTAATGTTCTGGGGCGGACATCCCGGACGACCCTGACAAAGTATATGGAGGAGTTAGTCGCCGCCAGGATATTGACTCCCAAAAAGTATGGAACGGAGGTCTATTATATCAATGATGATCTGGTCCGGATATTAGCTGATCATTGATTTTTGTACCTACCCAATCGAAATATTCAAATGCCTGCCCAACCCGACCTCAATCAACTTGTAGTAGGTGGAGATCTGGATATCGCTGTGGCCGCTTTCAATACGTGATATATAGCTCTTTTTGGTACCGGTTCTCTCGGCCAGTTGTTCCTGGGTTATGTTGGCTTCCTTCCTTGCTTCTTTCAACATGACCCCCAATCGGAAAGCCAGCGAATCGGCATCGAATTTATCACGTTCGGGCGATCCTTTATCGCCGTATTTTTCCTTGATGAGATCTTCAAAATCTTTGATATTCTTCATTTTAGTGTCCTCTCGATTTTTCAATCATGTATTCTTTCTTCAACCTTTCCGCCTTCTCGATTTCCCGTACCGGCGTTTTTTGTGTTTTCTTCACAAAGCAATTGGTCAGTACCACTAATTCTCCCTGATCCATGAAACACAAGATCCTGATATTCTTGAAAGTCGTTGTTACCCGGATCTCATACAGGCCGCTGGTGTCTTGAAGATATTTAAAGAACCTGACCGGTACCTGCTTCTCGAACCGCACCATATCAAGGACAAATTCAATCTTTTCCTGAACTTTGGCCTCCTGAGCCGTATAAAAGTTCACGAAGTTGTCCCTATATATGACCACCTTTCTGACCATTGCGCAAAGTTAACTAATTAGTTTACAATATATATTTCATTCTGTTTTTTTGCTAAACAAGACGCAAGCCGGATTTCATTATTTTGCTAGCCATCGTATTGAAAAAGAATTGTTTTCTTAAATTAGAACATGGAAATCCTGACGGCATGAAGCAGATTATTTGGATAACCGGCATAGCCTTGATGCTGCTATCGTGCGAGAAGAACCACCCACCGGTCATCAGCAGTTTTGATTGTTCGCCAAATTCCCGGAATGCCGGTTCCACTTATTCATTAACTGTTATTGCAACTGATCAGGATGGTGACAGCCTCCGGTATCAATGGACGGCTGATGGAGGTGACTTTACGGAAGGAGCAACCGGCTTTCAGACCCAGTGGAAATCGCCGGAGAGCAGTGTTGATAAAAAGTATAATCTGAAAGTCGAAGTATCTGATGGAGTCAATGCAGTTGAAAAATCAATTGAGATGGTTATCACAAAATCTCTTTTCGGCACAATTTCCGGGGATGTCTGTTATTCTGGCTGCACGATCCCCATTTCAGGAGTTACCCTGTCGGTAGCTGGAAAGACCTCTGCCACGGGACCGGATGGTAAATTTAACTTGGTGGATGTCCCGGCAGGTATTTACTCACTTACTTCAAGCAAGACGGATTATGATTCTGTCAGCAAGGAAATTTCGGTTAACATAGGTGCAACGACAACGGTCAATGTAGCGATGACCTCGCTGCGGTACACCAGCATAGTCCATGGAACCGTTAAAGATCAGAATGACATGGGTATTAGCGGAGCCGGTGTGGTCATCCTGAATCCGGATAATTCCGAAAGCGAATTGCGTACAATAACCGGTGCCTCAGGTTTTTATTACCTGCCAAAAGTTCCGCAGGGAGAAAGAACTATAGTCGTTGCCAAAACCGGAGATCCCCGGTACAGGTATGATTTGTTTCAAAGCAAATTGTCTATTGAGGCAAGTGATTATCCTTATGATATTGAGGTAAATAAGATTTCTTTGGTCCCGACGGTCATCACCAGGGAGGTTGATACAATTTCATGGAATCATGCCAAGGGAGGCGGCAAAGTTCTTTCTACCGGGGAATCCAACCTGGTCAAACGGGGAGTATGTTGGTCCACCGGCACATCTCCTACCATTTCAGATTCAAAAACAGAAAATGGAACGGGGCTGGGAATCTTTTTCAGCGAATTAACTCTATTGTCAGAGAATCAGGTTTATTATTATGCTGCATATGCTACAAATAGTGGCGGGCAAACCGGGTATGGTGAAATTCTTGAGTTTAGAACGGCTGAGAGATACGGAAAGATGACAGATATCCGGGATGGTAAGCAATATACAACTACCAAAATTGGAGATCAGACATGGATGGCTGAGAATCTGGCCTTTTTACCTGCTGTTCATCCATCGGCATCGGGCTCCGATTCCGAAGTAAGATACTATGTCTATGGATATGATGGCAATAGTATCAGTGATGCAAAGAATTCAACTAATTTTCCCAGATATGGGACATTGTACAACTGGCCGGCTGCAATGAATGGAGCTTCGGGCAGTAATTCCATTCCCGGCGCAGTTCAGGGCGTTTGTCCGAATGGCTGGCACCTGCCGAGCGATGCAGAATGGACAGTGTTAACCGATTATCTGGGTAGTACAGCCGGCAGGATGATGAAATCCACAACTGGATGGAACAGTGAAGGTAATGGAGATAATAGCAGCGGATTCGATGGGATTCCCGGAGGCCGTTGCAGCAGCAGTGAGGGCTTCGGCTACCTTGGCGTTCACGCCTTTTTTTGGTCGTCCACGGAGAATGAATCTAATAGCGCCTGGTACCGGAGCCTGTCCTATAGCAGTGCCAGCGTGACCCGCTACCCCAATCTCCGCAGGGTCGGTTTTTCTGTTCGTTGCCTGAGGAACTACTAGGCGCCCGCTTTTGAAAGCAGGAATTCACTGTAATTAATCACCTGCAGGCCGTCCGCCTCGGGCATGGACTCCCCCCGGTAAACCAGTTTGGCCTGTGTTGCCTGACCCAGGTATTTTTTGAGCGTTTTCAGGTGGTCGGGCCGCCACGACTGGGATGCCTTCATCTCAACCGCTCCGAATTCCAGGCCCTTTTCACATTCCGCGCGGTTAGCTATTACAGAACACCTTCTCCGGCCAGCCGTGGAATATAGCTCATTGGTGTAAAATTACCACGCTATGGAAAATATGCACAAAAACATCCAGTACCCCATTCTTTTATTGGAATAATCCTGCATGTAAGAAAGATCTCTGTTTTTTCCCTGCCGGATGGCGAATTTGCTAAATTGCATAGCTAAACCGAACCGTTTATGGAAGGGAACCATCCGGTGGGGCTCGACGCAGCTTCGCTGAAAATCCTTGGGCCGGCGCTGGAAAGGCTGAATGCCGGGTTTCAGGATCTCGATCATTACCAGGCTGATGCTTATGATTACGGCAAGCTGGAAGCCGTACTGCTGGAGGTGGCCGACCGGATGAAGGACAACTTCCCCTATTTCCACCCCCTGTATGCCGGGCAGATGCTGAAGCCGCCGCACCCCGCGGCACGGCTCGCCTACATGCTTTCCCTCTATATCAACCCCAACAACCACGCCCTCGACGGCGGTCGCGCCAGTTCGGCGATGGAGAAGGAGGCCGTGGCGGAGATCGCGAAAATGTTCGGATGGGATACCCATCTCGGTCACCTGGCCGCGGGCGGCACCCAGGCCAATCTCGAGGCGCTGTGGGTGGCCGGCCGGCTTCGCCCGGGGGAGCTGGTTGCAGCCTCAACGCAGGCACACTACACCCACGAGCGGCTCACCGCCGTGCTAAACATCCCGTTCTGCAGCGTGCCCGCCGACTCCAGGGGGAGGATGGATCTGAATGCTCTCAGGCAGCTGCTCGATACCGAGCCGATGGGCACCGTGGTGGCCACCATCGGCACCACCGCCACCGGCGCCACGGATCCTTTGCCGGCACTGCTGAAACTGCAGGAGCAATACGGTTTCCGCATTCATGCCGATACCGCTTACGGCGGCTATTTCAGGCTGGCCGGCAACCTGGAGCCGGCAACCGAAGCCGCATTCGAGGCCCTGAGCCGGGTGGACTCCATCGTGGTGGATCCCCACAAGCACGGGCTTCAGCCCTACGGGTGCGGCTGCATCCTCTTCCGCGACCCGTCGGTTGGCCGCCTTTACAAACACGACTCCCCCTACACCTATTTCAGCTCCGAAGAGCTGCACCTCGGCGAGATCAGCCTGGAGTGCTCCCGTCCCGGTGCCTCCGCCGTGGCCCTCTGGGCAACGCAAAAGATGCTCCCGATGACCCCCGGCGGCGAATTCGCCGGCATGCTGGAGCAGGGGCGCCGTGCCGCGCTCGAACTTTACACACTCCTTCAGCGGGACGGCCGTTTTATAACAGCCTTCCGGCCTGAGCTGGATATCGTTATCTGGACCCCGAGAGCCATGTCGGTTTCAGAAATATCGGAACTTTCGAGAAAGCTATTTGCCGAAACGCGCAGTCGTAACCTGCACCTGGCCATCGCCGAGCTGCCGTGCCGGTTCTTCGATTTTGCCGGCGCCGGCGTCACGGTCGACCGCGAAACGGTCACCGCCATGCGGTCGGTGCTGATGAAGCCGGAACACGAAGCGTGGCTTAGCCGCATCTGGGAAATCCTCGGCCAGGCGGCAGATGATATCGGAATAAGATCTTAAAAATCAACTATATGCGGACCCGTTTCCGCTTCATTTTGGCGCTTGTGCTGCTGACGGTTTTTACCGCCGGAGGCCTCCGTGCACAGCGGCTCACCGATCCGGTGGTGTTCGGCGTCTGCACCGGTTCCGGCAACGCACAGGCCCTCAAAGCCGCCGGGTTTGCCTACCTGGAGGGTGGCGCGGGCCGCGATCTGATGCCTTCTAAGCCTGATAATGAATTTGTTAACAAGATATCTGAATTCGACACCTGCCCCCTTCCGATAATAGCCTGTAACGGCTTTATCCCCGGAACACTTAAAGTGACAGGGCCCAACGCTGTGCCGGACTCCGTGCTGAAATATGCCTCAGTGGCTTTCCGCCGGGCGCAGCGGCTTGGGATAGGGATCATCGTTTTCGGCAGCGGCGGGGCGAGACAGATACCGGAGGGTTTCGACCGTGCCACGGCCCGCAGCCAGTTTGTCGACCTGCTCCGCCGAATGGGCCCGGTGGCCCGCAAATATGGCGTGATCGTCGCCATCGAAAACCTGCAGCGGTCGGAGTGCAATTTCATCAACAGCGTGGCCGAAGGATTGGACATCGCCCTGGAGGTGAACGACCCGAATATCCGGGTGCTGGCCGACATCTTTCACATGATGCGCGAGAAAGAAGGGCCGGAGGTGCTCGAAGTGGCAGGCAAATGGCTGGCCCATTGCCACATCGCTGAGCTCAAGGATCGCACGGCCCCCGGCATGGCGGGCGACGACTTCCGCCCCTATTTCAGCGCCCTGAAGCGGATGGGCTACCGCGGCGGGATCTCCATCGAAGGATCGTGGAAGCCCGAAAACCTGCCGGAGGCGTTCCGGGTGATGCAGGAACAGTGGAAAACAAGTGAATAACATAAACTCATACACATGACCGAAAGAAGGGATTTCATCAAGAAGAGCCTGGCGGGCGGCGCCGGCATCGCCATCGGCGGCATGGGCTTCAGCGCGAAGTCGTATGCCTCGATCATCGGTGCCAACGAGCGCATCAACATGGCCGTTATCGGGCTGCGCGGGCGGGGCGAGGACCACATCCGCAGCTGGTCGGGGCTGAAGGAGAACCGGAACGTCCGGATCAAGACCCTTTGCGATGCTGATGAGCAATATTTCGCCGAGCGCGCGAAGCTGACCGAGGAGCTCACCGGGCAAAGGCCGGGCACCGAATGGGACATGCGCAGGGTGTTCGACGACAAGGAGATACACGCCGTATCGCTGGCCCTGCCCAACCACTGGCATGCGCTGGGGACCGTCTGGGCCTGTCAGGCCGGCAAGAATGTGTTCGTGGAGAAGCCGGCATCGTTCAACATTTTCGAGGGACGCAAGATGGTGGAGGCCGCCAGGAAATACAATGTGCGCGTGCAGACCGGCTGCCAGAACCGCTCGATAACCAATGTGATCGCAGCCATCAAGCTGCTGCACGAAGGCGGCATTGGCGACGTGTACATGGCCCGCGGGCTCTGCCTCAAACCGCGCGACTCGTTCGGCATCGCGCCCGACAGCCAGCCGCCGGCATCGCTGCACTACGACCGCTGGCTCGGACCGGCACCCTGGCGCCCCTACAACGAGAAGCGGGTGCACTACAACTGGCACTGGCACTGGGATACCGGCAACGGCGACACGGGCAACCAGGGTCCGCACCAGTTCGATATCGCACGCTGGGGCCTGGCCAAAAACGAGCACCCGGTGACGATCTACTCATCGGGCGGGATATTCGGCTGGTCGCGGCAGGAGTGCTCGCAGGAGACGCCCAACCTGCAGACCTCGGTATTCAAGTATGCCGACGGCAAGATCCTTGAGTTCGAGACCCGCGGCGGATACACCAACGCCGAAGGTAAGCTCGAAGCCAAGATCGGCAACCTTTTCTTCGGTACCGACGGCTGGATGGAGATCAACGCGAGCAGTTGGAAGGCATACAAAAAACGCGAGAAGGAGCCGTTTGCCGTTTCCGCAACGGAAAACACGGCTCCGGCGGATCCCACCTTCCGGGCAGCCCCCGGCGGATCGGAACATTATGCCAATTTCCTCGATGCCATCCGTTCTGGCAACGATGCCGACCTCCGCTGCGACATCCAGGAGGGCCACATGTCGGCCGCCCTGCCGCACCTGGCGAACATCAGCTACCGGCTGGGCCGCGAG
>CAYWHP010000012.1:0-43595 GCA_964457845.1 uncultured Porphyromonadaceae bacterium | reverse complement strand
AAGATAAGCCACCCCTCCCAGTACGGTGGCATCGAAACCTCGGTACTGGACAACGGCGCCGGTCGCGGCGTGCGCATCGCCTGGATCAACACCGGTGCCGGCCTGCGGTACAAGGTGGTGATCGACCGGGGCATGGACATTGCCGAAGCGTTCCACAACCAGCATGGCCTGGCCTGGATCAGCAGGGCGGGGATCCGGCCGCCGGAGCATGCCGCCATGACCGGTCTCGAATGGCTCCGGAACTGGGGCGGCGGGCTGGTGACCACCTGCGGCACCGGCTTTATGGGTAGCCCCGAAACCGATGAATATGGCGAGCGCGGCCTGCACGGCCGCATCAGCAACATCCCGGCGGAGATCGTTTCGATCCGCCAGCCCGACCCGCAGCACGGGGTGATGGATTTCAGCATCACCGGGATCATCCGCGAGTCGAGGGTCTTCGGATACCATCTGGTGCTGGAGCGCACCATCTCCGGAACGCTAGGTGTGCCGGAGATCCGCATTTCCGATAAAGTGACCAACGACGGCAACGGTGAGGCGGCCCACATGCTGCTGTACCACATCAACATGGGGTGGCCGCTGATTGATAAAGGAACGCAGCTCAACTGGAAGGGTGCCTGGAAGTCGCGCGGCAACCCGCTCGACAACGAGATCTTCCATGAGGGCGGCAGCTACCGTGAGTGCCCCGATCCGATGGATTCGCACAGCGATGGCGGGGAGGCCTGCGCCTTCATCGACATCGAGCCGGATGCCGCCGGCCTCTGCACGTGCAGCGCCTTCAACCCGGCCATCGGCATGGGTCTGGAGATCACCTTCCGCAAGGAGCAGCTCCCGTGGCTCGTGAACTGGCAGCACTGGGGCAAGGGTGAGTACGTCACCGCTCTGGAGCCGGCCACCAACCTCACGCTGGGGCAGAGCCATGCCAGGAACGACGGGTCGCTGATTGTGCTGAAGCCCGGGGAGAGCCGGGCATATGATTTGAAGCTGAGATTGTACTAAGTTCTTTGTCATCCCCGCGAAGGCGTTCCTTGTCATCCCCGCGAAGGCGTTCCTTGTCATCCCCGCGAAGGCGGGGACCGCTACCCCAACCCGAACTGCCACCACGATATTTTACACCAAACGATACCATGAAGAAACCATCCCTCCTCCTCCTCTCCCTCCTCGCCCTGGCCCTCTCCGCCTCCGCGGAAACCGCCCCGCGCGAATGGGTCATGAAAAACTTTGCCAAAGGCCAGTTGCCGCCTTTCGCCTTTACCTATGGCGGCAAAGAGTCTTCATCCTTTATCAAATCCTGGGAATACAAAATGGAGCAGCCGGCTTCAGCGGATCCGGCTGTTTCAAATTATGTAGCCACCTGGCGCGACCGCTCGTCGGGGCTGGTGGTGAGCTGCGACATCCGGGCGTTTTCCGATTTCCCCGCCGTGGAGTGGACCATCCGGTTCAAGAACACGTCGAAAGGGAATTCGCCCGTAATCGAAAAGGCCCGGGCCATCGATTACCGGTTTCGCAACGGCGCCGAGGGTGCGGTTACCCTGCACCATTCGCGAGGCAGCAGCGGCGACCGGTCGGATTTCATGGGCTATGCCGATGTGCTGGGATCCGGCAAAAACGTGTACATGACCCCTTCGGGGGGACGCTCATCCGACAGCGAAGGCTTCCCCTTCTTTAACGTGGAGATGCCCGGAGGCGAAGGCGTCATTACCGCCATCGGCTGGAGCGGCAAGTGGTATGCCGATGTGAGCCAGAGTGATATGAAAAGCTGGTCGCTGAAGGCCGGCATGGAGCGCATGAAGCTTTACCTGCTGCCGGGTGAGGAGATCCGCACCCCCGAGGTGTGCCTGCTCTTCTGGAAAGGCGCCGACCGGATGACCGGTCACAATATTTTCCGGCAGTTTATCCTGAAGCACCACAGCCGGATGATCAACGGCAAAATGGCTGAACTTCCGCTGGCGGCCACGCTGGGCGGCGGCGGTCCGCAGCCGTGCAACGAATTTGCCTGTGCCACCGAAAGCTATTGCCTGGCGATGATCGAACGCCACAAGCAGTTCGGAATTATCCCCGAAGTGATGTGGATCGATGCGGGCTGGTATACCGGCTGCGGGCAGTGGTGGGCCAACGTGGGCAACTGGACGGTTGACAAAACCCGGTTCCCGAACGGGCTTAAGCCCGTTACGGACGCAGTACACAAGGCGGGAGCGAAGTTCATCCTCTGGTTTGAGCCGGAGCGTGTGTTTGCCGGCACCCAGTTCGATACAAACAACCCGGATTTCCTGATCACCATTCCCGACACTGCCGATAAAGCCCGCATCGGCGGGTTCAGCAAGGAAAACCGGCTGTTCAACCTCGGAAACCCCGCAGCCCGCGAATGGCTCACCTGGTACATCTCCAACCTGATCCGTGTGAACGGCGTTGATTATTACCGCCAGGACTTCAACTTCGATCCCTATCCGTACTGGAAATACAACGATCAGCCGGGCCGCGCCGGCATCTCCGAGATCCGCCACATCGAAGGGCTCTACGCCTACTGGGATGCCCTGCTCACATCGTTCCCTAACCTGGTGATAGACAACTGCGCCAGCGGCGGCCGGCGCCTCGACCTGGAGACGGTTTCCCGCAGCTCGCCCCTCTGGCGTACCGATTACAACTACGGCGAGCCCAACGGCTACCAATGCCACACGTACGGCCTCAACTTCTACCTGCCCCTGCATGGCACGGGCAATATACTACCGACGGCCTATGGCTTCCGTTCAAGCATGAGCACGGGCATGGTCACCATCTGGGACCTCGGCAACGCCTCCTACACGCAGGCTTCCCTGCAGGCCATCCAGAAGGATTTCAAGCGGCTGCGTCCCCTCTATTACGGTGATTATTATCCGCTTACTCCCAACAGTAACATTACCACCGACACCATCTGGCTGGCCTACCAGCAAAACAGGCCCGCGGAGGGGGATGGCATCATCATGGCTTTCAGGCGCCCCGACTGCACGGTGGAGAAGATCACGGTGAAGGCCCGCGGACTCGAGCCGGCAGCTGTTTATTCGGTGCTGTTCGAGGATTCAGGGGTTAAGAAGGAGCTTACTGGTGCCGACCTGATGACCGGTATCCTGCTGGAAACGAAGGAAAAACCCGGCTCGCTGCTGGTGAGCTACGCGAAAAAGCAATAAGGTGAAATGGTTTAATTCAGATATAGAAAGCCGTTCATTCCTGCTCTTTTACCTGCTCTGCCGTTACCGGTTCAGGTATTTCACGGAAGCGCAGGTAAAAAGGTACCAGCTCCGGAAAGCCCGGAAGCAGGCCCTTTTTGCGGCGGATCATTCTGATTTTTTCAGGCAGCACTATGCCGGCTGCGACCTCAGCGATGTTTGGTCGCTGCCCGTGGTGAACAAGAAAATCATGATGGAAAACCTTACCGGTTACAACACGGTGGGACTCACGCGCGAAGAGATTCTGGATTTCTGCCTCGAGGTGGAGCAGTCGCGCGATTTCAGCAGGCGGCTCAAGGGGATCAACATCGGCATGTCATCCGGCACCAGCGGCAACAAGGGGGTGGAAATCGTCACCCCGGCTGAGGAGCGATACATGAAGGCCGCACTTTTTGCCCGCTTCCCCTTTCCTAAGGGCGAAAAGGTCAACCTGGCCTTCATCCTCAGGGTGAGCGCCCCCGCCTTCAGCCTGGGCATCTTCGGCCACCGGCTCACCTACATCAGCCAGCTGAACCCGATCGGCCACATCCGCTCACAACTGGCCAGCCTGCAGCCAAATGTACTGTCGGCGCCCCCTTCGATGCTCCGGATCATCGCCCGGGAAGTTGAAAGCGGTGAACTGAAGATCAGGCCAAAAGAGGTGGTATCGTATGCGGAGGTGCTCTACCCCGACGTAAAACAATACCTGGAAAAGGTTTTCGGATGCCCGGTGTACGAGATATACAAATGCACCGAGGGGGCCATTGCGCTCTCCTGCCGGCACGGCAGCCTTCATATTAACGAAGACATGGTGGCGGTGGAGGCGCTCAATGCCGACGGGTCACCAACACCGGCCGGGCAGCCGTGCCAGCGGCTTATCGTAACCGATCTCCACAAGCGGTCGCAGCCCATTATCCGTTACGAACTGAACGACATTATCACCATCAGCCCCGAAAAGTGCCCCTGCGGCTCGGCTTTCCGGGTGATCGAAAACATCCAGGGGCGCTCCGACGATGTTTTCTGGGCGCGGAACCGGGACACCGGCGGGTGGCAATACATCTTCCCCGACTACATCAGCCGGGCCCTGATCACCTGCTCGGAAGCGATCGATGAATTCCAGGTGATCCAGGAGGGCCCGGAGCGGGTGGCGGTCCGATTGCAGCTCATCAGCCAAATGGTGCCGGAACAATTTGATAAAAAGGTAGTTGCTGATGCCCTGCGGGCGGTGTTCAATCAATACGGGTGCCGCCTGCCCGAGGTGGAGGTTACCTTTGAGAAGCCGGAATCGAACCGGAATTCACAAAAACTGATCCGCATACAACGCAATTTTAAAACCGATTGATATGGAAACGGGAAAGAGGCTCGATTCACTGGATGCCGTGCGCGGCCTGTCGCTGATGCTGATCCTGCTGTTTCACTCATCGATATACAACTTCGCCAACATCCACAAAATCGATTTCAGCAACCCGCCGATCCTGATTGTGGTGATGAGTTTCATGGCGCTCTGGGGGGGCATGTTTGTGATCTATTCCCTTACGGCCAATTCTTTTATGCTGATGAGGCGGAGCGGGACGGATAGTCCGCGGCATCTTTACCGGTATCTCCTTCTTGCAGGGCTGATTTACCTGGTTCTGCATTACATTCTGAATGTTTTTCTCGGACGATGGAACATCGATTTTGTCAATAACCAGCCGCAATACACGTTCATCGCCGGCACGCTCCGGAACGGCCACGCCACTATGCCTGCGATTGCAAAGCTTTTTGAGGGCTCCTCATTGTCGACTATTGCCTGGAACCTGATCCTGGTCGGCGGCTTGCTGTTGCTGCTGATGAGGAACGGGGGCATTAAAAGAGAAACCCGCAATTACCTGATACTTGGAGTTTCCGGTTCGCTGATCCTTCTTCTCTCGTTCGTGCGTGTGTCGCTCTATCCCTATTTCGCCGAGTCGGTTGAATCGGGCCATTATGCAGTTGCCGGCCTGCTGAGCTTTGTACTGGCCAATCCCTATCCGCTGCTGCCCTACCTCTCCTACGGACTGTTCGGGGCCATGGCGGGGATGATGCTGTACAGCGGGCGGAACGACCTCCTGAAAAAGGTGATCCTTCCCGTTGGGGCGTTATTCTTCGTTTATGGGGTTGCCGGGATGATGAATTTCGACAAAACCATCTCGAAGCCCGATTATTTCTGGTATTTTAAAACCTGTTTCGAGCTGGGCACCTTCCTGATGCTGGCAGTGCCGATCATCAACCGGTTGGGCGACCAGCGGAAATTTCTCCGTAACATTCCGGTTGTCAGGTGGTTCAGCCGGGTGAGCCTTACGGTTTACCTGTTCGAGACACCGGTATCTGAGCTTCTGCGAATCCTGCTCAGCGGAATTTCAGATCAGTGGGACCAGACGATCAACGGGTGCCTGCTGTTCGGGCTGCTGAATATCGGTTTCTGGTCGCTGATCCTCTTTATCTGGAGCCGGGTTGGATTTAAGTACAGTCTTGACTATTTTTGGGTTGCCGGTTTTCGTAAATCAGGGAAACGGTCGACCAAGCTCGACAACCTTATCAAATAAAAAAATAATATGAAGTGGATTTTCAGGATTTTCCTGGTGTGCGTTTTCATGCCGGGAATTCATTTGCAGGCGCAGGTTCCCGGACCGGATGCGGTTCTGAAGGCTGCGGCGGGCCAGATTGCCCTTTTTACGAAGGATGTGCCCGAGGGGTTGCTTCCCGACTACGGGTTTAGCGGGCGGGATGAGCTGAAACGGATTACGTTCGGCGCCCCGGTGGCGGTTTATACGCTGAAGGATTCCGCGGTTGTTTTCACCGATACCTGGCGGGTTCCGGTGATGATCGGGCAGGAGTATCGTTCGCTGCTGACGGTGGTTCTTGAAAAGGGAGCATTGAAGGCGGTTGATTTTGGGGCGGTGGAGCTGGCGCAGGCCATCCGGAAGAACAGAACGGCAAAAACCACCGGGATGCTGCGCGTTTACGAGATCCGGAAGGACTTCCTGATGGAGGGACCGGCGCAAGCCAATCCTCCGCTCATTCCCATTGAATACACCCGATAGGCCATGAAAGCAAATCAGAATAGAACCGCGGGGATGGCGCTGCTGATGCTGGTGCTGTTCTCCGCGCTGCCGGCGCTGCTGCCGGCACAGGTGCTTAATGTTTCGAAAGTTACACAGACGCAGAACCAGTGGTGCTGGGCGGGCTGCTCCCAGTGTATCCTGGAATTTTACGGCAAGTCGGTGACACAGTGCCAGATTGCTGAATATACAAGGACCTCCGAGCAGTTTACCGATATCGGTTTTGGAAACTCCAACTGCTGCACCTCCCCGGCAACCTGCAACAACTGGAATTACAACTGGGGCGGTGCCGGCAGCATCGAGGACATCCTGATGCACTTTGCCAGCATACCGAACGACAAGTTGTCGTTGTCGCTATCCCTGGCGCAGATCACTTTGGCCATACAGGCTAACAAGCTTTTCATCGTCCGCTGGGCGCTCACTGCGGGAGGCGGACATTTTGTGGTGGGCCACGGGATATCCGGGGAGAACATTTATTACATGAACCCCTGGCCGGGCGAAGGCAAGAAGATCGCCACCCATGCCTGGCTGCTCACGGCAACCGACCATTCCTGGACGCATACGAACATTTGCACGGTTTCTGCGCAACCTCCGGGACCGGCAGGACGCATCAGCGGTGAAACCACCGTTTGCCAGGGCGGAACCGTGTTCACCTATACCATACCGGCAATCGCCAGGGCCCTGTCCTATGAATGGACGCTTCCCGAAGGGGCAAAGGGAACCAGCAATACGGAAACCATTTCGGTGGTTTACGGCCCCGAAGCCGTTTCGGGAATCCTGACGGTCATCGGGAAAAACAACCTGGGCGACGGGCCGATATCGGGTATTGAGATAACGGTGAACCCGATGCCTGCCGACGCGGGGGCCATAACAGGAAACCCGCTGGTATGCCAGCGCCAGCGAAGCGTTACCTATGAAGTACCTGCGATCGCCAATGCCACCAGTTATGTCTGGACCGTTAATTCCGACGCAACAGGCAGCAGCACCACCAATAAAATCACACTGGATTTTGGGGTTATTTCCGGCGAGGGAACGATCCGGGTAAAGGGGACGAATGCGTGCGGCGATGGGGAGGAATCCGTCCTTGGCATCAAGTTGAGCGGGATACCGGATACGCCGGTGATTTCACACAAAGGCAATGAGCTGACTTCCAGTTCACCGGCAGGTAACCAGTGGTACAATTCCGGCGGAACGATCGAAGGGGCCACCTCTCAAACTTATACTATTACAGAAAGTGATGATTATTACGTGGTTGTAACCATCGACGGCTGCATTTCGGATCCGTCGGAGTCCATCACCATGATCCTTAACGGGGTGGAAGAACAGCAAAGCCCGGCGGGGCTGATGGTGTACCCCAACCCGGTGCATGGTGAGCTGGTAATCGATACGGGCGGATCCGGCAAGGCATCAACCTGCACAATCCTTGGCATGACAGGCGGTGAACTTTTCCGGCTCGTGATTACGGGCCGCACTGTTGTTGATGTTGGCGGGCTCGAACCCGGCATGTACCTGCTGCGGGTTGCCGGTGGAAAGCGGACGGAATACAGGAAATTCATAAAGGAACGGTGATTGTGCTTATATTTGGAGACTGCAGGACAGGATAACAATTTCATTCAGCGAAAATTGCCGGACATGGCGGGAGATCACATGCATATTGACAGCCGTGAGGAGTCTCTTCGCCAGAGCGAGGAATACTACCGAACGCTTTTCCGCGAAAATCAGTCCGTGATGCTGCTGATTGACCCCCAATCCGGAAGTGTTGTCGACGCTAACCCTGCTGCAGCTGAGTTTTACGGTTGGACGGAGGAGGAGCTCCGCACCAAGAACATTACCGAAATCAACACCCTTACAGCTGAGGATGTCAGGGTCGCGATGCAGAGAGCCATCGAAAAGAACCGGAGGCATTTTGTCTTCAGGCATCGGCTGGCGAATGGTGAGGTGCGCGACGTGGAGGTGTTTGCCGGCCCGATTACCCGGGGTAACTCCCGGCTGCTTTATTCGATCGTTCACGATATCAGCGATCGCACCAAGGCGGAATCCCAGCTCAGGGAGCAGCAACAGCTTTACCGGGGAATCCTTGATGCCTCCCCGGATGCTGTGACAATTACCGACCTGAAAGGAATGATTCTGCTGGTCTCTCCCATGTCAATGAAGATGTTCGGGTATGCCACGGAGTCGGACCTGTTGGGTCATAGCATTATCGACTTTATTGCGCCCGGCGACAGGGAAAGGGCAATTTCAAACTTTGCCGGCATGTTTACCGGAGAGAGACCCGGTCCCGGGGAGTATCTCGGGTTGCGGGTCGACGGAAGCACCTTCGATGTTGAGGTTAACGGCGAATTTATCAGGGATGATGCAGGGGTGCCTGCCAGCATGGTCTTTATCACCCGAGACACAACCTTAAGAAAGCGGGCCGAGAAAGAGCTTACGGAAAGCCAGCAGCGGTTTCAGGGTGCTTTCGAGAATTCTCCGATGGGCATGGCCCTGGTTTCCACGGAGGGGAAGTGGCTTCGCGTAAACGAGACACTCTGCTCGATTGTAGGATACAATGAAAAGGAGCTGCTGGAGAGATCCTTTGAGGATCTGACCCATCCGGATTACCTCCTGAATGACGTCGGGTATTTGAACCGGCTGCTCGCCGGTGAGATTCCGAATTACAGCGCCGACAAGAAATATATCCACAAGTCGGGCAGCGAAATCTGGGTCCAGATCAATGTCTCGCTGATGCGTGACAGTGCCGGAAATCCATTGTATTTTATTACCCATGTCGAGGATATTTCAGAACGCAAGAGATCGGAAAGTGAGCTGCTCAGCAGTACGAATCTGCTTTCGAACCTGATGATTAACCTGCAGGAAGGCATCCTGCTGGAGGATTCAAACCGGAAAATCATCCTCATTAACCAGCTTTTCTGCGATCTTTTCAACATACCCGTTGATCCCCTTCATCTGGTGGGAGCCGATTGCACGGGAGCGGCCGAAACCAACAAGGTGTTGTTCACGAATCCGGAGGCATTTGTTGAAGGAATTGAAATGATCCTTCGATACCGGCTCCCGGTGCTCAATGAGGTTCTTGAGCTTAACGACGGCCGGAGGTTTGAGCGTGATTTCATACCCAATTACATCGGCGACCAGTATAGCGGCCATTTGTGGAAATACCGCGATATAACGGTGCAATGGAGGGTACAGGAGGAGGTCAGGAACCTGAACGCCGAACTCGAACAGAGGATCGAACGCCGGACGGCTCAGCTGACGGAGATCAATCTGAGCCTGCAAAAGGAGATTGATGAACGTAAAAGGGTAGAGATTGCGCTTAGGGAAAGCGAATTGAACTACAGTGAAGTTGTGGAGAATGTTACTGAGGTGATTTTCCAGACGGATCTGACAGGTGCCATCAACTTTTTAAACAAAGCCTGGGAGAGAATCATGGGCTTTACGATCAGGGAATCGCTTGGCAGAAATTTCCTTGAATTTGTGCACTCGGATGACAGGGAATTGAGCCTTGATCTGTTTCGGTCCCTGATGTCAGGCGAAAGGCCCAGCTTCATGAATTCTGTCAGGTGTTTCACCAAAGCCGGCGGTATCCGCTGGGTGGAAGTGCTTGCCAGAGCCGGGCAGAATGAATCGGGTGATTTGAGCGGGACTTTTGGCACCATAAGGGATGTAACGGAGAAAAAGAGGGGCGAGGAACTTGAAGACGAAATGCTCCGGCTTTCCCTTCAGCTGACGGGTATCTCAGGCTCGGAAATTTCACAGGCCCTCAATCTTTCCCTTAGCCGGATCGGCAGCTTTCTGGGCGCCGACAGAGCCTATCTCTTCGAGTCTGAAGATCCCTATCAGACATGGTGGTTTACGCATGAGTGGCACTCCGAAGGGCTCCAGCCGGCGATCCTTATCGTGCCGCAAGTTGATTCATCAGTCATGCCAAGGCTCCTGGAAAAGTTCAAAAATCATGAGAATGTTATCATAGGCAATCCTTTGGCCCTGGACGATTCCTGGGCCGCGGAAAGGGACAGGATGCTCTCGGGGGGGGTAAAGTCGGCGATTATGATTCCGATCATCATTGAGAATTCACTGGTGGGGTTTGTCGGGCTCGACTACATCCGTCAGGTGAAGGAACCTGCACCGTCCGAGGTTCTGATCCTGCAGGTGTGGAGCAACATGCTGGCAAGCCTGATCAACAACCGGCGCAAGGAGGTGCTTCTCGACCAGACGAGGTTCAATTATGAGACTTTCTTCAACACCATAGATGATTTCCTCTTTGTTCTCGATACGGATGCGAATATCATACAGACCAATGACACGGTTACGGAAAGACTGGGTTATTCCATCAGTGAACTGGTGGGGAGGTCAGTCCTCATGGTACATCCTGAAGAGCGGCGTGACGAGGCAGCCAGAATTGTGGGAGAAATGCTGGGAGGCAGTGCCGATTTCTGCCCGGTTCCGCTGGTCACCAAAAGCGGCCTGCGCGTGCCTGTCGAGACGAGGGTCAAGCAGGGCCACTGGAATGGCATGCCCGTGCTCTTCGGGGTGAGCAAGGATGTGTCGAAGATTCAGCTTTCAGAAGAAAAGTTTTCGAAGGCGTTCCGGTCGAATTCAGCTTTGATGGCAATTTCCGGTTTTGAGGATGGGAAATTCATAGATATCAACGACACTTTTCTCGAGACCCTCGGGTTTTCCCGTGAAGATGTTCTCGGTCATACCGCAGGCCAGCTCAGGTTGTTTCGCGAACAGATGTCGCGCCATGAAATCGGGGCCAAACTGGCCGAAAAGAGTTCGGTCAGGGATTTTGAAGTCGTAGTAAGCCGCCGCGACGGGTCCTCCATCATCGGACTCTTTTCGGCAGAACTGATCTATGTAGGCAAGGATCTCTGTTTCCTGACGATGCTGGTTGACATAACCGCACGGAAAATGGCTGAGGAGGAAGCCCGCCTGGCCCGCATCGAGGCCGAGAAGGCAAACCTGGCCAAAAGCGAATTCCTTTCCAGGATGAGCCATGAACTGCGCACCCCGCTTAATTCCATCCTGGGCTTTGCCCAGCTGCTCGAGATGGGTGACCTCTCCCCTTCGCAGAAAAAGGGCATAGGGCATATTCTGGTCAGTGGAAACCATCTCCTTAATCTCATCAATGAAGTTCTCGATATTTCCAGCATTGAGGCAGGACATCTCCAGCTTACACCCGAGCTGCTGCAGGTTGGCAGCCTGATCAGGGAAATGATGGAAATTGTGGAGCCACTTGCCAATAAACTGAACCTAACCCTGTCGGTCAGCGATTCACCCGCCAACGCATACTTTATTCGTACCGACAATCAGCGTGTCAGGCAGGTATTGCTTAACCTGCTTAGCAATGCCATAAAATACAACCGCGAAGGCGGATCCGTGTCCGTTTCAACCGCACTTCGGCCCGCAAAAGACGGGGACATGCCGGCGGTTAGGATCTCCGTCCGTGATACAGGGATAGGCATATCGAAGGAGGACCAGCCAAAACTGTTCAGACCTTTTGAGCGTATCGGGGCCGAGCAGCGCGGCACGGAGGGTTCGGGACTTGGCCTTGCGGTGGTAAAGAAGTTAATCGATGCGATGGGCGGTGCGATACATTTGGAGAGTGAACCGGGTAAGGGCAGTGAATTCACGATCGACCTCCCCTATGCTGAGAATCCGGATCATCCCGTACCTGTTGCCGGGGTCTTTGTGCCTCCAAAACAGTTCCGCGATAAAACCGGACTGATTTTGTATATTGAAGACGATTTGCTGAATATTGAGTTGGTGAGGCAAATACTTGACAACCATTATCCAAGGGTTAAACTGGTTTCGAGCATTACGGGGAAAGAGGCAGTTTTGCTTGCCCGGGAATTTAAGCCCGATCTGATCCTGCTCGATCTGAACCTGCCGGATACCCACGGTGTAGAAGTTCTTGGACGGCTTCAGGCGGAGGAATACACGCAGGGCATCCCTGTGGTCGTTGTCACCGCGGATGCAATGCCCGATCAGATCAGCAGGCTTCTTGGCGCCGGCGCACGAAAGTACTTATCGAAACCGCTTGATGTTCACGAGTTTGTTAAAGTGGTAACTGAATATTTAGACCATGGCTATGATTGATTCTGATTTTCTCGGTGCACATATTCTTATCGTGGATGACCAGGTAGCGAATATCGAGATTCTGGCAGGATACCTTG
Source organism: uncultured Porphyromonadaceae bacterium (assembly GCA_964457845.1). Taxonomy (GTDB): domain Bacteria; phylum Bacteroidota; class Bacteroidia; order Bacteroidales; family UBA12481; genus UBA12481. The sequence continues at coordinate 31,163 of CAYWHP010000012.1, read as the reverse complement.
AAATGCAGGGCTATCAGAATATTCGCTCAACGGTGGATTCACGCAAGGTTCTGGAATTGTTTGCCGAATTTAACCCCGACCTTATCCTGCTCGACCTTGCAATGCCTTACCTCACCGGGTTTGAGGTGATGGAGCAGCTGAAAAAGGTGATACCAAAGAATACATACTTGCCTGTTCTTGTCCTCACTGCGGATATTAATTCCGATTCAAAGAAACAAGCCCTTTCAGGCGGTGCCAGTGATTTCCTCACTAAACCGTTTGACCTGAATGAAGTGGGGCTTCGGATCAAAAACCTTTTATTCGCAAGGTTCCTGCACACTCAGATGCTTGATCAGAATCAGGTGCTTGAAATGAAGGTCAGGGAGAGGACCGGCGAGCTCGAGCGGATTAACAGGGAATTGACTGAAGCCAAGATCAAGGCGGAGGAGAGTGACAAGCTAAAGACTGCCTTTCTCAACAACATCTCCCATGAGATCCGGACTCCCTTTAATGGTATTTTGGGATTTTTATCACTGCTCGAGGAGGATGACCTTGAACCGGATGAACGCAGGGATTATACACAGATCATCAACCAAAGTGCCGACAGGCTCCTTAAAACCATCAATGATATTGTGGAAATCGCAACGATACAGGCGGGTCAGGCTGATCTTACACTGGATCAGTCCAGAGTGCGTGTGATCCTTGAGAATATTCAGCGGATTTATGAACCGGCAGCCAGGTGCAAGGGCCTCGAATTCAGGCTCGAATGGGACCTTGAACAAAATTTCGAAAAGATATACACCGATGAAGCCAAGCTCACATCTGTGCTTTCCAGCTTGATTGACAATGCGATTAAATTTACCAGTCAGGGTTCTGTTGGGATAAGGGTGGTTCAAAGGGATGGCCAGATCGAGTTCGCCATCAGCGACACCGGCCAGGGGATTGCTCCAGACAAACACCAGATTATTTTCGAGCGTTTCCTGCAGGGTGATTTTTCGAATACCCGGCAATTTGAAGGGACAGGGCTTGGACTTTCGATTGCAAAAGCCTATACTGAGATTTTGGGCGGTCAGATTCGCCTGGAAAGTGAGCCCTACGTTGGATCGGTGTTTTTTGTGACATTCCCCGTCGCCCGGACGGTTTCACTGGCGTCTTCAAGGGCGGAGCCGCAACCGGCTGCAACCGAATCCGGTAAAACGGAAATCCTGGTAGCCGAAGACGACCAGGTGAATTTTGATTACGTGAAGATGGTTCTGAAAAGGGCTGGCTTTGCGGTTGTCAGGGCTGTTACTGGGTCTGCAGCCATTGCCATTTGCCGGGATAACCCAAGAATCAACCTCGTCCTGATGGATGTAAGGATGCCCGAGATGGACGGATACCGCGCAACCCGTGAAATACGCATTTTCAGGCCCGAACTTCCCGTTATTGCATTAACAGCCTACGCTTTGCCGGGTGAAAATATATCCGCCCGCGAGGCAGGCTGCAGTGACTATCTCGCTAAACCGGTCAATAGGGAGGTTTTGCTTGCTGTGATCCGGAAGCACCTGGCGGGGCCAACGAAATTGTAAACGATCCATCAGACCACCAAGATATGCTAGAACCAGATTTTCTGAATGCAAGGATACTGATCGTCGACGACGAGGAGGCCAATATTGACATATTAACCGGTTTTCTGGAGACGCAGGGCTTTTCGGCCATCAAGTCAACCGTTCACCCCCGAACTGTAATAACCCTTTTTAAATCCTTCTCACCCGACATCATGCTGCTTGACCTGCTTATGCCGCATGTCAATGGATTTGAAATCCTCGGGCAGATAAAGGCACAACTGGTACCGGATGACTTCCTGCCTATACTGGTTCTCACAGCTGATTCAACCATAGAAGCCAAACAACGAGCAATGTCGCTGGGTGCCCGCGATTTTCTGTTGAAACCATTTGATCTGCATGAAGTTGGTCTCCGCATCCGGAACCTGCTTTATACGCGGTATCTCAACCAGCAACTGAAATATACCTCCATGCTGCTGAATAACCTTAATCCCAGACCCCATGAAGACACAACTCAAGAAGGATGAACGGATCATCCTTGTTACCCGCCTGCACTGGTTTGTGCTGGTGATCCCGGTGCTGCTCTCCCTTGCCGCGATAATCGCCGGCATACTGATCCGTGGTTACGGTTTGCTTACAATCCCTGTGGCGGCAATTTATTTAACCTATAAATGGTTCGACCGCAAGTTCAATATCTGGGTGGTAACAAACCTGCGCGTGATTGATGAGTTTGGTGTGTTTTCGAATAATTCCAAGGAGAGCCCGCTCGACAAGATCAATAATGTATCCTATCAGCAATCGCTGTGGGGAAAGATTTTCGGTTATGGGAATGTGCAGATACAAACGGCCGCCGAGGTGGGTGCTACCGGCTACGAATTCGTTTCGGGGCCTGCCGGCCTGAAGGATTCGATTACCCGCATGCAGGAGGAGTATAAGCAGGAGATGATAAGGAGGCAGGCGGCTGAGCTGGCCGGTGCCATGGTTTCGGGGCATCCGGCAGAACGACTGGATGTGCCGGCCGAACTCGAGAAACTTTATGATCTCAAGCAGCGTGGGATTCTTACCGAGGAGGAGTTCCGGGCACGAAAAACCAGGCTGCTGAATACCTGACGCCCGGCAGCCGGGTCAGACTGCTAACAACAAATTGATATCTTAGCAATTATTTTCCTTCGCGATGACTATCCAGAACTCCGAAATTCTTTTTATCATCAATCCGAATTCAGGAACCCGGAGGTATAAGCATCTGATTAAAAAGCTTAAAAAGATCGACCAGGGGCTTACCTATATCGTCACGCGGCACAACGAAACAGCAAAGGAAATGTTCGACAGAAACCTCGACAAGTATAAGGTTTTTGTTGTTGTGGGGGGTGATGGCACCGTACATGAAGCTGCCCGGTACCTCTATAACCGGGCCGACAAATACCTTGCAGTGGTACCCAACGGATCAGGCAACGGTTTTGCTTATGAGCTTGGTTTTACACGAAGTCTTAAATCGCTGATGAGGGATATCCATGCCGGGGAAACCATGTCGCTCGATGTGCTGGAACTCAATGGTGAGGAGTGCATTAATATCGGCGGAGTCGGATTCGACAGCTATGTGGCTCACCGGTTCAGCCGCGGTAAAACCAGGGGCCTGTTTACCTACATTGCCATTGTCCTGAGATCGATTTTCCTTTTTAAGCCGGTTGAGGTGACCCTGACTGCCAATGGCAAGGAAATCCGCGGAAAATTTCTGATGATCTGTTTTGCAAACAACAAACAGTTCGGCAACTACGCGTTTATTGCCCCGTTTGCCAAACCCAACGACGGAATATACGATATTGTCCTGATGAGGCGCATGCCTTTTTACCTGTACCCGGGGTTTTTGGTGAAAATGTTTACAGGACGTTTGTCCGATTCCAAATACATGAAATTTATCCGCACCAGCGAAAGAACAACCCTTGTTGCGAACTCAAGGGAGTTTCACATCGATGGCGAACCCGTTCTTTTCGACAATCCCGTTGAGATAAAGCTGGCCGACAAATACCTTAAGGTCATTCGAACACGGCGAAACCGGCTCTGATCACACTTGCCTTCTAATTTTAATACTGCATACCATGAAATCCTTCCGGCAAACCATGATGTGTGCCGCCTTCCTGCCAGCCATGATCGCTGGTGCCGGGCTATCGGCACAGGGAACTGCGGCTCTGTCCAAGGAAAGAAATCTCGCAAATGTTGCGAGCGCGGCAAATTCGATGAGGTACGGTCCCACGATGGCGGTAATGAACGATGGATTGACCCCGACGGATACCCTTCCCTGGCGACCGAGGTCAAACCGCGGCCGGCAACGGCCCAATGGGTTGAATACGAATGGAATCAGCCTGTCACCACCGGCTCGGTTTCGGTATTCCTTTGGGATTATAAGGGCGGAATTCCCCTCCCCCTGGCCTATAGGATCCTTTATCTCAGCGACACCTCATTTGTTCCGGTGAAAAGTCCTTCAGGACTGGGTTTGACGAATGGCCAATACAACAGGACAACCTTCAGCGAGGTCACAACGACAAAGCTACGGATAGAGGCAGATTCTTCACTCTTGTTTCCGAACAATGTGCAGGAGTGGATCGTATGGCAGGCACCCGGCTCACCGGACATTGCACCGATTGTGGAAGCAGGTCCCGACCGGGATGTTATGACCGGAGGAAAAACCTGGCTATCCGGAAGCCTCCGGTCCGTAACTCCGGTTCAGAAAACAATCTGGACCAGGAAATCGGGTCCGGGACCCGTTGTATTTGCCGATCCGGCTTCACTGGCAACTACAGCTGCATTCAGCCAGCCCGGTGATTATGTGCTCACCCTCACCGTAACGGAAGGCAGCCTTACCTCGGCCGCCGACCTGGCAGTAAAAGTTCATCTGCCTCCGCCCACGCAGCGGCTTGACGTAGTGTACACCAAGCGATACACTATCGACAGCCCGTTCTGGAACACCCGGGCCAAGGTTTTGATGGTGAACTGGATCCCCTGGTGTATCGACCAGATAAACCGCACCGACATCACTACCGGCGAGGGTGGCTTGGACAACTTCATCGAAGCGGCCAAAGCCCTGAAAGGTCTCCCGCACGGCAAGCATAAAGGCTATGTTTTCTCAAATGCCTGGGTACACCAGACAGTCGAGGCAATGTCAATCGCCCTGATGGTTGACCCTATGGGTGATCCTGAAATCATTGCCGCGCAGGAGAAAATGAAACGTACGCTGGATGACTGGATCCCGAAAATCCTGGCGGCCCAGGAGCCCGACGGCTACCTGCAGACCGCTTTCACCCTGCGCGACACGGCCCGCTGGCAGGAACGCTGGGCACCGGAAACCCGGGGCAACCACGAAGGCTATGTGGCCGGCTATTTCATCGAATCGGCCATCAACCATTATACACTCACCGAAGGTAAGGACAAGCGTCTCTACAATGCGGCAAAAAAACTCGCCGACTGTTGGGTAGCAAATCTCGGCCCGGCCAGGAAGCCCTGGTACGACGGTCATCAGCAGATGGAGCAGGGCCTCGTGCGCTTCGGCCGGTTCGTGAATGATATGGAGGGTAACGGCCGCGGCGACAGCTACATCAGCCTGGCAAAATTCCTGCTCGACAACCGCGGCGGCGGATCGGAGTACGACCAGAGCCATGTTCCCGTACAGCAGCAGTATGAGGCCGTCGGCCATGCCGTAAGGGCAGTTTACAGTTATTCCGGAATGGCCGATGTGGCTGCCGAAACGGGTGATACGGATTATCAGGGTGCGGTGATGTCACTCTGGAATAACCTCATCAATAAGAAATTATATATAACCGGCGGAATCGGAAGCGGCGAAACCAGCGAGGGTTTCGGAGGCAATTACTCGCTCGGCAATCGTGCCTATTGTGAAGCCTGCTCAAGCTGCGGGCTCATCTTTTTTGATTATAAGATGAATATCGCCTACCACGATGCGAAATATGCGGATCAGTACGAAGAAACCATCTACAATGCTCTCCTGGGTTCGCTCGACCTGGAGGCCAGGAATTTCTACTACGATAATCCGCTGGTCGGCAACCAGCCGCGCGGCTCCTGGCATGTGTGCCCCTGCTGTGTGGGCAACATCCCCCGAACGCTGCTCATGATACCCACATGGACCTATGTGAAGGGAAACGATGGACTGTATGTTAACCTCTTTATCGGGAGCAAGGTGAAGGTGGAAAAGGTTGCCGGAACCGATATCGAAATGGTTCAGAAAACCAGCTACCCCTGGAGCGGTGATGTTTCCATCATCGTGAACCCTAAGGTGCAAAAGGAATTCACCCTTTATGTACGCGTCCCGAACCGGGCCACCAGCGACCTGTACACCTGCCTGCCTGCGGTAAGCGGCCTGAAGTCGCTGAAAGTGAACGGAAAAGCTGTGCCTGTAAACATTATAAAAGGGTACGCCGAGATCCACAGGTTGTGGAAGGCTGGCGATAAGGTTGATATGCAGTTGCCTATGCAGATCCAGACGGTCACCGCCGATAACCGGATCGTTGCCGACCGCGGTCGGGTTGCACTCAAGTACGGCCCGCTGGTTTACAATGTGGAGGAGGCAGATAATAAGGATATCGAAAAGCCCATCGGCACCGGTCCGCTGAAAACCGAATGGCGCCCCGACCTGCTCGGCGGTGTTATCACCCTGAACGGAACCTGGGCTGACGGCAATCCGCTGGTGGCCATTCCCAACTATGCCCGCAACAACCGGAAGCCTTCTCCCGATGCGAAGGAGACCTACGGCTCGCAGGTCTGGATTTTGAAGAAATAACTGTTTAATCAAGGGCAGTAAAGCGGGGCTCATCGGGACTCTGTCAGTGAAGAAAATAGCGCAGCAAACTGTTTTTCTTCGCTGACAGAGTCCCGATGAGCCCCGCTTTACCTTATGCATTTATTTCGCCTCTCCTTTGGAAATTGATTATCTTGGGGTTAAAATATCTTGCCATGAAGTCAATTGCCTGTTCGCGCATCACATGCCGGTTGTCGGTGGTGATGGCCTTGCTGATGATCCTTCCGGCCATGGCTGTTTATGGTCAGAAGCAGCGAACCATGAGGTATTCCACGCGGTCGGCCAAAAAAGCCGAAGTCTGGCAAGCCGAATTGCGGTCAAAACTGGCTGTGCTGATGAAGGTGGAGGACCTCATCGGTACCGGTAAATCCATTCCGCTGGATATGAAGGAGATTCGCACCGAGAACATGGGTGATTACCTGTTGAAGGAGATCGAATTCAATACAACAACAACCCGGCGGATCCGCGTGCTGATCACCTGTCCGCTTAAAAGTACCGGTCCGTGGCCCGCCGTGGTATGTATGCACGGGCATGGCGGCACCCCCGGCATTGTCTATGAGAAGGCCTCCCTGTACAACGGGTTTGCCGATGAACTGGCGAGGCGCAACTATGTGACGATTGCACCTGTAGTCAGCCAGCATGATGTTTATGAGGCCGGGCGCACCCTGATGGGAGAGCGCCTCTGGGACTGTATGCGCTGCGTGGATTATCTCTATTCCTGCTTTTCGGTTGATTCAACCCGCATAGGCTGTGCGGGGCTTTCGCTGGGCGGTGAGATGGCCATGTGGCTCGGGGCCATGGATACCCGGATTGTGGCCACGGTAAGCTGTGGTTTCCTTACGCGGATGGACCAGATGGAGCAGGGACACTGCATGTGCTGGAAATTCCCGGGTTTGCGTGAGCTTGTCGACTATTCCGATATTTACTGTCTCACAGCTCCCCGGGCACTGATGTGCCAGAACGGATTGAAAGAGCCGCCGGCCGATTTTACTGTTGAGCTGGCCAGGGCGGCCATGAAGGAGATCGAAGTGATCTACTATAATTTCAGCCAGCCCGAAAAGGTGAGCCTCGTGGCCCATCCCGGCGCGCATGTTGTTGACGTTCCGAGCCTTCTCATCTTTTTTAAAAAATACTTAACACCCATAAAAGCGACGGCAGATGAGCAATAACCGGAGGGAATTCCTGAAATGGTCGGGCCTGGCCGGTATCGGTCTGGCCGGCGGCGGCCTGCTGAAGGGCTTTGCCGGTGAAGCCGGCAAGGCTGTTAAGCACAGGCAGCGGTTCAATATGTCGGGCTATGCCGCACCCAAACTCAACAAGGTTCGCATCGGTATAATCGGTCTCGGAAACCGGGGCCCTTCCCACCTCGAAACTATGCGAATGATCGATGGCGTTGAGATCCGGGCTTTGTGCGACCTTCTGCCGGTAAGGGCGGAAGCCGCCCGGAAGCGCCTCGATGGCACCATTCACAAGCCGGAACTCTATTCCGGCACTCCGGATGCATGGAGAAAACTTTGCGAGCAGGCCGATCTCGACCTGATCATGATAACTACTCCCTACTACATGCATGCCGACATGGCCGTTTACGCCATGGAGTGCGGCAAACATGCCGCTTCCGAGGTTCCTGCAGCTGCCACGGTGGAGGAGTGCTGGAAACTGGTGGAAACCGCCGAGCGAACCAGGAAACATTGCATGATGCTGGAAAACTATGCGTACGGATTCTTTCAGCTGCTTACCCTCAACCTGGCCCGCAAGGGTTTTTTCGGGGATGTTGTTCATGGTGAATGCGCTTACAACACCAGTAAAATGGGCAACAACTTTTCGAAATCGATGTACTGGAACATGTGGTGGCTCCGCCTCTATGCCTCGAAAAAGGGAAATATCTACCCAACTCACGGGCTCGGCTCGGTGGCCCAGATCATGGATATCAACCGCGGCGACCGTTTCGATTATCTTGTTTCAGTAGAAAGCAACGATTTTATGATGCAGGCGAAAGCCCGTGAGCTGGCCGCCGGCGACGGGTTTTTCAACGAATTCGCCGATAGGAATTTCCGCGGTAATATGAACAGCACCCTGATCCGCACCGTGAAGGGACGCACCATCCTCGTCCAGCACGATGCAACCTCACCGCAGGGCCCGCATACAACCATTCACCATATCACCGGCACCAAGGCCATCGCACAGGAGTATCCGCTCCCCGCCCGCATCTCGCGAAACCTCAGCGGCTGGCTCCCGCAAGCCGACTACGATGCGCTGGTGAAGGAGAATACACCGGTCATCATCACCCGTATCGGGGAGCTTACCAAACAGGTGGGCGGTCACGGCGGCGGCGACCTTCTTGAAGACTGGCGCCTGGTGGATTGCCTGCTCAACGGCCTTCCGCTCGATCAGGATGTATACGATGCCGCCGCCTGGAGCTCCATCGGCCCGCTCAGCGAATGGTCGGTGCTCAACCGTTCCAATTCCATTGATATACCTGATTTTACTGCCGGAGCCTGGGAACGGAATGCACCAAACATGGATATCAACCTCACCCGGGGCGGTTTCACCCGCATCCTCGCCTGAACGACATGAACCCCCTTTCGCGGAATCCATTCATTGCCTCCCGTCCGCTCCCTGTGGATGTGGTGTTCCATCCCTCCTGGTGGCACCGGCATGCCGGAATCGTGTTCGATGAGGACTTCTTTTACCATCCGCTTAAACGGGTGGAGAGCGAGCGTGAAATGGAGGATTTCCTCTACCAGCGCTTCGGCCGGCTCGGTCTTGGCGCTGATCATGGGCAGAATCGGCCTGTGATTGGCCCTGTGCACCTGGCAGCGGGTTATATCATACAGGAAATGTTGGGCTGCAGGGTAGAGTACCGCGCTGATGCGCCTCCGCTGGTGATCCCCGCCGGAATGGAGGAGCTTGATGTTATTCCCGACAGGGCCTTCTCCTCGGGAGTGTTCCAAAATCTTAACCGGTTAATCACCGGGCTGCAGTCTCGCTACGGCTTTGTCACCGGGGATATAAACTGGGCCGGAGTGCTCAACGTCGCTCTTGATCTGATTGGAGAACAGGTGTTTACTGATTTTTATCTGAAACCCGAAGAAACCATTCGCCAGTTCCGGCTTATCGCCGGAGTGATCGAACGGTTTGTCCTTTTTATCGCAGCACAAACCGGCACGAGCTCCGTTTCGGTAAACCGGAATGTACGGCACATCGAAAAGCCGGTTTTCCTCCATTCCGAGTGCACCCACACGATGATTTCAACCGACCAGTACGAACAATTCCTTATGCCCGAGGATCTCGAATGGAGCAGCAGGTACCGCCCGTTTGGCATACACTACTGTGGTAAGGACCCGCACCGTTTTGCCCCCTCGTTCGGAAAAATCAAAAACCTCGACTTTCTCGATGTGGGCTGGGGCGGCGATGTATCGCTTCTCCGCAGTTACCTCCCGTGCACTTTCCTGAACATCCGCCTCGATCCGGTATCGCTCAACAGACTCAGCAACACCGAGCTCGAAAATACCATCATCCGGCTGGTGCAGGATTCCGCCAACCCCTGGCTTACCGGGGTGTGCTGCATCAATATGGACGATGAAACGGATGATTCAAAGGTGGAGGTGATATTCAGGACGGTTGAGGAGATGAGGAGGACGGTATAACGTGACACGTGACTCGATAACGTGACTCGATAACGTGACACGTGACGCGTGACACGTGACACGAAAGACGTCACTAGTCACTCGTCACTTGTCACTTGTCATCCGTCACGCATCACGCGTCACGCGTCACGGTTTACGCGTCACGCGTCACGGTTTACGCGTCACGGTTTGCGCGTCACGCGTCACGGTTTACGCGTCACGCGTCACGGTTTACGCGTCACGTCTTACCCGTCACCCTCTTCAACACCCCCCTCTGTATGCTCCTCACCGCATAGCTCTCCACCGCCGGGCTTTCTGCGGTTCCGGCTCCCGAAGTACGCACCGGATTGGTGGCATACGATACGAATTCAACGTACAGGCCTTCCTGAACCACGCGGTACTGGTCGAGGATTGTGGATCCCTGCACTGAAAATACGCCGGTGAAGGTGTCGCCGATCCACCAGGAATCCAGAACAATGGAATTGCGCTCATCCACCGCCCAATGCCCTTTGGCCGTGTCAACCGGGATAAGGAGGTAGGGGCGGTTATCGGCCTGATCATCACCGTAGATCAGCTGCCAGGTGTACCTTCCGCTGTCGGCCGGCTGAACGTTCAGCCTCATGGTAAACTCCTGCGGGGCTTTACCCGCTCTCATCCATGTGACGGTTCCCTTCCACCGGCCGGTGAGGATACCGGGGAATGCGGGACCCGGCTGTGCGGATCCAATAACGGTTACCAACAGCAGCAGGCCTGATAAAATAAGCTTTGTCATGGGGGCGGTTTCCTTTATAAGGTATAACTTCAGTCAAAATTAGGAAATGCAACAGTTAATGAACAAGGGAGAGTATTTTTCCGATGAGCAATGCCACATTCTGGAGCTGCTCAACACCGTTTCAGATCCCGAAGTTTCGGTTGCACGGGTAAGGGTTTTGCCAGGGGTCACCACCCGCTGGCACTTTCTTCGTGGGATAACCGAACGGTACCTGATGCTGGAGGGGCAGGGGGTGGCTGAGGTTGGAGATGATCTGCGGATTGAGGCCCTTCCGGGTGATGTTATTACAATTCCAGCGGGTGTCTGGCAGCGCATCACCAATAACGGCGATGGGGAACTGGTTTTTCTTGCGGTTTGTACACCCCGCTTCGATCCGGAATTGTATGTCGAATGAGCCCTGGCGGATGGGTCCTGTTTGATGGAATTTCCGTGTGAAATGGAAACAATTGGGCATTTCGGCGGATTTATAAATCAGATCAAGTTTTTACTAATTAAATTATCAACCGGGGCCTATTTTTGTCTGACAGGGTTTGATCAAAAAGTCTGGAATCGATTTTTAAAATAAAAGTCCGGTTTTACCGGTATTTATGGACAGAAACCAGGAAATTACAGCCCGGTACCGGATGATAGAATCTGCATTAAACTCTTCGGGTGCAGGCATTTGGGAGTGGAATATCAGTACCGGAGAGGTTCACTTCGATCAGGTTTGGCTGGATATGATCGGTTTCTCCGTGGAGGAGGTCGGGCATGACCTAGCCGGCTGGAGCGGGCTTGTTCATCCGGATGATCTGGAACGTGTGATGTTTGAAGTGAACAGGATGCTGAAACTGGAGGTGTCGCAATATCTCACAGAATACAGGATGCGGACCAAGTCCGGCGAATACATCTGGATACGTGATGCCGGCCGTGTGGTTGAATTCGATGAGGCAGGCCATCCGCTGCTTGGTGTGGGAACACACCTTGATATATCGGCTACCAAGGATTCCCGTAAGATCATCGAGGATTCACTCCTCAGGCAGGAACTGCTTTCGCTGGTTTCGCAGACGCTAAATTACATTGATGATTTTGCCGGGAGCATAAATAAGGCGCTGTCAATGATTGGCAGCTATTCCGATGTTAGCCGGATCTATATTTTTGAAGACGACGAAGCGGGCGAAACAACCACCAATACATACGAGTGGTGCAATGCGGGGATAGAGCCGCAGATACAGAACCTCCAGGTTATTCCTTACGAATTCATTCCGCAATGGAATGTTTTTCTGGAACAGCATGGGTTTATAAAATCCACGGTGATGGCGGAAGAGCTTCCTGCTGACATTGTGGGAATGCTGGAGCCGCAGGGGATTCTGTCGATTCTGGTGCTGCCGATCATGCTCACTCCCGATCGAAAGCACGGGTTTATCGGGTACGATCAGTGCGACCGGCAGCGGGTATGGGAGCCGGCCATGTTTGAGCTTTTGCGTACCTGCACGGGCTTGCTGGCTAATGCCTTTAAACGGCGCAAGTCGGAGATTGAACTCCGGTCGAGCCAGCAGCGGTACCAGGCCCTGGTGGAGGCCCAGGTTGATCTTGTTGCACGCATCGGCGTTAACGGAGCGCTCACTTTTGTTAACCGTGCATGCTGCATCTTGCTGGGTATGGAGGAGGGTAGTCTGGTCGGCAGGCACATTTCGGAGCTGAACCTGGTGCCGATAAACGAAAACTCGCCAGCAATCGGGATTCTGCCGGAGAGCCTTGTGGCACCTCCCCACCGCTGTTATGTCGAGCATGGGATAAGCCTGCCCGGCGGTGTCCGCTGGTTCGGCTGGGAAGTCTTCGGTATCTGCAATACGGAGGATGTGTTGGCGGAGATTCAGGCCACCGGCAGGGACATCACCGCTCAGAAGCAGTATCAGAAGAGCCTCGAAGAGGAGAAGGCCAAAGCGCAGAAGGCCAGTGAAGCCAAAAGTCAGTTTATTTCAAAGGTGAGTCATGAGCTGCGGACTCCCCTCAATTCCATAATCGGCTTTTCCGACTTGATGTCGATGACCGAACTCCCGGCGAGGTCGATGGGGTTTTTAACATCGATTCAGAAAAGCTCAAAGCACCTGCGGCACCTTATTGATGACCTGCTTGATTTTGCGAAAATTGATTCGCGTAAGGTGAAGCTCAACTATTCCGAATTCGACCTGCAAACCATGATGGACGACCTTTTTAAGGCCTTCTCGGTAAACCTTACAGGTTCGGTTAAACTCGACATCCGGCTTTCTCCTGGTTTTCCCAGATTGATACGGCTTGATGAGTTGAAAGTCAGGCAGATGCTTAATAATATTATTGGGAATGCCGTCAAGTTTACATGTAGTGGTTCCATTACGGTAAATGCCGGTTTTGAGAATGCCACCAAAGAGAGCATCGATCTGCTGATTTCGGTTAAGGATACCGGTATTGGTATCCCGGATGATCGGCTGAACCAGATTTTCCAATCCTTCGAGCAGATTCAGAACGAGGAGTTTCCGCTCACTACTGGAACCGGTTTGGGGCTTTCCATTGTGAGGGCGTATGCCGACATGTTTGGAGGCTCCATACGGGTTGAATCGCAGGAAGGTAAAGGCTCTGAGTTTGTTCTTTACCTTCCTGGCATCTATTGCAAATTTCAGCAGGAGATGCAGGATGGCTCCGACAGCACTGACCTGCCCGCCGGTTTGCCCGACTTCCGGGGCAAGAGCATCATGATTGCTGATGACGATGAAAGTCGGGTAACCCAGTTGTGTGAATTCCTTTTTCCGATGAATCCCCAGATCATAAAAGTGACAAATGAAAATGAGGTTCCCGGTCTGGTCATGGAATTCCGGCCCGACCTGCTGATTATCAGCCTAGGCACATCTTTTCGCGCGGCTGCCGGGATCATCGGGGAAATTCGCCTGAATCCGGCAGTATCCGGGCTGCCGGTCATTGCATTAGGGAGCCCGGATGATGTTGGCGGGGATTCAGGACTTTTCGATTCATTTTTGTCTGGACCGTTGAACAGGATGGCGTTCCTGAATTCTGTTGCCGGCTCCATGGCAACCGGCAGCGGATCAGGCCGTAGTCTTGAGCAACAATCCCATTATGGCCGCCTGGCGGAGGAACTTCGCGAAACACCCGAGATGGCAGGCCTTTTCTTCGACCAGGTCTGGCCCTGGCTCCTCCGTGCGGTTTCTTCGCACAGCCTGACGGATATCGGCAAACTCTCGAAAGCAGTGAACCATTTTTTGGAAATGAGGCAATCCGCCCCACTAGCGGTTATTTCGGCGGATCTTGCACGTTGTCTGGATTTTTTCGACATTCAGGGCATCGAATCACACCTTAACGGCTTCTCCGGGCTTGAGCCATTTACCGGCCTCCGGGAAGATAATCAATCTGATAACTGACAATATGAGCGAACACGCTGAGCACATTCCGGGCAAAGTCCTGATTGTGGATGACAATCCTTCGAATCTCCAGCTTATTGCGAACGCACTGAGCAGCATGAATATTGAGCTGCTTTATGCTACCAATGGCATGGAGGCTTTAACACTGGCGGTAGAAAACAGGCCGGAACTGATTCTGCTCGACATCATGATGCCGGGTATCGATGGCTTTACCACCTGCCGCAGGATCAGGGCAGAGCCAAAAACCAGGGACATCCCGGTACTTTTCATTACTGCCAAATCCGATGAGGATAGCATTATTCAGGGATTCGAAAGCGGAGGGCAGGATTACATCACCAAGCCCTTTAACCTGCAGGAGCTCAAGGCAAGGGTTCTCACGCACCTTCATCTGCGTTTGGCCAACGAGTCTTTAAAGCGGATGAACATCACGCTGGGTAATGAGGTTACCCGTTTGAGGGCACTGCTCAAGAGCCTGAATACCGACCTGAGCCGGTTCAAAACAGATCTCGGGGTCTATTTCGAGGAAGAGAAACCGTGATACCGGTTTTATTTCCTGATCTCCATCCGTATAGACAATATTTTAATTTAATCGCCTAACTTTATTCCTGTGACAAAAATTGAACACAGCAGGAAGAAGCTGCTCGACCAGGTCGATGCCATGCTTTCCAAATCGAGGTTGCCCGACCAGACTTCGAGCCTCCCAATGACTGTTGACAGCATGACAGCGCTGAGCCTCAGGCTCGATGCACTCTTCGAAGTAAACCGGATCTACCGTGACCAGACGCTTACGGGGAAGCGGTTGTCGGAGTTACTGAAAACCAACACAACGTATCTGTCCCACCTGGTGAATACGTATTACAAGTGCTCGATCCCCCAGTTTCTTAACCGTTACCGGGTTGCCGAGGCCAGGGCGCTTCTTGCCGATCCGGCAAACAACAATCTTACACTGGAGGCAGTAGGACGGCTTTGCGGCTTTAATTCAAAAAGCTCTTTTAACAGGGCTTTTCGCGACGAGACGGGAGTGACACCCCAGGAGTTCAAGAACTTCAGGCAAAAGATCTGAATATGATCATCAACCGGCGGTTTTTCCTTAAAGCAGTGGCTGCTGGCGCAGGTACTGTGGCAGTGCAGGGTGTTATTGGGAATGGAGCTCCCGTGGGGGCATCCCGCGCCGAAGGTGTTGTGCTGGCCGAAACACTGCCCGGAGAGGATATCTTCGGATACATGGTGCGTGTGAAGGGACGTTTTGACGACCTTTTTTACCGGCAGATTCTGGGTGCTGCCAATGCTTTCAAGGAGGGTGACCAAATTATCGGAGTTGCCGCAGCTGACGAGGCATCACGTTTGAGGTCCCGCAGCCTCCTCAATAATACCCGTGTAGGAGACCTTGCCGCTCACCCGCTTCTTGCCGATCAACTGGGCCTGTTGATCAGGAACGGGCTCAACCCAGAAGCTGTTGCCCGGGTTTCCGGCATGACGATGGGCGCCGTGAGGGAAGCTGTTCTCACTGCCCCGGAGGCAGCGGTTCACGCGATAGCTGCCGGCCTGCACAGCGAGGTAATAGGCTGTCTTGTAAAGCTGATGCCTAATGATGAGCTGATTCGCGCCGGTGCCCGGATATTCAATCCGCTGCCGGGAAGCCGCATCGGTGACCGCGGATACCTTGGTGCCCGTGTCCAGCCTAATTCTCCTACCGATGATGTCGACGACATCCGCTGGCAGGTCTTTGACGGCTGGTCCTACGGAGTGGGCGATGTCGTTCTCGGGACCAATCCGGTTTCCGGCGATCCTGAATCGCTAAAGGCCATCGAACTGGCCCTTCAGGATATACTTGAAACATTCGGGTTAGGGGATGCCCTTCCGCATTGCGTTCTTGCCCATATCGACCTTCAGGCCGAAGTGGAAAGGGCAGCACCCGGAAGCACAGCCATCTGGTTTCAGAGCATCGCCGGAAGCGATACCGCCAACGCTACTTTCGATATCAGTCTTGATAAAATGCGGGGTTATGCCAGCCAGCGGAAGGGCCCATACGGCCTCTATTTTGAAACGGGGCAAGGGGCCGATTTTACCAACGGGCATTCGCACGGCTTCGATATGGTGATTCATGAATCGAGAAAATACGGTTTCGCACGACTCCTTAGCCGCGATGTTGCTGAAGCCCGGAAAAGCGCGGGGCATGAAGGATCGCCCTGGGTACACCTCAATGATGTGGCCGGATTCATCGGTCCGGAGGTGTTCCGGTATAGGGAACAGCTGGTCCGCTGCTGCCTCGAAGATATCGTAATGGGCAAGCTGCACGGGCTCACCATCGGGCTCGATGTCTGTTCAACGCTTCATATGGAGATTTCGCTTAGTGACCTTGACTGGTGTCTCGACCAGGTGATGCCGGCATGCCCGGCCTATCTGATGGCGCTGCCTACAAAGATCGATCCCATGCTGGGTTACCTGACCACCGGTTTTCAGGACCATGTTCGTCTTCGTGAAAAGTTCGGGCTTAAGGTGAACGACCGCATGCAGCAATTCTTTCTCGAGCTGGGAATATTGGATGCGGCAGGTAAGCCTGCAGCCAACTTTGGCAATCCGGCCGCGGTATATCTTCAGTACCGCAGGCGCAAGGGAGACAGCCGAAATGATGCGGCAATTCTGGCGGAGGGTGCAGCCCAGCTTAAAACGGTGCGCAGCCACGGTGTCTTTGTCGCCACCGGCCACGGGGAGAATCCCTGGGATCTTGAACCGGCACTCGCCGAGTCGATCGAAAAGATATACACCGATGCCCGCAAATGCATCTGGGCGGTTCTTACGCCCGAATTCAAAAAGAATCTGCGGGAAACCGTTCAGCTAACCACCCGGTCGGCCGACCGGATGGATTATATTCTGCACCCGCAGTCGGGGGAGGTTCTTTCAGCCGCTTCGGAGGAAGCCGTGCGCAAGCTTCGGAAGGAATACAATGGCCGTCAGGATGTGCAGATCGTCATCTCCGACGGCCTCGATGCCCTGGCCATAATGGATGAGGGCCATCTTGAGCCATTTCTGGCCGAAGTGCGGCATAATCTGGAAGGAGCCGGGCTGCGTGTGTCGCCGACCCACCTGGTTGTGAATTCCGGCCGGGTACGTGCCGGTTACCGTATTGGTGAGGCACTTTTTGGCAGCCTGCCCGGTAACCGTGCAATTCTGCATATTATCGGGGAGCGCCCCGGAACGGGTCATCACACCTTCTCGGTATACATTTCGGCCCCCGCGGGCGTTGTTTGGGGAGAACCCGGCAAAGTAGATCACAACATTACAAAAGTGGTTTCCGGCATCGCAACAACCGCACAGCTGCCCGCAGAAGGTGCCGCTCAAACCGCACGGATCCTCCGCACCATGATGGTGTAGAGAGGCATAAATGCGTTTCCCCTGATTTCAATCAAGATATTGCCCGGAATGAATAAATGTTTTACCACCGCTATCGTTCGCCTGCCATCTCCGGAAATGATTCATGGCATAACCACAGCCGGCCTTGGCCGGCCCGACTACAACCTGGCATGTATCCAGCATGGCAGGTATGTGAATGCGATGGAAGAGTGCGGTCTGACGGTGCGCGTACTTGAGAGCGACAGCCGGTTTCCGGATTCGGTTTTCATGGAGGATGTAGCGCTCTGTTTGCCCGGATTCGCGGTAATAACGAATCCCGGAGCCGAGTCCAGACGGGGTGAAACCGAATGCATGCGCGAGGTGCTGTCGGGCTATTTTGATGATATCCGGGAGATCAGGGTCCCGGGCAGGCTGGAAGCCGGCGATGTGATGATGGCCGGATCCCATCTGTTTATCGGCCTTTCGGCCAGAACCAACCTGGAAGGGGCCGGTCAGCTGATTGAAATTCTTACGGAGAACGGAATGAGTGGTTCGACGGTTCCGTTGAAAGAGCTGCTCCATCTCAAAACCGGATCTTCGTATCTGGAAAACAATAATTTACTGGTTTATAAGGAGTTAGTAGAATTTTCAGGTTTCAGCGGTTTTAACCGCTTCGAAGTTTCTGATTCGGAAGCTTACGCTGCCAATTCATTGTGGGTAAACGGAACTGTTCTGGTTCCGATGGGCAATCCTGCAACGGCGGCACGGATTGCTTCAGCCGGATACCGGATTTTGGAGCTTGATATGTCGGAGTTTCGCAAACTTGACGGCGGGTTAAGCTGTCTTTCGCTGCGGTTCTGACAGCCGCGTTAAATGGTTACTGGCTTGCGGTTGTTTTAAGCGTGAAGTGAAACGTACTTCCTTTCCCTGGCAAGCTGTCAACCCATATGGATTCACCGTGCTTGTCGACAAATTCTTTGCAAAGGATAAGTCCCAGGCCCGTACCGGGTTCTTTAAAAGTGCCCATTGTGGAACGATTTTCACCGATCCGGAACAGGTTTGCCAGGCTTTCCTCATCGATTCCGACACCCGTGTCGGATACCTTCACTTCGACTCTGTCACCGTTACGAACAGCTTCAACAATAACTGTCCCGCCCGGAAGGGTAAATTTAACCGCATTAGAAATCAGGTTCCTTAAAATGGTGCCGATCATGGCAGGGTCGGCAAAAACAGCCAGATCAGGATCGATCGTGCTGGATAACCGGAGTGATTTTTGAATAGCAGAATCCTTGATGAGACCGATTGCCTCCTGCACTTGTCCTTCGAGAAGAAGACTACATGGAGCGTATTCCATTCGCCCTGTTTGGGAGCGCGACCAGTCGAATATATTTTTGAGCAGGCTCATGGCGCGTTTGGAAGAGTTTCGGATATGGACCGCGTATTGTTCAATCCGCACGTAGTCCTTTTGTGCCGTCTGTGTGAGGAGAAGCTCGCTGAACCCCAGAATGCTGTTGAACGGATTCCGGAGGTCGTGGGTCATGATGGAAAAAAATTTGTCTTTTGTGGCATTCAGGGTTTTCAACTCCTCCGATTGTTTGGCAAGCAGGGATTCCGCCCTTTTTCGGCCGGTGATGTCGACCATTACCGTGAGGAAATAGGTTTTCCCGTGAGAGCGTATGACATCGCCTGAAAAGATACCGTGGATAATTGCTCCGTCCTTGCAGCGGAGTGACAGCTCCTCGCCTGAGACCGATCCCTCTGCTGTGAGTTTGTTTGCCACCGCATCGTGTTTAACAGGATCGGTAAACAGTTTCAGATCACCCACCGTTTTGCCGATCACTTCGCTGGTGCTGTATCCGAACGTTTTAAGGAAGGTGTCATTAACATCCATAAATTGCCGGTCCGGCAATTCCGAAAGGGCCATGGAAACGGGGTTGTGCCTGAAAAGCCGTTCAAAACGCTGGTGGGCCTCCTGCTCTGCAGTCAGGTTTTTACTTAGGCCGAAGATACACTCCTTCCCATCCCATTTCCCAAACCATACGCGGGTTTCAACGGGCAGGAAGGTTCCGTCCTTTTTTGCCAGGGGCAGGGGGCAAAAGTTGCGCTTCCCTTTGAACATGTCGTCAAAAATGGTTACCGCCTCATCATGGTATTCCCTGGGATGCACATCGAGAATATGCATTTTTCGCAATTCCGCCGGCGAATAACCAAGCTGGACCGGGACGGATTTGTTAAAAAAAAAGATTTGTCCCTGGTGATCTGCTACAAAAACCAGATCGGAAATGGCATCGAAGAAGGTCCTGAAATTGGCTTCACTTTCGTTCTCCCGCCTGATCCTTTTATGCGGGACCGCACTTTTCGCCAAAGGTATTGCCTCATTCATCGTATCAATAATGCTCCCGGTAATTCCGACAGCTGTTGCGTGTTTCTGCATGTCAATCCATTCCTGTTGATTCCGGTTAAATATACAAATAGGTAGCGGCATCACCGGAATGGGCCGCGTCATATTTGACCAATGATGTTTTCCTGAAGATTTGTGTTTGCAGGCTCAGGCATACTTTTCGGCGAACGTCAATAAATAGGGGGTGAATAGTTCGCATGCTTTTGTTATTTTTCGCCCCTAACAACTACTGCAAATGAATAATCCTGAGGAAATCTCGGTGTCCGCATTTCGGGGTGGCCTGAATTGTGCGCAGGCGGTATTTGCCGCTTTTGCCGAAAGGGGAGGATATGATGCTGAAGCCGCCCTGGGGGCGTCGGCCGGGTTCGGGGGCGGGATGGGACGGTTGCAGGGCACGTGTGGCGTGGTAACCGGAGCCTATATGGTGATTGGAATGCATAACAGCAGATTGTTCAGGGATAACCTTGAGCTGAAGGAGAAATCCTATGAAATGGTCAGGGTGTTTAATAGCCGGTTCATTGAGCAGCATGGCTCCGACCAGTGCGACGAGCTGATCCGATGCGACCTGGCAACACCCGAAGGGCGTGAGCAGGCGAAAACGGAGAACCTCCATCAGACGGTCTGCGAGTCGTGCATGCTGACCTCGGTCCGCTTGTTGAACGAAATGCTTGGTTACTAATAAAATTCAAAACAGTTTCGAATGAAAGCAATCATTGCAATAGCCGGTATTATTCTGATCGCCGGCGGATGTTATTTAGCGTACGACGGCTATCAGGTTAAGCAGACGGCCGTGGCGCGGGTGGAACAGGAGATATCATCTGCAATCCGTTCGATTACAGAGAATTCGGTGAAGCCGAAGACCAAAGTCAACAACGAATCAGGCATGAAGATGGTGGGTGGCGGCGTGGCGGTCCTTACCGGTGTTCTGCTGCTTGCAGGTGGCTTGCGGCGGAAGCGGCGGTAGGTTTGTATTCGTTCTCAAATAATATACATTTGAGATGTTATAAAACAGAAACCTGACTATGACAACTGCCCGTCTTTCCCTGGTGGCCATCCTGGTGCTGATTGCAGCTTCGTGCGATGCCACGTTTGATCCGACCGCCCCGTCCAGTTCCACACCCTATGTGATGTGTGTGCTAAATCCCAAGGACAGTGCACAGTATGTGCGTATTCAGAAAAGTTATGTTTGCCAGGAGAATGCCTATAATTTTTCCCGGAATACCGATTCTGTCTATTATTCCCCTGAAGATCTGACGGTGGAGCTTTACCGATTCGATACGCTCGACGGAAGCATTATGGAGCAGCCTATCCGCCTGCACCCGACTAACGAAATTACCAAGGATACGGGACGATTTGCCACCGAAGGCCATTACCTGTTCAAGACTACAGAGGCGATTTTTGCGCGTTTTGATTATGAACTGAGGGTGCACTTTGAGAAAGAAAACATGACGGTGACATCACGCATTCAGCCGCTCGGATCCTGGAACCTTACGGAGGCCTACAGCACGGAACAGCGAAAAACACGCTATAACCTGTATCATCCGGAGCGTTTCGACTATGCGATCGACCTTACACCCAGCAAATATCCGCAGATCGTCAGGTTTCTTTACCTGGAGACCCTTGGCACCGTGACCTCCCGCAAATACATCGAATATCAGCAGGTATTCAGCGAAAAGGATCAGGATCCCGATTTCGACAAGCTCAGCTTTCTGGGCGATAATTTCCTGCTGCGGTTTATTCAGCGCGAGATCCCGGAATTGCCCGGTGCAAAGCGAATTGCAATTGGTGTGGATTTCATGATCCAGCTGGCCGATTCAAACTTGTTGCTTTACCAGCGCGTGCAGGATCCCGATTCCAAATTTCTTTATACCCCGGAGTTCAACAATATCCGCAACGGCGGGGTAGGCCTCTTTGCAAGCCGTTACAAGTTCACGCTGTTCGGCAAGGCCCTCAAACCCGATGAGGTGGACTCCATTTCGATCGGCAGGTTCACGAAAAGGCTCAATTTCGCAGATTCCCGGGGTAAATTTCACGGAGGAATATAGCAGCCATGAAAAGAAATCCGTTCTATCCCCGTCTATGGGTGCTGCTGGTTCCGGTAATGATTATGGCAGCCGCCTCTTGTGAAAAGAACCTGGCCCCCCGTATTGTAACAACCGAATTTGCCAGGCTGCCTGGTATCGGCAACAATAGTTTCACCTTGAGGGTAGAGGCCTCCGATCCGGAATTTGATGCGCTCACCTACCAATGGAGTGCTCCCGAAGGGACCTTAGAAAACCCCGACCGCAATGAGGCCGTATGGACGGCTCCCGCAACCGTTTCCGACAGGGATTATGCTGTTTATGTAACGGTTTCCGATGGCAAGGACATGACAATGGACACCCTCCTGATCCCTGTGGTAGCCGTACGGTTCGCGAAGCTGTCGGGAGTTGCCCAGTTTACCGGATGCAAGGTTCCGGTAGGCGGTGCCATTGTTCACATCGATGGAAAATCCGATACTACCGCACTCGACGGGACTTTTGAAATCGACGGTGTCAGGGTGGGGAGGCAAACGATTACCACCGACAAGGAGGATTTCATCACCGGACAAACAGACATCATGGTGAGGGAAGGCCAGAACAGCGTCGTCGTTAAGATCACTTCTCCGAAATATACCTGCAGGCTTTATGGAAATATTTTCGGAAACATGTCGAATGCGCCGAAACAGTTTCACACCATTACCATCCTTAACCCCGACAATTCCGACAGTGAACTCAGGAATGTGTCGAATTCCGACGGTTCATACGAAATTTCCGGAATACCCTTCGGGCTCACCAGGCTGATTGTACGCGACGATGTCAGGGCACGGATGGAGACGCTGGTTTACCTTGAAGCCGTGGAATACCAGTTTAATGTAGCGGTGCCGGAGCCGTTTCGTTTTAACGATACGCGCGACAATCATGAATATCAGGCCGTACGGATTTCCAGCCAGATCTGGATGGCAGAAAACCTGGCCTTTTTACCGCGTGTGGCTCCCACCTTTAACCAGGGTGGGATCTGGGTTTACGGGTATTCCGGATTTGATCCGGCAGCCGCGCGCTTAACCGAAAACTTTGCCAAATACGGCTGTCTGTACGACTGGAATA
The DNA here is from genome assembly GCA_964457845.1 of uncultured Porphyromonadaceae bacterium. GTDB lineage: Bacteria > Bacteroidota > Bacteroidia > Bacteroidales > UBA12481 > UBA12481. Next base: position 8,190 of record CAYWHP010000012.1, on the reverse strand, counting down.
CAGCTGTTTCCGACACGATGGGCAACGGACGTGATATATGCCCGCCCGGCTGGCACCTTCCCGATGACCAGGAGTGGAAAAGCATGGAAATGGCCCTGGGAATGAATCCGGTGGAACTCGATTCAACAGGGTGGCGCTTCTCCGGTGATGTCGGGAAAAAGATCAAGTTTGAAGCCGGCTGGGACAGCGACGGAAACGGGTCCAACTCGTCGAGTTTCAGCGCCCTGGCTGCCGGTTACCGTTATGCCACCGGAGGATTCCTGGGAATGGGTGGCTTTGCAACATTTTGGACATCAAGCGAATATGATGATGAGTCGGCTTACCGGAGGTATCTTTATTACAACCAGGGAGCCATCGGCCGGTTCAACGATTTCCGTACCAGCGGCTTCTCTGTACGCTGCATTAAGGATAAATGACCGGATTCCATTTTCAGATTATTAATCGTGTAATACATAATTATCTATGGTTAAGCAACTTAACTGGTTGAAAAGCGTATCGGCAGGTGTTTTGATCCTTACAGCCGGGCATCTTGGCGCCCAAACCGTGTCTGCCGAAGCCGGCAAGAACTGGATGCAGTGGCGCGGACCGCTTGAAACCGGAGCCGCCGTTATTGGAAATCCACCAACCGAGTTCAGTGAAACGAAGAACATCAAATGGAAAACAGAGATACCCGGAAAGGGCCATGCAACACCGATCATCTGGGGTAACCAGATTATTTTGCTGACTGCCGTTCCAACCGACAAGAAGCCGGCTGCCGATGCACCGCAGCAGGAAGAAGGCCGGATGGGACCACCTTCGAGTTCCACCGAATTTATCCATACGTTTCAGGTGATTTCCGTCGACCGGACAACCGGTAAAATTCAGTGGGCGACCACTGTCAGGGAGGAAATTCCTCTTGAAAGAACACATAACCTGGGGAGCTGGGCATCGAATTCACCCGTTACCGACGGCGAGTTTATTTATGCCTATTTCGGCTCACGGGGGATATATTGCCTTGATTTCAACGGCAAGGTGTTGTGGGAAAGGGATTTCGGCCAGATGGAAATGGTTATGAGCTTCGGCGAGGGCAATTCACCGTCGGTTTACGGGAACAAGGTCGTAGTGGTGTGGGATCACGAGGCCGGCTCATTCATCGTTGCCCTCGACAAGAAAACCGGAAAGGATGTCTGGAAGGCCGACAGGGAAGAGAAGAGCTCATGGGCGAGTCCGCTTATCCTTGAAGTGAACGGTCGCGCTCAGGTGATTACCGCGGCAACAACCAAAGTGCGCAGTTATGATCTTGAAACCGGCGAGCTTGTATGGGAGTGTGCCGGCCTCACCAGGAACGTGATCCCGAACCCCGTTTATGCCGACGGGATGCTTTTCGTAATGAGCGGATATCGCGGCAATGCTTTGCTGGCGATCGACCTGGCCCGTGCAAAGGGAGACATAACCACCACCGACGTCATCAAGTGGAAATATCTTCAGGACACTCCTTACACACCAAGCCCGGTTTTGGTTGACGGACGGCTCTATTTCCTGAAGGCGAATAACGGCACCCTGAATTGCCTTGATGCGAAAGATGGAAAGGTCAACTATTCCAATCAGCCCCTGCCGGGTATCGTAAATATCTATTCATCACCAACCGCAGCAGGCGGCAACTTGTATATTGCCGCGGAAGGCACCGTCAACGTAGTCAAAACAGGTCCTGCTTTCGAACTGGTAGCCACCAACAAGCTGGACGATACTTTCCATGCTTCACCGGTTACTGCAGGCAATTCCCTTTACCTTCGCGGTTTCAGGTACTTATATTGTGTTTTGATGGAATAGTTCGGCCATTTTGAGTTGTTAGTGAGGGGTTGTGGGCAACAATGGCTAATTTTGGCCGTTTGTTACGCAGGAACCCATGAATAGAACGACTCACCGCATATACCTGTCCGTAATGGTCATTATTGTGATCGTTTCGGTAATTGCCCTCACATATATCGGGATGAATTACTACGGCATCAGCATGGACAACCGCTATTTTCACGCGAATCATGAACAGCTTAAGCCAAGCGGCTATCTTGGTCATGGATACGGTATTGCAGGATCGCTGATGATAATCACCGGCCTTGTAACCTACATGTCGAGAAAGCGATTCCACTGGATGTCTCGTATGGGTTACCTCAAACATTGGCTCGAATTCCATATTTTTCTTTGCGTTCTCGGGCCTGTTTTCGTGATTTTCCACACCTCATTCAAATTCGGAGGAATTGTCGCAATCAGTTTCTGGAGCATGATTGCGGTTGTCCTGAGCGGGGTAATCGGGCGTTTTATTTATATCCAGATTCCCCGGTCGGTAGAAGGCCGGGAGCTCAGCCTGAATGAACTCTGTGTGATGAAAGCCGAACTTACGACCGCCATAAGCGAATCGGGCGAGCTCGGAGAAAATTTATCGGAACTGCTGCAGAATGCTTTCAAGGATAGGCCGGTGCCCGCAGGGAAGAACCTCATTGCCCGGTTGTGGACCAGTTATTGGGGTGACCGTAAAATTTACAAGCGCCTGAAACAGGAACTTCGCAGGGAGAATCTTACCCGCGAAAATTTTGCCAGGGCATGCAAGTTGCTTGAGAGCGAGATCACCATCAACCGCCGGATTGCCATGTTGCAGTCGATGCGCAGCCTGATGGAATACTGGCATGTGGCGCACCTTCCTTTTGCGCTGGCCATGCTGGTTGTTATGCTTATTCATGTTGGTATTGTGCTTGTACTTGGTTACCGTTGGGTTTTTTAGCGTTATGGAAGTACTTGTAGAAAATATTGTCATTTATTCAGCTGTGATCCTGCTCATCGTGATCATCGTGTTTGTCTATCTGCGGAAGCAGGTCCGGCAGACACGGGTAACCGATGAAAAGATCAGGATATCGAAAGAAGAGGGGCTGCATGAGCCGGTATCGCTGCACCCCGTTGTCGATGTAAACACCTGCATACGAACGGGTGCCTGCATCACTGCCTGTCCGGAAAAGGACATTCTGGGCATCCGTAACGGAAAGGCCACCATCATCAATGCATCACATTGCGTGGGGCATGGTGCGTGTTTCCATGCCTGTCCCGTTGAGGCGATAACACTTTGCATCGGTACCGAGAAGAGGGGGGTCGACCTGCCGCATGTAAACCAGGAATTTGAGACCAATGTGCCCGGACTTTACATTGCCGGCGAGATCGGTGGGATGGGGCTGATAAAGAATGCGGTGGAACAGGGCCGGCAGGCGGTTGAGAACCTTGCCCGGACGATCGACAAAGGGATAAAGGCAGATTACGATCTGGTGGTTGTCGGATCCGGTCCGGCCGGTATCTCGGCCACACTGGCCGCGAAAAAGAACCGCCTGAGCGTTCTTACCCTTGAACAGGATACCCTTGGGGGAACTGTTTTCAATTTCCCGCGCAGCAAGATCATCATGACGTCGCCAATGGATCTTCCATTGCATGGCAAGGTTAGGTTGAAGGAGACGAGTAAGGGTGAACTGCTTACCTTATGGCAGGGTGTTCTGGCTGCCAATAGCATTGTGGTACACGAAAATGCCAAGGTGGAGTCTGTTCTTATGAAGGATGGGTGTTTTGTGGTTGGAGGAACCGGCTTCGAAGAAGTAACCGCCCGGAGGGTGATTATGGCCATCGGTCGCAGGGGATCTCCCCGCAAGCTCGGTATCCCGGGCGAGGAACTCGAAAAGGTGGCGTACCGGCTAATTGAGCCGGAAATTGTAGAAGGTAAAAATGTGGTGGTGGTCGGCGGCGGTGATTCCGCCATCGAAGCGGCACTCATGCTGTCGGATAACAACCGGGTTTATCTTTCTTACCGCGGAGAAGCTTTCGCCCGCATCAAACCGAAAAACGGAGAGAAGATCAAAAGGGCGGCCGACGAAGGTAGGGTGACGGTTCTGTTCGGGACCAATCTGAAGACAATCGAGGAGGATTATGTAATTTATGCGGGAAGTCAACCCGATGTTCCTGTTCGAATCGCGAATGACCTGGTTTTTATTCTGGCCGGAGGTGAGCTTCCCACCCAGTTTCTTGAGAGGGCCGGGATCCGCATCACACGAAAATTCGGGGAGGCAATCCTTAAGCATGAGAAATAGCCGATTCATAGTCATACTGTTGTTTGTGCTGTTGCCCTTGACGCTGCATGCCCAGATTTCGCCCGGTGATCTCACACGTGCACATGCAAGCCTCGATGGGATCTCAAACTGTAGCAAATGCCACGAGGTTGGCAAGAAGGTGGTTTCGGTAAAGTGTTTGGAATGTCATACCGAGATCAGGGAACTTGTCAATCTGAAAAGAGGATACCACTCTTCTGCAGATGTAACCGGCAAGGAGTGCTATTCCTGTCATAATGAGCATCATGGCAGAAATTTCCAGATCGTCAGGTTCGATACGGCCCAGTTTGATCACCGCAAAGCGGGCTATGAACTTCAGGGAAAACATGGCCGGATCAGCTGCACCGCCTGCCACAAGAGCGAAAATATCAAGGTAAAGAAATCGCGCAAAGCCACCGGCAGCTACCTGGGGCTGGGGACGGCCTGCCTCGATTGCCATGCGGATTTCCATCAGCAAACACTGCCGGGCAATTGCCTGCTTTGCCACAATTCCGACGCATTTAAACCCGTTACCGGTTTCGACCACTCGAAGTCGAAATTCCCGCTTACCGGCAGTCATCGCACCGTTGAGTGTACCAAGTGCCACAAGGTCAGTGAGGTTAACGGCAAGAAAACGCCCAAATTCAAGGGGATTGCCTTTGCAAAGTGCACCGATTGCCACAAGGATGTGCACCAGAACAAGTTTGGGCAGGACTGCCGGAAGTGCCACAACGAGGAGTCATTCAAGAAAGTGGCCGGGATGAATACCTTTAACCACGACAAGACCGATTTTCCCCTTCGCGGGAAGCACACCACGGTGGCCTGCAAATCGTGCCACAAGGAGTCGTTAACAACAAAAATAAATTTCAGCCTTTGCTCCAACTGCCACAAGGATTATCACAAGGGGCAGTTCAAAAAGCCCGGTAAATCAGGCGACTGCAAGGATTGTCATTCCGTGGCCGGCTTTACCACGTCGGCGTTTACCATCGAAAGGCACAACCAAACCGCGTATCCGCTTGCCGGAGCGCACCTTGCGACACCCTGCTTCAGCTGCCACAAAAAGGGCACGGAATGGGTTTTTAAGGATTTGAAAAAGCGCTGCGTTGACTGCCATAAAAACATTCATGAAAATAAAATCGATATAAAGTACTTCGGGAGTGATGAATGTACCAATTGTCACGAAGTAACCCTCTGGACCAAAGTTCAGTTTGACCATAACAAGACTGATTTCAAGCTTACCGGTAGGCATGCGCTAACCAGCTGCAGAAAGTGCCATTTCGTGCCGGACGATTCCGGGGTGGTTCAGCAGCGGTTTTCGAGTCTTAAGGGTCTGTGCACCGAATGCCATACCGATGAGCATAACGGTCAGTTCGAATCGGATGAAGGAAACAAGTGTACTCGCTGCCACACCAATGAAAAGTGGAAGCCTGTTCAGTTCAATCATGACAACGCCAGGTTCAGGCTCGATGCCAACCATAAGGACGTTGCCTGCGTAAAGTGCCATAAGCCCGTTACCGAAGGGGGCCGCACCTATATTCAGTACAAAGTGGATTACATGGGAGACATACGATGCATAAACTGTCATTTACGTTAGGTTTTCTCCTCTATGTTCAGTTGCTTTTCGGGCAAAACCCCCACGGGAAGAGCTTTGAGGTCGACTGCTCGGTTTGCCATACCTCCAAAGGATGGACGGTAGACAAAAAGGGGATGACATTCAACCATGACACCACAGGCTTCAAGCTTGTTGGCCAGCATTACAGGGTTGATTGCCGGGGCTGCCATAAATCGCTGGAATTCGCGCTGGCGAAGAGCCAGTGCCGCGATTGCCACGATGACCTGCATGAAGCAACGCTCGGACCGGATTGCTCCCGCTGCCATACCCCTAAATCCTGGATCGTTGAGAACATCAGCGATATCCACCGGCAGAGCCGGTTTCCACTGACCGGCGCCCATCAGAAGGCCGATTGCAAACAGTGCCATAAGTCGGGTTCGCTCAGGCGGTTTGAGCCGCTCGGTATCGAATGCATCGACTGCCACCGTGAAACTTATCTTGCTACCACAAAGCCCAACCATCAGCTGGCCGGGCACAGCACCGACTGCATAAAATGCCACAAAGCCACCTCGGGAGGATGGACCGGAATTGATATTGAACACAGCTTCTTCCCGCTTACCCAAGGCCATGCCATCAGCTGCACCGACTGCCACAAGGATGGCAGCTACGCCAAGCTTTCAACCGATTGCAATTCCTGCCACCAGAAGGATTATGCGGAAACCACCTCGCCCAACCACCAGCAGATCAATATTCGCGTCGTCTGCCAGGATTGCCATACAACCAATCCCGGATGGAAACCGGCACGGTTTGCCGAGCATGATTCCCGCTTTTTCCCTGTTTACAGCGGCAATCATTCAGGGGAGTGGAACGATTGCACCGAATGCCACAAAGTGCAGGGCAATTATGCCGTATTTACCTGCATCGAGTGTCATGAGCATTCCAAGGCCAGAACGGATGATGAGCACAAGGAGACCCAGGGATATCAGTATAACAGCCTGGCCTGTTTTACCTGTCACCCCCGCGGCGATAAGGAGGGGAGCTTCAACCATTCGCAGACCGATTTCCCGCTTACCGGCGGCCACACCGGCAAGGAGTGCCTTGATTGCCACAAAAACGGATTTGCCGCTCTCCCGATGGACTGCAACTCCTGTCACAAACCCGACTTCGACAAGGCACAGGCCCCGGCCCATGCCACAGCAGGACTACCCACGCTGTGTGAGCCCTGTCATAACACAACGGCGTGGAAACCATCAACATTCAATCACATAACCACCGGTTTCGAACTGATCGGCGGGCATACCCGTGTTCAGCAGTGCTCCGATTGCCATAAAGGAACGGTGGTCAACACGCAGCCGCAGTGCATTAGCTGTCATCAGGCCCAGTTTGACAACGCCAAAGAACACAAATCCAGGGCCTATCCGGCGGAGTGCCAGCTGTGCCACAGCAGCAATGTATGGACCGAAATTACCTTTGATCATGCCCTGAGTAAATTCCCGCTTACGGGTTCTCATGCCGGGAAAGACTGTGCTCTTTGCCACTCCGGCGGTTACCGCGGGATTTCCACAGAGTGCAATACCTGTCATGCCCCCGCCTTTACCGCCGCGCAAACCCCCAACCACACCCTGGCCGGGCTGCCGGTTCAGTGCGAAACCTGCCACAACACCACTGCCTGGAAACCTTCGGCATTCAACCACACCTCAACCGGATATCCGCTTGCGGGAGGCCATGCGCGGGTAGCACAATGCGCTCAATGCCACAAGGGAACCGTACTCAATACCCGCACCGAATGCGTGGCATGTCACCAGGTTCAGTACGACAATGCCAAGGACCATAAATCGAAATCGTTTCCGGTGGATTGCCGGCTTTGCCACAACTCCGACAACTGGATGAATGCAGCCTTCAACCATACAACTACAGGTTTTCCGCTTACAGGCGCACATTCATCGGTTGTTTGTGCAACCTGCCACAAGGATGGATTCAAACCGATGCCGGCCGACTGCAATTCCTGCCATGCTTCGAAATTCACCACTGCCGTAACGCCTAATCATACCGCAGCAGGCTTTCCGGTCCTCTGCGAAACCTGCCATACCACCACCGCCTGGAAACCGGGCACCTTCAGCCATGCCACAACCGGGTTTGCCCTCACAGGCGGCCACCAGCGGGTAGCCCAATGTTCCTCCTGCCACAAGGGAACCCTGCTGACGGCCCGCCAGGAGTGCCTCGCGTGCCATCAGGTGCAGTATGACAATGCCAAAGACCATAAGTCGAAGAGTTATCCTGTGGATTGCAAAATGTGCCACAATGCCGACAATTGGCTGAATGCGGCCTTCAACCATGCGAACACCGGATTCCCGCTCACCGGAGCGCATACATCGGTTGTTTGCGCAACCTGCCATAAAAACGGGTTCAACCCGATGCCCACCGATTGCAACTCCTGCCACGCCGCGAAGTTCGCATCCGCCGCAGCACCCAACCACGCCGCAGCAGGCATGCCGGTGCTGTGTGAGACATGCCACACTACGACAGCCTGGAAACCCGGCACCT